>JAEZCE010000076.1 GCA_023429995.1 Bacillota bacterium | reverse complement strand
ATGAAATCCATTCTGGAAGAATTATTTTACGGCCATATCTTCCCCTTCGAACGGATCGTTCCCCAAGATCCCGAGTATCGTCCCTTAAACCAAAAAAAATCCGATATCAAGCAAACGTTGCAAAAGTGACTCCCGGTGGAAGATTACAAGGCCCTGGAAGGGCTTTTGGATTTGGGTTGCGACTCAGGCGTGATGGAAACTTACGCTTCCTTTGCATATGGTTTTAAGCTCGGCGCTCTGATCATGCTGGAGGTGCTCGGCAATAACGGAGAGCTCAAGTAAGGCCCCTATCTCTAGGGCTTACCCGAAGAAGCCGGTTCCCCCGCTACCTTATGCTGGAGCATGGGAAGGAGCAGGGCGGCGAAACATAGGCAATCATAATCCCTCGCCCGTCGAAACGGGAGAGGGCCACTGCATGGACTTTTATTTTTTTTAACCGGAGGCCTTTTCCAGAACGTTTGTTCGTGGCATGATAGAACAAACATATGTTTCGCATTCTGCTTATTTATAGTGACGCCTTTTTAGGATGCGGAATCCGAGTCGGAACATTTTGGGCGGTAGCGCGCTTCGTTATTATTTAAAGTCAAAAGGATGAAATGGTATGGATTCCGGGAAAATGCTCCGGCGCTCCAAACGGTTGCAAAACATCTGGCTGAAGGTGGATGGGGCGCTTTTGAACAATCTGCTTAACCCCAATATACCATGGATTGCGAAAGCGATCATGGTCGGGAGATTTGTGGCGCGGCGACGCTATTTTAAAGAGCGCCATCCCCTGAAGTTTGGCAAGGTTTTGAGACCCTTGAGAAATATCGGCGACAGGTTGGGAAAGTAGTCCCCCGCGCCTTGGCGGCAGACTTCATCTTTTAGGTTTAAGAAACGTTTTTTTCGCGTTTAGCTTTTGTAGAAGCCAAACTGGCTTTGTTGATAAGTTTATTGATAAGTTTGACGAAATCCTCGTGATGGCCGGTAATGGGTGTTCCTCCGGCAATACCGCTCGACAAAGTCACCTTGAGATTATTGGGCCAGTCTGCGGTCCGGAGGGCATCCGTTATCTGTGCCGTCAAATCCAAAGCCACATGGTAATGTTTAATGGTTAAGATTGAAAATTCGTCACCGGCATAACGACATAAGGAATCCGTCTCTCCATCAATCGAATTGAATAGGATTTCAGCAACCTTGCATAAGATTTCATCGCCGATGATATGGCCGAAATTTTTGTTAACCATTCCGAAGTTGTCTACATCAAAAAAAATGATGGTGATTTCCTTTCCTTCGTGCAATAATTCCAAAGCTTTATGCCGAAGAAAATCAGCCGTATACAAACCGGTAAGGGAATCAACATATTTCCCCAATTCAGCGTATAGTTGCGCCTTGGTAACCACACCCACCAGATGGCTATCTTCCGTGACAATTAAATGTTCGATTTTATATTGTTTTAAAAGTTTTTCCGCTTCCCACACCGAATCCTTGGATGATAATGTAATGACCTTCTTACTCATGGCGTCGGCCACCAAGCGGTTTGGATGGTTGATTCTGGTGTCCCTGGAAGTAATCAGGCCTAAGAGTTGATTGTTCTCCACCACGGGGAAACATCCGATTTGATACTGTTCCATCATTGCGATTGCTTTGCGCACCGAACAGTCGGGACTTATTGTAATTACTCCATCGGTCATTATTTTTTTTATACTAGTCATTACAAGGAAATACTCCGGTTTATTTCATAAACAATATTGATCTGCGCTTTGATTACCAACTCTTCCGAGCCGATTAATTCTCCTTCTTCCAAAATAATGGGCAATAATTTTTCCTTCGCTATTTGTTTTAATAAAGACTTCTTAATCACGAGCGCTTCAAAAAAGTTATGTTCCAGGCTTATGATTTCGTATTGTTCGGGCGACATGGCATCAACCATTCTGCGAACGGCTTCCGGTCCGATGGGTGCTTTTTTTCCGATTAAAAGGATATCTTGCATGGGGGGAATCTCAAAGTCCGATAAACGGATATTGATCTGCGCTTTACGGCCAAATTCGCTAACCGCTACAGGTTGGGGAAAATGATGAGACATTTTTCACACCTCGTATTTCAATTACTAACTTTAAATATTATCATAATTCCCAATTATAATCCACAACTTGGCCTAAATTTTGTTTCGTGGGCTCAAAATATTCAGATTTCACTTTGAATGAATTCCATGTTTAATTCGCTATTTTTACGGATAAACTAAAAACTCCTGGTTTTACTTTTTAAAAATGGAGGTTGAGTTGATGCCCCGTAAAAAAATGGAAGAAACGGTGGATGGAATTTATCTGGATCCGGTGCCGATCACTCTTGGTGAAGAAGTGAAGATCAAATATAAGGGACTTCTTGCCGATAGCGGCGCGAGTAAAATATTTCTCCATGCCGGATACGGCTCGGGAGGATGGGACAAGATCGTGGATCTTCCAATGAAAAAAACCCGCGATGGAGGTTGGTCGGTTACAATTCAGGTCGATGAGCCGTCCAAGTTTAATTTTTGCTTTCGGGATGATGCCTTAAACTGGGATAATAATCAAGGGCGAAATTGGAGCTATGAAGTTCATAACGGCGAGTTACCGCCCAGTTGATAAAATTTCCAAAACAACGGAAGGAGAGCGAAGCTTTTTCACGAATAACATACTGTCTTTTTTTCAATGGGGTCAGTCCCGAAATTCCTTTTGGAGAGGGCCAATATTTATATATCTATGTTGATTGGCAATTTCTCAAGGAGAACTTGCGCTAAACTGGGGGGGTTATGGTGAAAATCCTGATAGTTGATGATTCACCTCTACTCCGGGCGATGCTAAAAGATTTTTTACTTGAAGCCGGTTATGAAGTTTCGGAAGCGGGCACTTATCAAGAAGCCTGCCGGCAATTTCATGAGTTCCATCCGGAAGTGGTCATTAAGGATTTATTCATGCCGGAATGGGACGGGATCGAGTCCATTCAATTCTTTAAAGAACTTGATTCCAAGGTTAAGATCATTATTTGCAGCACCAGTTCCTCCAAGGACGTTATTGTTCAAGGATTAAAAGCCGGTGCCCATGATTTTTTCTTAAAGCCGCTGAATAAGTCCGATGTGATAAATGCTCTCAAAAGGTTAGCCTTCTCATAGTTGGCGGATATTACATAAAGGATTGTCAGAACAATTCCCGAAATTACTCCGAAAATAAGACGGAGTGATATAATGGCGAAAAAAATACTTGTCGCATCGGCTATTTTGATCGTTCTGATGATGTTCCTGATCCCTACCGGCGCGGCTCCCACGGAAGTAGTCCTGGATCAGCAGGTGGAATTGGAGGTTCCCGGCAGTTTTACTTTAGTGGACAACAACCATGACAAACTGGCCGAAGAACTCCATTTTAAGATTGAATTAAAAGCATACCAGGAAGGTCAGTTTATTATTACCGGCAACCTTGAGGCCATGAAAAATGGTCATTGGGTGGCGGTGGGCACCACGGTATTACCCTTTGTATGGTCGCCAACTCACCGTTTGATTGATCTGACTTTTCATGCCGGTAACATTAAAAAGCAGCAATTATCCGGTCCATACCGGGTCAGCGTGGGATTAAAAGCCGGGGATTGGGAATTACCCGCTCAAGTTGCCGGATTTTCCCCCAAATATAATTGGAACGTTTTTAGCAGCGATGGTGAGGTTGAAGTCGGGGAAATCACCACACTTTCCAAAGCCAAACGGGCCGTGGAGACCTGGGCGGCCTATAAAGACATCAAACTCGGCAAATTAGAAGGAATCAATTATGATTACGACCATTGGCAACTGGATTATAAAGAGAAATACGGCAGGACGTTCCGGTTTATGGTCAGTTCAAAAGGCTCCGTTGAGTTGATGAAGATTCAAAAAACCAACCCGGCCGGGGATTTAAATAATACGAATGATGCAAATGGGTCAGTGATGAACTAAAGTTGGTTACTCCGTGTCTCTGTGGCTTAAAAAGCATTACCACAAAGACACCGGAGACACAAATCAAAGATTAAACGGATTTGTCATCGATAGAAGGCTATCCGGCGAAATTGTGCTGCCCAATCACGGTATAAATCGGCCGGCTCCAAATCCATTTTGAACTTGACTTGGCCGGATTAAAAAAGTAGAGCGAACCGTGAGTGGGATCCCATCCTTTAAGGGCTAAACGGGCCGCCCTGTAGGAAGAAGATGAGGGGTTAGACCAGATATAGCCGTTGGATACGGATTCAAATTCTCCGGGCCGAAAGATATTCGCCTTGATCGACCGGGGGAATTTACCCGATTTTATACGGTTCAGCAATACCGCCCCCACTGCCACCTGTCCTTTGACTGATTCCCCGCCGGCCTCGGCATGAATGATTCGGGCCAGCCACGGGAATTCATCTTCTCCAACCGGCCGGGTCCGGACAACCGCCTCCGGATTGGGTTGGGGTTTCGCCGCCGCTTTTTCAACCGGTGGCGCTGATTGTTCCGGATTAATCAACGTTTGTTGCTGAAGAATATTCTGCGTGAATAACATCTTTGGTTTTATCATGCTGCTTATCTTGAGTCCTTGAGCGCCGGGACTTTTTTTTCGATAAGGCCGGCCCTCGCCCGCCCATAAGGTCAGGGTACTGATCATCAAAAATAGAAAGGCCCCCAAAATTAAGCCTTGCTTGCCTGCTTTCGGCATTTGTCTCATCAAAGACAATATTCATACCTCCCTTCAACACTGCGCATGTAAATTCCATTATACCAGCATTCAATGGGTTTATCGACCGGAAATCTTTTCAAGGGCAGAGTCGATGGTGGAAACTCCCCTGCCCGAGTTTTTATTTATCAAAACAAGCAGGATTATCCGGCTTTTGGTAAAAGATAGATCAGCAGGAAAAGCAGATTTCAATGGAATTGATGGAGTGATTCAGGATGGATTTATTTTCAAGTATTTCCGAAGAGCAAAAAAAGAAAGAAGCTCCGCTTGCCGCCAGGATGCGTCCGCGTTCCCTGGATGAATTTGTGGGCCAGGAAGAAATTGTGGGCGCGGGACGTTTGTTGCGAAGGGCCATTGAGGCCGACCGGCTGACTTCGATGATTTTTTACGGGCCGCCCGGCACCGGCAAAACAACCTTGGCACAGATTATTGCCCAAACAACCAAAGCCCGTTTTGAAAGTATTAACGCGGTTACGGCTGGGGTGGCCGATATCCGCAGAGTCATCGGCGAAGCGAAAGAACGGTATCAATTGTATCAAACCAAGACCATTCTTTTTGTGGACGAGATTCACCGCTTTAACAAATCGCAACAGGACGCTTTGTTGCCTGCCGTTGAGGAAGGTACGATTTTGTTAATCGGCGCCACCACCGAAAACCCTTTGTATGAGGTGAATTCGCCCTTGGTTTCCCGAAGCATGATTTTTCGGTTGTATTCACTAACCGGCGAGAACTTGAAAGCAATTATTCATAAAGCGCTGGTTGATGAAGAAAGAGGGCTGGCGGAGTTTCATGTGCAAATGGATCAGGACGCTATCGCTCATCTGGCCAATGTCGCCAACGGGGATGCCCGGGTGGCGCTGAATGCTTTGGAACTGGCTGCTTTGACCACCAAGCCCGATCCGGAAAGCGGTATCCGCCGGTTGACCGTTGAAATTATCGCCGACTGTATCCAGCAGCGGCCGTTGGTTTATGATAAAGACGGACAGGCCCATTACGATACAATCTCAGCTTTTATCAAGTCCATGCGGGGCTCGGACCCGGATGCGGCAGTTTATTACCTGGCCCGGATGATCACAGCCGGAGAAGATCCCAAGTTTATTGCCAGGCGGATGATGATTCATGCCGCCGAGGACGTAGGGAACGCCGATCCTCAGGCTCTCTTGGTAGCTACCGCGGCGGCGCAGGCAGTGGAGATGGTCGGTTTACCCGAGGCCCAGATTCCCATGGCCCAAGCGGCCATTTATATTGCGACCGCCCCGAAGTCCAATGCCAGTTGTCAGGCGATCCACCAGGCCATGGCGGATGTCCGGGATGAGGAGAACCAAATCGTCCCTTCCCATCTTCGGGATTCCTCTCATGCGGGTGCGGCTAAATTGGGAGATGGCGTCGGTTACCGTTACCCCCATGATTATGAAGGCGGTTATGTGGAACAGGATTATTTGCCCGAAAATATCAGAGGCCGCCATTATTATCAGCCGACGGAACGGGGTCATGAAGAGGTTATCCGTCAATATCTCCGGAAAATTAAACCGATTTCCCTGAGGGAATCGCCAAAATGAATAACCTGCCCCGCGTATTGATTGATTTGGGAAAAATCGTCCATAATTATCGGAGAATTCAACAACGGTGTTTACAGGCGGGTATTACCCTGACTGCGGTGGTCAAAGGAGTGGCGGGGCATAGCCGGATTCTCCATGCCCTGCTCGATGCCGGTCTCACCAATATTGGCGATTCCAGGCTGGAGAATTTAGCGGTTCTCCCAGCTTACCCTGATGTTTCAAAAATGCTTTTGCGGTTGCCGGCTCTTAGCCGGATTCCCGAAGTTGTAAAATATAGCGACATCAGTTTGAATACGGAGCCGGCCGCTTTGGAAGCGCTGAGCCGGTCGAATAGCCCCACCCCTCACCGGGTTTTGTTAATGGTTGATTTGGGGGACCGGCGTGAAGGAGTCCTGGAAGATGATTTGCTCCCACTGGCGCGCCGCTGCGTTCAATTGCCCAATATCCAGCTTCAAGGGATTGGGAGCAACTTTTCCTGTTTTGCGGGTGTGAAGCCATCACCCGCTAAATTAAGGAAATTAGTAAATTTAGCCCGGGATATCGAAAAGGAATGCGGAAAAAAGATGGAATATATCTCCGGCGGAAATTCCAGCTGTTTGCCTTTATTATATTCCGGGGAAATTCCTCCCGGAGTCAACCATTTGCGGGTCGGGGAAGGAATATTTCTCGGCCGGGAAACCTTGAATGGAACTATTCTTCCGGAGTTATATCACGATGCTTTTATTGTAGAAGCGGAAATTACGCAGGCGCAGTGGAAACCGGACCAGACGGATGGGGAAATCGGGATGGATGCATTTGGCCGGAAACCGGATTTGCCCAAGGTGGACTCGGGAATCCGGCTCTTGATCAATTTGGGCCATCAGGATACACCCCTCTCCGGGCTGCAACCGTTAAATCCGGATCTTAGGATAATGGGCGGCAGTAGTGATTATATGGTGATAGCGGCTGGGGGAAACCATAAAGTCGGTGAGACGGTTCAATTTTTGCCCAATTACTGGAGTTTGCTTGGGGTCATGACATCTCCTTATGTGGAAAAGGTATATGTTTAGGGGGTTAATACGAATGTCTTGACACTCATATTCGTAAATTGTATAATCTAAAAAAGCAAATCGGATATTTTATATCGACAGTGATCAGGAGGAGTAAACTTTTGGCGGGCAAGCGAAGGGCCGGTTGGTGCAAGGCCTTCCCGGGAAAAGTTGAAGGTCGCCTGGGAGTTACCGGTTGAACGAACGCTCTCATTGTGTTTGAAAGTAGGGGGGAACGTTTCAATAGCTCCGGTCGGGTCGCCCGTTACAGCATAAAGAGCCCGTAAATTCGGGAAATTAGGTGGTACCACGGAGGTTAAGACTTTCGTCCTTTTTTAGGCGAGGTCTTTTTTTATTGTTCCGGGTCGATTTTTAGCTTGGAGCAAGCTTGGGATGAATTCAAGAAACAGTTTTTAAAGGGATCGTAATTTTAAAGGGAGGTTTATGAGGATGAGTTTACCAACGGTTTATAACCCTCAAAGCGTTGAGGAAAAATGGTACCGGATCTGGCTCGAAAAAAAGTATTTTCACGCAGAAGTCGAGAAGGATAAAAAACCTTATTGCATTGTGATTCCACCGCCTAATGTGACTGGAGTTCTTCATCTTGGCCATGCGCTCGACGATACTTTACAGGATGTTTTAATACGCTGGAGAAGGATGCAAGGTTATAATGCCCTTTGGATGCCGGGAACCGATCATGCCGGTATCGCAACCCAAGCCAGAGTAGAAGAGGCTTTGGCTAAGGAAGGGCTTACCAAACATGATTTGGGACGGGAAAAGTTCCTGGAACGGGTTTGGGCATGGAAGGAGCAGTACGGCGGAACGATTATCAAACAGCTGAAAAGAATGGGCGCGTCCTGTGATTGGGACCGGGAACGTTTTACAATGGACGAAGGTTGTTCGGAGGCAGTCCGTGAAATCTTCATCAAACTTTATGAAAAAGGATTAATCTATCGCGGAAGCTATTTGATTAATTGGTGCCCCAAATGCCATACCACCATCTCCGATATTGAAGTGGAACATGAGGACAGGCAGGGGCATTTATGGCATATTCGATACCCGTTGGCGGATGGCGGCGGTTTCATCGAGGTTGCCACCACCCGTCCCGAAACAATGCTGGGGGATACGGCGGTGGCTGTTCATCCTGATGATGCCCGCTACAAAAATTTGATCGGAAAAGAAGTCATCCTGCCGGTTATGAACCGCAAAATCCCGATTATCGCCGATGCCTATGTGGATATGAGTTTTGGCACCGGCGCCGTTAAAATAACTCCGGCCCATGACATCAATGACTTTGAAATGGGCATGCGCCATGATCTGCCACAGATTACAGTCATCGACTTTGACGCCAAGATGACTCAGGATACCGGTAAATATGCCGGAATGGACCGCTATGACTGCCGGGAAGCCCTGGTAAAGGACTTGCAGCAGGAAGGTTACTTGGTGGGTATCGAGGAACTCAACCATGCGGTAGGCCAATGTTACCGTTGCGACACCATTATTGAGCCTTTAATCTCCAAGCAATGGTTTGTTAAAATGAAACCCCTGGCCGAGCCGGCAATTCAGGCAGTGCTCGATGGCAGGATCGAATTTGTTCCGGAACGTTTTACCAAAATTTATTTGGGATGGCTGGAAAATATCAAGGACTGGTGTATTTCCAGACAATTGTGGTGGGGACACCGGATTCCGGTATGGTACTGCAGTGATTGTCATGAGGTGATTGCTTCCCGCACCGATCCCGCAGCATGTCCCAAATGCGGCAGTAAAAAGCTGGAGCAGGATCCGGATGTTTTAGATACCTGGTTTTCTTCCGGACTGTGGCCTTTTTCAACCTTGGGATGGCCTAAACAAACCGAAGAACTAAAGCATTTTTATCCGACTTCGGTGCTGGTAACCGGTAGAGACATTATTTTTTTCTGGGTGGCCCGGATGATCTTCATGGGGATGGAGTCCCAAAAAGAAATACCATTTAAGAAAGTGTTAATTCATGGACTGGTCCTCGATAAGTTTGGCAAAAAGATGAGCAAATCCCGGCCGGAGACCATTGTTGATCCTCAGGAGGTCATCAACAATTTTGGAGCGGATACTTTACGTTTCACCTTGGCTACCGGGACGGCTTTGGGCCAGGATCAGCGCTTCCAAATGGAGAAGGTCGAAGGAAGCCGTAATTTCACCAATAAAATTTGGAATGCCGCCCGTTTCGTACTGATGCATTATGAGAAAGAAATGGCCATCCAGGGTGATTTGGTCAATGATTTGCATTCTACCATGCTAAATTCTTTCGCCAAAGGGCAAAACGTTTCTTTACCCGAAGAGTGGTTGACGCTTCCCGATAAATGGATTTTGTCCCGTATGGAAACAGTGACGGCCGAGGTCACCAGGCTTTTGGAACGTTTTGATTTAGGGGCCGCAGCTTCATTGTTATATGATTTTTTATGGAATGAATATTGTGATTGGTATATTGAATTTTCAAAACCCCGTCTTTATCAGGAGGAGAATTCTTTAGAAAGAAAAACTGCTCAATCCATTTTGGCCAGGGTACTACGGCAGACTATGGAATTATTGCACCCCTTTATGCCCTTCTTAACGGAGGAAGTTTGGCAGGCATTGCCTCATGAAGGCGAAAGCATTATGATTACGGAGTGGCCCGCCGGAAATGAAAAAAATCAGTTTATAGCGGACGAAGTCGAAATGGAAGATGTAATTGAAGTTGTTCGGACGATTCGTAATATCAGGGCAGAAGCCAGTGTTCAGCCTCAGAAGAAAGTCGAGGCCGTGTTTGTTAGTTCAGCCGCTAAAAAGGCGGTTTTGGAACGGAATACGCAATATATTTCCAGTATGGCCGGATTGGGCGATTTTACGTTGATAAGCGACGAGAGCTATAAGGTGGAGAAATCCATCAGCGCCGTCGCGGCCGGCATTAAAATCTTTATGCCGGTAGCCGGATTGGTCGATGTGGCAAAAGAAAAGGAACGCTTATCAAAAGAGTATTCCCAATTAGAGGCGGAAATAGGAAAACTTGAGTCGCGGATCAATAGCGAATCCTTTGTGGCCAAAGCCCCGGCTCAAGTCGTTGCCAAAGAACGGGAAAAATTGGCGACTTTTAAAGACAAGGCAGCGAAGATTAAAGAACGGCTTGAACAGTTAAATCCTTAAATTTGCAGTTCGATTTTTGGCCCAAAAGGAGCCGGGAAAAAGTTTCTTGGAGGTTCGCCCCCCAATAACCCTTTTTTCCGGCTCTTTTTTGAGATGTTAAACTTCAAAAATTTTCGGGGCCGAAAAGGGATTGGCTAGAGTTTATGGAAAAAGAAAAAAGAGTTATACTTATTCTAAAATCACTTTAAAATATTGCCTGGAAATCTCTTCCAAAAAGGGAAATGTTTAAAAACGGCGAAATAGTTAAAATCCACATTGTTATCGCGAAATTAGCAAAAGATTTTGAAAGGTATTTGCAATGAAGACCCCAAGAATTTCTATGAACATGTTCCGAACTCTGGGGATTACTGTTTTAATCATTATTACGGTAGATGCTGCGCTTTTCCAAAGTTTAAACCGGCATCACATGGTAAATCAAATATTTTTAAGAGAAGCAGCATTGGCAGGTCCTTTGCTGGAAAGAGTCAACTACACCATAGGAACTTTTGGCACGGAGAGTTCTCTATATGGTTTTAGCAATCTTTGCAAGCAGATTTATAATAGTTCCGGGGATATTGTTGACGTCGCGGTACTCAATCAAAATGGAAAAATTTTAGCGCATCAAAACATCAAAAGAATTGGGAAAAAAGTGGCAGTGCCGGTTTTAGGAAATCAGCCCCGGTTTTTTTTGGAGACTTCCAAAACTTTGGATGCTTATTTACAAGCCCGTACAGGACTTCAACCACCGGTTTATGTAAAAATTTCCTTTTCCAAAAATTTACTCATCAAACAAAGCCGAGAGTTTTTTGTAATCGCTTTACTGAGCTCAAGCGCAGCAATTCTCGCTTTATTGATAGTTATTTATGTTTTGACCAATATTTTACTGGGTAAAAGAATTGCCAAAATTTTAGATGGTTTTAATGCTTTAGCGGAAGGAAATTTCAATATCCGCCTCAACGATTGGACAGGCAATCCTTCAAAAGGTATCAAGCTAATTCGCCCTGCTGACGAACTTGATTTTTTAATTCAATCTTTCGATAAAATGGCCGCTCATTTGCAGGAAATTAATTCCAAAAGGAGAGAACAGGAAAAACAGTTGGGTTTTTTAGCGACTCATGATCAGTTAACCGGCCTACCCAACCGACGGTTACTGGAGAATGCATTGAAAAAAGGGGTTGCCCGTGCCCGCCGGGGTAAGCCCAGCACCTTAATGATGATGGATCTGGACAATTTTAAGGTTGTCAATGATACGATGGGTCATACCATAGGTGATAAAGTACTGGTTACTTTTACCCGTTTATTGCAGCAACATTTACGTGAATATGATTTGCTTGCCAGGATCGGCGGGGATGAATTTGCATTGCTGCTTGACAATGAAGACATCAATGAAGCAAAAGCCATAGCGGATCGGATTTGTCAAACCATCGAGGAACAACGCTTTGTATTTGACAACCATAGTTTTCACTTGGGACTCAGTATCGGACTCGTGCTTATCGACGGCAATCATGAGCAGGGAACGTTGTTGTCTCAAGCCGATACTGCAATGTATACCGCAAAACGGCAGGGCCGCAACCGGGCAGTATTATATTATCCCGAGGATAACACCATGGTCCGGTTATCCCAGACCAATGAAATCGTGACTTTAATTAAAGACGCTTTGGAAGTAGATGGCTTTTTGATTTTTTTCCAGCCGGTCATCAGTTTGCAAGACAATCAAATAAAACATTATGAAGCTTTAATTCGACTGAAGAGTCATGATACGGTTATTACTCCGGACGTTTTTCTACCGGCCGCCGAACAATTCGGATTAATGCCGCAAATTGATCGCTGGATGGTCCGCCATGTGTTGTATACTTTGCAAGAACATCCGGATCTCCAGATATTCATTAACCTTTCCGGAAGCAGCCTGGCCGACGAAGGCTTATTAATATATATTGAAGACAGTTTACTTCAATATGGGCTTGGGCCGGGAAGAATCGGGTTTGAAATCACGGAAACGTCGGTAATTCATGACTTAAGATCAGCTCAGGAATGGATCAATCGACTAAGGGCTTTTGGATGCTTATTTTCCTTGGACGACTTTGGAGCCGGATTCAATTCCTTCTCTTACTTAAGAAATCTGCCGGTTAATCAATTAAAGCTGGACGGCGCTTTCATCAGTGCTTTGGATAGCGATAGTACCTTGCGATATTTAGTTCAGGCAATGCAAGATTTGGCAAAAGCCCTCAACCTGGAAACTGTGGCCGAATTTGTGGGAAGCGCCGAAACGGTACAGATTTTGAAAGAAATCGGCGTTACCTATGGACAGGGTTATTATCTCGGGAAACCAGCCCCCATTTTTAATAATAATAACAGAAGTCAATGAAACCGAGGAGCAAAAATGAAAATCAAACGTATTTTTTTGATTGTACTGGATAGTGTTGGAGTGGGTGAGTTACCCGACGCTGCAGCTTACGGCGATCAGGGAAGCAATACTTTGGCCAACATTGCTAAAGCCTTAGGAGGTTTGAATTTACCGAATATGGAAGCGGCGGGGCTTGGTAAATTAACGGATGTTTTAGGCGTCTCTTCCACTGCCGAAGGAGTGGTTTTTGGAAAAATGGCCGAACGTTCGGCAGGAAAAGATACCACGACCGGACATTGGGAAATGTCCGGCCTCGTTCTTCCCCAACCTTTTCCCGTATATCCTCAGGGTTTTCCGGATGAAATCATTCATGCATTTACTCGAAGGACGGGTCATGGCATACTTGGAAATAAGGCGGCCTCCGGGACGGAAATCATTGCTGAACTCGGCGAGGAACATATTCATACTAAAAAATTAATCGTGTATACATCAGCGGATAGTGTTTTTCAGATTGCGGCCCATGAGGAAATTTTTCCATTGGAGCAACAGTATGGTTTTTGTGAAATTGCTCGGGAAATCTTAAAAGGAAAACATGGAGTAGGTCGGGTGATTGCCCGTCCATTCCTGGGAAAACCGGGCTCTTTCTATCGTACACCCGGGCGGAAGGATTTTTCATTGAAGCCGTTTTCAGAAACGGTGCTTGATCGTTTGAAGGAAGCAGGCTTTACGGTTTATGGCGTGGGGAAAATTGAGGATATCTTCAGTTCCCAGGGTTTAACCGATTCCAACCATACCCACAACAATCCGGAGACTTTGGCATTCCTCAGTGAACTCATTGAACGTGATTTTAAGGGACTTGTCTTTGCCAATTGCGTTGATTTTGATATGCTTTACGGTCACCGAAACGATCCGAAAGGGTATGGCCAGGCTTTACAGGAATTTGACCATTGGCTCGGCCAAAATTTACCGAAACTTGGTCAAGGTGATGTTTTGATAATTACGGGAGATCATGGTTGTGACCCTACAACTCCCAGTACGGATCATTCAAGAGAATATACGCCTTTGCTGATAATGGGACCTGGATTACCTGCAGGTATTAACCTTGGCACCCGGAGTACTTTTGCAGATATCGCGGCTTCTTTATGCGCCTGGTTTAATCTCGAGCCATGGCCGGTGGGAGAGGAATTTGCCAGCCGGATCGGTTTATAGAAATATTGAAATCAGGGTTGGGATTTGGCAGGATAAAATTGTAATAAAAGAGCTTACGTGAGCATGACTACGTGAATGCGCCATAACTTGAGGTGACAGCATGGAAAATATGAGAGTTTATGATCTGATCTGGAAAAAGCGTGAAGGCGGAGAATTGACCCGCGATGAAATTCATTATCTGATTCACGGGTTTGTGGCGGGAGAAATCCCTGATTATCAAATGAGCGCGTGGTGCATGGCAGTCTATTTTCAAGGAATGACCTTTGATGAATGCACCTATTTAACCTTGGAGATGGCGGGTTCCGGAGAAATGATCGACCTATCCGGAATATCCGGTCCCAAGGTTGATAAACACAGTACGGGTGGAGTGGGCGATAAGACTTCGTTGGTCTTGATCCCGCTGGTCGCTTCAGCCGGAATACCCGTTGCCAAGATGTCCGGTAGAGGACTGGGCCATACCGGAGGGACCATTGATAAATTGGAAGCAATTCCGGGTTTTAAAACCAGTTTACCCCAGGAACAGTTTTTAAGCCAAGTGGCAAGAATCGGTGTTGCCCTGGTTGGTCAAAGCGGACATATGGTGCCGGCAGATAAGAAACTCTATGCATTAAGAGACTTAACGGCTACGGTTGAAAGCATTCCCTTGATCGCCAGCAGCATTGTGTCTAAAAAGCTGGCGGCCGGCGCTGACGGGGTTTTACTGGACGTTAAGTTCGGTGACGGTGCATTTATGCATGATTACGCTCAGGCTTTGGAGCTCGCCAGAACCATGGTGGAAATCGGCAATCGGGCGGGCCGCCGTTTTAAGGCAGTATTAAGCGATATGAATGAACCATTGGGCCGGGCTATCGGTAATAGTCTGGAGGTCGTGGAAGCGATTCGGACGTTACGGGGGGAAGGCCCCTCTGATTTAACCGAATTATGTCTGATACTGGGAGGATATATGGCCTTTCTGGCCGAGCGTTCAGCCTCACCGGAAGCAGGAACCGAATTAATGAAGAAAATGTTGGAGAGTGGCGCCGGGGCCGCCAAACTCCAACAATTGATAACCGCTCAGGGAGGCGATTCCCGAGTCGTGGAAGAACCGGGTCTGTTACCTTTGGCGCCGGTGGTCCAGCCGGTGTACGCTCCGAAAGATGGTTGGATTGAGCGGATTGATTGCCGGGCACTGGGGCTTTGCGCTATGAAATTAGGCGCCGGACGAAATAAATTGGAGGACATTATTAAACCCGATGTAGGGATTAAACTTTCTGCCAAAGTAGGAGACTATGTAATTAAAGGTGCTGTTATCGCAGAAGTTTATGCGCGAGATAAAGTTGGGGCAAGTGTAGCTGAAACCGAGGCTGTAAATTGCTTTCATTGGAGTGAAAAACAGGTAAGCCCACCGGCGCTGATAAGAGAAGTCATTTAAAACCCCGATTTATTGGATTAAAGGATTAGAGGATTGTCATCCTGACAATATTAGTAAATCCTGTAGATGCTAAATCTTGGCCGTTTTTGTACCTTAGGGGGAACTTCTTGTATTTTGGAAGGGGCCTATTGTTTACGGTAGAATCCGGGTGGAAAAATCAACGCAAGGGTTGAGTGGGCTACGCGACGGCTGAGTATGTCTGCGCAACGGCTAAGTGAGCTTACTGAAGTGTTGCGTATATTTACGCAAAAGTCAGGAAGCACGGTCATTTTCTGTCGGTTGGCCATATTTTTCTATTAATATATCCTTTAATTTATAGAAAGTATCAACTTGGAAACTGCATTCTTTATCATATGTTTTGGAATAATTAAATATACCCCCTATTGTGAGTGAGGTTTCCATCAATGAGTACCTCGCCATAACCAACTTATCGTCAATAAAACTATATCGTAATCGAAACTTTCGATTAGTAATGTTTTGATCATTCTATGTCTCCGGGGTCTGAATACTTTTGAAGATATTTTCATATAGAAATTCCCAACCAATAAGGCAGTTGGGGATTTTTTTGCTTTTAACGATATCCTAGAAAATTAGGACTCAATTCATTTTGGGTATTCGTTTTAGTCCTTGAGAATTAGGGATATCCTGATTATATCAACTCCTGAAGATATTCATAACTTTCAAAGATTATTAGGGACTGGCTGTCAGTTTGGTGTGAATTTTAAATACGCCGTTCAGCCCTCTCCCGGCGGTTTGGCGCAGGCCTTTCTTATTGGAGAAGAGTTCATTGCAGGAGATGACTGTACCTTGATCCTGGGTGATAATATTTTTTATGGCAATGGCTTAAGTAAATTTTTACAAGAAGCTTCTCACAACAAGGGCCGGGCCACTGTTTTTGGATACTATGTCGAAGATCCGAGACAGTTTGAAGTTGTTGAACTTGATAATAAAGGGCAGGTTTTATCTGTGGAAGAGAAACCGGTCCATCCCAAGTCAAATTATGTCATCACCGGATTGTATTTTTATGATACCCGGGTGGTCGAATATGCCAAAAATTTGAAACCCAGCCTTAGAGGAGAATTGGAAATCACCGACCTGAATAGAATGTATCTTGAAGAAGGTCAATTGGATGTGAAATTATTGGGCCAGGGATTCGCCTGGCTCGATACAGGAACAATCGATAGTTTATTAGAAGCAGCAGAATTTATTAAAACAATTGAAAAAAGACAAGGAATCAAGATTGCCGCGCCGGAAGAAATTGCCTATGTCCAGGGATGGATTCCTTTGGAGCAGATTCTTGAAGCAGCCAATCGTTATGGGAAATCCCCTTATGGTCATCATTTAAGACAGGTAGCCAAACGTTTGATCGTGTATGCTCAATATGCTTATCGAGATGAAGAAAGCTCATATTGAAATCCATTCGTGAGTTTTTTTTAAAGGCGGGAGGAAAGGGATGAAAATTTTAATAACCGGGGGCGCCGGTTTTATCGGCAGTAATCTGTTATATTATTTAAGTGAAAAATACCCTGATTACAAGTTGATCAATCTCGACAATCTCACCTACGCCGGTAATTTGGATAATCTTGAAGGCTTAAAGGGTGCAACCCATTATCGTTTTTTTAAGGCGGATGTCACCGATAGAATGGCAATTGAACCCCTTTTTCAGGAGGGTTTCGACGGAGTGATCCACTTGGCTGCCGAATCTCATGTGGATCGTAGCATTGACAACCCGAAAGCATTTGTAAAAACCAATATTTTGGGAACACAGGTTTTGTTGGATCTCTCCCGGAAATATAGAGTCCCGCGTTATTTACAGGTTTCTACCGATGAAGTTTACGGTAGTCTTGGACCCGATGGTTATTTACCGAGGATACCCCTCTCGCTCCCAACAGCCCTTATTCGGCCAGTAAAACGGGCGCCGACCTATTGGTAAGGGCGGCCTTTCATACTTATGGTCAACCGGTATTAATTACTCGTTGTTCCAATAACTACGGCCCCTATCAATTTCTCGAAAAATTTGTTCCTTTGATAATTTCCAACGCGTTAGATGATAAACCTTTGCCTGTATACGGCGATGGCTTGAATGTTAGGGATTGGCTCCATGTGAAAGACCATTGCCTGGGAATTGACAGTGTATTTCATCATGGCGTTTTGGGTGAAGTTTATAACATCGGCGGTCATAATGAACATTCCAATATTGAAATCGTCAGACTAATCTTGGGAATCCTCGGGAAATCCGAGTCCTCCATTGAATATGTGAAAGATCGGCCTGGACATGACCGCCGTTATGCCATCGATGCTACGAAGATCAGAAAAAGCTTAGGCTGGACGCCAACCATACCTTTTGACGTCGGAATCTGGATACCATTAAGTGGTATTTAGAACATCGTTCCTGGTGGGAACGCATTCAATCCGGGGAGTATCGGCAATAGGATTAAACTGTCCGGCGGTTTTAATCGAACCCCGAAATTCACTGGAAAAAAATTCGGCAAGCAAAAGGGAAACCTCTTAAAAGATGGAAATACAAAGTATATATTTTGGCTAATTTCATATTTTACATAGGAAGACTCAAAGCGAGATTGACCAAAACCGGTGAATTCCCGTATTTGAGCTAAGAATGGAGGATTTCAATGAAAGTCGCCATGTCGCCTTATCTGATGTCTCAAACCGAAACCCTGAGCCGGTTGGTGACGGAATTATCCCGGCATTTTCCCTACGTTTCGGTATTGGGTATCGACAGCGTTGGGAAACAATATGCGGTTCAAAAAGTCAGTATTCAGGTTGGCGAGTCGCGTTGGACCGAACGGGGCTTTGTGATCCGGGTTTACCACGACTCGATTTATTCCGAGTTTTCTTTTAATGAAATCCCTTCTCAGGATCTCGATTCTTTTATTCAGGAGATTCGCTTCCGCGTTCAAGTTCCCCTGGAACCGGGGGTTTTGGGAATCAACGTTGCCCGTTACCCCCTCATCAAAGAGGAGCCGCTAGCGAAAAGTTTTTACGGGGAAGCCCAAAAGCTGCCCCAGCAGATGAGTGCTGAAGAAAAAGTCACCCGCTTGACTACCCTTCATCAAAAAGGCTTTGCCCTTTCCAAATGGTCGGTAGACTTCCGGGTCCGTTATGAGGAAGTCCAGGTATCCAAGATATTTATCTCCACGGCCAAGCGGCTTGAGCAGAGTTATGTTTGGAGCCAGGGATACTTAATCCCGATTGTACGGCGGGAAGGAAATACCCGTTACTGTTACGGCAGTTTTTCCGGCCTCAAAGGTCCGGAATTGTTGGATGAAATGGAGCCGGCCGTTGCCAAGGTGATCACTCAGGCTGAGAAGTTGTTGGATGCGAAGGCGGTTCCTCCCGGTGAATATGATGTAATTTGCTCACCCGAGGTTTCAGGCCTGATTGCTCACGAGGCTTTTGGCCATGGGGTGGAGATGGATATGTTCGTCAAAAATCGCGCCAAAGCCCGGGAGTACCTGGGGAAACCGGTTGGGTCCAAACTGGTTACCATGCATGACGGCGCTGCCGCCGCCCACCAGGTATCATCGTATCTTTTTGATGATGAAGGCGTGTTAGCCAAGGATACCGTAGTCATTGATCAAGGGATTTTAAAAGCCGGAATTTCCGATCGCTTATCCGCCCTGAGACTGGGTACGGAACCTACCGGTAACGGAAAACGGGAATCTTATGAACGCAAAGCTTATGCCCGGATGACCAATACTTTCTTTAGTCCGGGACAGGATACTCTTCCTGAGATGATAGCTTCCATCCGCCATGGCTATCTCTTGGAGGGCATGATGAGCGGGATGGAGGACCCCAAAAATTGGGGAATCCAATGCATGGTTTTGCAAGGGGAAGAGATTGTGGATGGAAAACTGACCGGGAATCTGGTATCGCCGGTAATTATGACCGGATATGTTCCGGAAGTGCTTTCCGCAGTGACGATGGTTTCGGAAAAAGCGGAGCTTTTCGGTTCCGGCGCTTGCGGAAAAGGTCATAAAGAATTTGTGAAGGTCTCCGATGGGGGCCCTTATATTAAAACCAGGGTGCGACTGGGGTAAAGAAAGTTATTTCATTTTGACGGATTGTATTTAAAATCGGGAGCGTGACGCCAATGCTTACCATGGAACAACTTCAAAAGATATTGAGGGATATTCCGGAGATCAAAGTTTATAAAATTGTTGAACAAAGAACCGATTCGATGGAAGCTTTTTTTATCAAAAAGGAATTGGATATGAACCGCAGTAAAAAGGTTCATTATTTTCAGGCCACGATATATAAAGATTTTTCAGCCGATGGCAATGATTATCGGGGTTCCTCCACAATCCAGATTCATCCCACCATGCGTGAGGATGAAGTCCGGACTGCCATGAACCAAGCGGCTTATGCAGCCGGTTTTGTGAAAAATAA
Source organism: Bacillota bacterium (assembly GCA_023429995.1). GTDB lineage: Bacteria > Bacillota > UBA4882 > UBA8346 > UBA8346 > UBA8346. Next base: position 20,092 of record JAEZCE010000076.1, on the reverse strand, counting down.
ATTTTATCCCCTGGTAGAGCCGAGGCAGGTTAAGCAGCAAGTCCCCATGAGCAGTTTTGCGGGAGTTTCGCTTTCGGACGGGATTTCCCAATTGACTGCGGCTCTTTTCGAAGGGGATACCCTGGAGCGGGGCGGGATTAATTCGGCGGAACTGTTTTTGAATAAAATCACCACCCGGATCATGAATTCCCAGGGGGTTGATTTGCTGAAAGAGCATTACCGGGGTGAGCTGGAGCTAATAACCAACTGGCGGGAATCCGGTGAAGAAGTCGAATTGTATAAAGACTTTCACTTTGCAACCTTCCAGGCCGGGCAATTGACCCAAGTTGTCCGTGAAATGTTGGAGTTGAGCAGGGAAAAAGCCTTGGCCGTTCCAACCCCGGCCTTAAAACGTCATCCGGTATTACTCACCGGAGAGCCGGTTCGTGATTTTCTGCAGTACTATTATACCCAATCGGCCGCTCAAAGTGTTTATGAGCAAACTTCGACCTTTAAACCGGGTGAAAATGTTCAGGGGATGGATAACGGTTCCCAAGGCGATTCCATCAGTATGAAGTTGGATCCCTTGATGGAGAATTCCACAGCCAGTATTCCTTTTGATGAGGATGGGTTGCCGGTTGACAGTGTCGAAATCATCCGGCAGGGCAAACTTTTGAATTACTGGGGCAATACTCAATATTGTAAATATTTAGGAGTTTCCCCGACCGGAAATATCCGGAATATGATTTTTAGCGGGGGCAGCCAATCGATTCCAGAGATGAAACAACGGCCATATTTGGAATTACTTGCTTTTTCCGATTTTCAGATGGACCCCCTAAATGGTGATTTCGGCGGTGAAATCCGGCTCGGCCGCCATTTTGACGGCAACGGCACCACTTTTGTAACCGGGGGGTCGATTTCCGGCAATATCCGGGAAGTCCAGGCCAAAATGATTCTCTCAAAGGAATTGCAGAGGGAGAACCATTTCAGCGGCCCGCAAACCATTCAATTATCGAATGTAGCCGTAAGCGGAAAAACTCAATGAAAGGTTAGCCTACGGGAGGAAGATACGTTTCATGTGTGACACGATGGTTGCTTTGGGGAATTCCACCCGGGATGGTTCGGTTCTATTTGCCAAGAACAGTGACAGGCAACCGAATGAACCGCATTTGGTAATCCATGAGCCCCGGCGGAAGTATGATCTCGCCGGCACTGAGAAAGAACTGAACGCCACCTATATCTCCATTCCCCAGGTGGAGGAGACCTATGAGGTATTATTGTTAAAGCCCTCCTGGGTTTGGGGCTGCGAAATGGGCGCCAATGAATTCGGTCTCAATATCGGCAATGAAGCTATATTCACCAAAGAAAAATACCAAAAAACGGGTTTGCTCGGGATGGATTTGGCCCGGCTTGCCTTGGAACGCTGCCGCAGCAGCGAGCAGGCTGTCGCTTTGATTGCGGAATTGCTGGAACGGTATGGCCAAGGCGGCAACTGCGGTTATGAAAAGTCTTTTACCTATCACAATTCGTTCTTAATCGCCGATCCCTCGTCAGCCTGGGTATTGGAGACCGCAGGTCCTTACTGGGTTGCCAAACAAGTACGCGATATTTATTGCATCTCCAATTGCCTTACAATTGAAGGGGATTTTGATAGAAGTCATCCCGATTTGGTGGCCCATGCGGTTGATAAAGGATGGTGCCGGAGCCGTCGAGATTTCAATTTCCGCAAGTGTTACAGCGATCACATTTTTACTCATTTCAGCCGCGCCAGGCATCGTTTGAAAACTTGCAAAGCCGGTCTGGAGAGGCTAGGAGGACAGATTACCGTAGCAACCATGAAAAACATCCTGCGAAGCCATGGAAGTAAAGTCCAGGGCCGTCAATTTTCCACTCATTCGCTTGAAAGTGTTTGCATGCATGGCGGCGGATTCATTGGCGATCATACAACGGGAAGCTATATTGCTTCCATTACTCAAAACCGCAGCACTTATTGGGTGACCGGGGCATCCACCCCGTGTATTGCGGTATTTAAGCCATTATGGATGGCTCAAGGAGTTCCTTTCTTTTCTGAGCGGGAGGGCCCGGCCGCGATTGAATACTGGAAGATTCGCGAAAAGCTCCACCGCCGGATTATAGCGGGTCAAGTCGATGGACGCCGGTTCCTTGAAGAACGCGACGCACTCGAAGGAGAATTGGAAAAGCTTATTCAGGAAATTAACTCCCGGGCGGTCTCCGATGAAATATTAGCCAATACTGTCAAAATTGCATTTTTAAAAGAAAGGAAGTTCATTGAAGCAGCGTTGGAAACTGCGGGGCAAGGAAGAAAGGGGCCTAAAATAACAGGAAGCCTGTTTTTTAAGCACTTCTGGCGCAGACAAAATCGAAAATTGGAGCAACAATAGTCCGATTTTAGGAAAAACGCTCCCGGTGAGGGTTGGTACACCAGGGCTGAAGAATTCTCATTCAATTCTAATCCAGTTCTAATTTTTTTATAACTGGATTCTAATCTTTGTTGGCTAAGATAACCATGGATTCAAAATTGATGAAAAGGAGATCAAAGCCAATGAAGAAAAGTAAGAAGTTATTGATTGTAAGTTTAGCCTTTGCCTTGGCTATAATAGTTTCAAGCGCCTTAAAATATTGTTATTCAAAGTACCTCCCTTGCAGGGGGTGCTTTTTTAGGCGCTTGGATGGATTGCTTTTATGGAATGACATTGCTACAATGATATCAAATGGAATGTAACTTTTTGTTTGGAGAATACTCATGGGCGCCGTTAAACTATTAATTATCGAAGATGAGAGACAAATTGCCAGATTTCTGGAGCTGGAATTGAGCCACGAAGGCTATCAAGTCGATCTTGGAACCGATGGCCGGGAGGGTTTGGAAAAGGCCAAGCAAAACCATTATGATCTAATCCTTTTGGATATCATGTTGCCGGGTCTTAGCGGTATAGAAGTCTGCCGCCGCATCCGGCATTTTTCGAGCATTCCCATTGTCATGCTGACTGCCAAGGATGATATTGAAAGTAAAGTAATGGGACTCGATATCGGAGCGGATGATTATATTACCAAACCCTTTTCCATCGAAGAGCTGCTGGCCCGGTTGCGGGTCGCATTAAGGCATCAGACGAAGGACTCTTCCCTAAAAGAGTTATATTTTAAGGATCTGGTAATGGACCAGATTCGGCATCAAGTTACCAGAAAGGGGAAGAACCTTGAGTTGACTAAAAAAGAGTATGACCTGTTGGAATATATGATCGTCAATCAAGGAATCGTCCTGACCCGGGAAAACATCCTGGAAAAAGTCTGGGGATATGATTATTATGGCGGCGCCAATGTGGTGGATGTTTATATTAAATATTTGCGGGATAAAGTCGATGGCCCCTTTGAAGATAAAATGATTCATACTATCCGGGGAGTTGGATATATCATGAAGGAGGTGTGCGGGCAAAACGCGGAATGAAATTTTACAAAATACGGTTTGCCAAGATTTCCTGGAAATTAACCACCATGTACGCAGGAATACTCTTTTTGATTTTAACCCTGCTCAATGCTTCCATTTTATATGGCGTTCATTACTTCTTGAAGCAACAAGCGGTTGCCCAGGTTACCGATACCGGGGATATGATAATTGAACAATTTCACGAGTCCGGGCAGAGAAGGGCGGATTTGGTCGATAAGGATCTTGTTTTGGGGATACCGTCCAATGATAATATTTATGTGAAAATAGTTGATAAACAAGGAAAAATTATCAATGAATCCCCCAAATTCAACCTTAAAATCCCTGAAAAAATTCCTTTAAAAACCAATAAAATTGCAATTCTGCAGCGGAATTTATTGTACCAAAACAGGATGATCAAGGTCAAAAATCAATCGTACGCTTATTTGCAGGTAGTGAAAAGCCTAAAAAACGAGTTTCACTTTTTGAAACTTTTGGGATTACTGATGATTGGGGCTGAATTCTCCGGCATATTGATTTCGATTCTTTCAGGATACATTATCAGCCGTGAAGTGCTAAAACCGATTGCCAATATAACAGCGACGGCTCAAAGTATCAGTATCAAGGATTTAAATCAACGAATCAACATCGCCGGACCCCGGGATGAATTAACCGATTTGGCAACCACTTTTAATGCGATGATTGATCGGCTGCAACAATCTTTTGAACGACAGAACCAGTTTGTCTCCGATGCTTCCCACGAATTACGGACTCCGATATCCGTGATTCAAGGCTATATCAATTTGCTTGATCGCTGGGGCAAAGAAGATAAGGCGATCCTGCAAGAATCGATTACGGTAATCAAAAATGAAGCCGCCAATATGGCGGAGCTGATCGAAAAATTGCTTTTTTTAGCCCGGAGTGACGGTAGCGCCCGTAATCTATGCAAAGAACCGTTTGCTCTCGCTGAATTGATTGATGAAGTTTTTCGCGAAACAAGAATCATTGCCGGGAATCATCAAATCGTATTGGAACATAATGAAAAAATTTCGCTTTTTGGCGATCGGAAATTGGTAAAAGAGATGTTACGGGCGGTGTTGGATAACAGCATCAAGTTTACTCCGGAAACAGGGAAAATCATCATCAATTCTTTGGCTGAAAAGGATAGGATTAAGCTAATCATCGAAGATACCGGCATAGGTATTCCGGAAACGGAAATACCCAAAATTTTTAACCGTTTTTATCAAGTGGATAAAGTACGTCCCAAAACCCAAAATGGATGTGGGTTGGGACTGGCCATTGTGAAATGGATCGTTGATGTCCATCAGGGTCAAATTCACGTGAAAAGCGCGCCTGGGAAGGGAACCCGAATTTTAATCGTATTACCTGTGACTGGCGACGATGCCGTTGCTTGCCTGCAGGATTGATCCGAGATTATTTCACTTTGGAAGATAACCGGGCTCTCATTCTATGATTTTCCTTTAAATTCCTTTTTGCATTTCGGGCAGGTAATAACGATTTTCCCTTTCCCCCGGGGTACTCTTAAGCTCTGTTTGCAATTTGGACAGCTATAATAGCGGTGGGTTTTGATGTTTTGGAATCGTTCTCCCGCTTTATGGAACCAGGAATACATGGGGCTTATCAGAATGGCAAATTTGTAATTCTCCATGCTCCGTTTGGATACATTTCTGGATAGCATTCTAAAAAGAGCAAAACCGAGGGGAATATAGCCGATTCCTGCCAATAGCGGTATTTTAGCGAATTCAGCCGTTAGGGTCAAAACTGCCGAAAAAAGGATTAAGCATACAGAAAGCTGGTCTCCGCCGTATCTTCCCATCATGAATTTTTTGAACCAGTTCATGGGTATTCCTCCTTATTTATTTTAGGTCGATGGAACCGCTTAGGGTTGGTGGATCGAGCAAAGCTCCTGCCATTCACTAACACTGCCGTCCACAAAACATGCAGCATAAATTGGTAAGGCAAAGTCCCAGGCAAATCTGATTCAAAGTGACGGCCGGCTTTCCAAAACCCTCACTTTGTTGTTGATATACGCGTCCGCTGTTTTGAATGATATTGTAGAGGCGCCGGTATTCCAGATTGTTCGGCTCCATCTGGATGGAGGTTTTTGAATGGTCTAAGGCCAGGATGATGTTTCCGATAGAGGCATGGGCAATTGCGCTGTAATAATACCATGGGGCGCTTCTGTCGGTGATGGCGGACAGGGCGTAAAGGGCTTGCTGATAGTATCCTGCGCGTAGATAGGAAATAACCGGATCAAATTGGGGATTTTCAGCTCTTTGGTTTCCATATGAACCGAAATTTCCAAACGGGCCGAAGCCACCGAACGGATCATACCCTCCTTCACCGGCGCCCTGGTTGCCGTATTGGCTTTGACCGCCGTAACCGCCACCGCCGGTTGACCGGTAACCATTACCGCTCTTGATTTGTTCATAAGCGGCGTTAATTTGGCTCATCTTTTTGGCGGCTTCCGGGTCGCCTTGATTTAAATCCGGGTGGTATCTTTTAGCCAGTTTGCGGTAGGCCTTGGTAATTTCCTCATTGGAAGCGCTTGGAGATACTCCAAGTACTTGATAGGGATCGGTGATCATTGCGTAAGGGTCTCCTTTGGTTGCTGTTTTTCTGCTTCGTACCTTGTCCAAACGCCGGAATACAGGATATTGTCAATCAGATTTTTATCCTCATGGATGGGCAGCAGTTTGTATTTTTCCACGCACTCGCCCATCAGCAGATTTAAAATATCCCTGAAATTGGCGGACGGAATGGCGATTAAAGGATTATAGCGTTCTTTCTTGATGTCGGCTTTTAAATCAAGGCAGGCGTCCATGATATAAATGAACTTACCCAGCGCTTTGCCAAAGGAACGCAAATTTTGGGCATATTCGTCTTCCTGCCGGACAAAAATTTCCCCCATTAGGGTTCCAAAGCATTCGGCGGGAATATCCGGGTTCAATTCTCCGGATTTTTCGATTCCGGACAGTTCGTTCAAACAGTTGTTGATGACTGAATATTGTTTTGGATACTGCGCAACGATTTGATTATATTGCCTTTGAAACAGTTTGGCTATCCCTAGCGATAGAACCTTGCGTTCATCGGCCCAATCGTCCAGGAGATTGTAGTAGGCGAGCAGGAGATTCATATCGGCGGCATAGTCGGTGATTTCATTGCTCCAATGCCGGCGGGGCTTTAACGGGTGAGGGAAGCATCGCCCATCGTTCATGGCGGTATTGGGCTTATAGATTGCCGTAAGAAATAAAACCAGAAACGCCATATCGTAAGTGAGGGTCATGCGGCTTAGCGCGCCGCAACGATTCCCCAGCGCCCTGCACAGGCCGCAATAGTAGGCCTGATAGTGCTGTTTTTCTTCGGTTGTTAACTTTTCGAAATTGGCGGTAATATAGCCAAACAAAATATGGGCCCCCCCTGTGATCGCCACATCATTATCGTAACACAAAACCATATTTTAAAGGTGAAATAAATTTTTGAACACCGGACAAGTTATTTTATTATAAACGAAAAATCAGGCGGCAAGTTGCTAAAAACCGAGAATTTAATAATATTTTAGGGAGAAACAATGAAAAATCTGGAATTTTTTTGCCATGTGTATGAGATCGTAGCCCGAATTCCAACCGGCAAGGTCATGACCTACGGGCAGATTGCCATGATACTGGGTTCGCCCCATGGGGCCCGCCAGGTTGGACAGGCTATGTTTCATGCGCCGGAATCTTTAAAACTTCCTTGCCACCGGGTTATTAACAGTAAAGGAGGGCTTGCGCCGGATGATGTATTCGGCGGCGTTGCAAGGCAGCGTGGAATGTTGCAAAATGAAGGCGTTTACTTTAAATCCAACGGATTGGTGGATTTAAAGCTCTCCCTTTGGCGTGTGGAAGAAAAGGAATCGAAGTGAATCAGTTGAATTCGGGGAGGACATAGCGATGAAGAGCTGGATTACCAAGAAAGGAACTTTAATCTACCGATTGCTATTGGGCAGAAGTAATTGTTTTTTGGTGAAACGCGATTCTAAATTTTTATTAATCGATACGAGTTGGAAACACTCAAGGAAAAAATTATATGCAAGGCTCATTCATGTGGGCTGTAATGAAGAAAATTTGGTGGCACTTATCTTAACCCATACCCATTTTGATCATACTCAAAATGCCGCTAACATTAAAAGAAGATACGCTGTTCCAATTATTGTGCATCAAAGTGAAGCGGAATTTTTGCGAAACGGGGACAATGTTTTACCGGCCGGTTCAAATAGGGTTACCCGCTTTCTTATCAAGCGGTTTGGAAAATTGGCTAGTTCATTCTGCAAATATGAAGCAATTACCGGTGATATTTTAGTGGATGAACAGTTGGAATTAAGGAATTTAGGATTTGAAGCAAAAGTGATCCATACCCCAGGCCATTCAACTGGTTCCATCAGTGTGATCGTTGATAACGAAATAGCGATTACCGGTGACACGATGTTTGGAGTATATCGAGATTCGGTATTTCCTCCTTTTGCCGATGATCCAAAGCAATTGGTTGAAAGCTGGGGCAAGCTTTTGGAAACCGATTGCTCAATATTTTTACCCGCTCATGGAACCGAGAGAACAAGAACGCTGTTAGCACGGGAGTATGATAAGTATAGAAAGAATAATTGAAATACATATGAAGGTTTCAAAAATAACAAAAATTTTCCGGAGGAGAGGTTTTTAAAATGACTGTCAAATATGAGAACGTAGTGCCGTAGGGTCGTTCATATGATGAGTATTTGAGGATGTTTGCTCTCGGGGAGAGGGAGCGAAACCAAAAAATATTAGGAACTTTTCTATGGTCACGCTAAAGATTTTAATGGGAAAACCATTGCCGTTTCTGATTTTTAGCCCTGGGCTGAAATAGAAAGAGCGATGGGATTTAGTTTTAAGATAAGTTTACATAAAATTCCTACAAATTTTACTGATTTCAAAATTAAGCATACTCATCTCGGACTATTGACAATCCTATCTTCAGCCTTTTATAATAAATCATGAGCTTATAATTTTTTTGAGAAAGAGGATTTTACGATGAAGAAGGTTAGAATGTTTGTTTTTCTGGGATTAATCGGTGTGATCGCTTTTTCAACTTATGCGTTTGCCGCAAACTCCGCAACGCAAACCGTAACTTTTAAGGTTGCGGAGATCGATTCCATTTCTACCAGCAGTGATCAAGTTTCCTTAGTGATTAACAGTGCTACAGCCGGTTCCGATCTTTTGTCCGTGACGGACAATTCCACTACATATTCCATTACAACCAATGGAGAAAGCCGGAAAATAACCGGATCTCTCAGTGAGGATATGCCGGCCAATACCAGTTTGATGATTAATTTAGCCGCTCCCAACGGCGCCAATAGTTTGGGCAATGTTGCCTTGAACAAAAATCCGCGGGATTTGGTGAATGGAATTCGTAGGATAGCTGCCGATAAAAAAGCAATTACCTATACTTTCACGGCATCGGTAGCCGCCGGTGTTATTAATGACACAACCCGAAAAGTAACACTTACCGTTGTAAATTGATTCCATCAGAAGTGGTCGGGGGCGGCTGCGGCTGCCCTTTTTTATTACCCTCCCATGGAGTAAATTTAAATTTTCCTAGGTGATATTATACTAGTTTACTTATGCTTTAGGAGTAATTGGCATGAAAAGGAAGAAGAACTTTCAAATCCTGATTTCGGTCGGCTTCATTTTAACCTGCGCCCTGACGGAAATGACACTGGCAGTTTCGAGTGCCGTGCAAATCATTCATGTTCCCGTGGCTTCGATCACTACTTTTACAGTAAGCGGGAATCCGGCTGCCATGAAAATCAATTCGGCTATTCCCGGCATGCAACCCACCGACGAGGTGAATGCTACGTCCACCTATAGTATTTCCACCAATGAATCCAATAAAAAGATTACCGGCATGCTAAACAGCAATATGCCTGCCAATACTTATCTTAAAATCAGACTGGCCGCTCCCGGTGGAGCGGTGAGTTTAGGAGAGGTTGTTTTATCATCGAAACCGGCGGATCTGGTGACAGGGATATCGAAAGTCGCAGAATCCGGAAAAACGATCACTTATACTTTTTCCAGTACAGTGGCAGCCGGTATGGTTTCCTCGGGAATGCGCACGGTTATTCTTACGGTTACCAATTAATATTTCTGATTTTTTGGACAGCCTATTGGATTTAAATATAGAACAGCCTGGAAGTGGGGTACAATGAAAAAAGCACGGATGGGTAGACCCTTTACACCCAAAAACGCAGCTGGGAATTGCATGGCGATTATTTTGGGGGTTTTGATTCCGGTATTTTCTTTTCAGCCGGTATTTGGAGCGGAGCAACCCAACATCATCGTAATGGGAGGATGGACCAACCCGGTCAATTCCGCCAATTTGGCTTCGGGAGCCGGTTCAAATCTGGGTACCACCTATCAAAGTGATGCCGGAGCCACGACTCTATCCATTGTCGGCGGAAAAAAAGACGCGGTCTGGCAAGTTTATATCAACCGTTCGGAAATGAATTGGCCCTCTAGCTTCGTGCTTTATGTGAGAAGAACGGGCCCGGGTGATGGAAAGGAAGGAGTTACAGTGAGAGGCGGACTTTCCTTTCAAGTTGTGAATTCTGCGAAAATCCTCTTATGCAGCGGTACCGGCGATGTGCGCTATATTCCCATCCAGTACCAGCTTTCCGGAGTATCACTGGCAACCGATCCCAATCATTATGTAAGCGGTGTTGTTTATACCGTCATCCCGTAATTCATAACGAAGGAGAATGGAATGAAAAAGGCCTTTCTTTTTTGGATATCGGTTTTAAGTTTTTCACTGCTGTTTTTGGGAGAGTATCAAAACGTTTTCGCCAGTGGCGATATAAAAGTTCTCGGTTCCTTAACCCAGGAAAAAGTAGTGGGCGGCGGAGAGAGTTACAATGGCACGATTATCATCAAAAATTCCGGCGGCAGTTCCTGTAAGGTAAAGATTTATCAAACCGATTATTTGTTTTATGCCGACGGCAGTAATTCTTACGGTCTTCCCGGCAGTAACCCGTTGTCCAATGCCAAATGGGTCGCATTAAGCACCGTCTGGGTCACAGTTCCGGCGGGACAGACCGCCCCGGTAAACTATAGTGTTCAAGTCCCGAAAAATCCGGATCTTCGTGGAACTTATTGGAGTTTGATCATGGTGGAGCCGGTTGAAGCCGCCGGGGATAATCCTAATGTGAAAGGTAAATACGTTTTGGGACTCCAAACGAGCGTCCGGTATGGTGTTCAAATTATTACGGATATCAAAGATACCGGAACCCGTTCCATTGCGTTTTTAAATAAGAAAATCTCCGCTGAAAACGGGAATAAAATATTTCAGTTCGATATCAAAAATACCGGCGAAAGATGGCTAAACCCAACGGTTCTGGTACAACTGTACAACAAAAACGGTAAATCCCTCGGCGCATTCGGCAGTGAGAAAAAACGGATTTTTCCCACCTGTTCGGTAAGACATAAAATCATGCTTCCGGATATTCCCAAAGGAGAATATAAGGCAGCCGTTATTGTTGACAATGGGGATCAATACGTTTTTGGCGCCAATTATGAAATGATCATCCGATGAAAAAGTTCAATATTTGTTTGTTCATCTTCTTTATACCCGTCTTGGTATGGAGCTCCCTTGGTCATAAAGTCCGGGCCGATGAGGGTCGGGGTGTGGAAATCAAGCAAATTGCTCCGGAAAATTTGCAAATCGAGCCGGGCAAGGCTTTAACCCTAAGTTATCTGGTAATCAATCACACCGGTTCCACTCTGAATCTCCGGGAGGAATTGGTTTTACCTCCGTACTGCCGTGTGCTCGCGCCTCCCACGGGCTTTCAAATCAAGGCCCGTGACCAGCAGGTAAGATTAGTATCGATCATTTTTTCCAACGCGGCCCCGGCCGGTTCCTATTTAGTCCATTATTCCCTCACTGCAACCAATGGATCGGCGAAAACCTCCACCAATACGGTAACCGTTTCTCTCACTTCAGTCACCACAGTTAAATCCGTGGTTTTGGACAAACCCGGATTTGTGATCGCGGGCGAAGATTATGGGGTAACGCTGCAATACCAAAATAACGGAAACGTTCCGCTGGATTTAAGTTTTCAGGTGAACAGTTCATTATCTTATGTTACGCAATACCAGCCACTGGAAATGATTTTACAACCGGGAGAATCCCGGACCCTGGCGATCAAGGTAAAAACCGATGCCAAAATCGAAACCAATGTTACGCACCTGCTTACCGTGAAGGCCTATGCTAAAAACTCCGGGGTGTCTTTTACAGAGGATACCATTGGGGTAGACATTGTACCGACCATTAACGGCCGGTTTGATCCATTTCACCGGATCCCGTCGGTCTTGCAAATCACCACCGGAATCGACGGCAATCATCCGGGGTACGGCTTGGAGTTTTCAGGGGGCGGAACGATTGATGACGCGGGAAACAACCGATTACAGATGTACTTTTCAGCCTCCGATTTTACGGACCGGTATCCGGAGAAAGGGATACAACATCTGCAGCTTGGCCTATCCAATGATCAATATGATATCAATCTTGGTGATGCCGGCTTTGTTCTTTCACCCCTCACCAGACGCTGGGATGCGCTTTATCATGTGAATTTCAATCTCAACCACCGAAATTCGAGGATGGGGTTGATTTATCCGGAAAAGAACAGGAATAATCCGGACGGAAAAGAAACCGGCTTGTATTATCAATATCAACTGAATCCAAAGCTTCAGCTTCGGACTAATTTCTTACATTCGGCTTACGACTTCCAAGATCAGGACCTTTTACAGGATAACCGGATTTATAGTTTTCAGGCTGAAATGAAGCCCTTGGCCGATAATACGGTAAATTTGGAATATGCTTTGGATCATTCCGAAAATCAAGGGGACTCCCGGGGGAATGCTTATCACATCAATGTCCTTGGACAATTCTCCAATGTCTGGAGTTATTCGCTGGAAAAAACCTATGCAGCGCCGAACTTTTTCGGCAATTATCATGACACGGATTTAACAACATTGTCGGCTGCCTATTCTTTTCTCAACCGGTATCAAGCGTCCTTTTTCTACCATTCCTTCCGGGATAACCTCAATCTTAACCCCCAATATTCATCTCATGATGAATCCTTTTACAATGCGGCGCTTTCCCAAGAGCTCAGTCCCGGGACTCAAATCTCCTATACTTTGAGCGCTTATCGCAGCAATAATCGATTACCTTCTCCGGGGGAAGATTATGAAGCGCTCACGTTCAAACTCGGGGTCCAGAAACTTTATTCAAAGTGGCGCTTTGGCGCTTCCGTTTTGGGAGGAGCGTATGATGATCAAGGGGATGATGTCGAAGAACGGGATATTCGCATTTATGGCTTGAATATCAATTATTCACCCAGCCCGGGGCGAAGTTATTTGTTATATGCCAACATCGGAAATCACAGTTTTCCCTTATTGTTGGATTCCAACAATAACGTTGGGGTCATGGCCGATTTACGGGTTACCGATCATTTGGGCCTCAATTTTCAATATCAAAGAAGTAACTTCCGATGGGAACCCGATTTGGAACGGGATTACTTGATAGGGAATGTACGCTATACTTATAAGCAATTTTCCTGGAGTTTAAAGCTCTCTCAAATATCAACTTCGAATGAACGGGATTTGGAAGGCTCTTTACTGGTAACTTATACGCTACCGGTGAATATACCGGTCAGTCAAAGGACCGATTTGTGCGTTTTAAACGGTAAGGTGTTTGACGCCGCCCAGAAGGATCATCTTCCGCTCAAAAAAGTGATTTTATTGATCAATGGAGTCGAAGTGGTCACCGATGAGCGGGGAGAGTTTACTTATACCGCCGGAAATCCCGGAAACTATACAATCCTGATGGATAAAACTTTTATCGGGTTCGATCGGGTACCCGTGCAACCATTGCCTCTGGTTGTGGAATTGAAAAAAGGCGAAGTGAACAAAATTGAGATTGGGATGGTTCAGGCCGCTAAGATTCAGGGAAAATCGGTGTTGGTAACGGCAAGACCCAAGGAAAACAATGACGGACTATACGTAACGGGTAACAACTTATATAGGGCAAAGGAAAGCCAAAACGCAGGGAGTGGGTCCGGTGAATGGAACGAAGAAAAACCCCTGGCGAATGCCATCATTGAGGTAACGGACGGTTTGGAAACTTTTCAACAGGTTACCGGCGAAACCGGGGAATTCGTTTTTTCCGGGATGAGGCCCGGCAAGTGGACGATCAAGGCATATGATGACGGGTTATTGGAAAATTACAGTTTTGAAAACAATGAATTCGAATTGGATTTACAACCGGGTCAAACTGAAGAAATCGTCTTTAAAGCCGTTCCCGTGATCCGGAAAATTCAAATCATCGAGGAAGGCGTGATTCAATGAAAAAAGCGGCCATGGCCGGTCTTGCTTAAATTCCCAAAAGTGATATAATAAATTAACAACCATTAAAAACTTGTTCGATAATCGCAAATCCAGTGAAAGCTGGAGACGCAAAACTGCGGGTCTAAAGTGGCGCGAATGGGTAACATTCGTTAAACCATATGACAGCCGGGTCGCCGAAAATAAGTTTTTTTTATTTTCACCATCACGGCAATATCGACAATTTATCCGATAATGGCAAACCCAGTGAAAGCTGGAGACGCAAAACCACGGGTCTAAGGTGGAACGAGTGCGCAACATTCGTGAAAGCTATTGGCAGCCGGGTCGCCGAAAATAAATGATCAGGTTATGGTGAAAAACAATGAAAAATGGATGCATGGTTTTAACAATGGTGTTTTTTGTGACAAGTACCTGGAGCCTCGCTGTGGCAAACGGCAATACTTCGCAGACTGTTACCTTTAGCGTACAGGCGGTCAATGAGATTGCGCTTGGCGGCGATTTGAACATCACCCGTGAAAAGACAGTGACCGTACACTTGCAAACCGTTAAAATCATTGAGGCAACTTCTACTTATCGAATCACCACCAATGAGGAACATAAAAAAATAACCGGAGTTTTAAATACCGCATTGCCGAAAGATTCCGACCTTTTGATTTCCTTGGAGGCGCCTTCGGGAGCGTTGAGTGCTGGTGGAGTTTCTTTAAAAAGCACTCCGGTTGATTTGGTAACCGGTGTGTCAAAAGTAGCGGAATCGCAAAAGATGATTCGTTATACCTATACGACTCCGGCCAATGTCCAAATCACCGCTCCTTTATCGCCGCAAATGATTACCTTGACGATTACCAATTGATAGTAACCTTGATTGATTCGATAAAAAGAGAGGCTAAGCTGGCGGCCTTTCTTTTTTTATATCCCGATTGGACAATTTTAACTTTCGTTAACACATATCCAGTGAATTCAAAAAGGATATTGACTTCGAATGATAAATACTTAAAATGAATTGAAAATGCAGAACTTTAATGGGGAATAAAATTCCGGGGTGAAGAAGATATTGAGACGAATAAGGTCCAAATCGATCCGAAAACCAGTCTTTTGCGGGAAGTACGTCATCATTTTAATGCTAGGCCTGGTTGTACTGAGCTTTGGTTTGAAATTCCACCCCGTCCTGGCCGATAACTCCGCCATGGAGCGTCCGAAGATCGGTATTGCTTTAGGGGGTGGCGGCGCATTGGGTTTAGCCCATATCGGCGTTTTGGAATGGCTGGAGGAAAACCGGATCCCCGTTGATTATGTGGCGGGCACCAGTATGGGCGGCTTAATCGGAGGCTGTTACGCCACGGGGATGTCAGCCGCTGAAATCGAGGTCTTCTTGAAGACGATTGATTGGAACCGGCTGTTTGATTCGGCGCCTCCGTTAAAAAATATTGATTTCCGGCGTAAGGAAGACCGGCGGAATTATTCGGCCGATCTGGAAATGGGCTTTAAGGGGAATAGCCTGAAATTTCCGCAGGGCTTGGGTGGCTACCGGATTAATTTACTCTTGAGCAGGATAACGCTACCTTATTCTTCGATTCGGAGCTTTGATGAACTGCCGATTCCATTCCGGTGCGTGGCTGCGGATATCATGAACAATGAAGCCGTGGTTATGGGAGATGGTTCTCTGGCGGAATCGATGCGCGCCACCATGGCCGTACCCAGTGTTTTCACACCGGTGGAGCGGGACGGGCGGCAGTTGGTGGATGGCGGTATTTATGATAATGTTCCCACGGATGTTACCAAGAAAATGGGCGCCGATGTCATTATCGCGGTTCATTTAAATGCCAACCATGGAAAACCAAGCGGTTCCAAAGGAAGTATTGTCTTATTAAACGCCATTGATGCCATCGTCGAAAACAACAGTCAGCGTTCTTTAGCCATTGCGGATGTGGTTTTGGAGCCACAACGCGGCAAGCTGTCAATGTTGAGTTGGAAAGCCATTGACCAGTTTATCGTTTATGGATATCAAGCCGCAGCCGCCGAGGCATCCAGTCTTAAGAAATATTCCTTAAGCGAGGAAGAATGGCAACGATACCTCACGGAGCGCAACCGGCGCAAAAAAACCGTTCAGCCCGTACCCGAACAGATCGTAGTTTTGGGGACGTCATCAGAAAATGGCAGGATGATTAAAAACCGGCTGCGGAATCATGTAGGGAAGCTGCTGGATCCGGATGAACTGGAAGCCGACCTGACCGATGTTTTGGGAAGTTCACTTTATGAAAGTTTACGTTATGAATATCAGGTCCGGGATGGAGTTTCTACCCTAGTGATTGTTGCGGTTGAAAAACCGTATGGTCCGCCTTTCCTTGATTTCGCTCTGAATATTCAAATCGGGGAGAAACAAAGCCAAGTGAATCCCGGTTTTCGGTTTACCGCTTTCAATATCAACGGACCCGGCTCGGAACTGCGCGCCGATATCGGAGTGGGAAGTGAAATTTACCTGTTTTCGGAGCTCTATAAACCTCTTCGCAAAAGTAATTTTTTTATAGCGCCTTTTATCAAAATGGAGGAAACGAATCTCAGTAATTTTCAGGATGGGTATCCCATGAATTCCTATAAAAATTACTATTCGGAAATCGGGTTGGATGGCGGATACCGTTTTGAAAAAAGCGCGGAACTGCGGGTTGGTTATTCGCTTGGAAACCAGACTCTCCGGAGACAGTCCGGTAATGAAATCCCTTCCGATTTAAATGGGACTATCCGCCGGACCCATCTTGCCTGGAGTTTTAATAACAATGATGAAATGATATTAGCCAAAAAAGGCCTGGATTGGAAGACGGAAGCTAATTGGTATGATTGTGTTCCGGGAAGCGGCGGTTCTTTCGGGCAGTTAGAAACGCAGTTAATTACGTGTTTCCCGGTTGGAGCCAAAGATATGGTTTTTACAATGGTGGCTGCGGGAGGCTCGTTTGAGGGGATTCCTCCCTGGACCCAGCAATTCCATCTAGGGGGACCTTTCCGTTTGGGTTGTTACAATATCAATGAATTATCGGGAAGCAATTATGTATTGGGAAATATCGGTTATCTTAAAGCTTTGGGGCATCTGCCGATGAGCGGCAGGAACATTTACCTGGGCTTGTGGTATGAAAACGGAGGAGTTTTTGAGGATTGGTCCTCCCGGAATTTAAAAAGTGATATTGCGGTGGGCTTTTTAAGCGCGACTATCTTTGGACAACTTTATATCGGATATAGCTATGGGGAAGAGGGAGATCATTCCTACCAGATTATGCTGGGACATATTTTTTAGTCCGGCGGCCGATGCTAAGAGGGGGAACTTTTGACTTTCTGTGGCGGATAAAGCCGGGCGGTGATTTTAAAGCGCCCGGCTTTACCTGATGGGTTTTTAGCGATGGTCCGAACTTTCATATCTTGAAGTATAGGACCATAACAACATAAAAGCGATTAAGAACATGTAAATGCTCCTTTACCAATGGATTTGGAGTGAACGTACATACTATTTCGCGCTAAAGGTTTTGAACACTGCTGTTAAAAGAGTCCAGGACTTCTTTTCCTTCCGGTTTCCGGTTAACCTCAAGGCGCCCGGCACCAGGGGAATAAAACCAAGCTCGATGACATTTTCATAGCGCTTTTTGTCCGCGGCAGCCTTTTTTCAAGGAATGAATTCCTAAAATACGTTGGCAAATGGCGTTAAATTGTTTATAATAGAATTTAAATGTAAGATCGATGGAAGAAAAACCCTGGGATTTTTGCCTGAAAAGTGAGTGTTTGACCTGTTAGTTAATTGAAGGAGGAAGACCTATCAATGGAAACCCAGAAAGAGAATGATGGAAGTTTTAAAACAGCGGAGAATGATTCTGCCGAAAAGTCGAATCCGGTAATTTCCAACTTTATTCAAGATGCTGTGGAGGAAGACTTACAAACCGGAGCACATGGTAAACGGGTGCACACTCGTTTTCCTCCTGAACCCAACGGATATCTGCATATCGGACATGCCAAAGCCTTGTGCATTGATTTTGGAATCGCGCTGAAATTCGGAGGCCGGTGTAATCTCCGTTTTGATGATACCAATCCGGTGAAGGAAGACACCGAATATGTGGATTCCATTATGGAAGACATTCATTGGTTGGGATTTGACTGGGAGGAACGGCTTTATTATGCTTCCGAGTATTATGAGCGGCTTTACCAATGCGCCGAAAAATTGATTCAAAACAGCAAAGCCTATGTTTGTGATCTCTCCGGCGACCAGGTGAGAGACTATCGCGGCACCCTGACTGAACCGGGGAAAGAAAGCCCTTACCGGAACCGCTCCGTGGAGGAGAATCTGGATTTATTCCGCCGCATGCGCGCCGGAGAATTTGAGGACGGCTCCCGGACACTACGGGCCAAAATTGATATGGCCTCCCCCAATATCAACATGAGAGATCCGGTGATTTACCGTATCCGGCGGGTCACTCACCATCGGACCGGCGACGCCTGGTGTATTTATCCGATGTATGACTACGCCCACCCCATTTCGGATGCCATCGAAGAGGTTTCTCATTCCTTGTGTTCCTTGGAGTATGAAGATCACCGCCCGCTTTATGATTGGGTGGTGGAGCAATTCCGGGATGAGTTTCCAACGCCGCCCCGCCAGATTGAATTTGCCCGTTTGAATCTGAATTATACCGTAATGAGCAAGCGGAAGCTCCTGGAACTTGTTAAAAACAATTATGTAAGCGGTTGGGACGATCCCCGGATGCCGACCATTTCCGGCTTACGACGCCGTGGTTATACTCCGGAATCGATCCGGAACTTCTGCGAGCGGATTGGCGTGGCCAAAAGCAACAGCATGGTCGATATCGCTTTGCTCGAACATTGCCTGCGGGAAGATTTAAATATTAAAGCGCCGCGCGTGATGGGAGTTTTGCGGCCGCTGAAAGTAATCATCGACAATTATCCCGAAAACCAGGTGGAGGAGTTTGATGCGGAGATCAATCCGGAGAATCCGGAACTCGGTCATAGAAAAGTTCCCTTTTCCCGGGAAATATTTATCGAACAGGAAGATTACATGGAAAATCCCCCCAAAGGATTTTTCCGGCTCTCCCCGGGTAAGGAAGTGCGCCTCAAATATGCTTACTATGTAACTTGCGTTAATGTGGTGAAAGACTCCTCCGGTGAAGTGGTTGAAGTTCATTGTGTCTATGATCCGGAAACCCGGGGCGGATGGTCTTCCGATGGCCGCAAGGTCAAAGGCACTTTACACTGGGTAACCGCTCAACATGCCGTCCCAGCTGAAGTGCGGTTATATGACCATTTGTTTACGGTGGAAAACCCGGACGCCGCCGAGGGCGATTATAAATCCAATCTGAACCCGGATTCTTTGAAGGCGCTGACCCGGTGTTTGGTGGAACCAAGTTTGGCAACGGCCAAGCCGGGAGACCACTACCAATTTTTACGCCAGGGTTATTACGTGGTTGATCCGGATTCTCAGGCCGGACATCTGGTTTTCAACCAGATTGTGCCCCTCCGGGATTCCTGGAAAGGGTGAACCGGTCCATTGATTTAGCCTAAAAACTTAAAAGGCCTCTTCCCTCTTGAAAATGCCATTGAATTGCAGGCAATTTAGGGCGGGGAAGGGTCTTTTTTATTTGGCGGCTCAAGAAGAGCCGGGGGTAAGGGGTGGCGTCTGAAAGGAAACCGGCTGGAATGGAGAGTTCACCGGGATGTTTGAACTTAGGAGCGCAACCCTCGAAACCCGAAAAAAAGATTTCATCTCCGCCCCAAGGTGAACGATGGGGCGGGGGATATTAAAAAACGTTCTAAAGGCCTCGGTGTCGTGCTTTTATGCACACAGCTTTATCTCCGCAGAACTCCGGGAGAATATAAAACCGGCTTTTTATTTTTACACCCTCCTGACCCTCCTGCCCCTCATGAATATACATTATCTACCAAATGTTTCGCTGGCTCAAAATGATCTTGAAAATTTTGGGGAGCTATATATATGCTGACTATTCCGTTAACTCAGGGAAATTATTAAATAGCGCTTAACTGGTCTTTTTAAGATGAGGCGCTTTACCGATAATATCCCAATACGTCCATTGAGGACAGTCGGCCATTGCCGTAATACATCGCTCAAAAATTCGGTCCAGCATGTGACGGCGATTAAAACGATAACTGAATTCATCAAGATAGCTTTGAAGATATTTTGAATCCAGACCATGAAATGTGCCGCCAATCAGCGCTTTGGCATTTGAAACCATCGTATGCA
>JAEZCE010000070.1 GCA_023429995.1 Bacillota bacterium | reverse complement strand
TGCATACGATGGTTTCAAATGCCAAAGCGCTGATTGGCGGCACATTTCATGGTCTGGATTCAAAATATCTTCAAAGCTATCTTGATGAATTCAGTTATCGTTTTAATCGCCGTCACATGCTGGACCGGATTTTTGAGCGATGTATTACGGCAATGGCCGACTGTCCTTGGGATATTATCGGTAAAGCGCCTCATCTTAAAAAGACCAGTTAAGAGCTATTTAACAATTTCCCTGAGTTAACGGAATAGTCAGCAAATTTTATATGAAAGAAAAATATATATGTTTTTTGCAACCCCCATTTGCCCCACACCCCCACAACCCCGGAAGCCGACTTGGTTTCCGGAGTTGGCTTGCCGGGGGGAAGGTCTTTTTTAACCTTCGAAATTCGTCATCATTTTTTTGATAACGCCTTGCCCAAGGGTGGCCCCATGGACATAATCCCGGCCGGGATTGGGTTTATGGGCGATGTGGGGCAGAAGGGGGTATGGTACGGGAATATATGGATTTCTTTTGGAGATAATGTTTACTAATTTTTTCTATATCATCCCAAAGGGATATTTTGAGGGGATTGACCGTTTCAATCCCCATCCGGCGCTATCGGTGAGATAACTTATTTCCCTTCCTCGTCGAGAAAATGCACGGTTTCTTCAAGGGAACTCCTGCCGCTGACGAAGTTGTTGATTCCATTCTCGTTGTCCGCATAACCGATGGCAATGCCGATGGTAATTTTCAGATTATCCGGGATTTTCAATTCCCGCCGGAGAACGTCCGGATAAAGCACGAGCGTTATCGCGGGTATGGTGGAAAGGCCCTGCTCGATAGCGGCAAGCATCAGGCTCTGCGAATAAGCGCCGATGTCATAAAATGAAAAGGATGCCCCCACAAACCGGCATCCTTTTATGAATTGATTTTACGGAATTATTAAATAAAACGGCCACCACCGCAGAAGCAGCAGAAAAGTAAAAGAATCAGAATAATGCAAAGACAACCGCCGCCCCCAAACCCTTCGGCGTTCACACCGGCGCCGTCAGCAAATCCCATCCTATACACCTCCCGGTAAAAGATTCTACGATAACATATGTTGAATTTTCCCGGATTGCATTAAGGAAAAAAGAATGAAATCACCCCGATGATTTATGAACGGTTCAACTTTCGAACCACTGCCACCAGCCAGGTAATGGGGATCAACAAACCCAAAGGCAATATGATGATGGGGTTTTTTAAAGTATCAAGCTTAATTACTTCGATGACATTGGATGGTACTAGCGTTAGGATGACCGTGATCAACATCATCGGCAGGATTAACGGTTGATATTCTTTTAAGTTAAGCCACTGCGCCAGTCCGACTACGGATGGATAATAAAAAACGAGGATTTCCAGATAGCTTGATATTAGCCATAAAACCATAAAAACCGCTTCCATACCCGTAAGGAAATTGCCGATGAAGATGTAGCGCGACATGTAAAAAACCGGGAAAATAAAACGGGCGGTCAAAGTGATTCCGGTAAAAGCAATGTTGGCGGCGACCAAAATCGTTAACAATATCCCGGCCAGCGGCATGCCCAATAAAATTGCGCGGAGGCCGTCCTGGCGTTTATTCACGCAGGGAAGCCATAAGGCCATAAATAAAATGGTTTCCAGGGCATAAGGGAATTGGACCCATAAACCCTTCAGCACCGGACCGAATCCGTTTGCCAAGACCGGAGTCAGATTATTCCAGGTAAAATTCGAAAAGTTGAGAGCAAGAATCAAAATAATCAAAAAGATGATCAGCACCACGAAAAGTTCAGCCGTGCGGGCAAAAACTTCAAATCCTTTATACATTACGTAAACAACCAGCAATGCCATAAAAACAACAATCACCCAGGTTGGGGTGAAAGGAAGGAAAAAGCGGATAAGTTCCGCAATTTCCCGGATGATCAGGGGGGCCATGATCCACCAGCCTAGGATATAGGATAACCCGGCCAGCTTACCCAATACTTTTCCGAAGACAGCCGGTAAAAGCTGAATAAAAGTGAGATTGGGAAAACGACGTTCCAAATCAAACAAAGAAAGGCCGATCCCTATGGCCAGTCCATAGGAAATGAATACTGGGAGCCATCCGTCGCGGCCGGCTTCCTGGATGGCCGGAACCGCTAAAACGACGAAAATATTACCGACACCTGCGGCTAAAGTTAGCATGAGGGCTTGATTACCCGATATCTTTTCTTGATCCTGAAACAAAATGAAGTTCCTTTCTTATTTGAGGTTGATGGGGTCAGTGATAAAACCGGTCCCGTTGATCCGCGCTTTGGTGTTTATCTTGATTTTCAGACGTGAAAATTCTCTATCCCATTCCGGTTCCAACCGTGCCCATTCTTTGGGAAACTTGCGCTGGATTTCTTCACCGAAACCGAAGATATCCGAATGAAATTCCCATTGACATTTTTTAAGACAACGCTCGATATCTCCTCTCATTTCCGCGGCTTTGCGTTTTTCCAGGATCCGAGTCATGCCGGGCTCGGTCAATTTCAAACTGCCGTCCTGTTCTCCGATACTTCCTTCTTCCCTTACATTGATTTCAATTTCAATTTTGCCGTGGTTGAGCTTTGGCTTGATTTTACTTTTTGATCGGGTTACTTGCTGAACCAAATTCCGTTTCCGGGGATCAGGATACCCGGTTTCCAATATGCCTTGGGTAGATTGATTGGTAATCCAAAGTAACCCCCGGGTTTCCCGTAATCCCATCCACCCGGCCAGTTTATCCCGTTTAAAAACTGCAGTCCCGAATATTCTGATCTCAGGAGGCTCGTTGGTCCGTTCCTGGACGATTTCAATGCCGGAGGTGGCAGGGGAGGTTGAGGGGCTTGAAAGCGCCAGGATAAAACGGTGGATATCCTCCGTGGCAAAAGCGGTGACTGCCTGTCTGGTGCTGCAATACAGTAAGTCGGTAATATAATTGGCGGGAATTTGATTCACTTCGCTTTTCCATTTTACGATCATGGCAGCCTTTCCTTTCGCGATCAAAACCCAAGCCCGGGGATGGCTTTGCATGTTGCGGACAAAATAATCCATGACCGGTTGAACACTCTCCCGGGCTAAATCTTCGCCAATAATCAACAGACGGTTTTTTAGAAAATAAGGAATTGCGTTAGTCTGCTTCTGGAAGTTATTGGTAGCGTCTAAAATCGTCACACCGCTGGTGGAAATCACCCGGACTGCCGACGCTTTTTCACTATGCCCCAGCGGGTCGGCCAATCGGGACGGGATGATCGCTTGAAAGGTCAGGGTGATTTTCCCCGCTTCCTCGGCTTTGTCAATCCCAAGCGCTATAATGAAAGCGCGCTTGTTCAATTCAACCTGATCCCAACAGCCGGCAACATGGAGGATTACCCCTAAAAGAATGGATACGAAAATGAAGTATTTTTTCATGATTCCTGCTCTCCCGGAGGTTCCGGTCCGGCCGCATTGGGCTGGAGATTTTCACCCTCCCGGATCGATCCCTGCCAGTCGATGGATCGCGGCCTGGTTTTCATCATCCACCAGGGTACCCTGACCAAAGAATCTTTTAAATCCGCGAATGTAAGCGGCATAATCGGTGAAAAGTAAGGGGCGCCGAAGGAACGTAACGACGCCAGATGGATCACAACAATGATATAACTCCAGATAATTCCGAAAAGGCCAAAAAAGGAGGCGATGACCAGCAACGGAATTCGTAGCAAGGTGATGGAATCAGTCTGAGGCGGGAGCAAAAACCCGGTCACCGCAGTCAAGCCGGTGATAATGACCATAATCGGGCTGATCACTCCGGCATTAACCGCCGCTTCTCCCAGGATCAGGGCTCCCACTATGCTGACTGCCTGTCCCACAATGCGCGGCATTCGCACCGCTCCTTCACGGAACATCTCATAAAAAATGCCCATCACCAAAGCCTCGATGAAGGCGGGAAAGGGAATTCCCTCCCGGGTTCTGGCAATGGTCAGTAATAGGGTTTCCGGGACAACATTGGGATGGAATGTGATCACCGCGACATAAAGCGCGGGCAGGACAATGGTCAGGTGGAGCGCGAGAAAACGAATCAAGCGGATTAAAGAAGTAAAAAAGGAGCGGGAGTAATAATCTTCCGCAACCTGAAAGCTTTCAATAAACAGAAACGGAACGGTCAGAGCAAATGGCGTTCCGTCAACCAATATGCCGACCCGGCCTTCCAATATTTTAGCGGCGAATTTATCGGGGGTTTCCGTATTGCCGACTGTTGGGAAAATGGAGAAGGGAGCATCCTGAATGAATTCTTCAAGATAACCCGATTCCAACACCGAATCAATGTCAATTTTTTTGAGCCTCCGCCATACTTCCGCCACAATTTTGGGATTGGCGATATCCCGGATAAAAACCACACAAACTTCGGTCCGGGTTCGCCGGCCCAGTTGAATCTTTTCGAAAGATAATTCGGGATCCTTGATTTTTCTCCGGATCTGGCTGATGTTAATGGATAAGGTTTCAGTAAAACCTTCCCTGGAACCTCGGACGACCGGTTCGGTCTCCGGTTGCTGGACACCCCGATGGGCCCAGGTCCTGGTATTCATGATCAGGGCTTTGGATGAGCCATCCAGAAAAAAGGCCGCATTACCATTGAGAATAGCGGTCACTGCTTCGTCCATGAAGCTGGTTTCATGAACCCCATTCAAGTTAATGGCGGAATCTTTAAGGTATTCCAAGGTAATCCGCTCCGGGGAAGCGGTTTTTTTTATTTCCCCCATCAATGAACCCATGATGTTATCGTTGATTAACTTTAATTCACTCATTCCGCTCAAGTTTACGATCATTGCTTCAATGGAAAGGGAGCCGATGGCAAAGCGCCGGACTACCAAATCGGCGCTGTTATCGAAAATCTTATGAA
Organism: Bacillota bacterium; assembly: GCA_023429995.1. Classification (GTDB taxonomy): domain Bacteria; phylum Bacillota; class UBA4882; order UBA8346; family UBA8346; genus UBA8346. Next base: position 72,039 of record JAEZCE010000070.1, on the reverse strand, counting down.
TGCGGTCAAAATTGGTCGAGAGATTTTTCGATATTTCGGTAGGGGAAATTTCGGATTTTACAGGAAATTCTCGTTCTGTCCGGGGATGTTGCCGGCTTTTTTTAAAAAATGTCAACTTTCGTTTGAAAAATTGAAGCATGGGTTCTCCTTATGGAAAAGGCAAAAGCATAAATCAGGATACGCATACGCGCATTGGTTCCAATTGATTGAAGAGTTCATTTCTTGCCAATCACAAAAATAAGTATAAACAAAATGCGCAGTTGGTATCCATTGATAATAATTTTCAATGGAAAGAGTCTGAACATGTTTGTTTTGGGCCGGAAGGCAGAAGTATTTATGCCATTAAGAATATGCTTATAAAAATTATCAGCATTCCTTTTTCTCCATATTATAATAGTAAAGATTCTTAAAGAATGGGGAGATATAATCGAATGTCAATGTATAATCGACCCGATCAGTATGGTCAACCGTCTCAAGGTCAGCCTGGTCAGTATGGTCAACCTTATCAAGGCCAACCGGATCAATATGGCCAACCAGACCAGTACTACGGTCAACCTTATCAGGGACGGCCCGACCGGTATCGCTGTCGCTCCTATACGGTTCAACGGGGGGACACCCTTGGCAGCTTAGCGAGGCGATATGGAATTTCCGTAGATGTACTGGCTGCCGCCAACCCCAATGCCAATCTTCAACGGGGACAGGACATATGCATTCCAATCACCGGCAGAAGATAACGAGATAGAGATACGGGTGAAAATTTTTTCGAGCGGATTCAAATAATCAAAAAGGCTGTCGCAAAAGTAAAAGGTCTGAGGGGAGATAGCGAATTGATAAATTGTTGCCTATTTTGGGGCGATAAGTTATCGATCGGATTGACGAAACCTTTTGCGACGGCTTCTTTTTAGTCTGGATTCCGTCTTATATATTTTTTCCAGCCTTTTCCCCGGTGTTGTTCACCCATGATTCCATCCCATAGCCAATCCATTGTGCTTATTTTATACTCTCCGAAAATTAATTCCCTTGAACTTTCCTCCGGGCATTTAACAATATTTCCCCTGATAAAAGAGATTTTTCTGCCGAATTATTATTTTTTATGAAGGAACTTATTGAAAGAACAAGAAGTACCCATAAAACTTCATTACACTATTCCTGGAGGTCTGACAAGTGTTGGAAATTGAAATTGTAAGTAATGATAAAATCACTTATAAGGGAAAAATCGAAGATCTTATTCAGCTTTCAAAAGAGCAACGTTCCAAATTAAAATTCTTAACTCTTGTGGCAAATTCATCGCTGATTGAGAAAGAAGGGGTTGAGTTTGGTATTGAGGAACGTCAAGCAAAAGCCATTTTGAAAACTATCCAGAAAATCACCGGTAAAAACCGGATGCTTGATATTACAAAAGAGGTAAAAGAATTAATTGAAAAAAGAATCGTGCTTTTTCCGAGTCTTACTCAATATGACCACCAACCGGACCCTCACCGGATTTGCATTCACAGGAAAGTTGCTCTGGAACGTTTGATAGCTACCGGTAAAATTTTAAAAATTATCGCCAGGTTCAATCCGGGGGACAAAGAAATTCATAAGCATTTAGCGTACCAGACAGAGAGTAGAATTGACAGCGGCAAACTATTGATAAGTTTCTCACAGGACCAATATATTATCCTATTGAAAGCCAATATCAACGAAGGGGAAAAAACGTCCCCATTATGCGCGGAATTATTAGAAATGATTGACCATACGCTTTTTGATTATACTTTGGCAGAAACGGAATGCAGTTGTGGAGGGGAGGCTTCTCCCATTTTAACAGATGTTACTTATCGTTTGGATCCACAAGATATTGTTGTCGAAAGCGTCCCGGCGCTAATATGCTCCAAATGCGGGGAACTATATAATGATGCATTGATTGGTATCCGAAGTGAACTGCAAGCCTATAAGGCTATGCAAGCAAACAAAAACCGGATCGAATTTTAGGCTTTTTTTTGTGGTGGGGGGAGAGACAGGTTGGCCCCCAATGTCATCAGGCTATCATGGAGAAATTTCCCAAAACTCTCGGGTCTAAATGCCGACCTCTTACTCGGCGTCTCCCGGCGAAGTCCCGCGCGCGGTTTCAATGACGGCTTCGAGGTAGAGAGGTGATCCCTCGCCGTGAATTTGCTTCTCTGAGTTGCATCGCCGGAAAGGGCGGGGTGAGGTCAAAATAGGCAATTGGAATCCTTACAAAATATGGAATTATCCCTTGATGACATTGGGTTGGCCCTCTCCGTGTAAAAGTGGGATAAGTGTGTATGGATGGAGTGGTAAATTCCCTTATAATCTCCACCATAGGGTATCTCCATGCTTATACGGTTTAAACCCGCATCGTTCCAATATTCTCTGAGATGCAATGCCGTCAATACCGGTTTCGGCGATTACATGGGAAACATGTTCTTGCTCCATAACCCAACGGTACATAGCGTTAACTGCTTCTGTCATGTAGCCGTTATGTTCAAACTCCTTGCCAAGTCCATACCCAATCTCCACTTCGCCGTCGATGTTAGGCAGGCCTTTAAAATCGGCAGATCCGACAACAATCCTGTCCGACTTGCGCACGAGAAACCAAAAGCTATGATATAAATAATTCGGCTCATCTTTCATAAGAATTTTTAATTGTCCTTTTACAATATCTAAAAATACGCCTTCCATCGGTTCCGCACGGTAGATACAGTTTAGCTCTTTTTCTAAAGCGGGGATATCCTCGATCCATGATTTTAATTGAGCGCCTGTTAACGGAAGCAGAAATAACCTATCGGTTTCAATCATCATTTTTAGCGACCTCTTCCCTGAGTATCATTAGAACTCGGACGAATCATCAACTCTTGCTCCGATTGGACAATCTTCCACGGTGCAATTTTCCATGTTGTCACAATCAAAGGAAAAAGCTTCATAAACCGGCGGTTCATTACCAACTTTTATCAAGGTATAGAGGACTTGAATAGTATGGCTTGCTTTCAGTACCGGACAATAGCCTTCGAAAATTTTAATCCGTTTTTCTGGTTGCTGCATGCGTTGTCTTCTTTCTGTGTAAGTATTTTTATTAAAACAGTCCTAAAGCAAATTGTTGAGTAATTTATACGTCGCCTGCTTAAATCCTTCCTGCCTACCTTCTTAAAATCAAATTCGCGGATTAAAAGCAATTGGTTTAAATGATGCATACCATACTCACGGGTGATGATTGTGGCTTATTCAATCATAGTTTCCTTGGGGAAACGCCGGCTTTACCTATTGGATGATAATATAGTTATTCAATCATACCCGGTTGGAATCGGAACCATTTTAAATCAGACCCCATCCGGTATATTTTGGATTATCAATAAAGCCTCTCATCCGGGCGGACCGTATGGAGCCATGTGGATGGGATTGAATAAAGCGCATTACGGTATACACGGTACCAATGACCCGGGGTCCATCGGTAGGCAGGTATCCAAAGGATGCATACGAATGTATAACGCAGATGTCCTCAATCTTTCCAGAATAGTACCGATTGGGACGAAAGTTACCATCAGGCCAAATTAGGCCGGAATTTTCCTCTATTTTCCAATATCATAACACAGAATCAATGAATAATCAATTTTTTCAGTTTTGGAATTAATTTTTTGTTTGGATATATTTTACATTCATGAGCCGGAGGATTTTACCTGGGAGGCGCTGATGGATTCATTCATATTGAATTATAAAAGGATATCCCGTAAAAAATTCTATTTTTCCGAGGATATTCTTATTTCTGGCGAGGAATAATAAGGATAAGAATCTGTTTTTAAGTCGATTTTTAATTTCTATAGGAGGTTTTGGAATGGAAGGTAAGGTTAAATGGTTCAATTCCGACAAAGGTTTTGGTTTTATCGAACGTGAAGGTGGCGATGATATATTTGTTCATTTTTCCGCAATCAAGATGGAAGGTTACAAATCTTTGGAAGAAGGGCAGAAGGTTCATTTCGATTTAACGCAAGGCGTGCGTGGTCCACAAGCGGAAAACGTCACTAAAATCTAGAGCAGGACCTTGAATAGCGCTGAATGAGTGATAAAGAAGGATATATGGATATGTGAGTAAGGATATGAATGAGGAGAAAGTTATGGAAGGTATGAATGAAAAAGCCCCCGGGCTGAATGAAGAAAAAGAAAAAAAAATTGACAAAGAAACTGACGATATTACCGGTGACGATAAGTCCGCCAAGAGTCTTGGCGATGGACGCTGGAGTTATCAAGGGAAGATTTATAAAGAAGAACGCATCGGAAGAACTTAGGTTGATAACTTGTTCAGAGGAATTTCTTTTGCGGTGAAGAAATAATAATTTACAAATTTTGGATAGCAAGGAGATGAGAGTAGATTTTGAGGAGAATTTTATGGATCTTAACTTTAACGGTTATTTTGGGATTAGCTGTTTCGACAAACGGATATGCGGGAAAACAAGATTTCACCCTGGTCAATCAAACGGGAACCGCTATTGAAGAACTTTATATATCTCCTACACAGTCGGATGATTGGAAAGAAAATATTCTTCAAAACGTGCTGGAAGATGGCGAGAGCGTCGATATCACCTTTACCGGCCGGGATGAAAAATATTGGGATATCATGGTAATCGATGAGGATGGTAATCAATACACCTGGGAAAAGTTTGATTTAGCGGATTTGTCAAAAATCACTCTTTATTTTAACGGCGACAAAGCAATGGCCGATTACGAATGATATTTTTTCGAATCGGGCATTGCTTTTGGTGGAAAAAAGGTACTTCTTTGCGTTTGATGAGGGGCGCCTTTTTTATTGATCGTAAAAACACCGGCCGGGAACTCTTCTCAAGAGGAATTTCTTGAGAAATTTACCGGAGTTTCCAAGAGGGTATATTCAGGTGATTTTTGGCCGATAATGTGATATTGGAATCCATTGTCAAAACGAATTTTATTCATTATAATACAAATTACAATACAAGAATATTTTAAATGAATAAAGGAGTTGCTAGATAGCGATGGGGAAATTAAGACTTCAACCCAGGGAATTCAGACTTCGCGCCGGGGCCCGCAGTGAGGTGGATCGCAGATTTTTGCAGATAGTTAACCTTTTGCCGGAAAATATTAATTTAAGCGAATTTATAAAAAAAACAGTGGTCACTTATTACGAGGAACAGAGTAAATTCTCCAAAGCCGATAAGTTGCAACAGGATTTTTTTGTAATTCAGGAACAATTGGGACAATTCGTAGAGAATCTCCAAAAGGTAGCGAAAACAATTCCAAATGAAGAAAAATTTAAAATCATTGCAATTAGAGATAAAATGGAAATTCTTTTCAACAATCTTCTGGAATCAATGGAAAATGTTTCATAAAGTTGATCATCAAAATATACTGATATAGGGAGCCATACCATTTAGGGCGCACAAAAGGGTTCAAACTCATCAAATGGTGTCTGGGTAAGTAAAGTTGGCCGGATGTCATTCAGGCGGTTCTTGCATATTTCCCAATTGGTATCCCGAAATGAAGCATAGACGATTTCAGAACCATCCGGCGACCAGGACGGCCAACGATCGGCGCCCGGATTCACAGTTAACCGCGATGCTGAATTGCCGCTTACATTCGAAACATAAATTTCTTCATTTCCATCCCGTTTGGAAACAAAGGAAATTTTTGTACTATCTGGTGACCAAGCGGGAAATTCATCATCAAAGCTGGTTTTAGTAAGATTATAAAGGCCAGTGCCATTGTTTCGCATGACATAAATTTGATAATTTCCGTCCCGCTTGGAACGGAAAGCTATCCATTGACCGTTAGGAGATAATACAGGCGAATCATCCGTAGAATTATTTTGGGTTAGATTGGTTTGACCGGTCCCGTCGGTATTCATCCTATAAATTTCTTCATTGCCATCCCGATTGGAAACAAAAATCATCCGATGGTTTTTCGGGGACCACATTGGATTCCAATTATCAGCGGCAGTATTTGTGATTTGCTGTAAATGACCGCCGTTGGCATTGATTACGAAAATTTGCAGATATTCATCAACCTTTGAAACAAAAGCTATTTTTTTACCATCCGGCGACCAAACGGGACTGGAATTGCTTCCTCCATGGGTTAAAAAATGAGATTTTCCACCTTCCAAATTAATCGTGCAAATATCGGTATTATCATCATCATCCATAACCGCAAAAGCTATTTTTTTACCATCCGGGGACCAACTGGGATTGAACTGCCATTTGGAGCTGACCTTAAGGCTTAAATGACGGGCGCCGTCCGATTGAATTAAATGAATTTGCTCATGTTCTTCCGGCATTGCGGTAAAAACCACCCAATAAACCCTTTGACCGCAACCGGTAATGAATAAAAGCAAGAATAGTAATACTCCAACCCCAAGTATTTTTTTACTCATATTTGATCATCACATCCAAATATTTGCAATAAAAAAGCCCTGCTGGGCTTTTTTATTTGCCAAATTGAATATTGCTAATTTCATCTTCACATTCTTTTACTTTATCGACAATCATTGCCAATCGGTTTGAAAAATCACCATTTTCTTTTAAAAGATCCATTAATATGGAGCGTGATTTCCCCAATTCATTACCAGCCATTATTAATTTTGCAATTTGTTCTCCTGTCATCCAATGAACCTCGATTCTATAAAAATAATGATGCGAAATAGCTTTGTAAGAATATGGCAACAAAATTCCTTAAACTGGAATTTATTACATTATCAATATCTATATAACATTTTACACTGCTTATAAAAGTTTATCAAGGAAAAGCTATCGGTAAATGTTAAATATTTCTACTTTCGCCAAATCACTCGCTTTTTTGGAGGAGGAATTGCGGACATGTATAATATAGAAATCTATTGTATATATACTCGTTCCAATACGGAGGAAATATGAAATCAACAATTGAATTTCGGGTAAGGTATCAGGAAACCGATAAAATGGGAATTGTTCATCATTCGGTGTATTTGATCTGGTTTGAGGTTGGCCGCACCGAATGGTTAAGGGAACAAGGTTTTACATATCGGGAATGCGAAGAAAAGGGGTTGCTGCTCCCCGTGGTTGAAAGCGGAGTTAAGTATTTGAATTCTGCTAAGTATGACGATCTGATCTCGGTTGAAACAACTTTTGTCCCGGAAAAAAACGCTTCTTTTCTTTTTGAATATGTGGCCCATCTTGGAAAAAACGGACCGGTTTTAGCGACTGGATTTACTCGACACGTATGTATAACGGGCCATAACCGTATTAATAAGGAAGCCACCCGATATTTAAAGGAAATATTCAATAAACAACCCGTTGAAACTGAAGGTAAGTGATTCGTATGGATTTTGTCTTTGGTTTTTCACAGCCATGTCATACCGGACATATCATGTATCAGAAAAGTATACCACTTCGCACAGGACTATTCTAAAATGACTATCATTTGTGCAAATAGAATTCAGGAAATTTATGAATTAAAAATTTTTTACCATTATAATTTTATCCTTATATCTGCACTTGTCTCAAATTGAACTCCTCCACCTGGGCGAAGTTGGTTGGAGGAGGAGAGGTATGGCACCGTTAATGAATGGCAATAGCCAACCTGATCCGGTAGAGAGGTTGAGCCCGCGCGAAAAAGAAATATTACCACTTGTCGCCCAAGGTTTAGATAATAGACAAATCGGCAAAATGCTTTTTATCAGCGAAAAAACAGCCAAAAACTATATCACAAGTATCCGTAAAAAATTGGGGCTTGCAAACCGGACTCAAATCGCTCTCTATGCAATCAGAGAAGGCCTTATTGACGTGAATCAGAAAAGCACCTAACGTTTGGTGAGGCTGTCATAAAAGCAATCAAAACAAACCATAAGATATACAATATATTTAACGTCTTTGAAAGGTCGTCAACATATATTGTATATCTTTAACAAAAAAGCGCCTATGGGGACAGCTCCATAATATTGAATATCAGTGCGGAAATACCTTGGTTTCCCGTTTTTTCATAAAGGGAATCGGGTGGGGAAAAAGAATTAAGATTTCACCGAAATAGTTAAGTGGAATTGTAGAATAATTCCTAAAAAAGCGGCAACGTTTTTAGGGACAGGGGGAAGATTACAGGAAATTGCATCGCAATGTCTGCGAAGAAATTTTGCAGATGAGCTGTTCAAACAACAGACAAGCCTATACACTAACGTTAATTGCAGAATAGGTGGTAAAATGAATTACAAACCATACACCCAAGGTCACAGAATTATTTTTGCAGGCAGTTCACTATTGATCGCGCTCATGATTGTTATAATTTCTCCATCTCTGGCCAAAGCTGATGTTCAAAGCGACACTTACAATTCGATTGTCAACAATGAATGGCATTCTGTGGTCAACACCTCCATGGCTACTCTTAGGCAAGCTATAACCGGGAATCCAGAGGCCGGGAATTCTGAAAAAGATGGTTTATCCAGCGAGGAGGCACAAATGATTTCTTTAATAAACCAGGAAAGAGCGAAAGCTGGTTTAAACGAACTAATCATTGACAATTCTCTGGTTAAGCTGGCAAAAGAAAAAAGCATGGATATGGTGTCCCATAACTATTTCGGTCATAATTCCAAACAGTTGGGTACCATTTATGATCAGCTACACCGTGAACAAATCGGATATGAAAGGGCGGCCGAAAATCTTGCCGGAACCGTAAATGTTCGAAAAGCGCAAGATTATTTGTTTGCCAGTCCCACGCATCGTTGGAATATTTTAAATCCGAAATTTAAAAAAATTGGTGTGGGGATAGTCCGTGGAGGCCCGTTCGGCGCAATGATTACTCAACTGTTTTTGGGATAAAAAAAGCCGCTGTGCAAGATCAAAACCCTATATTTCATCTGTAAAGAATGAGAATTTAAGCCGCAATCATCTGATTGCGGTATTTTTTTTGATCAGGCGTTGGATTTTATTGGAGAGTGAATCAATGGCACATACTTTGACGGGTGCATATACTGTAATAGAAATTTGGCACCTTTTTAGAAATACAAAATTCGGCAGATTTCTCTGCCGGATTGAAACGAAGGGAGGTAAGGAAAGAAGAATGAAAACGGAAGATATCAAGGATGAAGCAAAAAAGAAATCTAAAAAGAAAAAAAGTCCAAAAACCAAAATGGAAACTGCAACCAAACGAACCCTAAGTACCATTTCTCAGGATACGAAAGAGACAAAAGACAATAAAGAACCGAAAGTTCCGAAGAGTTCTAAAGAACTTAAGAACTCAAAGAACCTCCAAAAACCTTCTAAAAAGAAAACAACTTCAACTCCAAAAAAGCAAAAAAGGGTTGAAGATGATATAAAAACCAACAATGTTCAGACTGGCGATCAAGACTCAAACCAAACTGTTCCAGAAATGAAAAAAAGAGCTGAGGATGGCATAAAAGTCGACGATAGTCGGGCTAGTGATGAAAACTCAATCCAAAGAGTTTTAAAAAAGAAAAAAAGAGCTAAAGATGACATAAAAGTCGACGATAGTCGGGCCAGTGATGAAAACTCAATCCAAACCATTTTAAAAAAGAAAAAAGTTGAGGAAGATATAAAAGTTGACAATAACCAGACTAGCATTGAAATTCCGATTCAAACCGTAAAGTTAACAATCGATAAAATCGCCAAAATGGTGGATGAGTTAATGGAGGAAGCGGAATCTCAGCCCATGGGTCAGGTTGAGAATTCAGGCGAAGCGGTGGAGGAAATCGCCGAAAGTAGAAAAGAAGATCGTAAAGAAGAATCAAGTGGGTCACTGGAGAGTGCTGTTACAATTTCGGAATCTGCGGATCCGGTTTTTTCGGAAAGTTCAAAAGTTGAAATTGCTCAGGTAATACCATTGCCTTTAACGGCCGTTAAAATTCGGAATATTGTTGGGAAAGTCATTAATCTAACCGTTGAAATTATTCCTAATAAGGTCATCGTTCAAGGGATTGTTCATCATCAAATATTTTTCGTGGGAAATGATGGGGTCATACATCATCAGGCCACCGAGGAAAATTTCAGCACTTTTATGGATATTCCCGGTGTTCAACCGGGAATGAACGGCAATGTAACAGCAAATATTGAAGATACTCTATCCGAATTGGCATCCAATGGGTTAAGCTTTGTTCTAAAAACAGTTCTGGAAGTTTTTGTAAAAGTAACCGAAACGGTTCAAATCAACGTAACGGCCGGTACCGGTCCAACACTTTATTTAAAACAGGTGGTCGGCGAAAATTCTACTCAAACACTCGTGGAATCGGATTTGACATTGTTGACCCCTGCTATTAAAATTGATGAAATTGTCGGTAGCGTTTGTGATTTGAGCATTGAGACGATTCCAGATAAGGTTATTGTTCAAGGCATCTTCCATGAACAAATCTTTTTTATCGATACGGCAAATATCGGTCGGCATCAGGCACAGGATACACCGTTTAGTTTCTTTGTCGACATACCCGGTGCTGTCCAGGGAATGAATGTGATCGTTCAACCGCGGATTGAAGGCATATTTTATCATCTGCTATCGGATACTTTGCTTCATCAAAAAGCGGTACTTGAATTTTTTGTAAAGGTGACTGAAAATGTTTTATTACCGGTAGAGGTAGGTACCGGTCCATTATTCAAAGTTGACGAGTTCGTGGGCGAAAATAGCGTTGAAGAATTGACTGAGACACTCGTTTCCTTGGATCGCCCTGCTGTTAAAATACGGGAGATCCTTGCCAGTCTTAAGAACTTGGTGACAAATGTTATTCCTAACAAACTCATTGTTCAAGGAATTCTCCATAAGCAAATTTTTTATATTGGAATCGATAATATTGAATACCACCAAGCTGAAGATGTCCCGTTCTCAGTCTTTCTCGATATCAACGGTATTGCGCCCGGCGACGATGTAGTTCTCAAAACCGTAATTGAAGGTGTTTTCTTTGATTTAATATCCGAAACAGAACTTCGGCAAAAAGTAATTTTCGCGATCGACGCCATTGTAACGGAACAGGTTCAATTAAATCTTGTCATCGGAGTAGGTCCACTATATGCTATCGAGCAAGTGGTCGGGGAAAATACGAAACAATTGCTGGTCATTGGGAAGCAGGGGATTACACCGCCAGTGCCTCCGGTTCCGCCGATACCACCAATACCGCCGACGCCTCCGGTTCCGCCTGTTCCGACATGGACGACTCCGGTGGTAACCACGGCCATCATTGATCCGGAAGTCAATGAAATAAAGAATTCACAACAAATAATAGTACAGACATCCGTACCCCTGCCGGTGAGGGCTATCAAAGTAAAAGAAGTTCACGCTTTGGTCTCCAATCTATCAAGCCATGTTATTCCCGAAGGAGTGGTCCTCGAAGGAGTTTTAATGATCACAACGACTTATGTAGGTGACGATAACGTTGTCAGAACTGCTAATACGGAAAAGCCATTCTCAATTCTTATCAATGTTACTGGAGTAAACTCTATCCAAATTACTAATTCCGCTGTCAATGTCGAAGATATTATCTTTCATCTTACACCATCAGGAAATATCGTTGACTTAACCATTGTTCTTCAGGGAGTCGTAACCGGTTTTTCAGTGCAAGGCGAGATGCTTACGGTTGTGACGGATGTTTCAGGGATTGGAATTTCAGAAGATAAGGTTGCTGTGCAAGCTTTGGTACGCACACCGACGGGTGATCGGTTTGAAGATATCAATGTTGTAACGGATGTCTCCGGTCCGGGGATAGTTAATGTAACGAAAAAAACTGTTTTATTAAGGAAATTTGGCGATGGGATTGCCACACCAACAACGGTTGTAACCAATGTTACTACGGAGACTGTGATAAAACCGGGGGTTTAACCCCCGGTTTTTTTATATATTTTACTTCTCTTCTTTAGGACAACTGCGTAAACATTTACTAAGGCGAATCATGGGATTTTTGGTTAATGATGAATTTTTATACGGCAATTTTTTCCGAGTAAGTATATTTTTGTGCAAAAATCTATTCCAAAGGGGGCCAAAAATATTTATGAAGGTATTAATTACTGGCATCACCGGATTTTCCGGTAGTCATCTCGCCGAATACATTTTAGACTCTATCGAAGATGTCGAGATTTATGGTTCGGTGCGTTGGCGAAGTAACCGCAGTAACTTGCAAAAAATCGAAAATCGGATTAAGTTTTATGAATGTGAATTAAGAGATGCCAAATCTGTCCGGGATTTGATTGAAAACGTTAAGCCAAAGTATTTATTTCACTTGGCAGGACACAGTTATGTACCGGCTTCCTGGAATAGCCCCAACGATACCATTACTAACAATATAATAGGTCAAATCAATATTCTGGAAGCAGTGAGGAATATTTCGCCGGATTGCAGAACCATGATCGCCGGTTCCAGTGAGGAATACGGTTTGGTTCTGGATGAAGAACTTCCAATCAATGAAAACAACCAATTAAGACCGCTTACTCCCCACGGTGTCAGCAAAGTAGCCCAGGATATGCTAGGGTATCAATATTATAAAAGTTATGGTCTTGATATCGTGAGAACCCGGGCGTTTAATCATACCGGCCCCCGACAAGGAGAGCTTTTTGTAGCATCGGATTTTGCAAAACAGGTCGCCGAGATCGAACTTGGTATCAGGATTCCCGTGGTTTATGTCGGTGATTTGGAAACCCGAAGGGACTTTACGGATGTTAGAGATATCGCCTGCGCTTATTGGTTGGCTTTGCAAAAAGGGAAAGCGGGAGAAGTATATCAAATTTGCACAGGGAATTCCTATCCGATTAAAAAAGTTTTAAATATTATTTTGAGTTATTCGGATAAAAAAATTGATATTAAAATTGATCCAACCAGAATCAGGCCTTCAGATGTACCTGTCTTGCTGGGAACATATAAAAAATTCAATAAAGTAACAGGATGGGAGCCTAAAATAACTTTTGAAAAGACTTTGGCAGATTTATTGGACTATTGGAGAAACCGGCTAAAAGTTCAACAAACAAGTAACTCCTAGTAAAAAAACAGAAAATATCAGGAAATTTGCATTTTTATATCATTGAATAGCGCCTTATTATAATTATCTTCATAAGATGATTTCGGAGGTGTTATTCAATGAGTAGTAAATGTTCAGTCCTTCAAGATATTGCCAATGCCGCTCAGTTTGTAGATGATTTTTTAAGCAACCCTGGCGGATTAACTCCTGCTACCGCCGCTTCTTTAGTAAATCAATTGCTATTAGTTCAGGGGGCGGTTCAGGACTTACCGCTCAATGCCATTCGAAAAGCCGACATTATCAATCGCTTAAACCAAGCGATTGCTCTCTTGCAGAACGGCATAGGGTTGACGAATATTGAGATTATTTTGGCCGTTTCGCAGATTTTGCAAACAGTGGCCTTAAAAGTTAAGAACCTTTGTTTGCCTTGCACTCAAGGCATCACAATCGTTCATCCTTCAAATACCTTCAGCACCATATGCAATTCTTGTAATTAGGGAAAAGTTGCCTACCGCGAATTAAAATGAATGAAGCCCGGTTTTACCGGGCTTTTATGATTTGATTTAAGTTATGGCTACTTTTTAACGATAACTTTTAAACGAAATCCTTTTTAAGGATTTTATTATGATTGGCCGACAAGATACAATTTGCTTCATTTAAAGATTCGTAGGTTCCGGCATCAGTCCAACGTCCATGAATAAAACTATATTCCATTTGCCCTTGCTTGATATAAAGATTGTTGACAGTGGTAATCTCCATTTCTCCACGGGTTGAAGGATTAATCATACGGATGATATCAAAAACTTGGTCATCATACATATAACATCCTGTTACAGCGTAATGGCTTTTTGGTTTGGTTGGTTTTTCTTCAATCGAATCAATCTTTTCATTATAAAAAGTTGCAATGCCGAAACGTTCGGGATCGTCGACTTCCTTTAAAAGAATACGCGCTCCAGTCGCCTGCCGTAAAAAATTATCAACATAAGCAGAGATGGAATATTCAAAAATATTATCTCCCAGTAATACTATGATTGGGTCCCCGTTTGCAAATCGTTCCCCAATCGCTAAAGCATGGGCAATACCTCCGGCCTTTTCCTGAACCCTAAAGGTCAGTTCACATCCGAAACGGTTGCCTGATCCCAAAGACTCAATCAAGAGTCCCATATGTTCTGCAGATGACACGATTAAAATCTCTGTAATCCCGGTTTCAATTAATTGCCTTATCGGATGCCAGATCATGGGTTCTCTGCCGACAGGTAATAAATGTTTGTTGATAACCTCCGTAAGCGGCGATAATCTGGTCCCTATCCCTCCAGCCAGGATGATTCCTTTCATACCGAAGACCTCCCAAAGAAGATCATATGACTCTTATTATTGTATGCTGATTAAAGCACTTTTGATATTCATAGAGGGACTGGAATTGCGATGTGGGGGGACGGGCCCGGAAATCACACACCAGAGCATGATTGCTGCGGATTTAGAAAAAGTCAATGTTCGAGGTAAGACGCTGGAATCAAAACAATTTATTTCAAATATATTTAATTAGCTTCCTTAAAAACATTGGAACGATTGAGAAAGGCGACCTGGTTTCCTGGAAAATAAGGCTTGACGGGAGGAATATTTTGAAAGCCAGTATTATTATTGTTAATTTTAATTCGAGGCCTTTTTTGGAATCATGTCTAACAAGCCTAAAAACCAATACAGATATACCTTACGAAATTATTGTAGTTGATAATCATTCATCCGATGATTCTGTGGCTTTTTTACAAAAGATAAAGCAACCCGAAATAAAATTGATTTTAAACCAGTCCAATTTCGGCTTTACGAAAGCCTGTAATCAAGGAATATCCCAATCAGGCGGAGATGTTTTGGTAACCATGAATCCTGATATTTTAATACCTAAAGGATGGTTATCCCGATTATGTTGGCATTTATTGAACAATTCAAATACTTTAGCGGTGGGCCCGAAAGGAATTGGTATTGGCGGCCCGCAGGCCGCCTTACCTCTTTCCTATTCGAGCAAATTGGAGGCTGCTGATCGCAAATTTGCAACCGTTTACCGACACCAATCCGAACCGGTGAAATTTATTATTGGGTGTTTATTTCTCTTTGACCGGCGTTTAATCGAAAAAATCGGTTATTTTGATGAAAACATGCCCTTGGGAGCCGATGATTTTGACATATCTCTTCGTATTCGAAAAGCCGGTTATCAATTGCGGGTGGCCCTTGACGTACTCATCAAGCATTTTTGTCATGTTTCGTTTAATCACAGCGATATTTGCGAGTGTAAAAGATTAGAAAACATTAGTTACCAGCATTTTAATAAAAAATGGGCTAAGGAGCTCCGGGAATTTGGTTGGGAACATCTTATGGAAAATGATCTTCCGGTTTTTCCCCAGGAAAAAAATTTACATTTTAGCTGCATAAAATGAGTTTTACTGATTCGACCGAACCCGGAATTCGTGGTTTAAGTTATTTTTCGTAAGCGAGGAATAAAAACCTTGGCCCGATTGGTTTATCTTACCGCTGGAATTACTTTTGTTGTTGTTACGATGGATTGGTTTGTTGATAACCCGGAAGATTTCATTCAAACGATGCTTAAATGTATTGGATGAATATGCTTTCCGCTGTGCGGCTTTGCCAATATTAATCCGTGATTGCGGGTTCACAAGATAAAAGTCAATCTTTTGAGCAAGATCTCCGGGATCATGAAAACCAACGATTTCAACTCCGTCGGTAAAATATTCCCAGATGCCGGAACGAGTATAATCTACCAGTTGAAAGGCGCCGCAACCCGCCAAAGCAAATGTACGATCATTTGGGCTGCAAGCTCCGATACCTAAAGTATTTCCTGTGGGAGGGTCAACAGGGTCACGATGAATATTGAGATTGATCTTTGCCCCATTATAATATTTTTGCACTTCCCGGAAATCATTGATTGTTGGAAGGACAAATCGTTTTAAGCTTGGAACTAATTCTTCGCCCCAACTTTGCCAATCGCCGATTAATTTCACATTTAAATTTTGAATTCGTGGAGCAATTGCATTCAATATCCGAACCCGATTTCGGAACCCCATTCCTACAAAACACAAATCACTTTGGTAATTCGTGGAGACGATTAAACTTCGATGAACTTCCGGATTACAACACCATGGAAGATAATATACATTCCGTCTGGCATATTGTCCGACCGCTAAACGTTCGTTTGTAAAAACATAATCATAAGAATTTACCATTTCTCCGCGATGGACATCGATTTCGTAAGGATCTTCTATTATCCATAATATGGTCGTTGTTCCTAAAGATTTAGCCAAACGAACCAGATGGCAAGATGTCACTGAACCGTGCATCACCAATAAAACATCCGGGTGAAAACTGGTTAACAGCCCGGGGGAAAGATTTTGAGGTGATACTTGCCGGGTTATGCATTTAAACTCTTTTACGAGAGTTGAATAAACATCATAGGAGTATCGAGTATTGAATCCGGGCCCACCAGAGTCTACGAATAAAACTTTCAAAAAATATTCCTCCTTCTTTGCATGCTGTTTTCATGTAGATTCGGAAGACTTATCTTTTATATGGTTTGGATAATACCGTTTTTATTTGTTCGATTTGATCCTGGGGATACCCGAATTGTCGCAATAAATTTTCTTCTTGGAGGCTAATTTTACCAATCAAATTTCGCCATGCCTCAAAGTCTAAATTCGTAATATTCATTGCGTAAAACACCTTCCAGGCCCCATAAAGAGGATCACATTCGGGGGTTCGACCTAAATGTTCACAGAAATGAGAAACAAGATAAGCTTTTTTTAAACCAAGCTGATTGGCTTTTTGGGCGGAATAGGTATCGTCATTTCCGTAAATTCCTTGTTGAGGAATTACAAAATAAGAACGCCAGATACTTCGTCTAAACATTACGCAAGTAAAAAGAACTACATCAGCATATTCCAGTGTGAATTCAGGTGTATTTATCCGGTCGTTGCCGGTTAAAGGAACACCCGGCCAAGGCAATCCCACATAGGCTAAATCTGAAAAGCGATTTAACGCTAGGCTCATTGCATTAATCCAGTTATTTTTTGGAAGGACCGCGTCATCATCCATCCGAACCAAATACTCTCCGCCGGCAAATTTTTCAGCAAATTGAGTGCCTAAAATATGGGACAGGTTTCTTCCGGGATCCAATATTTTGACACGCTGATGAATGTAGCCTTTTAAATAACTTTGAACCTCCGGATAAGGCGGATGATTATTGACTAATAGAATTTCAGTATCTGAATCCGTTGATTCAATTACTGAATCTACGCACTTTTTAATGATAGGGAGGGTATTGTAACAATTGATAATTACCGAAAATTTCAAAAACAATCACCTTTTTCAATGGTTAGTCATAAAGAGTCTCTACAGGGACTTTATAGTAATATACTCAAGTATATGTTTTTTTAATGGTGATGGTGTATCTGACATAGGTATATTTCAATAGCCGATGTTTCAAAAACAAGGGATTTTTCATAAGATAGTTCCATAATAATTCAATACTTTTTTTCGGTTTTGGACTATAAAAAGCTTATAAGAGGAAAATATTCAATGAGAATTCTTTTTGTTGATTCCGGCGGTTTGACTTTTGAATCCCGGTATGCTTATGGTATTTTTGATACGTTGACCAAGGATTTTGTTTGTGATGTCAGGCAAATTAATCCCTTTCAGCTTTCAAATCATATTATCAATGAATTTAAACCGGATCTATTATTGGTTATTCACGGAACATTTACCCCATTGCATCTGGTACAACATGCAAAAAACAAAGGGGCGGTTACTGTTTTATGGTTAGTGGAAGATCCCTATGAAATTGACTACCACCGTGGGCAGATGGTTGAAACTTATGATTATGTTTTTACAACTGAAAAACAGGCCGTGAATGAATACAATCGTCCAAATGTTTACTATCTTCCCTGGTGTTGTAGTCCCAGGATTCATAATCGATTATTATTTCCGCCGTCTTATCATAGTGACCTTTGTCTGGTTGGAGTGGCTTTTCCGGATCGAATCCGGATCTTAAATTCTGTTGCCCCTTCCATTAAAAATTTCAATGTTAAATTAATCGGAAATTGGGGGCAGGAGCTTGTTCCGGACTTAAGGAAGTTTATCATTCCTGTTATTTGTGATTTTTGGGAAGTTCAAAAATATTACTGCGGAGCGAAGATTAATCTCAATATTCATCGCAACCCAACAAATCCTCCTTCGGGGAACTCCAAAGGAATTCCGGGAACAAGCCCTAATGATCGGACTTTTGCCTTGGCGGGAAGTGGCGCATTTCAACTGGTGGATAGCAGCCGGCCCGATTTATGGGAATGTTTCAATGTCGGCCGAGAGATGATTGTTTTTACTGATTCCATAGACCTTGCGGATAAAATAATTGAATATCTCCATCATCCGGAGAAAAGAGAATCAATAGCAATTGCGGGACAACAAAGAGCTTATCGTGAACACACATTTTATCACCGATTGGAAATGATCTTAAAAAAAACAGGCATTACAATACCCATACGTAATGTCCAAAGGAGTTGATGAAATGGTAGATCACAATAGCATTACTTTTATCTATTACACCAACCATGAAAACGAATGTGAAGAATCTTCAAAATGCTTGGATTTATTGAATCTTCCTTCCGGATACACTTTCACGAAGAAATTTTTACACGGCAACTTCAGCATAGCCCAGGGTTACAACTTTGCTATGCGCAATTCCAATGCCAAATATAAAATATATCTTCATAGAAAAATGAATATTATGAACCGCAATTTTTTGCCGGATATTTTATCCTTGTTTATAAAATATCCCAAATTGGGAATGTTGGGAGTTATAGGAGCCAAAAAAATACCGCTTAGTGGTAATTGGCGTGATTCAACAGAGCAGTGCGGTAAAATCGTCTTTTTGGGGAATTCTCTGGTTTACGGCAATGAAATAACCAAAGAATATGAACCTGTACAATCAGTTGACGGAATCATGATGATTACCCAATATGATCTTCCTTGGCGGGAAGATTTATTTGAAAATCCATACTTTTATGATTCGGCCCAATGCATGGAATTTATTAAAGCGGGCCATGCCGTTGGTATTCCCATGCAGCGGGAACCATGGTGTTCATATAATAATTCATCGGATGATATCATTCGTTTTTTCCAACAACGGGATATATTTACCCGTAATTATCGAGAATTCATCCATTGACTTTCAATGAACACACTCTATCGAATACTAAGTTGCTTTCTGATTTATTATGAATGAGAAAGCAACTTAGTATTTTATACTGTAATTTGAGAAGAGTCTTTTTAAAACTAAATTTGGCAGAACCCTATTCCGGCGATTATGAGAAAAGCTGTAAAATCCAGGTTACCATTGCCAAGTTACCAGTTCCGGGAGGTTGTGGTAAGTTAGATACTGTAGTCTGAATATCTAAAATGTCATTATTGTTGATCGTAACTGGTTTCTTTCCAAGGCCAAATGAAAAAGTTTTAACATTTCGCCAAGGTAACGGGATAGGAACTTGAAAGTTATACCCGGTGGTAGGAACTTCTTCCGCTATGGACTGACCATTTAATAGGATTTGAAATGTGTATTCATCATCCGCCGCAATGGAAAAAATGAACCTGAACTGATTGCCTATCGAACCGCCTACCGGTATTTTCAGTATATTGGGTAAATTAATTTGTGTACTGGCGGTTAAACGCCGGGTAAACGACTTTGGCGCATTATCGTTAGGATCCGGGATTGGAGTTGACCATAAGTATTGCGGAACTTCACCATAACCCAATGAAGGTGTAATATTGCCATCAGACCAGTCGATATTTGGCCATTGGGCATAAGGCGTGGTCACTGTAACCGGGCTTGAATTCGGCATAGTCGTTACCCAATTCGCCCCCGATGAAGCCGGTATGGATGCATAGATTGCCATAGGTTGAGACATTCAACATTCCTCCTTGATATTATATAAATTATGTCTATCAGGAGTTAAAAGTGATGCCGTTTTAGTTGCCAAAAGTTATTTAATACAATGGTATGAGAAATAATCTAAACGAATGTGAAAACTTATCTTCTATTTCCTGGATGGATGTAATACCAAAAGTTCATTAGTTAAGCACTTTTATTTATTTAAATGTCACAACAATGTAATATCTGTTGCAAATCTTAATAACACACATAAAATATATATGAAATTTATAAATGCACGACAATGTTTACGAAAGCATCTATAATAAATAGATCCTTTGTTTTTAGGTAGAGGAGGAGTGGGATTGATTGATTTCCATAAATTTCAATTTATTTATTGCGTTAATGATGAACAACAATTTCAGAATTCATGGAATCATGTGTGTGCATTGAATGTTCCCTCCGGTTATACGGTTGACAGGTCAATTATTAAAAATGTAGGTAGTATAGCTAAAGGTTATAATCAAGCCATGGTAAGCAGCAATGCGAAATATAAATTTTACTTGCATCAAGATGTCAATATTCTGGAACGGAATTTCTTTTATTTGATTCTTGCTTTGTTTAAGAAAAATCCTAATTTGGGTATGCTGGGAGTATTAGGAGCCAAGCGGTTGCCTTCAAGCGGAGTATGGTGGGAAGCGAAAGAAACTTATGGAAAGTGTATATATTTTGATCAGGTTTGTAATTGCAATACCGAGGTCATTAATGAATATGAAAGCGTTCAAGGGATTGACGGTATGATCATGGTTACCCAATATGACATAAAATGGCGGGAAGATATCATTACTGGGTGGCATTTTTACGATGTTTCACAAAGTCTTGAATTTATCAAGGCAGGTTATACAGTGGGTGTCCCAAGGCAAAGTGTCCCCTGGTGCGCCCATAATTGTTCAAGTTTAATGCTTCCGTTTCAACTGTCCCAACAAAAATTCAGTCAAGAATACCAACCGTTTTTTCACTGAGTACTTTATTTAAAAGAGAAAGAAGGAAAAAAATGGTAGATCTTCGTAAAATTTGTTTTATCTACTGTGTCAATAATGATCATCTTTTATTTAGATCGCTTCGTACCATAGATAAGCTGAATATTCCAGGGGGATACACTGTTGAAAACCGCGTTATTAAAAATGCCTCCAGTATAACTAAAGCATATAACGATGCCATGAAAAATTCCAACGCAAAATACAAAGTGTATTTACATCAGGATATGGAGATCATCAATGCGAATTTCTTAAAAGAAATGTTGATGATATTTTTAAAACATCCCCGACTGGGGTTGATGGGTGTCGCCGGAGCCAAACAGTTACCCCCGGATGCTTACTGGCCTCATGCTCCTGTTTGTTTCGGTAAATTCATGTGGGATACAACACCGTTTGTGTGGAACGAAGTGATAGGAGATTATGAAACGGTACAAGCTATCGATGGAGTAGCCATGATAAGTCAATATGACGTATCATGGCGGGAGGATATATTTAAAGGATGGCATTTTTATGATATCTCGCAAAGTCTTGAATTTATTAAAGCTGGTTATGAGGTTGGGGTTGCCCGTCAAACTGCTCCATGGTTTTTGCACCAAGTTCATGATGTAAGTATGATTGGTTATGAGGAGAACCGTCAGCTATTCTTATTTCATTACGGAAATTTTATTGTCCATTAGCATAACCCTTTATGAACAATCGGCTCAATTACTTGTTATTCCGGCATTTTCTTACGGTTTTTACTTCCGTATTACCGTGCATAACATACAATATTTTATGTATTTAAAAATGAGTTTATCATATTGGAAGGTGGATTCGAATAATGGGCGATAACCCGATTAGTGATCAGTTTCACCAATTGTATTATGATTCACGTACTTGGCTAAATACCTACTGGATGGGAGTACCGATTCAAAAATGTCCTCTAGACTTATGGATCTATCAAGAAATGATTTTTGAATTAAGACCCGACGTTATTATCGAATCCGGGACCGCGGATGGAGGAAGCGCTTATTATCTTGCCAGTCTATGTGACTTAGTACAGAAAGGGCGGATTTTAACAATCGATATAACTCCGAAAGCAAGGCCCCAACACCCAAGAATCACTTATTTGACCGGGTCGTCAGTATCGCCGGAAATTTATAATAGTGTACGCAATTCAATAAGACCCCATGAACGGGTCATGGTTATTTTAGATTCGGATCACAGTTCTGGTCATGTTCTAAATGAATTACGCATTTACGCCTTGCTTGTAACTCCGGGAAGTTATATGGTTCTCGAAGATACAAACATTAACGGGCATCCCGTATTTCCAAATTTTGGCCCTGGACCGATGGAAGCATTACAGCAATTCCTGGCAGAAAACAAGGGTTTTACAGTTGACAAATCCCGTGAAAAATTTTTTATGACATTTTTCCCCAACGGTTTTTTAAAAAAGTTGTAATGAGTTCATTGTAAGGTTTATATATTTTAAAAAAAGAACCTCTTCATACCAAGAGGTTCTTTTTAATGGCGTTCAAAGGATAACCCTTTTATTAAAAGCGGTGATTATTATCCCAATATTGGAACTAAAAATTGCATAATCCAGGTGAACATTGCCGGATTCTGATCCGGTGTAAAGCCTGGCGCCGCCAAGTTTACCACTGTGGAAGTTATGTCGATGGTATCACCGGTTACTAAAGATATTGCGAGATATTCAAATGTTTTAACATCCCGCCATTGTAAAGGACTGGGAGTATTGGCGTTAAATCCAACCGGTGTTAAGACGGTAGGTATTCCCAATAATGTTGTGGTAACACTGACCGAGTATTGATTATCCGCTGCATGCGATAAGGATAAGTTATAGAGCCCAGGTGGTATTGTGGTAACGGAAAATGTTGAACCGATGGCTCCCACGGTCAAACGACGGGTAAATGCAGCTACCGTATCTACGGCTGGATTTGCTTGCGGTACGGAAAATAAGTATTGAGGTATTTCACCATAACCGCTGGTTGGTGTGATATTATCGCCAGTCCAATCCAGACTCGGCCAAAATGTAAAGGGATTGGTAACAACTACCGGTTGTGTCCCTACCCATAATGGACTTGGAATTGGAGCTATTGCAGGCGGGATACTCGCGTATATGGCAAGTGGTTGCGACATTTATATCCCCTCCTTTTTTAGGATGCTATATAATATGCAATTTTTCGTAATGGGTTATCAATTATTGAAAAATGTGCCAAAACTATATTGGAATCACAACAAATCCATAAATAACCAAAATCTATTCTATTGCAAATTAAAGAAGATTAACCATACTCCGTGAGATCCCTTAAAAATATCCGCCATTTTTTTTGAAAATATCTTTCGCCTTCTCGAAAGTATTTACGGAGTCGTTGTAAGTCCTGACAGCTCCCGGATACCCGGTGAATAACCGTACTTGCAGGACAGTAGATTACTTTATATCCGCGATACCTGGCATTATAACAATAATCCGTTTCTTCGAAGTAATGGAAATAATGTTCATCGAAAAAGCCTAATTGAGGAATAAGTTCGCGTTTTATTCCCATACAGGCGCCGCCGACGCTTAATACTTCGAGCTGTTTATTGTAACGGTCAGGCTCATCGGGTTCATTCCAGCCTCGAAACACTGGGTGGGCATTGGTTCCCACTACTCCGACTCCGACTAATAAACCGGTGGGATTTACTAATCTTGGACCAACGACCGCAATCCCGGAAGAAGATAACGTATGGATCAGAGGTGGCAACCACTTGTCTGTAACTATCGTATCGCTATTTAAAAGAAAAATATAATTTCCTGTCCCAGATGAGATTCCTTGATTACAAGCGGGTCCATAACCTCGATTTTTTTGGTTGTAAATTCCGTGAACAAAATCACTATGGTTTTGAATCAACTCGACACTTCCGTCGCTGCTGGCGTTGTCCACGACCCAGACCCGGTAATCATCAGTACTACCGGAAAATGTTTTTATACTTTGGAGGCAATCCCACAGATAATCTTTCGTGTTATGATTGATGATGATGATATCAACCTGGTAATCACCCATTAAAATTCCTGACCTTATAGTAGTTTTTAATTATGACAGCGGGTAATTTTTTATGAAATAGCGTTGTAAAGCATCTTGAAAGGATGGCATGGTAATACCCGTTAAATTAAGAGCGCCTTGAGCTAAAATGCTGTACCGGGGGCGGGGAGCGGGGCGATTTAATTCTTCTGAAGTAATGGGTTCTAAGGAAACATCTTTTTGGCCCGCATATTTTAGAATTTGTCCGGCAAATTCAAACCAAGAGCAATTCCCGGTATTGGTAATATGATAAATGCCATAAGCTTTGGTTTGAATTAATTTTGAAATGACTATGGCTAAATCGATGGCATAAGTAGGAGAACCCAATTGATCATTTACAATGGTTAAAGACCTTCTTTCTTCTGCCAACTTTAAGATGGTTTTAACGAAATTATGGCCGATGTCACCAAAAAGCCAGGCGGTTCTGATAATGAAAAATTTGTTTAAATGCATTTTAACAATTTCTTCCCCTTGCCATTTGGTTCTTCCATAAATATTAATTGGTTTGCAGAGGTCATATTCATGGTAAGGAAGATTATTACAACCATCAAAAACGTAATCGGTAGAAATATAAACCAGTATTGCATTGGCGCTTTGACAAGCATTTACCACATTCTTAGTGGCTAATACATTTCCCAAATAAGCGGAAATAGGGTCCATTTCGCACTCATCTACATTAGTTTTTGCTGCGCAATGAATGACCAACTCCGGCTTAACCGCTAAGATATAGTCTAAGGTATCCTGGGCAATGGTCAAATCGATTTCCGGCAAATCTGCTAAGCTTAATTTTTCATTTTTTAAAATTTCTCTCAGCGCATTACCTAATTGACCATTCGCTCCCGTAATTAAAATGTTCATTCTTGGTGCCTCCTGGATTTGACATCTTTCTTCCAAGGATGATATTCCAGATAGGAGCAGGTATACAAATCGTTAATCCCCAATGTTGTTTCGAATCGATTTACCTATTGTGTGTCATCCAGTCAAATCCAATTGCCGAGTCATCCCAGGGAATTCGATATTCATCAGGGTTATTGGGTTGATATGATCGTGTAGTTATATAAGTAATCATTGCCGGAGTATTTCCCAAAACCCTGTAACCATGGGCAACGCCTGCAGGAATTTGCAATAGAACAGGATTATGTTCACCGAGATAAAAAACATTTGTCTCCCCATGGGTAGGTGATTCCGGTCGAAGATCAAATAAGACGACTTGAGCACTACCCAACGGAAAAAACCATAAATCATCCTGAAGTTTATGATAATGAAAGGCCTTGATAACACCGGGGAAGGTAAAAGAGAGGGAAAACTGGCCAAATTTTTCAAATACGGGATCATCATTTCTTAATACTTCCATAAAAAACCCACGGTCATCAAGGTGCTTCATCAGTTTTTTGCTTGTTACGTTTTCTATCATTTTTCTCCCACCCTTGAAGAATTTTATAAATATACATGTCCGCCTGCTAAAGGTGACTATAGAAGTATCCTATTCAAATCCGGTGAGAAATTATGCTTAAAACTTATGTACAATTCATATTTTATACAATCATGAAGGCCGGCGCTCCGACATATCAAGCCTTCTGTGAAGTCCAAGTACTTAAGACGCTCATAACAATTGTATCGTGAAAACAACCATTCCGAAAAACCTCTTCGCGAAAAATTCCTTCCTGCAAAAAGCCTGCTTTTTGATAACATTTTAAAGCCGCTAAATTCTCCGAATCTGCTCTTAACCAAAGCCGATGCAAATTTAGTTCGGAAAACCCAAAACGAATCAATGATTTTGTTGCGTCCGTTCCATAACCTTTACCCCATTCGTTTTTATCGCCAATGAATATTCCCATTTCCGCGTTCCGGTTTTTCCAATCAATGGACTTTATTTGGGCGCCGCCAATGTGCTTGGATTCCTTGGTATAAATTGAAAAATGAATCTCTTGGGATTTTTTTTGCCCAATGTGTTCATACCATTTTTCCAAATCCATTTTGGAAAGGGGAACGGAACTCAAATTTGTAAAGTAACGGGTAACTTCCGGATCATTTAACCATAGGTGACGATCCTTCATATCATCAAATTCTAATCCCCTGATGATGATATTTCTCTCCTGATACTTCATTTTTTCCTCCTTCCGGAATAAATATTATCGGTGAATCCTGTTAAAGAATATTAAAGGAATCCTGATTTTAGACTCCAGGCCGTTAAAGAAGGGGAATACATGCGAATCGGAATTTTAGGGGCGGGGGGACACGGTAAGGTAGTAATCGATTTATTAATGGCCGTTAAAGGTTTTGAAATCGGTGGTGTTTTTGATCGCCAATTTCCATCCAATCAATATTCAGAATTGCCGCTTATCGGCTCAGAAAATGATTTGATCCACTTCTGGCGGAATTTTCGCTTGGAAGAGGCAGTGGTTGCTATTGGTAACAACCAAGTTCGGGAAGGCTTTTTTTCACAATTGATCAAAACAGGATTAGCCCTTCCGGTTTTGATTCACCCAAGCGCCACGATAAGTTCCAGTGCGGTCATCGGTCCTGGAACAGTAATTTGCGGTCATGCTTTTATCGGTCCCGCAGTGGTTATCGGCGCCGATTGCATCGTCAATACCGGCGCCAATATTGATCACGATTGTCTTCTGGCCGACCATATCCATATCGGTCCGGGAGTTAATTTAGCCGGTGAAATCGAAATTGGTTGCTATACTTTCATTGGAATCGGCGCCAACGTTATCCCCGGAATTCATATTGGCAATCGGGTAATCATTGGGGCGGGGAGCACAGTGATATCGGATGTGTCCGATGACATTACTGCTGTCGGTACGCCAGCCCGAGAAATTCATAGCAAAAAGTGACATGGTTACGAGATTGTTTAATTTAATAACCATCTGATTGAATAAACTTAAGGCGTCAAAGGAGGAACGATGCTTCGAAAAATAGCCGTTGTAACCGGGACCCGGGCGGATTATGGAATTTACCGACCGGTTTTAAGGGAAATTGATTCCCGTAAAAATCTATCTCTGCAATTAATTGTCACAGGGATGCATTTAGCAGGGGAATTTGGGCAGACCATTCATGATATCGAGAGTGATGGCTTTCAAATTGGAGCCAAAGTCGATATGCTGATCAGAAGCGATACCAAAGCAGCCATGGCTAAATCTTTGGCCCTAGGATTGCTCGGAATAACTCAGGCGTTGGAAAAAATTGAACCGGATTTTCTGCTGGTGTTAGGGGATCGGGGCGAAATGCTGGCAGGAGCGATTGCCGGGGCCCATATGCGTATTATAACCGCTCACCTTCATGGCGGGGAGCTATCAGGTTCCATCGATGGATCACTGCGTCATGCCATCACGAAACTGGCTCACATCCATTTTCCCGTGACCGATGAGGCAGCGGAGTGCATACTTGCCTCCGGTGAAGAAGCGTGGCGGATTATCCGAATCGGAGTCCCCGGTTTGGATGATGCTGAAGATGGTTTTAATGTGAGCCGATCTGAAATTGAGAAATACCTTAATATTTCATTAAATGAAAAGTTTGTGCTGGTTATTTTCCATCCCGTATTGGAAGAACAGGAGAAGTCGGCGCTCCAACTAAGAAATGTATTAAAAGTCGTTTTGAAAGCTAAGCTACAATGTTTGTTATTTTCACCCAATGCCGATGCCGGGCATGATTTTATTCTGAAGGCAATCCATGAATATCGAAACAATCCGGATATCCACCGGATTTCCCATGTTCCCCGGCGTCTCTATTTAGGAATTTTAGCGCAGGCGTCTGTAATGATCGGCAATTCCAGCAGCGGAATTATTGAAGCTCCCTATTTTAGGCTTCCCGTAATTAATATTGGTCTCCGCCAGCAGGGCAGAGTACGGGCGGGAAATGTGATCGATATTGACGGAGAAGAATCGGAGGTTCGCCTGGCATTGTCAAAATGCTTCCAAAAAAAATTAGATCCGAATTTGTATAATCCATACCATCCCGGGGCTTGCAAAGTGGTAGCCGATACACTATCGAATCTAACGATTGATGATGAATTATTAAACAAGTGTTTCACATTTCAGTCACTCAGGTCATAAAAATCACCATGCGTTGGTTTATACTCAATACTGTGTAAATGCAATCAAAGGAACCATCCTTTTGGAAGGTTCAAGGTTTGAATTTTAGAACAGTGTCAATGACTTTTTCTTGCTCGTGATGGCTTAAATCAGGAAAGATTGGAAGAGAAAGAATGCGTCTCCAAATTTCGGAAGCAACCGGACAAATCGATTTGAATTGTCGATAATATGGATGCAAATGAGCCGGCAAATAATGAACGCCGGGAGTAATCCCCTCATTTAATAAATGATGAATCATCCGATCCCGAGAAGTTTCGTCGGGCAACTTAATTTGATAAAGATGCCAGGACGACTTCACATAAGGACGTTCTTGGGGCAAGGTCAACCAATCAATATCATGGAATGCCCGATTATATTCGCTGACAATATATTGCCGAATTTGATTTAATTGGCTGAGCCGTTTCAATTGGACCACACCGATAGCAGCCGCAATATCACTCATATGGTACTTGAAACCTAGCTCTTCGACCCAATATTTCCATTGATATCCATTGTCGGTTTCAGAGCGTTTCCAGGTATCTTTGGATATTCCCAACCAGCGCATCTCGTTAAACCACTTTTGATACCACTCATCTTGACCGGTTACGGCTCCCCCTTCTCCACAAGTGAGATTTTTTACTGCATGAAAACTAAAACAGGTAAATGGGGCGATACTGCCTATCGGTTTATCCTTATAGGTTGCTCCGCATGAGTGTGCGGCATCTTCAACAAATATTAGGCCATTTTCAGATGCAATAGCCATCAATTCATCCAAATCACAAGGATGACCGGCTATATCAACACCGATGATTGCGCGGGTTTTAGGGACAATCTTTTTTGCTACATCGGCCGGATCAATATTGAGAGTATCCGGTAAAATATCTGCAAATACGGGCGTCGCTCCACAATACGATATGGAATGAACCGTTGAAATGAAAGTCATAGGGGTGACAATAACCTCATCACCGGGCTGCAGGTTGAGGGCAGCCATAACCAAGTGTAAAGCAGCGGTGCAAGAATTGAGGGCAACACAAAATTTGGCTTTAACATATTGGGCAAATTTATCTTCAAATTCAGCCGTTTTTGGGCCTAAACCAAGCCATCCGGAACGCATTGTGTCTGCAACGGCCTGTATTTCTTCATCGGTAATGGAAGGCTTAAGAACCGGGATTGTCATCAGGAGTAACTCCTTTCCCTCTCTATGATTAAAAATTTTCTATTCGTTATCAAACTTGGATGTAATTTCTGGTAACCGCAAGATGTTTTTAAGCTGTTTACAGACCTCGTATACTTGGTCTTTGGAAATCTTAGTATAAAAAGGCAACGCTAAGGTGGTTGAAGCCACGGATTCTGTGACTGGAAAAGAACCTAACTTATAACCCAGTTTTTTTTGGTATAACGGCTGTAAATGGATAGCTGGAAAATACGGCCTGGTTTCAATGCCCGCTTCCGTTAAATACCCCATAGCAATCTCCCGGACGCTGGAATCACCAAATCTCACTACATAAACAAACCAACTTATAACACTATTCTTCATCATTCGGGAACCGGGTGTCGAAAGGGAAATCTCATTTTGTAGTTCATTTTCGTACCACTGTGCCACTCTGGCTCTGGATGCTAAAATTTCCGGCAGCCGTCTTAATTGTGCAACACCTAATGCGGCAGAGAGTTCATCAAGTCGGTAGTTATAACCGAGATGTTTATGGTTTAACCAGTGATCGCCGGTTTCACGGCCTTGATTGGCGAGGCAGCGGGCCATCATGGCGATGGTTTTATCGTTGGTTACAACAACTCCTCCTTCGCCCGTGGTTATTTGTTTATTCGGATAAAACGCAAATGCTCCGGCAATGCCGCCTCCACCTACCGGTTGTCCGTTAATCCGCGCTCCAATTGCCTCACAGGAATCTTCGATAACCGGTAAGTTATGCTTTTGGGCAATGGCGCAAATTTTATTCATTTGTGCTGGAAAACCAAAGACATGAACGACCAAAATAGCTTTGGTACGGGGAGATATTTTACTTTCAATCAAATCCGGATCGATATTAAAATCATCCGGTGAAATATCACAGAAAACGGGAGTAGCGCCCACGTAAAGAATACAATTTGCAGAAGCAATAAAACTGTAGGGGGTGGTAATCACTTCATCCCCGGGTTTAATGTCAAGCGCCAATAAAATAAGATGTAGGGCGGCCGTTCCTGAACTGACTCCCACTGCATATTTGGTTCCGGCTATCAATGCTAATTGAGCTTCAAATTCTTTAACCATAGGTCCGCCGCTTAAATAATCAGAACCAAGAGCTTCATGAACATATTCCATTTCGAGTTCCGTGATATCAGGTCTAGATAAAGGGATTACGGCTGAAGGGTTCAAAATGACGCCTCCCATTGTAAGACATTCAAATGGTCAACAGCTTGAATAAGCTTCAAAACTTTGCTCATCGCCAAGGAAGCTTGGTCCTTGGAAGACAATATCGGCGGATTTGATAAATCCACCGGTGTTCCTGGTGGAAGATGCCCGGATCCACCGGCCAAAATCAACAAATCTTCAAATTGATACACATTACCGAGTTCATCACCGGTAATTAACTCTTCATGAAGTTTTTCCCCTGGCCGCAAACCACTGAATTCTATTTTCACAGTTTTCCCGGAGATATTTTGATAGCGTTGAGCAATAACTTCGGCTACATCCATTACTTTTACCGAAGGCATCAGAAATATGAAGATTTCGCCTCCATTGGCGTAAGAAGCCGCTTTTAAAACCAAATTGACCGCTTCATCCGTTGACATAATAAAGCGGGTCATCTGGGGATCGGTTACTGTTAGGATTTGGGTGCGGGATAATTGATCCAAAAAAACCGGAATAACAGAACCCCGTGCCCCTGCTACATTGCCAAATCTGACACAAGAAAAAGTAGTGTGGTGCTTCCCTTTAATAAAATTGGCAGTGATCAGCAACTTTTCTGCCAACAGTTTGGTAATTCCCAATATACTGCTGGGATTGACGACTTTATCCGTGCTGATGCCGATTACTAATTTAACGCCACTGGCGATACTTTGTTCGATTAGATTTTGGGTACCAAGCACATTGGATTTTATTGCTTCGAAAGGGTTAAATTCGCAGGCAGGCAGGTGTTTTAAAGCTGCCGCATGAAAAACGATATCGATATCATCAAGGGCAGTTCCTAACCTGGCTGCATCTCGAATATCGCCGATAAGATATCGGACATTGGCGGGATTTCCCAAACGCAGCAACAATTCAAGCTGTTTGGTTTCATCCCGACTAAAGATTCGCACAACCGCTGGCTGATACGTTAATATCTTTTCGACGAGGGCGGATCCGATAGTGCCGGTGCCACCGGTGACCAAAATATTACGTCCTTGGATAATCCGTTCTAAATTTGCATGAGATATCATTTTATCACTCCGTAATAGTTTCAAATATAGTTTATGATTTTGAATGAGGATCGTGCCGGGATTTAAGAATCGAAATCAGGGTAAATTTCTATCCGGGAAAAAAGTTGGGAATTGGTAAATTTTCCAGCATATTAAAAAGGCGATTGAATTATACATTTATGCTTCTATCATAAACACGAACCTTTCTAATCCTCATAAAATGAGATAAAGAAAAACAGATAAGCGATTTTAATTAGGATGATTAAAATTCACGAAAAACGGACTCCAATGAAAATATTCAACCTTTTATCGAAACCCAAAATACCTTTGAAGGATATTGCCCTGATTGTTTTGGATTTCGATGGAATTTTCACTGATAATAAAGTCATGGTTAGCGAAGAAGGCAAAGAATTTGTAAGTTGTACACGTGCTGATGGTTTAGGGATTAAACTGTTAAATTCCAAGCATGTTCCGATGCTGATTTTATCAACGGAGACCAATCCGGTTGTTGCCTCCCGAGCCCGAAAGTTAAATTTACCTGTAATTCAAGGAGCAGAAAATAAAAAGCAAACTTTAATTCAATACTGCGAAGAAAATAAAATCAATCTCCAAAATGTGATGTATGCCGGCAATGATCTTAATGACTATGAAGTCATGAAATGTATTGGCATTCCGGTGGCTCCGAAAGATGCTCATCCGGAAATCAAACGCATTGCCAAATATATCACTTCCAAAAAAGGGGGAGAGGGAGTGGTCCGGGAGTTGGCGGAAAACTTGATTCATTATTGAGGAGAGATTTTATGTCAATTTTTATTATCGCGGAAATAGGAATTAATCATAATGGCGATATCAATATTGCCAAAAAGCTAATCGCAGTCGCCAAGGATGCCGGTTGTAACGCGGTCAAATTTCAAAAACGAAGCCTTGAAAAGGTTTATAGCAAGGATTTTCTGGATTCGCCCCGGGAAAGTCCATGGGGGCATACGCAGCGGGCTCAAAAAGAAGGCTTGGAATTCGGCTTCTCTGAGTATGAAGAAATCAATCAATACTGCAGGACTCTGGATATCGAATGGTTCGCTTCAGCCTGGGATTTGGAAAGCCAAGAATTTTTGCGACAATTTAGCAGTAAATACAATAAAATTGCTTCAGCCATGCTGCTTTTTGAACCGTTATTAAAAGAAGTGGCCTCCGAAGGCAAACACACTTTTATTTCGACGGGAATGAGTCAGCGGGAAGACATCGAAAAAGCAGTAGAGATCTTCACTCGCGCAAACTGTTCCTTTGAATTGATGCATTGTGTTTCCACTTATCCCATGGAAGATGAAGATGCCAATTTAAATCGAATACTCACTTTACGAGAAATTTTTCACTGCAAGGTGGGGTACAGCGGGCATGAAGTTGGCTTGGCTGTTTCATACGCAGCGGCCGCATTGGGGATTACTTCTTTGGAAAGGCACATCACTTTGGATCGGGCCATGTACGGTTCCGATCAGGCTGCTTCCTTGGAACCTAACGGATTAAGAGTCCTGGTCGGAGGGATCCGAAAAATTGAGCAGGCAATGGGAGATGGTTCTATCGCGATTACAGAGAAAGAAGTACCGATAAGTAAAAAGTTACGGGCGCATTATATTAAATATTAGAAAGAGAATGAAACTATGAATGCCTGTTATCTTTGCGGCGGAATATCATTAATAAAGAGACCGGGGAAGGTAAGGGATAAGCCGGATCTTGATATTTTGGAATGCGAATCTTGCGGATTGGTATTCCTATCTTCTTTCGAGCATATTGGTTCGGGCTTTTATGAAAACTCGCAAATGGACGGCAAGGATTCAAGTATTCAAAACTGGGCCCGGGAAACAGTCAAAGACGATCAGAGACGTTTCAAAACGCTACAATCATTAATCACCAACAAAACAATTTTAGATTTCGGATGCGGCAATGGCGGATTTTTGAAAAAAGCCGGTCAAGTTGCGGCCAAAGCAATCGGAATGGAAGTCGTAGAAAGGCTGAAGCCCTATTTTATTTCGAAAAAATTAGAAGTCCATTCAAATTTGGAAGAAATCCCGGAGATATTTGACATAATTACGCTTTTTCATGTATTGGAACATTTGCCGGATCCGCTTAAAGTATTGCAACAGCTTAAGGCAAAATTAATTCCGGGTGGGTGTATCGTCGTGGAAACCCCCAACGCCGAGGATGCCCTTTTAACTCTTTATAAAAATAGTTCTTTTGCCAACTTTACTTATTGGAGTTGTCATTTATTTTTATTTAACAGCGATACTCTTGCAAAACTTGCCCAAAAGGCTGGACTCAAAATCCATTCCATTCAACAAATCCAACGGTATCCGTTATCAAACCATCTTTATTGGCTTGCCAACGGCCTGCCAAGAGGGCATGCCAAGTGGAATTTTCTCAATAGCCGAGAACTTGCAGATGCTTACGAAAAGCAACTGGGCCTGATAGGTCGCTGTGATACCCTCTTGGCATACTTAGGAGCGGATGATGATTAAAAATCTGGGTGTAATGCAAGGGAGATTGCTTCCCAAATATCAGAAACGTTATCAAGCACATCCTGTGGGATACTGGCAAAAAGAATTTCCAATCGCCGCTGAATTAGGTCTTTCCTTCATCGAGTTTATCCTGGATTATAATGACGCCGAACAAAATCCGTTATTGACCCAGTCCGGAACCGATGCGATCCGGAGGCTTTCTGAAAAAACCGGAGTTCTGGTAAAAACAGTCTGTGGCGATTATTTTATGACAGCCCCCATCCACAGCGAATATCAAAAAATTGCCACTCATAGTACCCAAATATTACAACGTTTATTGCTCAAAGCGAACAAATTGGGCATCAACGATATTGTGATTCCTTGTGTGGATCAAGCGGCTTTCCGGAACGAACCACAAATGATTCTTTTTTGCAAAAACATTGGCCCGGCTCGGGATGTTGCTGAAAAACTCCAGATTCATCTGGCTTTGGAAACCGATCTGCCTCCGAAAATGTTCTTAACATTACTTGAAATGCTGGATTCGCCAATATTTACAGTCAATTATGATACGGGAAACAGCGCCGCTTTGGGTTATAACCCTGTTGAGGAGCTAGCTGCCTATGGTTCCCGAATTTCCGATGTTCATCTTAAGGACAGGGTAAAAAATGGCGGTTCGGTAGAACTGGGTACAGGGGATGCTGATTTTCGAAGTTTTTTTGATGCTTTGGCCCAATCAAACTATAATGGTCCGTTGATTATGCAAGCATACCGGGATGATGAAGGCGTGGCGATTTTGAAAAAACAACTTCATTGGATTCTCCCTTGGATTCCGAAAGCTTTTAGCTATATAGGTTGAAATAAATAATTTAAGTGCACGCTAAAAACAGATGAACCTCTCTCTCGCTCTCCCCGTAGCGGGGAGAGTAACCAAGGCCTCCTGGGTCTAAAAGCTTTTAGAGATCAGAGGATAGGGTTACCCTTCCACTTGAATCCGCTGCTTTGCTTGCTTCTAAGGGGAGGGGCAAGAGTTAGGTGTAAATAGACATCTTGATTCCTATCACTTATTTCAACATATATAGATGAAGATCCGAGCAAAAATTATCAATATCAAAGGATGAATATTATGATGGTAATGGCCATAGTACCTGCACGCGCTGGTTCGAAAGGAGTGCCGGGAAAAAATATCCGGCTTTTAGGAGGTTTTCCGCTGATCGCCTTTTCGGTTGGCGCAGCCCGCTTGACAAAGCATATTGAACGGGTTCTCGTTTCAACCGATTCGGAAAAGATTGCCGAAATCACCAGGGAATATGGGGCAGAAGTACCCTTTTTACGCCCCGCCAGATGGGCACAGGATAATTCCCCGGACTGCAGTTTTGTGCTTCACGTCATCAATTGGCTTGAGGACCACGAAGAAGCAATTCCCGACTATCTGGTTTTACTGCGTCCCACTACACCTTTGCGGGAACCGGAGGTTGTGGATGCCGCCATTGAGGCCCTCATCCAACATCCTGAAGCAACGTCGTTGCGTTCGGCGCACCCGGCGCCGGAATCTCCCCTGAAATGGTTTCAGAAGGATGAAGCCGGGTACTTTAAAGCGCTTTTTGAAGGGTTATCCAATGATCAAATCAACAACCCCCGTCAACAGTTTCCGGAAGCCTTTGTTCCCGATGGTTACGTTGATATTGTAAAACCTGCATTTATCCGTGATTGCGGATTATTATACGGCCCTCGCATGCTCGGCTTTGGTACGCCTTTTTGCACGGAAGTCGATACGGAAAGCGATTTTGCCAGGCTTGAATATGATTTAAAAATGTCTCCCAGTGGGGTTTGGGATTATCTACAACAAAATTATCCAAAAAGAGATGAGAATCATGTCGGGATTTAAATTCAATATCGTTCCAAAATCCGTACCGCAGGTCCATACCCAATACCGGCAAATCCTTACCAAAATTCCGGCGCCGGAAAGCATTAAAATTCTTAATGATTTGGACCTTTATGAATCCGTATCCATGCACGGTCAATTACCGGTCGTCTGGGATAAAGCCGAAGATTTTCTGGTTTTCGATGCCTGGGGCAATCAATGGATCGATTTTACCAGCACCATCTTTGTTGCCAATGCCGGGCACGGCAACCCGCGTATCATACAATCCCTCCGGAATTTATTGGATAAACCGTTATTACATACTTATACCTATGCAAGCAAGGAGCGGGCCGAATATTTAAAATATCTGATTACCAACACTCCCGTCCAATTTGAAAAGGCCTTTCTGGTATCCGCCGGCACAGAGGCTACCGAGGCGGCGCTAAAACTGATGCGGCTTCAAGGAATGAAACGGGGGAAAAAGCGTCCGGGAATTATTTGTTTTGAAGGAAATTGGCACGGTCGTACCATGGGTGCGCAGTTAATGGGCGGCAATGATTCTCAGAAAGAATGGATCGGTTACCGGGACCCCAATATTTACCATTTGCCATTTCCCTATCCTTGGCGTAAAGAGGCCATGGATAATCCGGAGGAATACTTTCAACGGAGTGTCAAGGAACTGATTTCCGCTCATGGGCTTGATCCGGATCTGGATTTGTGCGGTTTTATGATTGAGTCTTACCAAGGTTGGGGCGCCATTTTTTATCCCCCGGAATACATTGGGAAAATCGCGGAATTCGCCCGTCATCATGGGATGTTAATAACTTTTGACGAAATGCAGTCCGGATTTGGCAGGACCGGCAAATTGTTTGGGTATATGCATTATGGAGTTGAACCTGATTTGCTGTGCTGCGGCAAGGGAGCGGGATCCAGTCTGCCGTTGTCCCTCGTTTTAGGCAGGGCTGAAATTATGGATTTACCCGAAATCGGCTCGATGAGTTCAACCCATTCCGCCAATCCCATGGCCTGTGCCGCAGGAAAAGCCAATTTGCAAGCGTTGCTTGAGGATGAGATCATTGTTAAATCCCTTCCTTTGGCAGAGTTGTTTCATAACAGACTCAATGAACTTAAACGTAAATATCCAAACCATCTTCAGTATGTATTGGGAAAAGGAATGGTGGCAGCCTTATTGTTTTATGATCGGGATCAAAAACCCCTCTCCGGTCTTTGCACGGCTATATCCCAGATAGCCATGGAAAAAGGCTTGTTGGTAGTCCATACTGGGAGGGAATCAATTAAATTAGCGCCTCCTCTGACAATATCCAAAGAAGCCCTGTTGGAAGGGATACAAACTTTGGACGAAGCCATTGGCGATGCCATCGCCGAAAGGCCATGATTACCGGATACCGTCATACCGGACTGGTTGTGCGCGATTTGGAAAAATCCCGCTCTTTTTATGAAAATTTACTGGGATTTCAATTATGGAAACAGGCAGTGGAAACCGGACCGTTCATTGAAAAAGTTGTGGGCATTCAAGGAGTAATCCTTGAATGGGTTAAGTTGAAAGCTCCCGATGGTACGATACTGGAATTGTTGCATTATCATTATCCGGCTGCGCTTGAAGATGGATATATTATCCAGCCTTCCAATAAAATCGGCTGTTCGCATCTAGCTTTGACAGTGAGTAATTTGGAGAATCTATATTGTTCTCTTGCAGAAAAAGGTTTTCACTGCAATAGTAGTCCGCGACTTTCACCCGATGGTCGAGTGAAAGTATTATACTGCCATGATCCCGACGGTATTATCGTGGAATTGGTTGAGGAATGCGAGAATCTTAAAACTCAATCATAAGAATGACCTACACGCTCAATTGAAAAGTAGCAAGAAAGAAAATGGAGTGTTCCAAAATGAAGAAACATTTGAATCTAACCGCTTATGAAAATGTTGAGGATTTGTCAAATTTTACATCGGAAAGTTTTGAACTTTATTGCCAGTCAAAGTTGAGTTCATGTGATCCGTACGTAAAATTTATCCGCGAGGCTTGCTGTGATTCGCGCTGGCAGGGTAACGTCTGCGAAATAGGTTCGGGAAGCGGGCATTTATTATTTCGCTTGGAACAGGATGGCTTATTGAACTGCGGTATTGGTTATGAAATAAGTCAATCGCGTCATCAATTTTCCGAGAAGTGGAAAGTAGTTCTTGGTAGCCGGAAAGTATCCAATATTCTAGGGAACGTCCTGGAAACTTCTACACTGTCAAATTTTGATTTAATCATTGGAATTGACCTGGTTTATCAGTTAATCACACCGTTATATCCCGATGCGCAAAACGATATGATACGGTGGATCAATCACTCTCTTAAAAGAGGCGGCTATTTATTACTGGAAATGATGGATTTTCAAAACTTTATCCAGTTAATTAAGTTATCGGGTGGAAATGTTTATCGATGGTGGGAAGAATTCCCGATTAACGATCCGTGGGAATTCTCACTGGCTAAATTTTCACTGGATGAACAAAAAGACTTCGTCTGGGAGAAAAAATTTATCCGGCGGGGTTCACAGGAAAGGTCAACCTTTACCAATGTTTTACGGAATTATTCTCCGGAAGATATCATGGAAATCCTCGGAAAATCGGGTTTTACCTGCCGGTTGTTCAATTCATTCCAAAGCGGCATTAAACTCGAACCCGGTGAGTACATTGTGTTGGCAAATAAAGTTCAAAATTACCAATAGAAACCAGTTTGTGATGTTATAAAAATAAGAGGGATCAGCTCATAATGGAACTTAACTTATATGGAAAACGGGTTCTGGTAAGCGGCTCTTCCCGGGGAATCGGATTGTCGATAGCCCAAGAATTTTTAAGGGAAGGGGCCCATGTAGCTCTGACCAGCCGTTCTCAAAAGGATTTAAAACAATTGCTAATCCAGCTTGGGCAGAAGTTTGATCCCCATTCAATTTTAGCATTACCCTGTGATTTTACAGATATCACGGCGCTTCAAAGACTTAAGGAACAAATCGAAAGTATCTGGCATGGTTTGGATATCCTGGTTTGTAATGTAGGAAGTGGAAAAAGCTCTTCCGATCCGCTTCCCCTTCCGGATGATTTCAAGCGAAATTTCCAGACCAATTTTGATTCGGCCGTCAATACGACGCGGGAATTTTACCCTTTACTGAAGTCATCCCGAGGAAATATTTTATTCATCGCTTCAATAGCCGGTATGGAGGCCACCGGCGCTCCTACGGATTACTCCGTAGCTAAAAGCGCTTTAATATCCTTTTCCAAAAACCTCGCCCGAAAATTGGCGGGTGATGGCATCCGGGTCAATTGTATAGCCCCCGGCAATGTTTATTTCTCCGGGGGAAGATGGGAAGAAAAAATGAAAGCGGAACCTGAAAAAATTCAACAATTTATTGAAACTGCCGTGCCGTTGGGGCGGTTTGGAAAACCGGAAGAGATTGCCGCGGCGGTTCTTTTTTTAGTTTCCGAGCTTTCATCTTTCACCACCGGAGCCTGCTTGGTCATTGATGGGGGGCAGACCGCAACCCTTTTTTAATTTGGATGAAAAATCCATAGGAGAAGTCTATGAAAAATCTATTTGATTTATCCGGGAAAATTGCAGTTATTACAGGCGGGGCGGGATTCTTAGGTCAAAAGCACGCCGAAGCCGTTGGCGAGTTTGGCGGTATTCCCGTAATTCTCGATCTTCATCCAACTGCAATCGATCAGGTTGTGGAAGATTTACGAAGAAAATATGGAAATGAAGCTTGTGGGTTCGCTACTGACATTACGCAGGAATCTCAAGTAAGGGAAACCTGTGATCATATCATCCGGAAGTTTGGAAGAGTCGATATTTTGATTAATAATGCGGCCAATAATCCGCAAGTCGATAAGACAAATCAATTGCAAAACACTTCGCGCTTGGAAAATTTTCCTTTGGAACAATGGAATCAGGATTTAGCAGTCGGGTTAACCGGTTCGTTCTTATGCGCAAAATACTTTGGAACATCCATGGCTGCTTCCTCCGGAGGAAGTATTATTAATATTGCTTCTGACCTGGCCCTCATTGCTCCCAATCAGAACCTTTATAAACAAGATAATATTTCGGAGCAGCTCCAAACTGTTAAACCCATTACGTATTCAGTCATTAAAACCGCTCTGCTCGGACTTACCCGGTATTTGGCCACTTATTGGCCGGAAAAAGGAGTCCGCGCGAATGGGATTTGTCCGGGGGGAGTTTACAACGGGCAGGGTGAAGAATTTTTGACGAAAGTCAATGCCTTAATTCCCATGGCCCGGATGGCTAGGCCGGATGAATTAAAAGGCGCTATTGCCTTTTTGGCCTCCGATGCTTCCTCCTACGTCAACGGAGCAATCATTGTGGTTGACGGGGGAAGAAGCATCTGGTGATCACCAGATGGTTGAATATGGCCAAATGGCCAACAATTTTTCTCCCTTAAAAGAATAGAATATCAAAAATAAGGCAGGGATAAGGAGATATTGAAATGTTTTTAAATGAAGCGATTCAAAAAGCTTTGGATATGACCAAGGGTAATACTTATCTGGAAATCGGAGTGGCTGCCGGGAGAACATTTACGTTTATCAAAGCCGGACTTAAAATCGGGGTGGATCCACTCACGCCATCCCCTGAAGTTTCCAATTTACTCTCAACGACCACCCAATATTACCAAACCACCAGTGATGACTTTTTTTCGAATCATGCAGGCATTTTAAGTTCCGAAGGTCTTGATTTCGCTTTTATTGACGGATTACATACCTATCATCAATCATTGCAAGATGTTGAAAATTGCCTTCCGTATTTAAATTCCACCGGTGTCATCGTCATGCATGATTGTAATCCGAAAACCATTGGCTTGATGCAACCCGGTTGCAGTGGCGATGTTTGGAAAACAATTGTTCATTTGCGATCCACCAGGAGGGATCTCCGGGTATTTGTAGTCGACTTTGATTATGGTTTGGGTTTTGTTTCCTACGGTACACCGGACAACTCGTTGTCCTTCGCGCCGGAATCCATCGACAAGATGACTTTCAAAGATTTGGATAGTCAGAGGGAACAGCTTCTTAACTTAAAACCAGCAAGTTATTTCGAGAATTTCTTAAAAAAATAAAAGGCTCATCAAGAAAGGAGAACGTGTATGGCAGCCAAGCTTCTACAAAATTTGCTGTCCGTCAAACAAGTCGCGGCAACTTTTCAACAGGCGTTGGAGGTGAAGAAACCCCTTTGCCACGTCAATTTAGGAGATGGCGAGATTATGTTTCTCGCCCACCCGCAAATTCCCGGTTTTGAAACCCTGTCTTCGCCAAGCGGTATTGAGCCATACCTGAAATATATTACGGATCCAAATATCCGGGATAATGTGTTGCAAGGGGTTCTTCATGCCGACATCGTCGGGATGCCCGCTTATCTTTATACCGGTAGTTGGCCGGCAGCCGAATATTTTCTTGATTATTACTCCATACCGGTCCAGCGGATATGTGACAGTTATATGGGAAGATTACTTCATTCCGACGGGATTCTTTATGATATCTTGAAGGGTAAAAGTGTCTTTTTAGTGGGAAATCATATCGGCGCTTTAATCCCAATCCTGGAAAGACACCAAATTAAAGTCAGCGGCCAAACTCAAGTCGATTATTTTGAAGATATTCCACGGGTTAAAGACTGTTTAGGAAATGCCGAGTTTGATATGGCGCTTTTATCCGCCGGAATTCCAACTTTAATATTGGCGCCATGGATTGCCGAAAATCTTGGCCGATGCGCGTCGGATTTCGGTTGCGCCATCCATTATTTATAATTATTGGTTATGGTTCTTTGATTTGGCAAGCTTGAGTCCATTGATAAAGGTATCGGGTAGATTAATGAATAAAAAGGGAGTAGGTCAATGGAAGAAGAGTTAAACCAAAAGATACTGTCTCTTAGTAAAGAATTACAACAGAAGGTAATGTCTTTAAGGGAAATGGCGGAAACCTTTCGCCGGGCAATGGAGGAAAAAAAACCGATCTGTCATGTATGTGTTGGCGATGGCGAAATGTTTTTCATTTCCCATCAAGAAATCCCTATGTTTCAAGACTTTCCTGCCGGATTAAAAATTTATTATCCTTTTATTGCGGATTATCGGGATGAAGTACTGAATGGTATTTTAAGTTCCGACATCATCGGTATTTTTCAGGAATGGTTACCAACGGCGGTTTTTTTTGATTATCATTCAATACCGGTTGAGCGTTACTGTTTTTGTGATGGTTATATCGGAAGGGGACTTCATTATTCCGGATTATTGTATACAACAATTTTAAAAAATAAACGGGTGTATTTATTAGGGAATGAAGTCCATCATCTGCTGCCGTTTCTTGAAAAATATCAAATTGAATTGGCCGGCCATACAAAAGTAAACAACTTTCAAGATATTCCCCGGATTAAAGACTGCTTAAGCAAAGCGGATTTTGATTTTGCCTTATTATCGGCCGGGCTCCCTACTTTGGTTTTAAGTCCCTGGATAAAAAGAACTTTGGGACGATGCGCGCTTGATTTTGGCGGTGCAATTCGCTACCTTCAAAATACGATGGATTTGATCGGGGTTAAGCCTAACGATTTGAATATTTATAA
Organism: Bacillota bacterium; assembly: GCA_023429995.1. Classification (GTDB taxonomy): domain Bacteria; phylum Bacillota; class UBA4882; order UBA8346; family UBA8346; genus UBA8346. The sequence goes on along the minus strand of JAEZCE010000070.1, from coordinate 29,640 downwards.
TCCGGACGCCCAAAATAGATTCGCTTTGCCGGGCGAAGTCTGATATCTTTTTCGTTAAAATGTAGTTTCGGAGTGATTGTAAAAGAATCTTTAAAGCTGAATTGTAAGAGCATTTGGAGAAGGGGGCTTGGAGATGGCATCCAAACTTTTGAATGGCTTAATGTCTCCTCGGCAAGTGGCGGAAACTTTTCAACATGCGTTGGAGGAAAAAAGACCCATTAATCATGTCAATTTAGGGGATGGCGAAATCATTTTTCTTGCCTTCGGGCGGAGCGCCGGGTTTGAAAAATGGCCCTCGCCATCCGACATTGACCCTTATTTCAAGTATGTTTCCGATTCGACAATCCGGGATGCAATGCTTGATGGTGTTTTGGGTTCGGATATCATTGGCATGCCGGCCCGGTTGTATACTGGAAATTGGTCGGAAGCAGAAGCCGTTCTCAATAGTTTTTCTATACCGACCCAGCGGATATGTGATAGTTATACGGGAAGATTATTGCATAATGAAGGATTGTTATATGAAATCTTAAAAGATAAACGTGTATGTCTGCTGGGGAATCATGTCGGCAATTTAGTTCCCCTATTGAAAAAAAATCATACTGAAATTGTTGGGCAGACGGAGGTAAATTATTTCGAAGATATTCCCCGGGTTAAGAATTATTTAAGTCAAATTGATTTTGATATCGCAATCCTGTCAGCCGGAATGCCAACTTTGATTTTGTCGCCTTGGATAAGTAGAACTCTTGGCCGATCCGCGTTTGATTTTGGCAGCGCGGTAAATTTCTTAAGTTAAACCATTATCAAATGAGAGCCAAAAACATGCGATTGCCCGCTAGTGTATTCGTTAGCCCTTGGCTAATTTGGATGAACTTTTGATAACCCTTACTCCAAGTTCTTTTGCATTAACATTTCCGCCAGTTGAAGATCTTCAAACGTGTCAATGTCGACTGATTGCAAATCCGGCATGAAATACGGAATCGTTTTATCACCCAACAATTTTCCGCTTTTTAATATAAGCTCGATACGGGAAATATAAATGGCCCCGTTTATTTTATACAATGGGTTGGCATTTGTCAGGAGAGGCGTGACAATATTGTTTTCAATTGTTATCAAACAGTCGCCGTTTATCGGTGTCTGAGCCAAACCCACTACGCTGTCGGCTTCGGAAGAACGCAGCAGTTGAAAAGCAGTTTCCAAGTCGGCAACCGTACGAAAGGGAGAGGTTGGTTCCAGTAAAACCAAAAATTCATAAAGTTCTTTTTCGGTATTTTGCAAATAATCAAGAGTGTGCAAGATAACATCCATTGTCGGAATATAATCTCCAGCCAGCTCTTTGGGACGTAAAAAAGGAGCACTGGCCCCGGATCTAAGGGAAAGTTCCCGAATCGCCGGGGAGTCGGTGGAAACAATGACTCGTGAAACACTTGGGCTGTTGAGGGCGCATTCGATGCTATAGACAACGAGAGGTTTGCCGGCAAGAGGTTTCATATTTTTGCCGGGTATTCTTTTCGACCCGGCCCGGGCAGGGATGAGGGCCAATAATTGATGATTGAGTCTACTCAATTAAAACGCTCCTTTCAGGAAATTCCTCCGTTGCGGCAAAGATTTTCTACTTCCTCAAAGAGCCGCTTGGAAGCCAAGCCGTCCGGAATGCAATATTGGAGAAGAAAATCCTGGTAGCGCTCAATCGCTTGATTTTTGAAATCCGGATCGCCCAGAAGTTGTTTTACTGTTTGATGAAGTTCGCCGGCGTTGGTTACTTTGAGGGAAGCTCCTAAATCTCCAAATGAAAAAGTGGGCGGAGTCGGTTCGATCGTCACCACCGGAAGTTTAAAAAACATGGCTTCAAGCGCCGAGGTAGAAAAACTGGTAATGAAAAGATCAGCTCCACTCAAAGCGTCATAAAGGCCAATGTGGCCGAATCGCACCACTTTCCCATGGGGGTATCCTGCGGCTAATTTTTCATGGAGATCCGGATTTTCTCCGGGATGCTGCAACATGACCAAATAAATACCGGGAAGAGATCTTAATCCTTCCAGCAAAACCGGGACGATTAATTCATCTATCCGTATGATATCGGCTCCGTAAATAATGACTTTTATCGAGGGGTCGATTCCCAGCATCGTACGGAGCTTTTCTTTTCCACACCAATCCCGGTTAAAAATAATATCAAACCGGGGCGATCCGATAACCGAGATTCTGGATTCGGGATAGCCGAATTTTTGATACCATTTACCAACGGCGTTTCCCCAAACCATTTTCTTTGTGGTCAATATGGGAATATGCGCAAAGAGGTCCCTTTCAGCTATTAAGCCGTGTTGAAGGGTTAACGATGGGATATGTTTCGCTTTGGCTACCATATTTAATGCTCCATCCATCGAATAAGTGGATGATACGGTCAATACAGCTCCAATATTCATCGTTTCGAATAATAAGTACACCGCATCCAACATCCGGACAATATCAGGGATTCTCTTTTGAACCCAATTCGATAACTCAATAATTCCAGGAAAGATGAAATCCTTCTGTTCGTCGGTTGTTTCAACAATTTGGCGAATTAATTTCTCTACCGCCTGAGAATTTTCCCGGTAATAATCGGCAATATTATGAGAAACCAAATCCGGGCGGTTGAGTTTAATCAAATCGACCTCAGCCTTACTGGGGCTTATCAAAAAGAAGCGGTTGGGTTTCAAAAATAAAGAAGCTAAATCCCCAAATCCTCCTCTCATTAAAATGATACTATCGGGATGAGGAGTGTAAAGATAAGGCTCATCTGCCCACTTATATATTTCCGCCTCTTTTAACTGCGAGATTTTCGTTTCCCAATCGGGATGGTTTTCTTTGATCCAGCCGGGAGTCCAATGGGTCATGATATCTCGATAAACGAATTGGCAAATGGATACATCTCGGTAACGAATGTGTTGAAAACAGTTGAAAAACTGACGTAATGCAATAGTATTCAAAGAATTTTGTTCGTCCATTGTTTACTCCTTCTTATAAGGCAATTCCCCCAGAATGGCAAAGGGCTTCGATTTCATCAAATAGCCGTTTGCCGGCTAAACCGTCAGGAAGGCAATACCTGTATAAAAATTCCTGATAACGATTTACCGCATGGGTTCTGTAAGTTTCATCAGAAAGCAAGCGTGAAATTACTTGGTTCAGTTCAGCCGCATTGGTAACTTTTAATGAAGCGCCCAAATCGCCAAATGAAAAGGTGGGAGGAGTCGGTTCCACCGTTATAACAGGAATTTTAAAGAGCATGGCTTCCAAAGCTGCTGTTGAGTAGTAAGTCATAAAGAAGTCGGCGCCGCTTAACGCATCATAAAGACTTATATGACCGAAACGGACCACTTTGCAGTTATTACAACCTCGAATTAAATGCTCGTGGGGTGAGGGATTGTCACCGGAGTGCAAAAGGATGAGTAAAAAAACCTCCGGGATGGATTTCAATCCTTCTAAAATCATTGGAGCAATGGTTTGGTTATAAAAGAAAATCTGCGCCGCATAAACAATTATTTTTTTGGATGGGTCAATTCCGGCCATTTGACAAAGCTTCTCTCGGCCACCCCACTTTTGATTAAAAATACTATCAAAACGGGGCGACCCTATGACGGATGTTCGCGATTCCGGATATCCGAACTTCCGGTAAAATTCCGAAAAAGCTTTTCCCCAAACCATCTTTTTTGTGGCAAGAATGGGTGCATGACCAAAAAGATCATGTTCGGCCATGATACCATGTTGTAATGTGAACGATGGAATACGGTTGGCTCTGGCGCAGAGATTTAAAGCGCCATCCATTGAATAAATGGATGAAACGGTTAATACGGCGGCGACATTAACCAGTTTGAATAACGACTGAATGGCATCAAACGTGTGAACGATTTCCGGTATTTTATCTTGAAACCATTGAAGCAGTTTGGTACTTCCAAAAATGGGATCAGCCTTTTGCCCATTGATTATTTCCGTAACCTGCCCCAGCAATTCTCTAACGGCTTTAGGATTCTCTTTGTAGTAATCCGTAATACTATGGGAAACCAAATCGGGACGGTTGGTTTTGATAAGATCAACTTCGGCCTGACTTGGACTTAATAGAAAATAACGTTCTTTCGGGAAATATAATGAAGCAATATCTCCAAAACCGCCCCGCATGATGATAACGCCCTCAGGGTGGGGGTCATAGACATAAGGCTCGTCGGACCAACTATAGACTTCTGAATCTTTCACCTTGCTCATATCAGCTTCTAAACAGGGGAGATTTTCTTTGGCCCAATCGATATCCCAAGCACAGATAAATTGATAGTACGTATATTTACAAATCGGAACACCCTGATAGGTAACATGCTGAAAGATCCTAAAAAATCGGGGGAGTAGCACAGCATAAAAAGCATTCTGTTCGTTCATTTTTTCACCTTTTTTGGAGAGTTTAGGTGATTCCTCCGGTTTGACAAAGTTTTTCGACTTCTTCAAAAAGCCGCTTTGACGCGGAACCGTCCGGAATGCAATATTCGGAGAGAAATTGTTGATATTGACTGATCGCACTGCTCCTATAAGCTTCATCGTTTATTAACCGGTTCGCCGTCTGATGAAGTTCAGCGGAGTTGGTAATTGGGATCGATGCGCCTAATTCTCCATAAGAAAATGGAGGCGGAGATGGTTCAACCGTTATGACCGGCAACTTAAAAAACATTGCTTCCAATCCTGCTGTTGAACAATGGGTGATGAAAAAATCGGCTCCGCTTAGCGCGTCATACAGGGTGATATGACCAAACTGGACCACTTTGCAAAATGGAGAATTTCCTGCCAATTCCTGGTATTGAGAAACCAATGCGCTTTCACTGGGATGTAAGAGTATGATCAAAAATAGTTCTTGAATGTTTTCCAATCCTTTGACAACAATCGGGACAATCGTTTCTTTGTCAGTACCGGTTGCATAAACTGCGATTCTTTTTCCGGGCGCAATCCCCAACATCTGGCAAAGCCTTTCTTTGCCGCACCATTTCCGATTAAAAATTACGTCAAAACGCGGTGAACCGACGACGGAAACTCTTGATTCGGGATAACCATGTTTTTGATACCATTGTTGAATGGCCTTTCCCCAAACCATCTTTTTTGTGGCGATGATTGGAATATGGCAAAAGAGATCCCTTTCCAGAATTAAGCCATGCTGCAAAGTAACCGAAGGGATATGATTGGCTTTGGCTATCAGATTCAGAGCGCTATCCATCCAGACAATGGAGGATATCGTCAGCGCCATCCCAATGTTACCGGTTTCAAATATCGATTGTACGGCATCCAACACTTGGATGGCTCCAGGGATTTGACTTTGAAACCATTGAAGAAAATCTTCGCTTCCAAACAACGGATCGTTCTTATTTTTTTCAATGAGTGTTTTGATTTGATTCCTACAAGATTCAACAGCCGGTAAATTCGGATGGTAAAAGGTCTCGATGTTATGAGCGGTTAAATCAGGCCGGTTTAGTTTGATCAGGTCGACTTCTGCTTGATTGGGACTTAAAAGCACAAAGCGTTCCTTGGGCAAAAACAAGGAAGCAATATCTCCAAAACCGCCCCGCATCAAAACGACGCCATTGGGATGAGGGTCGTAAGCATAAGGTTCATCAGACCATTTATAAATGGCAGTTGGACTGAATTGAGTGATTTCATTTTGAAAATCCCCTGTTTTTTCAAGGGCCTGGATCAAATGCTTCTTGTTCATGGCATAATATAAAAAAGGATAATAGAGATATTTGCATATGGGTACCCGATGGTGCTGAATGCTTTGAAAACGGTCTAAAAACCGGTGCAAAATCGTGCCATAAATAATAATTTCCTGATTCATTTGACTACCTTTCGGTGATTTAATAATTCTTAGATAATAGTAGCTGAAAGAGTTCCAGCCATCTTTTAGCCGCTACGGGTATTGAACGTTCTTGTTCAACCCATTTTCGGGCTTTGTCGGCAATGTGAATCCGCAATTCTTCATTGGTAATTAGAAGTTTAATTGCTTCATACCAATCTTTCTCGGTATTATCAACCAGCAGACCCGTTTCTTGTTGATTGACAACACTGGAATAAGGGGGGATTTTGGAATACACGCCGGCAATTTGGCAGGCGCTGTACTCGCGGAATTTATTATCCGTTTTACAGCGGTTATGCGGAAGATCCAAAATGGGGCATAATCCAATCTGCCAATTTCTCCAGAAGAGGCTTTGCAAAAATGCAGCATAGTTGGAGATGAATGGTGTAAAAGCGTGATTGGATAATTGTTGCAACTCTTCCGGCAAGCAACCGATGAAATCCCAGCAAATCTTCGGAAACTCTTTTGCAAGCCTGAGAATGGCTTCGCTAGCAAATTTAAAGTCTTGATAATGGTGAACAGTACCGGCATAACCAATTGTCAAGTAATTATTTGGGCGGCGCGAAATATTGTCCAGTATTGTCAAATCCACAGCGTAAGGATGAAAAACTGTTTTTTGATTATATTTTGAAACCAATGGCAGCAATTCGGGGGAACCTATTTTGACAATGCTGGCTGACCGCAATATATGGTCCAGAGTTTGAACAACATAAGGATTACGCATATACCGTCCAATCGGCAAACTTTCGGGCATTTCAAAATAATTATCGTCAATTTCATAAATGATCGGGATATTGGCCGCTTTTACCTTATTAACGATAGCCCTGCAGTTGGGATGACAATTCCGATGAAGAACCACAATATTAACTTCATCCAACAACTCCGGTTTAAAAGAGTCCTCCTTTACTAATTCCCAAACAATTTCCTGTTGTTGTTCCAGGTAAGTGAATGGCCGAATTATTGAAATTTCAGTAGAAGGAACCATTGTTTGCACAATACAGAGTATTTTAACCATCTATTTTAGCCCTCTGAAATTTTTTCGAATACCCTATAGATATTAGCAATACTCTATTTTAGTGCTTGGGCTGGAAAAACACGGGCTTCTTTCATAAGAAATATATGGTTTATAAAGCCTTTCTATGTTAATTTTTGGAGATTAAAGTCCGAACTTTCAAAAATCCTCACATCGGATGTAACGGTTGAATATTCTAAAGAATGATCATTCATGCAAGAATCAAATATTCGAGACAGCCGGTTTTGGCTCAGAGGAGGAGATATCTCATGGTCATTACTCCCGACAAGAGTAAAACACATCATCTGATTCCCGGTGGCGCCCATACTTATAGCAAAGGCGATGATCAGTTTCCAGCCAATGCGCCGTCCCATATTATTCGCGGGAAAGGCTGCAGAGTCTGGGATTTGAATGGAAAAGAATATATCGATTGGGGGATGGGACTCCGTTCGGTGATTCTCGGCCATTGCGATCCAACGGTTTTACAGGCAGTCACCAGGCAATTATATCTGGGTTCCAATTTTACCAGGCCCTCATGGATTGAAACCGAACTTGCGGAGCAATTGGTAGATTTAATCCCTGCGGCGGAAATGGTCAAGTTTGCTAAAAACGGCTCCGATGTTACCACCGCAGCAACCAAGCTGGCCCGCGCCTATACCGGCAGGGATTTAATCGTTTATTGCTGCGACCATCCTTTTTTTAGCATAGATGATTGGTTTATTGGCACTACCCCTTGCAACTCCGGCATTCCCGGCTCCATTACCGAATTATCCAAGGGATTTCATTATAATAACCTCAGGGAATTGGCAGCTTTATTTGAAACTTATCCAGAGAAAATCGCGGCGGTGATCATGGAACCGGTTACATCCGAGCCGCCGGCAGAAGGTTTTCTGGACCAGGTACGGGATATAACCCATAAAAATGGAGCCGTATTCATTTTCGATGAGATGATTACCGGATTTCGTTGGGACTTGCGAGGCGCTCAACATTATTTCGGCGTAACCCCGGATTTGGCCACTTTTGGGAAAGCATTGGGTAATGGCTTTGCCATTTCGGCTTTGGTTGGAAAAAGAGAGATCATGGAACTCGGCGGACTATTTTCCAACAAAGAACGAGTTTTCTTATTATCTACAACCAATGGCGGAGAAACTCATGCAATTGCTGCAGCAATTGCTACGATTACGGAAATGAAGCAAAAAAATGTCATTGAACATATTTGGAACATCGGTCGGAAGTTACAAGCCGGGTTTCAGGAGATAGTCGCTTCCAGGGGAATTGCCGAATATCTCAGTTTGGAAGGCTATCCTTGTAGTCCGGTAGTCCTATGCAAAGGAGCCGATGGAAAGCCTTCCTCAGCAATGAGGACTTTGTTTCTTCAGGAAATGATCAAGCAGGGTATTTTGATTCCCTATATTTCGATCAGTTTTTCTCATCAACTACCGGAACTGGAACAGACATTGGAAGCCCTTCGCCATACCGCCGCCATTTATCAAAAAGCTTTGGAAGAGGGAACCCATGGTTATCTGTTCGGTCCGGAAGTCAAACCCGTTTTCCGAAAATATAATTGAGGGAGATCATGGTGATGAACATCTGTGTTATTGGTTTAGGATCAATGGGTAAACGCCGTATTCGCGATTTATTGGCTATCGGTATTGAAAAAATAGTTGGAGTCGATACCAATCCGGAGCGCCGCAATGAGGCAAACAAAGTTTTCGGGATCGAAGTTTTTTCCGATGCGGAGGAAGCTATCGCTCGTATCCATTGTAATGCTATGGTAATTTCCACTTCACCCGAAGCCCATGCAGTTTATGGTTGTTTTGCGGCGAAGGCGGATATTCCATTTTTTATGGAGGCCAATGTGACCCAGGAAGGACTTCCGGAATTGCTTACGGTTTGCAAAAACCGGGGAATATTGGCGGCTCCTTCTTGTACGATGCGTTTTCACCCTTCCGTTCAATTGTTAAAAAAAGTAATCGGACAAATCTCTCCACAGGAAATCGCTTCATTTTCTTATGTTTGCGGACAATATTTGCCGGATTGGCATCCTTATGAGGATTATCGCAGTTTTTATGTAGCCAATAAAGATACCGGAGCGTGCCGGGAAATTGTACCTTTTGAATTGATCTGGTTGACCTGGATATTTGGCCAAGTGACGGAGGTATTTGCCGTTAAAGCCAAACGGACCCGCTTGGCTGTTCATATTGATGACATTTATCTATTAACGATGATATTTAGTACCGGAGTTATCGGTTCCCTGGAAGTAAACATTATCTCCCGGATCCCGGAACGGCATTTCAGAGCGATTGGTGAGGGATATCATATCATTTGGAACTGGGATGATCAGAAAGTCAAAGTCTATGATGGAACTGAAAAATCTTGGAAGGTTTATCCTGAAACGTCCGGGTTTAAAAAATACAACTTGGAATCGATGTATTTTGATGAAATGAAAGCTTTTATCCAGGCCGTAAAAGGTGAAAAAGAATACGGTTATGGGCTGGAAGAAGAATTAAAAACCCTTCAAACTCTTTACCGGGCTGAACGAATGGCGGAAGAAATGATGAAAAAAGCATAAGAATAAATGTTGCTTGATGGAGGGTAAAAATTGGCGCAGTTATTAAAAATTGCTTGCATACAGATTGACTGTGAGCCGGATAACATAAAGCTCAATATGGAAAAATCTCTCGGTTTTATTGCCAAAGCCAAAGAACAAGGGGCTGATATGGTTGTTCTCCCGGAACTTTTCAACGTAGGATATGATTTAGCTCTACTAAAGAACCTAAATTATCAGCACCAAGAAAGTAACTTTCGGCAAACCGTATCTTATTTACTGGCAACGGCGCAACAATTTAAAATTCACATTGTTGCGGGCCTGCTAGAAGCGGAAAATGGTAAGCTCTATAATTCGGTATTTGTCTTTAGTGAAAAAGGAATTTTAACGAAATATCGAAAGTTAGCTTTATTTTCTCTGAGTGGAGAACCAGAATTATTTGAACCCGGGAATCAAATTGCCACTTTTATGTTCCAGGGGTTCAAATTCGGGATTATGATTTGCTTTGACATCCGGTTTTCGGATATCGGCGGGAAATATCTGAAGGATAATTGTTCTTGTTTAGTTGTTTCTTCGGCATTTCCCTTTCCCAGACTGGATCATTGGAAAACTCTATTAAAGTGCCGGGCCATTGAAAGCCAGCTTTATATAGCGGCCGCAAACCGGGTAGGTATTGATAATGGTTTATTCTTCCTGGGGAATAGTTGTATCATTGATCCATGGGGGACGGTTAGAGCAACTGCCAATGAGACTGAGGAAACGGTAATCGTTTATGAAATGGATATTGAAAAAGTAAATGAAATACGAAAGAGTATTCCAATTCAGGAAAGTTCTGAGCGTATCCAAGCACTCTTAAAACCGAGCCATTAACAAGAAAGCGGAAATGGAATTTCAAGCATTCCTTGAACCGGGTTCTACTTTGTGAGTTTAAAGCTGATTCTCGGACAAGCCTTCCATGAGGACTCCAACGGACCGGGGTCATTTATTGAAACAAAGAATTTTCTTTTATTTATGCCTTTGGAATAATAGCAAAGTCCCCCCAGTGATAATAGAATAGACTAAAACTGAGGCAGGTTTTTGGCCCGATTTTTACAGAGGAGATCAACCAATGAACCAGACATGTGCCAATAATAATTTAGAGGAACCAGCAGAAGAGCCTATACCTGGGATAATATCACATGTTTTGGTTGTGGCCCCTGAAACATTTACTATGACCAGGATGGTTTATGAAATTCCTTTCCTTGACTTACCAGTGCAAGCAGTGGCCTGGCGGATTGTCTCGGAGTATTATCTGAAATTAGAAGATTTACGGGATCTCAATACATTGATTCTTTACCGTTGCATTCGGGATTCGACCCTTTCACTTGCCCGTTTTGCACATTTAAACCAGATCAAAGTCATCTACGAACTGGACGATGATTTGCTGGAACCCCCTGAAGATGCGAGTTGGGCGCTGAGATACATAAGAAATCATTTGCCACAGATAATCAAAATGTTTTTAACCGAAGCCCATCGGGTTAAAGCGGGTTCCCCGGAATTGGCGCGTCGGTTGAAAGAGAGGGGTTACCCGGCGATTTATCAACCCTATACGGCTAAAATTTATGATTTACCGGTAGATATCGTTGAGCCTCCGTACCGAATCGGTTATTTTGGTTCTCCGCACCACCAGTGCGACATTGAAATGGTGTTTCCCGCTTTACTGGCAATCAAAAAATTGTTGCAGGAACAGGTGGAATTCGAATTTATCGGATGTTACCCCCAAGAATGGCAACAGTTAAAAGCGCGCGTTTTTCCCTATATACCCAATTATGAACTTTTTATTAAAACCTTGTCAGAACGTCATTGGAGTTTAGGATTAGCGCCGCTCCGCAGGATTCCATTTAACGAGGCCAAAAGTAACAGCAAATTCCGCGATTACACAGCCAGCGGCGTTTTAGGAATTTATTCCGATTTGGCTCCTTACCGCGATTGCGTTACGGATAGTCAAAATGGTTGGCTGGTTAACGATTCTTCCGAAGAATGGTATGAAGTGATTAAGGCAGCTCTTTCTTCTACCCAACGCGCCGCCATGCTTCAACAAGCAAGAAAATTGATCCAAACAGTTTATAGTACGGAATCCGTTGCCCGGAACTGGTTGACTCTGTTAAAAGAATTAAATAGTCCATAATATTTGAGAGGTGAAAATAATGTCTTGTTCTTGTTCCCAAAGCACTACCTGCGGTAATAGCACTTCCACGATTACCATTCCTCAAAATGCTGTAGCCGCGCCCTTGATTTGCCGTCTTCCCTGTGTCAGGGAATTTAGTACTTCCATTGCCAGGTTTGAAAACCAAATCATCAGAGAAGTTTTAACGGCGCTATCCAAACGGTGTCAGGCCGAAGTGCCGCCTTCGCCTATTCCTCCCGGGACTTTGGTGGTCCTGAGCAATTCGACCACTTTCAATCAAAGCGTGGCCGCAACTGTTAACTTAGAAATTGATGCGACCAATCTCATCGCAGTGAATGCCACCCTACAAAATGTACAATTTCAAATCGTCGGTTTTGCCTCGGTTATTGTGCAAGTGAGCGGTGACGCGGTAATCACGATAACTTTCATGGGAGTGGATAGCTTAATACACACTCAGACCGTAACAGTTCCCTTTATATTTACTGAAACCATCCCTGGAACATTCCCGACGAATTCGATAGTTCAAGGAAATTTGTCAATAATCAATCAAACAGTGGTTACTGAGATTGATCCCAGTACTTTAGCCATTGTCGCAGTTACAGTTACCCTCTTCTTTGCAGTCAATATTATTATTTTGGCGCCGGTCGCCTAGTATAGCGTATCGTAAATGGTAATCAGAAATGGGGAAGATACGCTCTACTTGAGTAAAACGTTCACAATCATTGAGTAGTTATTGAGAGAACGTTTTACTAGTATCTGGACCGAGGAAATAACGAGAATTCATTGAGCTCTACCGGCTAATATCCGGTAGATTTCTTTTGGGGAAGAGATACATTATCGGCCGGCGTTTTATTAAAATCGAATCCACAAAAAATAAATCCAGGCTATAATCTGGTTTTATATTCACCCAGTATAATTTTTACAGCGATTCGACTGACATCATTGCGAAGGTATTCCGGTGGCGTATCCCAGGAAAGATTGGTATTCATGGCTAAATTGGTTGCATCCGCTATTTTGGAAGGTTGACAACCGCTGATTATATTGCTGCCAACTTCAATGGTTTCCGGACGTTCCGTGACATCCCGTAGGGTAACATTGGGGATCCGAAAAATACAACATTCTTCTTGAACTGTACCGCTGTCGCTCAAAACGCAGGCGGCGTTTTTTTCAAGATTGACAAAATCAAAAAAGCCCAATGGTTTAATGGCAATGATTCCTTCTTTTTCGAGAGATTGATTATTCCTAATAAGCTGAGAACGGGTTCGTGGATGCACACTGCATACTACCGGCAATTGAAATTCCCGGTAAAGTCCCTGCAATGCCTCGATAAACAGAGAAAGTCTTTCTTCCTGATCAACATTTTCAGCCCGGTGTAAAGTCACCAAAAAATATTTTTTGGATGTCAAATCTAAATTTTTTAATGCGCTACTGCTATGAATCTGCGGTTCATAATATTGTAAAACTTCCCAAATGGGATTGCCGGTTACATAAATTCTCCGACTCTCGATGCCTTCGCGCAAAAGGTTGGCCCGGCTTCTTTCTGTATACGGCATCAGAATATCACTGGCGTGATCGATAATCCTCCGGTTTACTTCTTCAGGGACCCGGTCGTCGTAGCAACGGTTTCCGCCTTCCATATGAAAAACCGGTATACCATAACGTTTTGCAACAATGGCGGAGAGCGCGCTATTGGTGTCGCCAAGAATTAATACCCGCTGCGGATGTTCTTGGAGGATGACTTGTTCGCATTCGGACAAAATGGTTCCAATTTCCTGAAAAGTGTATGGGGATTTACAATTGAAAAGATAATCGGGGGTACGGAGTCCCAATTCCTGAAAGAATACTTCATTGAGGGTGTAATCATAATTTTGTCCGGTATGGACCAATATCTGCTCACAATATTGATCGAGTAGCGGGATAATTCTGCTTAAGCGGATCATTTCCGGCCGGGTACCTAAAATAGTCATCATTTTCATCAGCGTAAATAGTCTCCTTCATTGGAAAAGTCATTATGATTCACCAGTTGATACCGGGTCAACAGTTGTTTCGTTTCCTCGAATGTCATCAAACAATCACCGGAACTGTAAGCACAACCCAATGGTTCCGTTAAGTCCCCATTTCCATCCCTTTTCAATTCAGGAAGCATGGGTTGAATTGCATAATAATCTCCTCTTTCAAAAGTGTGCCAAGCTTCTTCTTGGGAAACTAAACTTTCATGAACTTTTTCGCCGGGGCGAATCCCGGTAATTTGAATTTCGATGTTCCTCTCGCCGATTAATACTTTTGCGACATCTAAAATACGCGCGGCGGGCACTTTCGGTATATAAATTTCACCACACCGGGCCCTTTGTATCGCTTCCAGAACGGTATCAACGGCTCTCTCTAAAGGCAAAAGGAACCGGGTCATCTCGGGAGTGGTGATGGTTAACGGCCCGCCGATTTTAATTTGTTCATGAAATAAAGGGATCACCGATCCTCTGGAAGCCAAAACATTACCATAACGAACACAAATAAACCGGGTTTTTGGAGCATAAATATTTGCTACACTCAAAATACGTTCTTGAATAGCCTTCGTCATTCCCATTGTATTTACAGGCTTACAGGCCTTGTCGGTAGAAACACCGACGACGGTTTCTACATTTAGGTTTTGTTCCACGATCGCCCGGACGATGTTTTCAGCGCCGATGATGTTGGTTTGAACCGCTTCAAAAGGAAAATACTCGCAGGACGGCACTTGTTTTAAAGCGGCGGCATTCACAACAATATCGGCTTCTTTTAAAACCGAACATACGGAATGATAATTCCGGATATCACCGATACGAAACTGAATCAAACGTTCAAAATTATCATAAATAACTTCGTCGGTCGCTTTGATTTTATGTTGATATTCAACTCTCATTTGATGTTGTTTTGCTTCATCGCGGGAAAAAATTATGATTTTTCCAGGTGCGAGTTCTGTATTTTGAAGCAGCCGTCGCGTCAACACTTTTCCCAAAGAACCGGTGCCGCCGGTAATCACAATTACTTTATCAGTGAATTGAGTCATCGAGGTCACTCCTTCGGGCCATCTTATTTTTATAACATGGGGCCTCCATAAAATCGCGGCGCATCTTTTCAATGAGTTCCAGCCAAGGCGGGGGTGAATAACCGGTAATTTTTTGAAATCGGGTTGAGTTTAACGAACGATTGATATGGATGGTGTCATCGGGTTCGATTTCAATCGGTTTTTGGTATATTTCAGCGATTTTCCGCAATAAGTCGTACTTGGATATAGGTGCGCCGGATACTTGATATAACCCCTGGAGAACAGGTTTATCCAAGAAAAAGCCGGGAATTACAATCTCTCGAAGAATCCTTGCCAATTCAATGGTTGGAAGGCCGCTGTAAATTGCGGAAGTAAAGCCTTTGATCTTATTTTTTTGCGACAAAAACCACTCCAAAAGGCCATAAGTACTTTTGAGTTCATGACCAATAATGGAAGTGCGGAGGGTCAAACAATGTTCTTCATGAACTTCGCCCAGTAATTTAGTCCGACCATAGAGATCTTTTGGATCGGGAGGATCACTCTCAAGATAATTGCCCCTGTTTCCACTAAAAACGCAGTCAGTACTGATATGAATAAGTTTGGCCCCAATTGCCCTGCAAATCATGGCCAACCGGTGAGGTAATAAAGCATTCAACGTGATTGTTTTCACGGCGTCACCGGCTGAAGGCAGTTGTTTAATGATTCCCATACAATTCATCACGATATGGGGTTTGATTTTCGCCAAACAAATGATCAGAGATTCAGGATCTTCTCCGCAAACCGGAGTAACTATTTTTGAACAATATTCCGCCGGGAAAAATTCTCGAAGATCATCCAGCGGAACCCTGGCAGTTCCAAAAACATCAAAATGATCATCATGCGCCAATTGATTGAACAAGGCATGACCCAACATACCGGTAACTCCAAGAACCAAAACTTTTTGCGGAGCCATTTTCCTATACCTTTCTATAAAAACCATAGTTTTTCCTCAGATATACTATGTTAAGCTTTGCCTAGCTGCATTGCGCTTATATCATGAATAAACCGGAACAAAGGAATGGAAAATCTTTCGGCCAATAAAAAAAGGACTATATAGCATATAGTCCTTTTGATTCTCGCGAAAGAAAGATTCCGTTTAATATGGAATGCAAAGAAATTGTCCTACAGGAAGAGCTAAGCCAAAATTGACGTAAGGATTCGTGGCGATGACGGCATCAACGGATACCCCAAAACGATTGGCAATATTGTACAAATTATCCCCCGGGGCAACGTTGTAAGGCCTGGAACCGGCTGGGCAAGTGTCGGCATACGGATAATAAGGGGGATAAGGGCGGTATGGGCGATAATAATAGGGCCTGTAATAAGGACGATAAGGTCTTCTATAAGGCCTATAATAGCCCGGTCTTCTAAATTCCCCAGGGCGTTGCTGAATGGAAAGTTCCGGATCACCCAACATGATCACTTGCCCCACTTCTAAATTATCAGGGTCAATTCCCGGATTGGCTTCCATAATATCTTCAATGGTGGTTTGATATTCATTCGCCAGCTCCCAGAGGGTGTCACCGGGTTGAACGGTATATTCAACGGCGCCAGGTTCTTGATTCATTGACATTGGGATTCACCTCGCTTGCTTTGATAGTCTATTTTATGGAACCATGCCAAAATCCGTTTTATGATAAAGGCATAAGTTAATGATTTTTTTTAACCCTTTTTGGTAAACCGGCTTTGAGGCCATGGAGTATCCATCAATAAATCGGTAAACAAATTAATGCCCCAACCGGAAGAGGGCCGCTAAAATTTAGATATGGATTGTAATTTATGATATCTTCCGGCGAAAGCCCAAACCTGTCGGATATCAGATAAAGTGAGTCACCCGGTTGAATGGTATAAGGCCTGGATCCTGCAGGACATGCCGGATACGGCTCGTAAGGATAATAGGGCCTATATGGACGGTAGTATGGCCGATACGGACGGTAAGGGCGATAAGGCCTTTGGGGGCGGAAAGATTCCGGACCGCGTCCCGGACCACGATCAGGCCTTCCGCCCGGACCTCTCTCAGGACCTCGTTCCGGGCCTCGGCCAGGTCCGCTTTCCGGTCTTCGTGAAGGTCCGGTCTGGCGGATAGCCGGCTCCGAGTCCGCCGGTATTGAAATAATCGATCCAATTTGTAGATTATGGATATCGATACCGGGGTTGGCTGCTTGAATGGCATCGCTTGTTACTTGGTACCGGTTGACTAATTCTCCGATATCCTCTCCCGGTTGAATGCTATATTGAAACAGTTTGGAATCATCATCAAAGGACAAATCAATCACCTCGTTTATTTTAGTTCTCAGGCTTTAATACTACATCCTATGAAACAGTGCAATCATCCGCAATATGACAATTGCATATTTTAAAAACCATAAGAAATATCATTTTCCCCAAAAATAATACAATATCTCTGGAAAGCGAAAGACTGTGGAAAACATAAAACCACAGTCTTTCGTATTCAAGTTGATCTTGTTTATTTTTATGGCAGGCAAATCGTCTGGCCGATTTGTAAGGGATAATTGAAATTAATATAGGGATTATAATTCATAATGGAGCGTACCGGTATTCCAAAACGGTAAGATATCCGGTATAAGGTATCTCCCGGGCGAACGATATATGGACGACGGCATTCATAGGGACGGTATCTCCGATAGGGCCCCCTCGGTCTGGGTCTTCTATCTCCGGGACGTTGAGAGGCGTCCAGTTCCGAATCATCCGGTATTAAAACGGTCTGTCCGGCCAATAAATTGTCTGGATCCAAGTCACTATTGGCTTCGATAAGATCATCCACGGATAACTCAAATTCATCGGCCAAATCCCAAAGAGTATCGCCTGATTGGACAATATATTCAAAAAAATCCGGTTCATTCCAAGACATATTTCTTCACCTCGGCTATTTGTCTATGAATTTATACTATAGGATATGAAATCGGGCTCCTTTTCCGCATTAAGACAATGTCAGATATTTCTAAATCATTCACACGGAATGAATATAATTCCCTATTTGGGAATTTGCTTAAACCATGCTAATAACTACAACTAGTTTGGATTATGTTGAGTTGATATAATCAAATGGAAGTTTAGTATCAGATAAACTATCAATTGGAGGTTCATCATGCGTCCTACTCGTAGAAATGGTTTTCGGATGAATCGATTATGGCTCACTCTGTTCATATTACTTTTCGTTTTTTTACCCAGCATTTCAGCGGCAGCCGAAAGTAAGAAGATGGATATGGGTATGAAGGGTATTTCGGTCAATAAAAATCTTAAATCCGCCTCGATAGTAGCTCAAGCCCCACATTCGAAGCAGGTGCTCTTAAAAAAAAATAATGATTATTATTTCGGGACCGTTCATACTCGTAACGTAATCAATCACGGTCAAATCGTACCGAAAGAGTTTATTGTTAAATATAAGGATTCGGCTTTGAAACAAGAAAATCTTTTCGTAAAGCATACTATCGGGAAATACAGCGCTCAGATCAAAGAGTTAAATAAAAATGTGGGCTTGCATTTACTCCGATTGCCGAGTGACCAATCCTATTTTAAGGCAATGCGGGAATTAAGCCAAAATCCAAATGTGGAATATGTTGAACCTAATTATGTGGTAAAAGCTAAATTCGTCCCCAATGATCCCTACTATGCATTCCAATGGGGGAATCAAATGATTCGGGCTGACTTGGCCTGGGATAAAACAAATCTGGTTAAAAAATCAAACGTAATCGTGGCTGTTCTTGATACCGGCGTTAATATAAACCACGAAGACTTGAAACAGGTAACCATTCCGGGAATCGATTTAGCCGATGATAAAAATTCCACCAACGATGTTGTAGGCCATGGGACACACGTTGCCGGAATTATTGCCGGACAAACCAACAACGCCACCGGCATCAGCGGTATTGCCCCCAATAGTAAAATCATGCCCGTTAAGGTACTTGATGATGAAGGTATCGGTGATGACGCGAACATCGTGGAAGGTATCAAATATGCTACTGACCATGGCGCTCAAGTCATTAACATGAGTTTAGGCGGACCGGGCACCAGCGAAGTCCTTCAGGATGCCATTAATTATGCAACAAGCCGGGGAGTTAATGTAGTGGTGGCGGCAGGAAACGAAAACGGGCCCATCGATACACCGGGTAACTGCAAGGGTGTAATAACCGTGGGCGCTATTGAACGTAACTTAAAAAAAGCGGATTACTCCAACTACGGTAAAAAAATTGATGTGGTTGCTCCCGGTTCCAATATTTTAAGCACTTATATGGATGGAAAAGGTCCTTCCGGCTACACTTATTTTAGTGGAACCTCAATGGCGACACCGTTTGTATCCGGAGTTGTAGCGCTCATCAAATCCGTAAATCCAACATTATCACCAGAAGCAGTGACGGATATAATTCACCGTTCCGCAACCCATCTTGGGACTCCCGGATTTAATCCGTATTATGGATACGGTTTACTGAATGCGGATAAAGCAGTAGTGCTTGCTTTATCGGAAATCAAAACATTATCATAAAATGATTTTAGTGAGTTCAAAGAAAGACTATAGCATAATACCCAAACGCTATAGTCTTTTTTCATTTATTCATTTTCCGTAGGCAAACAAAGGGATTGCCCGGTTTGAAGCGGGACGCTAAAGTTAATACCGGGATTTATCGCTGTGATGGCGTTGGTGGTAATGCCAAGCCTGCTGGCGATATTTTCCAAAGTATCTCCGGATTGTACCGTATACGGCAGAGTTCCTTCCGGACAAGTACCGGTTGACGGGGGCGATGGAGCAGGTTCTGTATATGGGTATGGTTGTTGATACGGATAAGGTTGAGGCTGAGGCTGACGATAGGGACATTGACCGGATGGCCATTGTCCGTAAGGAGTAGGTTGCATATAAGGGCATGGTTGCCCATATGGATATGGATAGTATGGTGAGGGATACCCTGGTCTACCCCATCTATCTGGATATCTCCGGAAGTCATTCATCGACATGAAGTCCACCTCACTTGATTTCATTGGGTTTATTTATATTTTATGATCAAGTGACAAAATCCGTTTTAGGACAAAAGAACGGCTTTGAAAATATCAATCTGATTTATAAAGTTAATTCAGCAGATTATTTGGATGTAGTGATCTATCAGCTCTGCTGATTTAACCATGAATATCAATTTGAGAGATGAAGGCAAAAATTGAGAATTGCTTCTTTAATTTCAGTCCGTGATTATCATGGAGTTTATGGGGAAAGAGGCTTTATACCGGTATGAATAGCCGCTATCCCGAGTGTCAATTGAAGGGAACGAATCTTCAAGAAGCCCGTTTCTTTAAAGATAGCCGTTAATTGATGGTGAGCAATAAACGAAAAAATCGATTCATGAAGGTATTGATAGGCTTTTCTGTCGTGAACCAGTAATTTTCCTAAGGATGGTACCCAATAATGCAGGTAAACATTATAAAGGGATTTCAAAAACATTGAACTGGGATTTACGAGCTCCAAGGAAATTACCCGGCCGCCAGGTTTGATTACCCGCATGATTTCTTTTAGAAGCGCCTTTGGATCGGTGGAATTGCGAAGTCCGTAAGCGATTGTAACACAATCGAAACGATGATCCGGAAAGGGGATTGCCCTGGCATTGGCTTGAATGAGTTCGATTTTATCGGTCGCAATATAGTTGTTCAGGCGCGATTTGGCGATGCCGAGCATCGCTTCAGAAAAATCCAAGCCGATAATTTTGATTTGCGGTTCAGTCCTTCGGGCCAGTTGTTGGGTTATAAATCCCGTACCGCAACAAGCATCTAAGATGACTCCGTTCTTCGGGATGTCTATGAGTTTAAGTAGTTGTTTACACCATAAATAATGAATCCCGAAACTCATGAAAAAGTTCATAAGATCATATTTTGCGGCAATGCTATTAAAAATTCCTTGAACATAGTTCTCTTTGGAGAGAGAATAATCATAAGTTTTTACCATCGTTTCACCATTTTCATTTTCGTAATTGAATATCCCGGAAACGGAGTAGAGGACTAAAAACCAAGAATTTTCATCTCTGCAACTATTTTTTCCCATTTCAAAGAACCCATTCTCACTTTTTAAAACGTTCACAATTATTGAGTAGTTATTTAGAGAACGTTTTACTAGGTGGTAGCAGGAAAATTGATTTCATTACCGAAGATTTACCAAAAAATATTTCCAAAAAAAACAGGTCTAAAATTCAGGTTATACGTGGGGGTATACTATTGGAAAAATTACTCATTAAACAGTTGTTCCGGGAAACAACCGCTCATTTAAACCGGGAGGTCCATCTTTCAGGTTGGGTGCGTACGCTCCGGGACTCAAAAACATTCGGATTTATAGAATTAAACGACGGTTCCTTCTTCAAAAATTTGCAAGTGGTATTTGACGACTCCTTGGAGAATTTCGCTCAAATCGTGAAACTCTCCGTGGGTTCTTCCATCGAAGTTAGCGGTCAATTGGTGGAAAGTCCCGGCGCTAAACAGCCTTTCGAATTGAAAGCGAATCAAATCATAATTGCCGGCGCTTCGACCCCTGATTATCCGCTGCAGAAGAAAAAGCATTCCTTTGAATTTTTAAGAACCATCGCTCATTTAAGACCCAGAACCAATACTTTTGCCGCCGTATTCAGAGTCCGTTCACTGGCGGCCTTTGCAATTCACCGTTTCTTTCAGGAACGGAACTTTGTATATGTCCATACTCCGTTGATCACCGGTAGCGATTGCGAAGGCGCGGGGGAAATGTTCCGGGTGACCACCCTCAATATGGAGAATCCGCCCAAAAACGATTTGGGAAAGATAGACTACGGACAGGATTTCTTTGGCAAGGAAACCAATTTGACAGTCAGCGGCCAATTAAGCGGCGAAACTTTCTGTATGGCATTCCGCAATATTTATACTTTCGGGCCGACTTTTAGGGCCGAAAAATCCAATACGCCAAGGCATGCGGCTGAATTTTGGATGATCGAACCGGAAATCGCCTTTGCCGAATTGGAAGACAATATGGATTTGGCAGAAGAAATGGTGAAATATTTAATCCGGTATGTAATGGAAAACGCCCCGGAGGAAATGGATTTTTTCAATAATTTTATTGATCAGGGTTTGTTGGAACGATTAAACAACATTGTGAATTCGGATTTTGGCAAAATCACTTACACGGAGGCTGTCGAACTTTTGTTAAAGGAAAAAGCCGCCTTCGAATATCCCGTCAAGTGGGGCAGCGACCTCCAAACCGAACATGAACGGTACTTAACGGAAAAAATATTTAAAAAACCGGTATTTGTCATCAATTACCCCAAAGAAATCAAAGCTTTTTATATGCGAATGAATGACGACCAAAAAACCGTCGCCGCTATGGATTTGCTTGTTCCGGGAGTAGGGGAAATCATTGGCGGCAGTCAGCGTGAAGAGCGGCTGGAGGTTCTGGAAAGCCGCCTGAAAGAGCTGGGATTATCCACCGCAGATTATGGGTGGTACCTGGATACCCGAAAGTATGGCGGAACCAAGCACGCCGGCTATGGACTGGGGTTTGAGAGAATCATCATGTATTTAACGGGCATGTCCAATATCCGGGATGTCATCCCTTTTCCGCGAACCACGGGTTCTGCAGAATTCTAAGCTTAGGGAAAGAATGTGGTGAACTCGGTTAAAGTCGATGAAATACCGCTCTATTGTCCGGCGAAGTGGCCGCTTGTCGGCTATTTCCGCCGGATTTTTCTTTTCCCAAAATTATCATCGGAAAAAATAAAAAAATAATCATTCGGGAAAATAATGTATAATATTATTGTTGAAATTTCTCAATTATTTTGGTGATTCTTAAATACAACGGGTCATTGAAACCCAAGAGGTGTTTTGGCGATGGTTACGATTCGTGTGGTGATGAAGTTACTGACCAATATGAGTACCATCATTATGATCGCCTACCTTTTATCGAAAACCAAGATTTTTAAAAATTTAGTTACCGGGAATAACAATCGTTTTTTTCATAAAATCTTGCTGATGTTTATTTTTGCGGGGATTGGCATTTTCGCCACTTACGTAGGAACACCGGTAAAGGGCGCCATTGCCAATTCGAGGATCATCGGCGTCATGGTTGGAGGCATTTATGGCGGCCCTTTTGTAGGCATCGGCGCCGGACTGCTCGCTGGCTTTCATCGCTGGGTCATTGATATTCATGGATTTACCGCCGGGGCATGCGCCGTATCCACTGTAATTGAAGGGGCTATTGGCGGTTTTGTCGCCAACTTTTTCAAAAACCGCGCTCATAGCTGGCTCCACGCTTTGATCGTCGGAATGTTTGCCGAATTACTCCAAATGACGGTCATTCTCTCGATGGCTCACCCTTTTTCCGAAGCTCTCGAGTTGGTGAAAATTATTTGGGTGCCCATGGTTTTCTTAAATCCCTTTGGAGTTGCCTTTTTTATTGGATTTATCGACGGGATCTATAAAGAGCAGGAAAAAGAAGCCGCTCTCCAAACTAAACTAGCCTTGGATATTACCGACCGCTGTTTGAGTTATTTACGAAAAGGCTTTCATAACAAAGAGGATATCCGGAAAGTGGCCGGGATTATTTTTGAAATGTCCGGAGTTTCAGCCGTGGCGATTACAGATCGTAAAGAGATATTGGCTCATCATGGCCTTGGCTGCGATCACCATCAGGGGAATATTGACATTCAGTCGGATTTATATCAAAAAGTAATCGGGACTGGAGAAATGACTGTAATCAATGAGCATGGGGGAATCGGTTGCCCTTATCCAGGATGTAAACTGCGCTCCGCCGTAATTGTCCCCTTATCAAAAAATGCGGAAATCGTCGGGACAATTCAGATCTATCTTGCCAGAGAAAATGGAATTTCCAACGTTCATATTTCCTTAGCCAGGGGGCTGGCCCGTATTTTTTCAACCCAATTGGAATTGGCCGATATCGAGTATCAAAAAAAGCTTTGCCAGCGAGCAGAGCTAAAAGCATTACAATCTCAGGTAAATCCCCATTTCCTTTTTAATTCCCTCAATACCATCAGTGCGTTTTGTTTAACCAAACCGGAACGAGCCAAAAAATTAATAGTCAGCCTGGGAACTTATTTCCGCAATAGCTTATTGCAAAAAGACAGTTTTGTCAGACTGCAGGACGAGTTGAAACAGATCGGCGCCTATTTGGAATTGGAAAAAGCTCGTTTTGAAGATAGACTCCAAATTATTATCGATATTCCGGAAGATATCGATTGTTCCCTACCGCAGTTTATTTTGCAGCCTCTCGTTGAAAACGCCATTAAACACGGGGTGCTGCCCATGGAAAACGGTGGGAATGTCTATATTAAGGCGTCTAAAATTTCCAATGAAACAGAAATTCAAATTGAAAACACCGGTGTAAGCATTGACAAAGCGATTGTTGAAAAATTTTACAGCAATGACCTTCCCAAAAATTGTATCGGTTTAACCAATGTCAATCAACGGTTAAAGGGTATTTACGGAGGGGAATACGGGCTTTCCATAAAAGGCAGGCCAAACGGGGGCACGATTGTTTCTTTGAAAATTCCCCAAAGGGTGGAAGGTGATTTTGTCGATGAATTCAATTCTTTTGGTTGATGACGAAAAACCCGCCAGAAAAGAATTGCGGTATCTCATCGAAAACATTATCGGAATGACGGATATTTTTGAAGCCAGGAGCGGTCATGAGGCGTTAAAACTCATTCAATCAAACCCGATTGATATTGCTTTCATCGACATCAACCTGGGGGATATGGATGGGATTACTCTTGCTAAAGAAGGGAAAAAAATCACCGGAAACTTAAAAGTCATTTTTTCCACAGCCTATGATGCATATGCTGTCAAAGCCTTTGAAATCAACGCGGTGGATTATATTATGAAACCATACGAGCAGCAGCGGGTTGAAAAAGCATTGCAGCGAGCCCGGTTTTCAGACTCAAGCGCCGATTGGCCCCGAGAAACTCCTTCTAGTCCCTGCTGGATGGCAGAAAAGCTAAAAAAATTATCCTTGTGGAAAGGAGATCGGGTGCTCCCGATTGATATTGATGATATTGTTTTTCTGGCAATGGCCGACAGAAATTGCCGTATTTGCACTATCCACGACGAATTTATTTCCCATCAGACCCTCGGTTATTTTCAGGAAAAGCTCAAAAACAATCATTTTTACCGGGTAAATCGGAGTTACTTGGTGAATTTGGACCATATTACCGAGATTCAACCCTGGTTTAATAATTCGTATATGATTAAGGTGAAAAATTACCCGCAGGAAGAGATCATCATCAGCCGCAATATCATTAAAGATTTTCGAATGTTGCTGGATTTTTAACAAAATTGAAACCTAAAATTCAACCAAACAACCACTCTTTTTAACATTTGGGCCTGAAATCACCTCATGAATGGTTCGCTCCACCTATAATCAAAGAAAAAAGGAGGGATTTCATGCTCTTATTTTTTATTTCGGCGGCGATTCTGATTGTGGGCTATTTTACTTACGGTTTGCTGATGGAAAAACTTTTTAAACCCGACCAAACCAGAACGACCCCGGCAAACGCCCTGACTGATGGGGTGGATTACGTGCCGATGGACTGGAAGAATATCTTTCTGATCCAATTGCTGAACATCGCCGGTCTTGGTCCCATCTTTGGCGCGATTGCAGGAGCCCTTTGGGGACCGGTGGCATTTTTGTGGATCGTTTTCGGTTGTATTTTTGCAGGCGGTGTTCATGATTATCTGACCGGGATGCTTTCAGTGCGGAATAACGGCGCCAGTATTTCCGAAATAGCCGGTATTTATCTTGGCCCGGTGATGAAAAACGTGATGCGGGTCTTTTCCGTCATTCTGTTGATCCTGGTGGGAACGGTCTTTATGACCGGCCCGGCCAAATTATTGGCCAGCCTGACTCCAAAAGCCCTTGATTTTAATTTTTGGCTGATTGTGGTCTTGGTTTATTATTTCTTAGCGACCATGCTGCCGATTGATAAATTAATCGGCCGGATTTATCCCGTTTTTGGACTGATTTTAATAGTTATGGGTGTTGGAATCATCGGGGGTCTGTTATTCAAAGGTTATCAGTTGCCTCCTTTCACGTTGGCAAACCTGCATCCCCAGGGATTGCCGATTTGGTCCATGTTGTTTGTATCGATCGCCTGCGGCGCCATCAGCGGATTTCATGCCACTCAATCACCTTTAATGGCCCGCTGCATTCAAAATGAAAAATACGGGCGGCGCGTTTTTTATGGAGCCATGGTCGCCGAAGGCATCATCGCCTTGATCTGGGCCGCGGCCGGAATCGCATTTTTCCACGGCACCCCGGGTCTGGCGGCGGCCATGAAAGAGGGAGGACCGGGTGGGGTGGTTCATACCGTTTCGGTTTCACTTTTGGGTGGTGTTGGTGGAGTTTTAGCCATACTGGGTGTTATCGTCTGCCCGATCACTTCCGGTGATACCGCATTCCGCAGCGCCAGATTGACCATTGCCGACTGGCTTAACACCAATCAAAAGCCGGTTCTGAAACGTCTTTATATCGCGGTGCCGCTTTTTATTGTCGGCGGGACTCTTTCCCAATTAAATTTCGATATTATTTGGAGGTATTTCGCCTGGTCCAACCAGACGCTGGCGATGATCGCCCTTTGGGCTGGCGCGGTTTATCTTGTTCGCAGCAATATCTCCCACTGGATCGCCACCATACCGGCTACTTTTATGACAGCGGTTTCGGTGACTTACATATTTCAAGCTCCAGAAGGGTTTCATCTGCCGCTAGCCGTTGCTTACTCGGCCGGGATCGTGGGAGCCGTCGTCCTGTTGATCTTGTTTGTGGGAGTCATCTTTAAGCGGAATATTGGAAAAGCGGTTGATATCCATAGCGGCCTCAATGTGTGACCCGTAATCCATTATAAAATAGCCCAATACAACCGCTTTAAATGGGTCGGGTTTTTACCACCGGAAAGTGTGCATTTGACCTTCATCAACAGCAGTATCGCTACGATGAAGCTAATCAAATACACACTTTTTTTGTGAATTCTAAGCGAAAAGCGATTACTTTATGGTAAAATATTCTAAAAGATCCAAATGAGCGCGGGAGGTTTGGTCGAAATAATGCAAGCAGAAAAGGGGATGGAAAAAGCGATGGGACTTAAAAGATTTTTTTTCATTGGGTTATTTTGTTTGTTGGGGTTCACTATGATGACCATTCAGACGCTGGCTTGCACGATTTTTTATGTGAAAGGGTCCGCTACGGATTATTTCGCCGGCAATGAAGATTGGTTCTTTACGGACCCGATCATTTCCGTAACTCCCGGTAATAAGCAGGATTATGGTTATATGGTGATGGGATGGAATTCCTATTTGCCCCAATATCCCCAAGCCGGAATCAATGAATATGGTCTCTGTTTTGACTGGGCCTCGTTGTCGTCCCAAAAATATCAAAGAAATCCGCAACGTATCAATACTGAAGAAGATTTAATGTATTTAATCTTAAAAAAATGCCGGACCGTTGATGAAGCGGTTGAAGTGATCAAAAAATACAACTGGCCTCAATTTGGACAGGAGCATTTGTTGATTGCGGACCGGACCGGAAATTCTTGTGTTGTTGAATGGTCCCGAAACGATTATGTATTTATCAAGAACGAAAAAACATACCAAGTGATTACCAATTTTACCCTCACCGATTCGAAAATCGGCAACTATCCCTGTAAAAGGTTCAATACGATCCAAGCCGCATTCAAGGAGGTTCAGCGCCAAACCATTACCAAGGAAAGGGTTAAGACGCTTTTGGATCAAACTCATCAGGAAGGCCAATATCCAACGGTTTATTCTTATATTTTCGATCTGAAAACTTTGCAGGTTACTATTTTCCCCAATCATCGTTATTCGGAGGGAAAAACCTATTGGCTTCCCAGGGAGTTAAAAAAGGGCGGGCACCGCATCCCCATCAATTTAAATTAGTTTATAGGGCAGGCTCCTTACTTTAAAGCAAGTTGTTTCATAAATTGTATCCCAAATAACCCTTATTTCGCGATAAAAAATGGAATGCGGTGAATGTATTTTCGATAGGGATATCGTTCGTACCAATGGGGAGAAATAGCCGGCAAGTCAAGATATGGAGGGGAGATAGCCGTGACGGTAAATAAGCAATATCAATCCGATTTGGAAGGAATTTTGGCAAAACGCCATCAAAATGGTGGCGATTATTGGGCTACTCCCGACAAGCGGCTCATGAAAGGAAGTCCCTTCACAACTCTCGATTGCATATTGATGCTGTTAGAATTGGGAATAGACCGTTCCGAACCTATAGTAAAAGAGACTGCCGACCTGATCGTAAGTACCTGGCGGGAAGACGGACGATTTAAGCTTTCCCCGCAAGGCGCAATATACCCTTGCCATACCATTAACGCCGCCAGAACTCTTTGTCATTTGGGTTATGCTGTTGACAGCCGGCTCAAGAGAACATTGGATCACCTGTTAGAAATTCAGCATACCGATGGTGGTTGGCGTTGCAGTAAGTTCAGCTTCGGAAGAGGCCCGGAAACGGAGTTTTCCAATCCGGGCCCAACCTTGGCGGCTTTAGACGCTTTCAGATTTACACATTTTCTCAATACCCACGAAGCTCTTGACAAAGGGGTTGAGTTCCTGCTCGCTCATTGGGAAACCCGTATACCTCTCGGCCCCTGTCACTATGGAATCGGCACCTTATTTATGCAAGTGGCGTATCCTTTCGTAAATTACAACCTTTTCTTTTATGTCTATGTTTTGTCTTTTTATGATAAGGCAAAGAAAGACCGGAGATTTTTGGAGGCGCTCGCGGTGTTGGAATCCAAGGTAATTAATGGTCAGATTATTGTGGAACGCCCCAATCAGAAGTTAGCCGGATTTATTTTCTGTAAAAAAGGGGAACCCAGCGAACTTGCGACTGAACGTTACCATGAGATAGTGAAAAACCTTGAGAGAAATCATGTAAATCCTATTTGAGAAAAAACTATGAACCGGGGGTAAAGTAGACCGGAGGAACATGATTTAGAGATAAAAAAACGGCAGCGAGCATAAGCGGCAGAGCGAGCTTTTAATAGCTCGGGGAGCTTTTTCTAGTTCGGAGCGGGCTTTTAATAGCTCGGGGAGCTTTTTCTAGTTCGGAGCGAGCTTTTAGTAGCTCAGAGGTACCTTTTTCTAGTTCAGAGCGAGCTTTTAGTAGCTCAGAAGGAGCTTTTTCTAGTTCAAATGGAAAATTTTTTAAACATGCCACAGAGACGGAGCGTCCAGGCATAGGTCATGTCACATAGGAGGTGGAAAGCCTCCCTGGTAAGGAATAGCCAACCGCCAGTAGTTAGCCTTGGGTCTGTAGGAGTAATCCGGCGGATTAAGCGTAGGCAAACGAGGTAGTGGGCCGAAAGCAATGCTGAAGGGATGGAGCCCCGAAATTGGCTAAATGGGTAGGCCGATGGTTTTGTCTCGCCAGAAGGCAATATCCGGGCAACCGATAAGGCAAGGTTGAACGGGCACCCCGGGGTCGGAGACCTTGGCACGCTATACATTGAGGTGTTTATTGGGTCAACAAATCCTTACTCCATCCAGCCTTAAGTTAGCGTGAAACAATTTGAAATCACCAGTTTTCCGTCATATTCCAGAGGAATCTTTAAAGGAACATACTTAAACCACTTTCGTTCCTCCCTCTGGGAGGAAGCAAGTTGGAGGGGTGGCCCAATTTTAATCAAACTATCGCCCCCGCAATCCATGTCCCTCAAAATTTTGTTTCGATAATTTTGAAAAAATCCCGGAAACAATTATTACAAAGAAATATATATCTCTTTCTACAACACCCCCTCTGCCCCACATTACCCCTAAACCCAATCCCCGCTGGGCTTTAAGCCATGGGGCCACCCTTGGGCGAGGCGCTTGGAAACAAACGATTCCATTCCGAAAAGATTTGGGGAACGCTTTCCCGCCGCAAAATTAAGTAGCGACGCAATGACCGGCATTCTCCGGCCGTCTACCATCTCTGGCGACCCCTGAAATCCGTTCTTCG
>JAEZCE010000052.1 GCA_023429995.1 Bacillota bacterium | reverse complement strand
GCTACAGAGAACGTAGCGTTCCCGGGGCCGAATCGCCATACGATATAAAATTCAATTCCATATTAAAACCGCCGCTGTAACTTACAGAGGCGTTTTTTTATGCCCGAACCATGATTTGACCCGGATTGCAGGATTAACCGGCAGGACGATAAAGTCCGGAAATCTCATCTTTATTGGAAAGGAGGTGAATCTGATGATGTATCAAACGTTTGCGCACCGGATCAACCGCGCCAAAACGCTCCTCGACGGGCTCAATTCCTACGGGGAGAGTGTGAGCCAATTGGGAATTACCAAAGAACTGGTGGCTAAAATCACCGATCTATACAACCAGGCCGGCTTGCTCGAACAAAAAAAGAACGATCTGATGGCCAGTTCCAGGGAGGCCACCACGACGCAACAGGAAATCATGAAAGAATTGAATCATCAAAGCTCTCTGGCGCGAAAGTCGATTCGGGTCAACCTTCCGGAAGAAAAATGGCTCGCCTTTGGCTTCAGGGCCGGTGAATCCGGGGAAACCGAAAGCAACAACCAGGCAACGACAAACTAAACTCAACAGCAGCGGCCCGTGAGGGGCTCCAATTCCACTTAAAATGTAACCCCGCCTCTCCTGATTCGTGGAGAAGCGGGGGTGGAATTGGATACCGTGGTTCCAAAATGCCTATTTCACCTAACCCCAACCCCTTCCCTCCTTCTGAAAGCTTCTTATCTGGGACAAGGAAGGGGTATCTCAAATTCGTTTGATTCTGCTTAGACTACAGGCTGTTACAATTTCGGATAACACTTTTTTAATATCGTTGACTTCTGATGATCGATGGCATGTATCTATCCACCTTTCACCCCAGTAATATTTTTATATTAGCAATTTTTCATTCAAAGAAAACCCCTTCCCTTTCCTAGATTATTATGTTCAGAATGAGGTCGCGCCTCAAAAAAGCGCGCGGGGATCAAAGGGGTTAGGTCAAGTCGTATCGTTCTCCAGAAACTTTCCGGGAGTGACGGAACGGGTCAGTTGGTTGTTGGCGTCATACTCGAAGGTCTTGATGGCGCTTCCTTCGGTGATGGCCGTGATGTTATTGTTGTTATCGTAGTTTGCAGAAAGCTTGTTCCATTGTCTACCAATCCACTGAAATTTATGATACAATACTTTATTAAGAGGTGGGCAATTGCATGGACGATAATAAAGTGGCCGTTTTAATGGAAGACTTAATGTCTCAATTTCGCGCCTTTGGCGAGGGATTGGATGGTCTTAGAGACGAGATAAAGGATTTTAGGAAAGAAACCAATGATAGACTTGAAACCATCGAACAAGAACTCATTAATTTTAAAGCCGAGAATCGTCTGGAACATAAGCAAATAATTCAAGCGGTCCAAGATTTGGATAACGAAGTTAAAAGACTGGAGACAGAAGTAGTCCAAATAAAACGGGTAAAATAACTTTTCGCGTGAATGGTACTTTGTTTTTACTCATCTTCTCAAGGATTCATTTAAAAAACCCGTGCCGCCCTTGAAATAAAAATTCTCGCCCTCGCAGCCAATTATCCCTTTATCAACAACGGAGAAACAGCGAAAGACCTTTAAACATCCTCGCGAGCCGTCTCCTCCCTTTCTTTCCGGACTTTCTAACCCGCATCCCGCAAACCTTCATCCAAAACCTTTCCATACTTAACCGGTCATACAACCCCTGCAGATACATCGTCCCTATTTCTAAAGCGCCCTGCTCCATCAGGACATCATCCAGCTCAAATACAAGCCGTTGCATTTCAGGCGGCAAGTTCCGCTCGATTTTATCCAACAGTTCACAGAGTCTGGCAATCAATTCCCGGTAGCGCGAGTCCTTGGCCAGTAGCTCCGTCTCAACTTCGATGGCCCGCTCGGCTATAGCGGTCAACCATTTATGGTTATTAATTTCAAATCTTATGATAAACTATGACTATGAAAATATCAGAAAAAATCAAAAAACTACGGCAGGAAAAGGGCTGGTCACAAGCCCAGCTTGCCAAGAAATTAAATATTCTGCCTCAACATATAAGCCGTTATGAAAGGGGAATTATTATTCCTTCCGCTGAGACGATGGCAAAAATAGCTAACGCTTTCGGGATATCCATTGATTATATGCTAAATGAGACATCTGAAAACTCTTCCGAATTTAAATTAAAAGATAAGGAATTACAAAGATATTTTGAAAAAGTGGATGAATTAGACGAAAAGGATAAAGAGGTTATTAAAAGAGTTATCGAATCATTCATAAAGAATAAGACGGCGAAATGAAACAATCATGAATAGGCAAAAGGACTTAAACGGCAGGGTTAACAATATTTTATGGATAACTAGGACTTTTTAAACCCCCTATGAATTATTTGTTTTTTGCAGTCCAATTTTACCAGGTCATAATCATGTAAATCATGTGAATCCTGTCTCCGTTAACTTTTTTAGACCAATTTAAACTGTACCGCCGGCCTAACGAAAAGAACTTAAACGGGATTAACAGGATTTTATGGATTTACTGGATTTTTTAAAGCCCTCTGAATTATCTGTTTTTTGCAGCCCAATTTTACCAGGTCATAATCCTGTGAATCCTGTAAATCCTGTCTCCGTTACCTTTTTTTGGGCCCGACTTTTCAATATACAGCTCCAGAAATTTTCAAAATCATTTTGAGCCGACGAAACATCTGGTAGAAGATTTATAATCATGAGGGGTAGGAGGGTCATGAGGGTGTAAAAATAAAAAGCCGCTATAATCTCCCGGAGTTCTACGGAGATAAAGCTGCGTGTATAAAAACACGACACCGAGGCCTGGAAGGCCTTTAGAACGTTTCTAAATATACCTAGCCCCATCGTTCACGTTGGGGCGGAGATGGAATCAACATCATTTTCCGATTCTTTACAGCACAGCCTAATGACATTGCCCTTACTGCCCCGTTTGACTTGCCGCAGTCCGGCCGGACTGTATTCGTAATCCGGTACAACTGTGCCGTGTGGCGGTATAGGTATCGAGTTATCACGATATGGATTCCCTTTCATTTCCGGATTTTCTATATTCCCGTATGTCTTCCGTCTATTGGATTAGGCATTGTAGAATAAAATCCATATATCTAAAGCTTTAAAAAATGAAAGCCGATTTTTCCTCTCCACGGATTCCACCGGCTAGGTTACTTTTTGACCGAACAAAAAGTAACCAAAAATTCGCCGACACCCATGGTTTCGGTCTTCCTTTTATCCCGCCGCCTTCCTTGGCGCGGGAACCCTGGGGACTGGCCGGCTCTATCGTAGAGCCGGCCTTCTCGATTCATTCCACGATGCCGACGGCTGAACGCCGTCCTGCCGTTATGCCGCGTGGTCTGCCTCCCTGCCGACCATATCGGGGTTTAAAAGTTGGGCCTGTTCTATCGGCTTGATTCTTTGCGAAGCTTTTGCCTTATTGGAAATTAGCCCTTTTCGCCTTGAAATGGAAATCCGTGTAATGTTGTTCCGTAACGCCGTTTCCCACCCCATTGGTGTAATCAATCTTTTGTTCTGCGGCCTAAAGACTTTTGGCCGCTGAGATACGGAGAAACAGAGAAAGACCTTTAAACATTAAACATCCTAGCAAACCATCTTCTCCCTTTCTTTCCGGACTTTCTAACCCGCATCCCGCAAACCTTCATCCAAAACCTTTCCATATTTAACCGGTCATACAACCCCTGCAGATACATCGTCCGTATTTCTAAAGCGCCCTGTTCCATCAGGACATCATCCAGCTCAAATACAAGCCGTTGCATTTCAGGCGGCAAGTTCCTCTCGATTTTATCCAACAGTTCACAGAGTCTGGCAATCAATTCCTGATAGCGCGAGTCCTTGGCGAGTAGCTCCGTCTCAACTTCAATGGCCCGCTCGGTGATAGCGTCCCGTAATATTTGGGCGTAACGTCTGAGCATCCCGGTTACCTCCTTAAAAAATAATTATTTATTTTTATTATTTTTTATTTATCATATCCTATTATAATTTACCGATACTGTCAAGCGAATAAAGGGATTTATTGTAACTATAAAGCATAAATGATAAACTATAATAAATAATGGAGGTAAAATGGAAGAACTTTATACTGTGAAAGAAGTCGCTAAAAAATTAAAAGTAGCCGAAAGTACTATTAATCGCTGGGTCGCTGAAGGAAAATTAAAGGCCCTGAAGTTATCCGAGGGCCGAAAGGGTGCTGTAAGATTTAGAGAGGAAGATATCAAGGCTTTCTTGGAATCTCTAAATAAGTAAAGGTTTTTCGTCACTGCCTGGTAATGTTATTAATGAGGAAATACTTATTTATGGTATCATTAACTTCCTTATGAAAAATTTAGGAATACTCTTGCTTTCTTTGCATACTTGGATTACATCGCCTATATCCTCAAACTCAAATGAATGTCCCCGCAAACTTTAATTTCCGAACCGGTTTTTAGGCGGGCTGTATCATGTTATCGCAAAGCTTCCTAAAAAAAGCCAACTTTGAATCCGATCTTCGCTCAATCCTGAAGGTTTGTTTTTTCATGCCTTTTAGCCAAAACTTCAATCTGAAATCCTTAAATTTCACCCAAATCTGCCCTTTTTCAAAGATCTACTTCAAAAATCAAAGCCTAACTTTTTAGTTAAGCTCCGTTTTTGTCTATATATGTTGAATTAAATTTTGTTGTTGTCAGAAATCACTGTTAGAAAGTGAACGCCTATTTGACCTAACCCGCGCGTCCTAAAGGACGCGAGCCCTTTCCCCTTGTGAAGTAAAACAAGTTGTTGATTCAAGTGGAAGGGTAACCCTAGCCGATGTCCCCTAAATTCTTTAGACCCCAAAGGCAGCACGCACTTGGTGCGTGGGGTTACTCTCCCCCCCATTCAGGGCCGGGGGAGAGCGAGAGTGAGGTCTCGACCAACTGTCGGCCTAGGCATAACCCAGATTTCTTTCGTTTATTTTGGCTTTTGGTCAAATTATTTATTTTAACTCATATAGATGGAGTTTTTGAAGTCTACAGCCAATTTTTTACTCATTTTTTACTGATGGGTTTATTGAAGCGCACAGGGCTTAACATATTTTGACATAATATTTATATATCTTTTATCAAAACTAATTGAAGTTATTTCCTTAAAAGGAATTAGTGAAGGTTCTTCTCGCCATTCTCCTACTCCATCAAAATGTAAAAATAAAACTGAATTATTATTTACTTTAATGATTTTTCCGATATAAAAGTCACCGATATCAATATTCTCACATTCAATAATAATATTTCTTTCTAAAATCTTTAATTCCTGAAAAATAACCTTAAAATTATCAACATTAACTATATTAGGCGATTTGATTTGATTTATTATTCCTTCTTTTTTAAGTATAAAATCTGAAAATTTCTCGGAGTCGCTTCTTTTAACGCAAGTAATATCTTTGGTTCTAATAATCATATAACCATCAAATTCAAAGTCGTATAAGTACTCTATCAATAATAAATCTTTACCTAATTTTAATGGAATACCATCAATTCTATTACTATCTATTTTATTTCTTGCGATACCGATTTGGAATTGAAATGGTATACTATTTTTTATTATTTCCTCGATATCAGATTTTTTCATTATGGATTATTCCTTTCTACTTTCATTCAAATATTATAAAACTTCTTAATAAGGCCTCCTTGCATCACCTTTTTCATGGCCTTTATCGGTTTTTTTACGGGCTTGTCCTTTTTCATGCTTATTTTCCGTGCTTTGTCTTGCTCCTTTTGTATGTTCTGCTTCTTCTTTTTTCTTAGCTGCTTTCTTTTGCTTCGCGTTTTCGCTCGCTAAATATATTTCCCCTCCGATAATTCCAGTTAAGATACCACCACCAACAGATAGAGCGGTTATTCCATCCACTGCTATACAAATTAATGGAATCACCATGACAAAAAAGCTATCCGTTCTAGAAAAATCCGGCAACTGCGGTCCAAACGTTTTCGCTATCTCGGTACTATACCCGCTACCGCCGTGATCATCGCTACTGCCGCCCTTATGGAACGGATCATTTTCCATCATTGCCTTTATTTTTTCTTCCGGGTCCTGGTTGGGATGTTTAGGCTGGTTTTTATAAAACCTTTTTATGGCTTCACTCGTATCATTACCGGTCATTTTATTCCAGGCGTTGGACAGGGCGCTACAAGCTGAACTAATCGAACTATTTATCGCATTTGCAACCGAACTAAATGTATTGAAGTCGGCAATTATACAAAGTATGATGAATAACTACTTTCGTAAATTTCCATTCCTTTTTTTGAAATTCTAAACCAGAATTCCCATTCCCTATTCGATTCTAAAACCTGGTCTATATTTTTATTTCCTAAGGGAATCCCTTGCTCATCTAATAGAAGAATTAAATTCCCTTGTTCTAAATCCTTAATAGCTTCTTTTATGTCACTTTGAGTAATAACTTCAGCATGATAAAATGGCAAAATATGATTTTTATTGTTTTGTGATACCACTGCTTCTGAAAGTATTAGATTCAGCGGTTCATCATCAATGGATAACATCTCAAGAACAAGCATTTTAACAAAATGAATTTTCTTTGGTATGGGAGACATTATTATATTCCTCCACCTGCATGTTCTCCTAATCACGCTGTTTTCGGTTGCCCTATCGGCTCCAAAACTCGCTACTGGTAGTTGGCTATTCCTCTTTCCAGATAGTATTCGCACCAATAATATGACACGGTCTTGCCCAGCCGCCCTTCGAAGTCCACAAGTTCTAACTTTCGACCACAAAATTTTTATTCGTTTAATTTTATTAATTTGGTTATCATCACATGGAGTGAAATAATAAATCCGCTTAGCCCATAGGATGAATCAATGATTGTCTTTATTCCGCTTTTTAATTTTATTAATTTAATTGCGAATATGACATTCTGGATGTTGAAATCCTGCAATTCCATTTTATAGACGTTTTCAAATTTTAAAGTGACTATGCAGGATTTTTCTTTACCTTCAAATGTTTCTGATATATTTATATCCATATTTATTTCTGGACCATTTCGATCTAAAGTTACCATTAAAATTTCTGCATCGTGAAAATTCGGAGTATAGCCGAAAAAATTTGTTAATAATCCTATATTGTCTATTTTATCAAACATACTATAAACCCCTTTACAGTCTATTTATCACCTTAATTAATAAAAGAAGTCCGTCTACCCACGAAAGTAACCGGACTTCCCCATTGAAAACAGCGTTGAACCAGCAAGGGGTTATCGCCGGTATTGTTTGAGCCAATTTTTTATGCTAAGAATTTTTTGAAGCGCACGGGTCAGCCAAGAGGTTTACCTGACTCGTTTTACTATGGTTACCCAGCCTCTCCCCGGCAGACGACTTCTTCGGGTAAAGATAGGCTGATGGTTAATTTCCATAAACAATAGATTTTATCGTCTCCAAAGGAACACTATAATCTAGTCTCATTTGGTATATTGGTTCAAATTCATTTTCCAAGTAATCTTGCAATTTTTTATAAAAATCTTCCAGGAAGCTCTCTGTTGGTTTATTCATCCTATCGCTATTCCATACACTCTCAATTTTGCCCCATTCAAATATCCGCATTATCTCCAAATCACTCCATTCAGGTTTAGTTGCGGTTTTTCTCTTTTTCAGATTTATACCCGGTAATATTACTTTATCAAATTTTTGAAGCAATTGAACTATGTTACCAAATTGATATTTATTTAAATATATACTCTTTAATTCTAACGTTGGCCAATCATTTAACATCAAATCCTGTTCATTTTTATTACTGTTTCTGTATTTACTCGTATCTGATTTTCTATCCCATTTGGTATACCTTATCACACATCCACCCATATTTCCTTCTTCAGAAATCCATTCCCGATTTTCTGAATAAATAGACCATGAAATGGTATGTTGAGTAGGTACCCACATTCTAACCCTTAGTACTTGTTTAAATTTGTATTCCTCATCACTTTCCGTTCCCTTAATTCCAATGATTTGTGGTTCTTCGGTTAAAAAATCTGTAAGTTCCTCATAACGAAGCATACATAAAGGTATTATTGCAAGACAAACTGGTTTTATTATTAACGCATTTCCCTTTTCTATCGGTAACAACTTTACTTCACCCCCGGTGTAACATCGCCTACATACTATGAAGGCCCTAAAACCAGCGCCATCAACAGATAAAGCGTTATTCCGTCCACAATCACTTAATGGATTTGTCTTTATTCTTTATAGTTTGGCCGAATAATCTTTTTTGTTAAATGTTATAATTATTAAGAATACCTTCGATTAGACTTCTTACGGCTATTGTTTTTTCAATCAATAACCGTTTCTTGAGAATCACTAATAACTCATTTTTGTTTGTGTCAGAAATTACATCTTTGATAAGATTTACTATGATACCGCGGTTCCGATAGTCCCTATTATTTATTTCATTTAAGAGTAAATTCAAGTATTGTTCTTCCCCAAAATTAAACAACGCTTCATAAATCCGAATTTTTACTCCTTGATTTTTCTCGCTTTTTTAACCAAAATCTTTCCCCTATTGCGACATGAAGTCAACATCCGCCGATGGATTCTTTGAAGACTACAATATTACATCCTTGTTGCACCTCAATAACAAATACGCCTCGATATGAAAGGAACCAATTTGTTTCGTCTTGTTCAAAATATTCAGGATCTTCATTGCCGGTATAATTACAAAAGATTTTTAGATAGATATCATCAAAAAAAACAGTAAGGTCACCACAGTCATCAGTTAATTCAACATTTGTAATCTTTTTATTTATGATTCGTTTTAAACCCTTAACTAATGGACCATCTAAATTGTTAGGTTCTGAAGCCCCCGTGATAACGTGTCCGTTGCTTTGTAACCGCCATTCGCAAAATACTCCTAAATGGCTATGCTTCCATAAATGGGACATGGATCAAATTTGCCTATTTGACCTAACTCGCGCCTTTCGAGAAAGGCGGGCTCTTCCCCAAAGATGTTATTTCTGATAGACGGTTCAGTGGAAGAGTAACCGCGAACTCTTTAGAGTTCGAAGACTACGACCTCTAAAAGCATTTTGACTACGGAGCCAGCACGTCTTCGGAGGCGTGGGGTTAGGGGCTGTCCCAAAAGGAAATTTTACGATCAAGAAATACAATAGATTGAAATCGACATATTCGATGAAGTCGCGCGCGCGCGCGATATATATTGTATTTCTTATTGATTTCGAATTGCTTTTTAGACAGCCTCAAAGAGTGAGGTCTCGACCAACTGTCGGCCTGGGCATAACCCGAATTTTTCCATTTCTTTTGGATTTCGGTGAAATTATTTATTTCAACTAAAAATTTTTAAGCAGATAAAAACCCTCTGGAGAAACTTCATGGGGTTTATCGGGGGACCGGTAAAAACGAAATTTACCCAAAAAAAAGATTCGCCTTTTACAGGCAAATCTTTCCATTCCGGTATTGCGGCACAATCGGATACTTGTTGAACGCGAGGCACCGCCCGATATCTTCCTCCATCCCGATTTCCGTCAAATATCGGCCATGTTGGGTCTGCTTAATAAAGCCTTCCACATCAGCCTGGGCTTTTTCCCAAACGAAGCGGGCCAATTTGGCCGAATCCGTCAGGATGTTTCCCATATCGTTCCCCAGAGATTCCACGATCAACCCGGCGCAGGCCAGGTCTTCCAGGCATAGACTGTGGTCCCTTCCGGAACAAATCAGGACCACATCCTGGCTGCTGCCCCGAAGGGCCTCGGTAACCGCCTGGATATTCAGAAAAGAGCCAATATAAAGTTCGCAGGCATTTTGGGCCATTTTAATCGCCTTGGTCCCGTTGGTGGTGGATAAAACGATTTTTCTTCCCCCGACCCGTTCTTCGGTATATTCGAAAGGGGAATTCCCCAAATCAAAGCCTTCAATTTTAAGTCCCTTTCGCTCTCCCCCGCTAAGAAACTCACCGGGGCCAAGCCTTTTGATCAGCTCGGCGACTTCCGCCGGCTCCAATACGGGAACTATCTCCAGGGCCTTATTTCCAAAGGCCGTAACAATCGTGCTGGTGGCTCGTAATACATCAATCACCACCACTTTTTTATCCGCCAAATTCATTGCCTGATTGGCAGGCGCCACTAAAACCTCGACTTGCACTCCAATATCTCCCCTAACATTTTGTAATCAAACCGGTCGATCTTTATTCTTCCAAATTCCCACGAACCCTTATCTTACAGAAGATTACTTCGGAGAATCGCCGGAACGCGGCGAAGCGAAAGTTGTTTTTTTAATTTTACTCATCAGCCGGTAAACTTCAGCAGGATCCGGCTGCCAGTATGCTTCATAGAATTGACCCGGTAAGGTATAACTTCGGAATCCCGTTTGCTGATTGACTTTTTTCCCAAACTCAGCCAGCTGAATCATTTCTGTCGCCGATAAGTCGGTTTTAAGGTATCTTTCCCCTAATTTCATGATCTGAGGTATTTTAACCAAACTTTCCGGCTTCATTACTTTTCTATAGACAGCCTGCAGCAGTAGGCGCTGGCGCTCAACCCGGCTGATATCTCCAAGGGGTTCGTTGCGAAACCGCGCAAACTGTAAAGCCTTTTTCCCATTCAATACTTGTAAACCCGGTTCCAAATGGATCGCATAGGTTTCGTCCGTACCATAACTCATTTTTTTGTCAACATTGATTTCGACCCCGCCCAACAGATCGATGAGTTGAATAAAGCCTTCAAAATTA
Organism: Bacillota bacterium; assembly: GCA_023429995.1. GTDB lineage: Bacteria > Bacillota > UBA4882 > UBA8346 > UBA8346 > UBA8346. The sequence continues at coordinate 305,404 of JAEZCE010000052.1, read as the reverse complement.
ACCACCGCATAACGGTCCACCCTGATACCGGTTAACTCGGTAATTGCTTTTTTGGTTAGGGCCAATCCGCCCAAGACACTGGCATCATTGATTCTATCTAACCCATGTCCGGGAACATTGACCAAACTGTCCCGCGGTATGGACACCATCGTGATTTTATGACGGAGCGGACTGATAAATGTCAAAATTAAAGTGTCGGTCCTGGGAAGTTTCGTGGGATCATCTTGAGACTCCGGGGTAAGAATATTGTGATCCATTCCGATCAGCAGTAGCACCATCGGTTTTTCCAATACCAGGTTTTTTTTCATCCAAAATTGATTTATCCATAACGTTATCACGGCAATTGCCGCGATGATACATACGGTAATCCCAGCTATAATTACTTTCTTGTCCGTTTTTTTTGATGGATTCGCCATTCGAATACCCCCCGGGAAATAAATTTCTCTAATCCTTCTTTACCATATTTTTTTAAAAACAACATCTATTCAGGCTCATTATAGAAATTCGTGATAACATCGGCTTAACCTTTAATTAATTTAATTCTACATTGTTAAAATCGATTGTAACGCTAAACCAAAGTGATTTAAATAAAAAAGCCGTCTCCTTTTTGAGTAGAGACGGCGCTTTTTTTAAATCTCCGGCAGCAATTTTTCGCCTACCCGGTTAGGCGGTTTTGGATAGGTAGTAACACAAATACTCCGAGTCCGAAAGTCTACTCTTTCCCCGAATGAAGGGAACTACCTCCAAGAGCCGGAAGTCAAAACGGATGAAGGTCAGAAAATCATTGACCTCGATTATTTCGACTTCCGCTATCCGTTGGCTTGAGTTTCGGTCCCGGAAAATAACTTCTCCTAAAACCTTCAGCATCCCTTGATTCATTTTAATATCCGCTAAAACAACAGGATCAATGAGTTCATTTTGATACGTTAAATGGGTTAAATAGCCGCTACCCAGACTGGTGATGGAATCGACCAGCCATTGCTTCTTGACTACCATGAGGAGGGTCTTAGGAGTTTGTGAATCCGGCATGATATTTCCCTCCTTTACCCGATTGCCCACTGAATGATTACTTTTAACCATTATATGCAAGATCAAAGCAAAGATTTCTATTTAGAGATAGATGACTCGCGCTTTCGACACAGTTTTGGCTTTTTCAAGCTTTGCCGCTATTTCAGCCTCGACCGAGTCGACATTGATGACCATGACCGCATTACCGCCTTGTTGTTTCCGGCCAACCTGCATCGAAGCGATATTGATTTTTAATTGACCCAATATGGTGCCGACTTCACCGATGACTCCCGGCTCATCGGTATGATTGATTACAATCATGTTTCCCTGAGCGTCAATGTCAAAGTGATAACCGTCGATTTCAACAATCCGGACTTCACTATTTTCGCCCACTGTACCGGATAGGGTGTAGCTCCCCTTGCCCGTGGTAACCGTCAGTTTAATAAGATTAGGATAACCGCCGGCATCTACCACCTTGGACTCAGCTATCTTTAACCCCCGCTCCTTGGCTAAAAACATCGCATTGACCTGATTGACTTCATCTCCCAAACTTGGCTGAAGCAATCCTTTAATAAGCAAGGTGGACAGATAACTGGTTTCCAACTTGGATACCTCTCCCAAGTAGCTGATATCCAATTTATTAACGGGGGGCGTTCCTAATTGGGCGGCAAATTTCCCCAAGGTCTCCATCAGCCCCATAAACGGCTGAATCGCCGAACGGACTTCCGGACGCAAAGGAGGTAAATTTACGGCGTTTTTAAACGACTCTCCTTTTAAAACTTTAATAACCTCGATAGCCACATCCACGGCCACATTTTCCTGGGCTTCCTTGGTGGAAGCTCCCAAATGCGGGGTCACAACGGTTTGGGGCAAATCAATCAAACAACGTTCTGTCGGAGGCTCCGTTGGATATACGTCAATCGCCGCACCGGCAACCTTCCCGGAGGAAATTGCTTCCGCAAGGGCTTTTTCATCGTAAATCCCGCCACGGGCGCAATTAATTAGGCGGACTCCCTTTTTCATGCGGGCAAATTCTTTGGCGCCGAACAGGCCCTTTGTTTCAGCCGTCAGTGGCGTATGTACGGTGATAAAGTCGGACTCGGTGATGATCTGATCCAAGTTAACCAGTTTCACCCCCATGGCTTGGGCCCGCTCCTCCGTCATGAAGGGGTCAAAGGCCAAAATGTTCATGCCCATTCCAATCATGCGTTTGGCCACTTCCGTGCCAATCCGGCCCATACCGACAATACCAAGGGTTTTACCATTAATCTCAATTCCCGTGAAACTTTTTCGGTCCCAAGCGCCGCCTTTTAAAGAGCCGTGAGCTTGGGGAATATTACGGGCTAAGGCCAGAAGCATTGCAATGGTTAATTCAGTGGTGGATACGGTATTACCGTCCGGAGCGTTTAAAACAATGATTCCCTTTTTGGTTGCCGCCTCCACATCAACATTGTCAACTCCCACCCCGGCCCTGCCGATGACTTTCAAATTATCGGCGGCCTGAATAATCTCGGCCCCAACCTTGGTCTGGCTCCGTACGATTAAAGCATCATAATCCTTAATCTTGGCGATGAGTTCTTCTTGGGTATGGTCGGTCTTAACCTCCACTTCCAATCCGGCCTGTTTAAATAGATCGATACCCGCCGCAGTTATGGGATCACTAATTAAAACTTTCATTTTTTCGCACCTCTTTCATTTATTTTAAAAAATCTATTCAAAACAATAAAAAACGGCCTTTCATCCTGGTTAGGGACGAAAGGCCGTGGTACCACCCTATTTTTCGAAAAAAATCCTTTTCGAAATCTTTCCAAACGATAACGGGTTCAATCCGGCGGGATTTACTTAATTTTCACCTTGCAGCAAACTCAAGTTTAAAAAACTTGGCATAAACAAGGTGAATATTTTCTTCCCCGCAGCTCTAAGGGGGATTCTCCTATCATGAACACTGGTTCGCACCAAAAGCACCAGCTCTCTGAAGTTTACAATAGAATACTATTCCTTTTCATAGCCGACTCGCATATAGATTATTTATTGTGTATTATATATTCATCGCGAGGCGGTGTCAAGTTCTTTACTCGGAAGAATTCAAAAGCAAATCAACGGCAGCGCTTAAATAAACGGCTTCATTCGGCTCAATGGGAAAATTTATAATTTTTGGAATTACTGAATTTCATTTCCATATCGGTCAACTCTGCGGATTTTTTCTTCCTTCCCGGTGTTGGCGTTATAATAAATCAAGTATCGTTCATTTCCCTCGCTGCAAGCCACCTCATAGCATGAGACCTTATTGTACATCTCATCCAGCACTTGGGACAAACAAATTTTTTCAGCCTTGATATGAGGATTTAAAAATTGACGAATCCGGTTTTCACTATAGCGGGGGGTAACACTAGCCGGTTCAGTGGGATTGTAAAACGTATAATAAGGAACTGCGTCTATGCCCAGTATTTCGCCATTATCCTGCGCTACTTGCACCTTAATCATTTCCGGATAACGGAGCACGCCGTTCCGTTTGGGGATACAAGTAATGGAAGAAATATTGCCGAACTGTTCTTGAGCAACCTGCACCATTTCATCCCATCCGTTACTCCGCAAGAATGCGACAGCCTTTGTTTTAACTTGATCCGGGTTCAAGGCTCTCTTAGTGACCCGGCGATTCCCAAGCATCCAAAGAACATGTCCCCCTTTTACACTGATGCTTAAATGACGAACCCTATCGGTTCTGCGGGGATCAGACCAAGAACACATATAGCTGGGAGAGCTTCCTTTAATAAGACCTTCATAGGTCACGCGGGCATCTTTAATTTCCGAAGCCACAAATTTTCTGGTAATATTGACGGCATCCCGGGAACTGATATCCCGGCCGGTTAAACCGGTAGGTTTCGGCGCAAAATCAAGATTGTTTCCTTCGAATTGCACATCCGGAACCCGCTTTAATCCATCCTCCAACATCAGAAATGATTTGGTCACTGTGTTTGTATTCATATTGGCCGCCATCCCACTGGCTCCCAGCGTACCCAGTTTATCCACCTGCAACCAACGGGCCCGGCTGTTATAGAAATCATCCCGCAGATTGCCCAGTTGGCGTGTGACCATCTGGGCCTGATCCCGCAGGCTTCGTAGGGTATTCCATTCCTTTTCGTTGACCGTAGTACCTTTCAAAAGCTTATTTTGGGCAGAATTAAAACAAAAGGCGCTGCTTTTCGCAAAAAGCATTTTACAACGGGAGAGATCGAGCGAAGTCAACGGCAGCTGCCCTAGATCGGTTTGGCATGAGTTAGCCTCGCGCCAGGCTGTGGTTAATAACTGAATCGACTGGGGAAAAGAACCCGCGACTAAAGCTTTGGACATTGCCGTTTCCATGTTTCCCACATGATTGGTTAAATCCTCAAACGCCCTTTGATATTGATTTTCAGCGTTGATTTCGTATTGCTTTTTGGTCTGATATTGCGAATATCCCCACCCGCAGGCCACAATGAGCGATAATGCCAAAATAGGGATAACGAATTTATTGCCCATGGATATCTTCCTCTCAAAGAAATTCCTTTTCTAGTAATATTCCCATGGGAGGAAGATTGCTATGCATCATTATTTTGTGAGGGATTTCCACCATTCTACGGTAAATTCAATATCCGTCGCTCATATAAATCCTTTGGAACTTCTTTCAATAATGGTGTAAGTTCTCCGCAATAAAACAAAAACAAGCGGTGTAAAGCTCGCGTGCAGGCAACATAAAGGACTCCCCGTTCTTCTTCGCCGGAATACGCCTCTTCACCGGCATCATCAACCAATACCGCATCAAATTCCAAACCCTTGGCCAAATAGACCGGCAACAGCACCAGCCCTGAATAAAACTTTTCCATTTCATAAGTAAGTAGCTGGATCGGGACTTTTCCCCGGATGGTTTCGTACAAAGCCCTGCTTTCTGCGGCTGTTTTCGTAATCACCGCAATGGAACGCCACCCCTCCCTTTGAACTTCCTGAATCGTCCGAACGATCACCTCAGGGACTTCTGCCGGATAGGGGGCTTTTTCAACCCGGGGACGAGGTCCGGAGCGATGGATATGATTCACCGGCTCGGATCTACCCAGTAATCCCCGGGCAAAACTCTGGATCTCCCAGGTTGACCGATAGCTTTTTTGGAGACGGATTATTCCCCCATTCGAAGGAAGGTGGGACGGAAATCCCTCCAAAATATCGGCTATTTTAGAAAATTCAAGTCCCGGTTGATAAGGATTCACTTTTTGATCCGGATCCCCCAATACTGTCCAGGAACTTTTGGGAAAAAGACGTTTTAGGATTGCATATTGAAAACAATTATAATCTTGCCCTTCGTCGACAATGACGTGACGGATATCGGTCTTTGCCAAAAATCCGGTCAAGCATCCTTCAAAATAAGTAAACGGAATGGCATCCTCATATAAAATTTTTCCTTTATCCAAAGAAGTCAATGATTGTTCGCAAATCTCAGGCCATCGAAATGGCGTTTCACTTCCATTGCCCAAACGCCGGAACAGATCCGCATCCTCCAGCAAACGCCTGTATAGCAAAAGCGGTTCTGCCGTTGTCATTTTTTCAATTTTATCCGTCAATGGAATAAGTTCTTCCCGGGCCGCGAGCCTGGCCAGGGCTTTAATATCTCTTTCATTGACCTCTTCTCCGGTGTCGGCAATCCATTTCTCTTTTTCCGCGCGCAATTGATGAACGAGCGGCCGCATCTGCATTTGAATCCTGCGGCGGATCTTCCTCAAGCGCTCCGTCAGTGTCAAATAGGCTAAATTCTTAAAAAAAAGGGTTTGCCAATCTTCCTTGGAAAAGAAAATCTGACCCCGAAATTCCAAGGCCGGATAATCGCGAATCATGCCCTCCCGTAAATAAATGAAGTAATTGTCAATCACTTTCATAAACCGGGGGGAAAGTTTATACCCGATTCCGGCAACCCGGACTTTAAAAGCGTCGTCTTTAGGTCCTGTCAGCAGATACTCCATTTGGGCCGTAAAATCTTCAAAATCAACGGGGATACCCGTTCCTCTCGGGCTGATATAATCATGAAAAGTTGACTGGCGGACATTTTCCTCCCCTAATTCCGGTAAAACATCGGATATGTATTCGCCAAAAATCCGGTTCGGCGACAAAATCATAATGTTTTTCGAGGTAATCCGGTCTCTGTCCCGGTAAAGCAAATAGGCGGCCCGGTGTAATGCCACCGAGGTTTTTCCGCTGCCGGCAGGACCCATGACCAGCAAAACAGGGTGGATTTCATCGCGAATGACCCGGTTTTGTTCCCGTTGAATGGTATTCACGATGGTGCGCATTTTATCATCGACACTTTTCCCCAGCAACTCTTGAAGCATCTCGTCGTCAATCTTAACATCGGCGTCAAACATGTATTCCATCCAGCCATTTTTAATTTTATATTGCCTTTTCAACGTTATTTGGCCTCGGATAAGTCCTCCCGGACACCGGTATTCGCAATCTCCCAGTTCATAATCATAAAACATCCCGGCAATCGGCGAGCGCCAATCATAAATCAAACAGTTTCCCGTCTCCGGCTCCGTCAAGGTAGCCCTGCCGATATAAATCATCTCCGGCATGGCCGATCCCGATTGGCCTTCCTCCAGAAAATCAATACGCCCGAAATAAGGGGATGCGGCTAATTTTAAATATCCTAATTGCCTGCTTTCTGAAAAATTCGCCAAGCTTCGTTCCCTTTCGACAACCTCAACCAACTGGGACTGGTCGATAAAATCGACCTTGGGATTATCCCAAAATTCTTCCAGGGCGTCTTGCAATTGACCTCGTGAAGATTGGAGAGCGCTTTGGCTTTTTTTAAGCCGGACCTGTATTTGATGCAGTACCATTTTCAATCGATGAAGCTCATTTTGCTGTTCAAGTTTATCCATGAAACCGCTGCCTTTCCTATTTTTTAATCTGATTATAAAGTTAATTCAGCAGGTTATTTGAATGTATTGATTTATCAGCTATCTATTGATATGAAATCAAAAGAATATCTCCCGCAGAGAGGCGCGGAGGCGCAGAGAAATGGCGAAACGCATGAGACTATGTTTTCTGGTCTAAACGTTTCCTATTCACGGCAAACTGATATCACGAATTACCAAAAAATATCTTGTAAAGCGCATCTCACACTCTGCGTCTGCAGCACCAAGAGGTGCTGACGCTTCTGCGCGAGAATAAATAGGCGGCTTGAGTTGGAACCAAGCTGATTTATCTTTATAACCATGTTTTTTAATGAAGCCCACGCCCAGAATGAAAGAAAAAATCCGTACTCGCAAAGGGATTGACAAAAACCGCTTCTTGTGATATTATTAAAGTGGATTTTTATAGGAATAAGATAATTCTTGTTCTATAATATCCTATTCATTGTTTCTTCACAACGCCGGAATTTTTTCATTTTCTGCGGAAGACTATTAATATTTTATCTTTTTCAAGTTATGCTTGCTCTTTCGCCCAATTAAAAAAGGGACAACTCTTTCTCTGAGCTGTCCCTTTTTCTTGGCTTTTAATTTTATAATAGAAAGTCAAACGTCCCGGACTCGATTTTATTATCTTCAGCCAAAACATACTCATTGATGACTTTAACGGCCAATCTTTGGGCGACCTTCATTCCCGTATTGCCGTTTGTCATAATGATCACACCTTGCTTCGACGTTTTCCCTGTAATCATCATGCTGCAATAATAATAATTGTTTCCCCAATGCCAATAAAAATCCTCTCCCGGGCGCTGCAAAAGGCCCATCCCCAGGCCCCAATAAATATTACTCCGCCATTTCACCATCGGACTGAGCATTTGATCCACGGTCTCCTGCTTCAGCAGGGCGGGGTGACAAATCTCCATATTAAATTTAGCCATGTCGGTCGGGGTAGACAATAAACTGTAAGCCGCATTAACGTTCTTTTTCGTAATGGGGGTGCTTTTCCCCCCCTCATGGCCGTTGGCAAGCAAGGTTTCCATCTCTTTCGTCAAAACAAAAGAACTTGAATTCATCGATAAAGGCTTGATAATGGTTTGATCCATAAATTGGTCAAAAGGCAAACCGGTTACGTCTTCCAACACTTGTTGAAGGTAACGGAACCCGGCGCCTGAATATGAAAAGTAACTTCCAGGCGGAAAGTATACCTTCCGGTCGCCTCCGTCGGAAGCATTCGAAAGTCCCGAAGTATGGGTAAGAATCATTCGCAGCGTAATTTTACCGGCATATTTGGGATCCGGAAGATACTCTTCTTTCAAGTATTGGTTTAGCGGCACATCCAAAGACAATTTTCCTTGTTCCATTAAAATAAGAGCGGCATAAGCGGTTAAGGTTTTACTAAAGGAGGCTGCCTCGAAAATGGTTGTTTTATCAACCGGTTCTCCGGTGCTGGCGTTTTTAACCCCAAATCCTTCAGTGTATTCGATTCCCTTATCATTAAAAATAGCCAAGGAAAGCCCCGGCAGCTTATTTTTTTTCATTTCTGTCAGGATATATGGCTTTAAGGGCGAAAAATCCGTATCGGGTTCTTCAGAGTCCGGCAGAGCGGTCGTTGGAGCATGGATGAATATCACGCCGCCAAAAAGCAACACCAGCAACGTGATAAGATATCCATACAATAAACCCTTTGCTTGCAGCAACTTTATAAAGTCTTTCATTCTATGATTAACATCTTTCTTGACATTTTATGAAAAAAAGCACTCTATTCCTAATATTTCTCTTCTATAAGCATACACCCGCCAATCCAAAAGTGATTACGGTTTTTCGTTAAAGATTTGTAAAACCCGGTCCCACTTTTTGATATCGATCGAAATACCATACCCCTTAGGACATCCTCCGCCGCCTCCGGCCATACTCCATCCGGCGGCGTCTTCGCTCAAGTTCTCTTCTTCGCCTTCGTTCCAGTTCAGCCCGGCGTCTTTCTCCAAACCGGGGTCCTCGCGCCGAAGGAGGATCTCCCGGCATCGCAATAACTTGCCCCATCACTAGATAATCGGAGTCCATCAGGGGATTGATTTCCATAATTGTTTCTACAGTGGTCCCATATCGCTTGGCCAAATTTTCAAACGTGTCCTCGGATTGAACGATATATGCAAATGTCTTTGAAGAATTCATCATCTTCTCACCTCGCCTATTTCCTGATGTATCATATGAGAAAATGACAAAGTCCGCCATAGACAAAAGGCATTATTTTTGAGAAATCCCGACTAATCTCAAGGAAATTCCCCTGAACCCCTATTGAGGAGCCTGAAAGCAGCGGATCCGTTCCATCATCAAAACCCCTTAATAACTCAAACCATCCCCATATGGAAATAAGGGATCATAGGGCTCATCGCCGATATGAAGCGGGACCTGATTTCCATCTTTAGGCCAACTCAGAGGAAGCCTCCCCGTCGGATGGTAATCCCCAAAAAGAACATCGGCCACTCCCTGTCCCTCCGTTCCGGGCAGCCAAGCCTCGATGAACGCATCACTCTGCTTCAATGTATCCGCAATGAGTAGCGGACGTCCTGAAATTAAAATAACAACCATCGGAATCTTCAGTTTCTTGATATTTTCAACCGTCTGCCTGTCAACGGCAGAAAGCCCAAGACCTGACGTACTAAGGATATCTCCCTGAAATTCGGCATAAGGCCTTTCACCCACCACGACAATTGCAACATCGTTATTCTTGGATGCCTGGCCATCTTGCGTATAAGTTACCACTGTATGCCGGGAAACGGTCCGCCGAACCGCTTCCAATATTGTGGTGCCTTCGGTGATTTCTCCACTTTGACCCTGCCATGCTACCGTCCATCCCCCACACTGGATGCCAATATCATCGGCAGCTCTCCCCGCTACCACTATTCTTTTTAGATCCTTGGGCAAAGGCAAGAGCCCACGATTCCGTAATCCCTTGTTTTTCAACAACACCAATGACGCCTGGACGCAACGTCGGGCCACTTCCCGGTGTTCAGGGGAGCCTATGGATTTTAACATATTCCGGTTCGCATAAGGCCGCTCAAATAATCCCATCTCATATTTCACCTGTAAGATCCGAGTCACCGCATCATTGATCCGGCTCACGGAAACTTGACCGTTCTCCACCAGTTCCTTGAGTGTTGATAGGAGGAGCCGATAATCGGATGGCCCCATAAACATATCAATTCCACCATTAACAGCAGCAACGATTCGCTCCTGATAACTTCCGGGCAGCTTTTCAAAACCACGAAAATCAGAAACCACAAAGCCCTTCAATCCCAGTTCTTCTTTAAGAACCTGAGTAATCAGATAGCGACAGCCGTGCAATTTCTCTCCGTTCCAACTGCTGTAAGAGACCATTACCGTTCTGGCCCCCGCCTTCACCGCAGCGACATAAGGCGGTAGGTATAATCTGCGCATCTCTTCTTCAGAGGCCGTGGTCTCTCCCTGGTCATTGCCGCCCATAAGGCCACTGCCAAATGATGTTCCTCCGTCTCCCAGATAATGTTTCACACACGCCAGCACGCTCACGGGGCTTTGAAAATTATCGCCCTGCAAACCGGTTACTGCAGCCGCGCCAAGCAGCGAATTAATTTCCGGAGTTTCGCCAAAACTTTCATAAGTACGGCCCCAACGGATATCTCTAGCCACAGCAACACAAGGCGCAAAGGTCCAGCGAATTCCGACGCCGGCCATTTCTTCGGCAGTGACCCGAGCTTCTTCTGTTATCAAATCAGAAGACCCCGCAGCCCCCATCCCGATGTTATGGGGAAAGACGGTCGTACCCGCAATACTTGCAAAGCCATGGACCGCATCGATTCCATAAAGAAGCGGAATTTTGAGCCTCGTTTGCAGCGCTGCGGCCTGGCAGGAATCAACCATCTCAGCGACTTGTTCCGCTGTAGTTCCGGGAATAATTCCATCCCCGCTACTCAATACGGAACCAATACCGTAATTCGCAATATCGGAAATTGGGTAAATCGAATTTTGCTCGGGCTGAATCATTTGACCGATTTTTTCATCCAAACTCATGGAATCCAATAGCTTTTGAAGAAAACCTTCCATGGGATGATCGGCATAAAGGAGAGGTTTATCATCCAGGACCAAACAGCAAAACAAAAGCAAAATTGCAAAACTCATTATCATCATTGAGGAATGTCGTTTCACCGCAGAACCCCCTTCCATCTTTACCCATTTATTATAACATATGGGTAATGAAACTCCCTGATTTTTTTACCGCCCTAATGCTGTTTCATTCCCCACACAATCTTGCGGATGCTGTCATCGGAAAGGTTGTATTTTTGAGAGAGCTCGCCAATGGTGACGCCCATACGATAAAAATTCTCGATTTCCCGATTCCGTTCCCGGTATTTTTCACGGGTCCCGTTCGCCGCCCCCCAGCCGCTTCTCTCGTTTTGAGGCTTGGGAATATAAACCAATTCCCCCTGTACATAATCTTGAACTTTTGAAAGCAACCACTCCGGAAGCAAATTTTTAGCATTTTTGTATTCCATCGATTTGTTGCCGCCCTTCATCTTTTGAAGTTTTTTATTTTGGTGCGAAAAATCAAAATAGGCATAAAAGAGCCGCGGCAAATAACTCCCGCGGCCTTTCCGGCAAATAAAAAAGCATGGATAACCTTCACCATGCCGATCTTTTACTCATATTCAGGCTAATAGGGTTATTCAAACGCGCATGCGCTTGCACGCGCTCCCGGCAGATTCCTAATACCCGCGCATAACAATAAAAGGTACGGCAATTCAAAAGATACCTTCCCTAAATGATTCATCCAACTTCGCGGCGCCAAGCTTTCTGCCGGTATTTAGTTAAGAAACAGCCACCTCAGTTTGAATTTCAATCATCAACAACACTCCTTTCGCCTGTAAAAATTTAACTTCCCTATTCATTATATGATCCGCTTAGGTCCCGGTCAAGCGAGTAAATCAATATAATTGTTTGTTCCCGGATCAAACTAATAATTTAGCAGCCTCTCCGATACCGGCCTGCTTTACAAAATGAAACTTCGCTTTAAGCGCGCTCTTTAGAGTAACCGGCAAACAAAATTACACTCAATATTATAAGGCAGACTCCGGAAATGCTCATCAGAATCATCAGGGAAATCGATTGTAACCAAAAGCCGAATAATCCGTATGCCAGTGGCAAGAAAAAATTACCCACCATGGTGGAAATACTGAAAATCCGGCCCGCCATCCCACCGGGTGTCTTCATTTGGAGAATCGACTGCCAATAAATCGAAGCGTTGGCGACTGCCGCGCCAACCATCATCATTACCAACAAATAGGGAGTAAGTGTACAAACATTCAGTCCCTTCAATACTCCAATAAAAAAGTCACCGATACCCAAGATTAAAATGAATAGGAAAAGATACCTATCCTTGAGAGTACTTTTGGCTTTTAAACCCGTATAAAGGGAACCCAAAATCAGCCCCACCCCCATCATGGCTTCAAAGTACCCCAGATTTTGCACTCCTTTCCCCTCAAGCGCCCCTGCTAAAAAAGGCAAGGAAACCAATAAACCTCCGAAAAAGAAATGCGTGAGTCCGATCAGGATGACGATAATAAAGATGCTTCTTTGACAAAATAAAAATCTAATTCCCTCTTGCAGATCATCCCAGGTTTTCCCCTTTATCCGGGATGTTGCTTCTGTGCTGCAACTACTCGGAATCATCATGAATCCGGCGCAGACAGCTGAAACAAAATAGGATATGCCATTGAATGAAAAGACAACTGCATAACTGAATAAACTTACCGACATCGCCCCCAAAACAGGTCCGAGCACCGTGCTGACACCACCGATGATTTGACTATAACTGTTTGCCTTGGGTAATTGTTCTTTGGGGACAATTTGGGGTAAAACGGCTTGGATAGTTGGATCATAGAAAATCGAACCCAGGGAAATGATTGCGGCTGTGACGAAAACATGCCATAATTCCAACCTGTGCAGCATTGAAAGTATTGCAACGGCTAAAACAAATAATCCCCGGGCGACATCGGCAACGACAATGACCGGTTTGCGGTACCAGCGGTCGATATAGACGCCTGCCCATGGAGCAATCAATAATCCCGGCAATGCGGAAGTAACCATTAACATTCCCATAATAACCGGTGATTGGGTTTTTTGCAAAACCCACCATGCCAGAGCGATCCCATAAAATTTGTCCCCGACTTGGGACACCAGCCTGCCAATCCATAACAAAATAAAGTTTCGGTTTATCAAAACATTTTCCATGATCAAGATACCTGCCCTCTTCAATGTGTGTACATGCCAATATAGTTAAATTCTAAACTATAAAGTTATGATCAGGTCAAGCAGGCATGGGAACAAAACTATTTTTTTATATTTTACCGGTTATCCACAACGCAAGACTCGATTCCCGGCTCTCTGGCGCACTCTCGAATTTGAGCAATCTGTCCCGGGGGTATGCCCAAAACTTCTAAAAAGACTTGGTGTTCATCGGGAAAAGATTTTTCGAATTCTTGATGCAGTTTCATAAATTCACGATCATCAAATCCCACGCAGGCCAGCACCTTTACAAAGGCATCTTTGGTGGAACGGATTTGAGATTCTGCCATTTTAAGGTCAGGGTGCTCTTTTTGAATCATAATCCGGGTAATGATTTGCCGTTGCAAAGTAAGTTTTCGCATTTCGTGGCCTAAATTCTGCAACTGTTTTTCTAAAATAGGGGTTTTATTGGTTAGGGTCGAATCCAGCATCCGCCCAATTTCCTCCAGCGCCATTCCGGCATCCCGATAGAGGCAAATTTGTTTGAGTCTCTCGAAATCCTCCTCAGTGTAACAGCGGTAATTTGTTTCCGTTCTGGCAGAAGGCTTTAAGAGGCCAATATCATCATAATATAACAAGGCGCTACGTGATAAGCCTACTTTTTTGCGGAGTTCACCAATAGTGTACATGGATAGATTCCTCTTTCCCAAAATCAAGCATCGAAATAGACCATAATAATTTTACTATATCATTGAACCGACAATAGGGCTAGCTTAAGAAAAGGGATATTCCGATTGTAAACCTTTGCTTTTTTGATGGTTGACAATCGGAATATTTTCAATTACAATATCCTCAACTTGGAAAAATAAACTGACTAAATAAAGGAAGTGCACTGATGGGACAATCTCAATCACTGAACCTTCGCAGGATCATTTTCATCTCTCTCTTCACGGCATTGAATATTATTGGCGGATATCTCAGTTTTCCTATCCCTTTGAGTCCCCTACCCATTGTTTTAACGGATTTCTTCATCATGCTGGCGGGATTAACCATGGGGGCTTCTGCTGCTGCAGCCAGTGTAGGATTATTCTTATTCCTAGGCGCAATTGGGTTGCCGGTCTTTGCAGGCGGCGCAGCCGGCCTGGCCGTATTTATCGGACCCAAGGGAGGATTCTTATGGGGATATTTACTTTGTGCCTGGATTGCCGGACTGATCAGCTCGCAAGGAAAACCATCCCGTTTCAAAGACTTGGCCGCTTTAATCGGGGGCAATATCCTTCTGTATGCGCCCGGGGCCTTTTGGCTGAAAACCGTCCTGAAAATAAATTGGGATAAGGCTTTAGTGCTTAGCGTCTATCCCTTTATGATCGGCATGGTCATCAAAATCATAGCCGCCATTGCATTAGCTCAAGCTCTGCGGCCATTATTAAAGAGTGAACCGGATAGAAAATAAAGTTGAACCTCCTCGTTGTAGCGGTAAAAAAACATCCAGTGAAGCTTTTTAAAATACATATAATCAGGATCTTCCAATGGACAACAAGCCGAATCCAAATTTTGAAAACATCTTGGAAACAAAAAATTTAACCCATACTTTCGCAAACGGTTTTACCGCCATCCATGATATCAACCTGGCAATCCGCCCCGGAGAATTTGTGGTTATCGCCGGAGCCAACGGTTCCGGTAAAACCGTTTTGATGCGACATTTCAACGGGTTGCTTACGCCAACCCATGGCACAGTGCTCCTCCAGGGGAGGCCTATTCAAGACGACCTGACCACAGCCCGTAAAAAGGTGGGTCTGATCTTCCAAAATTCCGATAATCAAATTGTAGGCCAAACCATCAAAGAGGATGTGGCTTTCGGGCCTGAAAACCTGGGCCTGCCACGTCTGGAAATTGAAAAGCGGGCTCTGCAGGCTCTCGAAGCAGTGGGACTCAGCAAAATTCCCGATCATCCTCCCCATAATTTATCCGGTGGCCAAAAACGCAGATTGGCCATTGCCGGAATTCTGGCCATGAATCCGGAAATCATCGTTTTTGATGAACCCTTCACCGGCCTCGATTATCCGGGGGTACTTCAAGTGCTGACCCAAATCGTGGCCCTGCATCAAAAAGGCCATACCATTATTTTAGTAACCCACGAACTCGAAAAAGTGCTTGCCCATGCAAACCGCTTGATGATTCTGGAGAAAGGGCAAATTGTGCAAGACGGTCATCCCGAAACCCTTATGGCAAAATTGGAAACTTACGGAATCCATCGGCCATTCGGGAAAGACCGCAGCATAAAGACGATGACATGGCTGAGTTGAACATTTATCATTATTTGCCCAAAGATTCCTTCATCCACCATATGGACGGACGGTTCAAACTGATTTGTATGGTTTTGCTCAGCGTCGCCATCAGCATCACCAGTCATATCCCCCATTTAATCATATTGTCCATATTTTTGATGCTGGTACTTTTCAGTTCCAAATTACCGGTTCAAAAACTTTTCCTGGAGCTTCGCTATTTTATTTTTTTAGTATCCTTGGTGTTTTTGGTTCATTCCTTCAGCACTCCGGGCACTCCCTTAACCCATTGGCCCTTCATGAATCCAACCCGGGAAGGATTAATATCCGGATCACTTTTCGGATGGCGCATTCTTTTATTGGTCGCCATCAGCGTGATCGTAACGGCAACCACAACCCTTTCAACCCTAAAGGATGCAACCCAATGGTTACTGCGCCCGGTCCCTTTGGTCCCCGAAGCCAAAGTGGCCATCATGATCGGTCTCACCTTCACACTGGTACCGCTTATTTTTGATCAGGCTTCGGAAATACTGGATGCCCAAAAAGCAAGATGTATTGCAGGACGAAAAAATCCGGTGACCCGGATCATCTTTTTGGTATTTCCCCTGATGTTGCAAACCTTTCAGAGGGCCGATGAAATGGTGGATGCCATGGAATCGCGATGCTACTCCACAGAAAGGACGCCTGCGGCGTTTGAGGCAAAACCCGGCGACTGGATGGTATTGATTTTTTCAGTTCTCCTCTGTGGGGTAATATTATGGCGAATTCATTTGAAGTTTTGATTTTTCTTTAATTTAGGATCATGCCAGTCAGTTTAAATTGAAGGAGTCGTGGCCGTCGATGAATGAAATTAAAAATCAGCTTCAGGAAATCAGAGAATTCATTTCAATGCCCCTCATGGAATTACTCGCACTGGCCGACAAGACCCGCCAGCAATTCTGCGGTCCCAATTTGGATATCTGTAGTATCATCAATGCCAAATCAGGTGTCTGCAGTGAAAATTGCAAGTTTTGCGCCCAGTCAAGCCACTATCCTACCCAAACTTCTTCTTATCCGCTACTTTCGGAACAGGAAATTTTTGATGCAGCTCTGAAAGCCAAAGAAATAGGAGCTAAAAGATTTGGCATTGTCGCCAGCGGACACTCGGCTGACGCCCATGAAATTCACCAAATCTGCCGTGTGATTTCCAAAATCAAATCGGAAACCCATTTAGAAGTTTGCGCTTCACTGGGCATACTCTCGAAAGAAGAATTAATCCGGCTACACCAGGCCGGACTTTCCCGCTTTCATCATAACATCGAAACTTCCCCCTCTTTTTATCCGCAAATATGCACGACTCACGACTTTGCGGATAGAATCAAAACGATTCATTATGCCAGACAGGCAGGCCTGGAAGTTTGCTGCGGCGGAATCCTGGGACTCGGAGAGAGCTGGCAAGATCGAATCGAAATGGTTTTAACCTTAAAAGATTTAGAAGTGACTTCCGTTCCTTTAAATATCCTGATGCCTATTCCGGGCACTCCTTTAGCGTCCTCCCTTTCCATATCTCCTTTTGAAATTGTCAGGACGATTGCGATTTTCCGGATCATTTTAAAATCCCCGGTAATTAAAATAGCAGCGGGCCGGGAGACTTCGTTTAAAGATTTTCAGGGACTTGGTTTTATGGCCGGCGCTAATGGATTAATAACCGGAGGATACCTCACAACAAAAGGCCGGCAAGTGGAGGACGATCAAAAACTAGTCGAATCGCTCAAAAACTATTGGACTCTGAACCAATAACTTACCCTTTTCTTGTCGACCCTCTTACCAGCGAAGTTACCACTGCCAGGCAGGCAATAGCCGCTCCCATAAGATACGTTATATGGAGTGCTCCTTCAAATGCCGATTGAAACAGAAAATGTCCACTGAGCCCCCGGCTTTTCAAACTGGCCGTTAATCCAATTTGGCTGGAGGAAAAAACAGCTCCCGATATGGCTACACCCAGGACCATACCGATATTTCTCATTGTCGCAAGCATACCCGAAGCCACACCGCTTTTATCTCGGGATACGGCTCCCATTATCGCGCTATTGTTAGGGGTTTGAAACAATCCAATCCCGAAGCCAACCACAGCCAGTCCGGCGATCATTAAAACATGGGGCGAGTCCGCCTTTAAGTAACTTAAAATACCCATTCCTATTGCCATAATCCCCATTCCCGCCGAACTGATATAGCGGGTATCCATCCGATCGGACAGGGTCCCGCTAATCGGCGCCACCACCATGGTAGCCAGCGGCATCGCCAAGTATAACACCCCGGCTTGGTCCGGCGGCAGGCCCTTTAACTTTTGAAGATAAAAAGGAATCAGCAAAATAATGGTATTTTGAGCCATATAGTTTAAAAGCGCCGAAAGATTACTCATGGCAAAAAGACGGTTTTTAAATAAGGCAATATCAAATAATGGGAATTGAGCAGCCCTTTCCCAAAATATGAAACCTGCCACAAGTCCCAGCCCCACCATCATGGTTACGATGATCCCGGCATGCGTCCAGCCTAGCTGCTCCACAAAACTAAGGGATAACAAAATACAAATTAATGCTGCAAATATAAGACTCGCCCCCATCCAGTCAAAGGGTTGGTCCATCCGCTCATCCTTTTGTTGAATGACTTGCCGGCCAAACCAAAAAGCTCCGATACCGATGGGAATATTAACAAAAAATATGCTTTGCCAGCCGAAAAAGGATGTCAAAAATCCTCCGATCGCCGGGCCCAAAGTTAAGGCGACAGCAACCGCCACGGCCGTGACACTCAAAGCTTTACCCCTATCCTGCGGCGCAACGGTATCCGTGACGATGGCAGGCCCCATCGCCATCAACATCCCGGCGCCAATCGCCTGGATAGCCCGAAAGCCGATTAACATCTGGATCGAACCCGCCAGGCCACACAATACCGAACCGGCGGTAAAAACGACAAGGCCCGTGGTGTAAATCCGCTTATGGCCGTATATATCTCCCAACCTGCCATAAGCTAAAAGCAAGCTGCTGATGATAAGCAAGTATGACATCACGGTCCATTCCACCATCGAAAGAGAAGTATCAAAATAGGCACTGATATTGGGTAAAACCAAATTAACAACACTTCCGTCAAAGGCCGACATGAAAGTGCCAATAGCAACCGCCAGTAAAGTCGCCCTTTTTCGCCGCATGAAATTCATGAAAATCCCCCAAAATTTCGATAATGTATTCGGTAAACCCATTACTGGTGTTTTCTTTCCATTTCCAGTAGCTTTTCTTTCATTCCAATATACCCTTTTCCAATATATCCGGTCATTGCGCCGTTTCTTCCAATCACCCGGTGGCAGGGGATAATCATAGGCAAAGGATTCCTGCGATTGGCTTGTCCCACGGCCCGGCAGCTGTCCGGTTTTCCGATGGCCCTGGCAATTTCGGCATAACTGCGGGTTTCCCCGTAGGGAATATTCTGTAATTCCTGCCAGACCTTGCGGGAAAATTCCGAACCTTTCATTGAAAGGGGCAGAGCAAATTGTTTTCTCTGTCCGCCCAAATATTCCCCAATCTGCCGGACAGCCTCCCGGCAACGGCGCTGATCTTCTATCGGCGTAAACTCCGCAACGGATTTTTGCCACCCTTCGGATGTTAATTCAATCCTATATACTCCGGTTTCATCCAGAATAATATGGATTATACCGAAAGGAGCTTGGTAGGTATCATAAAAAAACTTCATGGAAACCAGTCCCTTTCACTTGGAGTATCCCCTTTTTAGGATTATATCATAAATGTCCACGGTTGAAATTAGAGGCTCTTATTCGGGGCCTCCTGGAAATTGTCAAACTTATCTTGCCAAACATCCCCTTTAGAGTTTACAATAGGTATGATGAATAATATCGCGCTGCAATTTGGCCCCATTCAAATACACTGGTATGGAATTCTCGTTGCGCTGGCTTTTCTAACCGGTTATTGGTTGACTATCCATAACGGGAAGCTTTATGGGATAAAGCCGGAAATACTGGACAAGCTGCTGGTTAAATTGTTCATTGCGATTATTGCGGGAGCACGTTTGGCTTATGTCATTTCAAAATACCCTTTTTTTATCGCCAATCCCTGGGAAATCATCCGCATTGACCATGGAGGCTTAGGATCTCACGGCGCAATAATTGCCGCCATGATTTTCGGTTACTTTTGGACTAAAAAAGCCAAAATTGCTTATTGGCGACTGGCGGATGCTGTTGTGCCCGGAATAACGCTGGGTCATATATTTGTCCGTATAGGGAATTTCATCAATGGTGAATTATACGGCCCGCCGACGAATCTGCCTTGGGGTGTGAAGTTTCCCTCTACTTCCCTACCGGTCCACCCCAGTCAATTGTATGAAGTTCTGACCTCATTCATTATTTTACCCTTCGCCCTCCAATGGAGCAAAAGCCCAAAATACCCCGGATATGCATTCCTCAGAGTCATTCTTGCTCATTCGCTGATTCGATTTTTGATGGATTTTTTTCGCCACGATACCCCTTTTACAGGGCATTTGGTTTTAACACAGCTAATCGCCATCATTTTTGTAGTTGCAAGCTTAGGCTATATTCTGTATTTGGAAATTTGGAAACATAAAACCGACTTCTGACTCCCAACTTGTCATCGGGTTTTCGATTTCTGGAACTTGACGGAGACTCCCGTTTGAAGCCGGAAAGAAAAGAGCAAATCAATATAATAGCCTTCAAATATCACCGAAAACTTCCAGTTCCGTTCGACTGAAGAAGTAGCTGCATAGTCCAACCGTATATCTCCGGACGTTCGTGTGATGATTGGCACGTCCAACCCTCCGTCGCCATTGACAAAAACCCGTATAGCCACATCTCCTTCTTTCCCTTCTTTCAGGGCATCCGGAGGATAGATTGGCATGGGCCCCTGAACCGTCACCATGGCTTTGCCCGTTCCAAAACTTTGCGGTTTATGGCGACTGGGATTTTCTGAATCGGGCGCCTCTTCGACATTTTCACCGAGGGCGCTTGGGACGACATGTTTTTCCAAGAGATAGGAAGCTGGTGCTTGTTTTTTAGGCGGGCTAGCGGGTACTTTTGAAGATTTTGGGGTTTGGGGCTCGATTTTTCGTTTTCCGTCACCAGGGGTTTGATTTTCCAACTCTTCCTTTAAACGGCCGGAAACCGCAATTCGTTCTTGTTCAGACACTACACCGGTGTTTTCCGAAGATTGACGCGGATATACATTAGGTTTTACTTCAGTTTTCCCTTGATTGGGCTGTCTGCTTTCCGGGCTTTTGAGCGTTATGGATTGATCGATTTTATCTTGGGGGTGCGAAAGAATTCCCCTCGCGGGAGTTCCAGAGGATATTTCCACCAAACCGACAGGAAACGTATCTAACTGGGACGTTTCCGAAGCCAAAAGCCCCGGCAAATAAATCATCAATAAAAAAAAATGAACTGTTAACGAAACCATTCCAGCTATTAAATAATTTCTTTGGTCCGTAAAATTCATTCTACACTCTTCACCTCAATAGGTTAACGCGACTGGAACGAACCGACAGAAAAGCCGTATAGACATGAACGTCTTCAATTTCTAATTTTAACAAAATTTTATTTCCGGAAAAAATATTGCCCCGGTCCGCGTTTTTAAGGAGAACCGGGGCCTACTAAGCAGTTTAAGTTATTTTATCGTCTCTGTCAACACTTGGTCCCCGGAAAGCTTGGTATCCCACATCAAAATGTCCACCCGCCGGTTATAACTATGGGAAGCTTCGTCATGGCCGGTTTTTAACGGGTGATCCTTGCCATAAGCATAGACAACGAAATGATCCCCGGCAACGCCTTTCCCGGTCAAATATTTTTTCACAGCGGCTGCGCGTTGCGCCGATAGATCGATATTATAGTCCCGGCTTCCACGTTCATCGGCATGAGCGCCCAAAATAACGTAAAGATCGGAATTGCCTTTTAAAATTGCCAAGTTGTCGGCTACAGCCTTCGTTTGATCTTCCCGGATTACCGATTTGTCGAAATCAAAAAAGATTGACGCTAACTGTTTATTCAATGAACCTTTATCCTGGGGCGTAGCCACCGGAGCTTCCGGGGTTGGAGTTGCCGTTGTTTCCGGAGCTGCAGTAGCTACGGGAGTCTCTGTCGCAGCCGCCTTACCCCAATTGCTCAATAAGTCGACCATTGCAGCCTGATTGTTATCCCGGGCAATTTGCAAGGCCGTTTTGCCGTTGCGGTCAACAGCATTTAAATCCGCGCCGTTTTCCAGGAGGAGCTTGGCGATTTCAAGATGGCCCTTTTCTGCCGCATACATCAATGCAGTTCTTCCATTATTATCGGCGATATTTGGGTCAGCTCCGTTTTTCAGAAGGATTTGGGCAACTTCAAGATGACCTCTTTCTGCGGCGTATATTAACGCTGTTTTACCGTCTTGATCTTTGGCATTAACTTCCGCGCCTTTATCTATCAATAACTTAACGATATCAGCATGTCCCAAGTAGGAAGCCAACATCAGCAGGGATTTCCCGTCTTCGGTTTTTAAGTTCGGACTTACGCCCTTGTCGAGTAAGCTTTGTACTTTGGCCGTGTCTCCATTAGCGACCGCAGTGGCTATCTCTTTTTCATTGTTGGAACACCCGGCTAAAAAGACCATCATGATAATTCCCAGAACCACCAGCAACTTGTAAAAGGGTTTCATAATTTTTCTCCCACCTTTTCCTAAAATTGTTTTAATTTAAAACTTCCTCCAACAAAAAATGGATATATCCTTACTTTAACACATTTTTATTATATTTACTTTTTGACATTTTGTCAATAAGTAAAGCGCGATTCTCTTGAATAAGATTATTCATAGCCCCTTTCCGAAATTTTAGAATATAAAAAACGCCGTAAATTCTTACCCAGGCGTTTTTACGATCTGACCGTCATTATTTACTGTCCAAACCGATACGTACTTTTTTCATTACGACTCGACAATGACTCCGCCATTAACATGAATGGTTTGGCCCGACACGTACCTGGAATCGCCGGATGCCAGGTAAACATAAGCCGGCGCCAGTTCAAACGGCTGGCCCGCCCGCTTCATCGAAGTATCAAGGCCGAATTTACCGACCTTTTCTGTGGAAAAACTTGAAACAATCAAGGGAGTCCAGATAGGACCCGGGGCCACAGCATTGACACGGATTCCTTTGCTTTCCAATGATAATGATAACGAGCGTGTAAAAGAGACCACTGCTCCTTTAGTGGAAGAGTAATCGATTAAATCGGGCTGACCCTGGTATGCCGTAATCGAAGCTGTGTTAATAATTGCCGATCCCAGTTTCATATAGGGCAAAGCCGCCTTGGTCATATAAAAATAAGAAAAAATATTGGTCTTGAAGGTATTCTCAAGTTGTTCCTCGGAAATATCCATAATACTGGCTTGAGGAAATTGAACCCCGGCGTTGTTTACTAAAATATCAAGCCGGCAAAAGCTGCGGATCACTTTGGTCACGACTTCCCGGTTAAAGTGCGTTTCCCGTAAATCTCCCTCTACCGCCAGACAGTGTCCGCCGATTTGTTCAATATATTTCTTGGTTTCAGCTGCATCTTCCCGTTCATATAAATAAACGATGGCAACCGCCGCGCCTTCTTTTGCAAATGCAACGGAAACTGCCCGCCCGATTCCGCTATCTCCACCGCTAACAATGGCCACCTTGCCCTCAAGCTTCCCGCTGCCCTGATAACCTTCATAATCAAAAATCGGCCGGGGATTCATTAGATATTCCAACCCCGGTTGCTGATCCTGATGTTGAGGTGGAAAAGCAACCGGTGCGTCTTTACAACTCCGCTCATGCCCAAAATAAGGATATACAGGATACAAGTCGCTCACTCCTTTCTGACAACAATCACCGAAGCTCAATTAATCCCAAACCGTCCAATCGAATCAT
This sequence comes from Bacillota bacterium, assembly GCA_023429995.1. Lineage (GTDB taxonomy): Bacteria > Bacillota > UBA4882 > UBA8346 > UBA8346 > UBA8346. Next base: position 282,003 of record JAEZCE010000052.1, on the reverse strand, counting down.
GGGTGATTGTTTATAAGTAATATATGTCTATGAAATATAGGCTGTGAGTCCTTTCCATCCTGATGTTTACTAAGATCAACGCCGACTCCCCTTCGCCTATCCCATATTCCATTCCGGAATCCCTGCGCGAAATCCCTCTACCGGTGCCAAAACCTGGAATTCAATGTCAAAGGCAAACCCCTTGGATAATTATGACTTGGACCTAGGCGAAATACCCTATTTACGACTCATATAATATCCTATCGAGCTACCAAAAATCTTTTAAAGCGGGCTCTCCTCGAATCGGGAAAAGCAACGTAATGTCAAGGAATTCAACCCTCCTTGACCAAGATTTTCACTCCGTCACTCCTTCCGGAATCGGGAAGGGGCGACGGTACTATATCTTAAGGAGGCAAAGACAATGGATTTTTATACCTATGAGAGTATGGCTCCGGAATACCTGGACGCCCTCGAGCCTGATATTGAAAAGGCCATTAATGGGGAATACAGCGCAATTGCTTGTTACCAGAAATTAGTCAAGACGGCTTCCTCCGATGAAGAAAAAAAGGTTATCGGGGAAATCCGCGAAGATGAGATCAAACATTTCCGGGAGTTTTGCCAGATTTATTTCGCGATGACCGGGAGGAGTTATCGGCCCCGTATTACTGAAGAATGCCCTGCTGATTATCGGGAAGGCCTGCTGGCAGCCTTTAAAGACGAGCAGCAGACCGTGGATTTTTATATGGGGATAGCCGATAAAGCCGATGATACATTTATTGCCGAACGATTTCGCCGCGCAGCATCAGACGAACAACACCATGCGGTATGGTTTTCTTTTTTCTATTATAATATCTAATAACCCATGGTGGCAAAAATCAGCCCATCAAATATCCGTTTTTTGAAAGGGAATCTATGAAGCCGGTTACTTATGCTTGATGCTTAAAAGGCAACCAAAAACAGAAGGTTCCCATTTCGTTTTTATCCTCGCGCACGGTATCCCGGTTCAGCCACGCTTTCCGGTTCATGGCAAATACCCACTTCAACAACTATTGAATGCCTTTCCAAAGCGACTATGTTATAATAAAAATGGGCTTGATTCTATATTCTATATTTTATGGAGCAATTGATGATCACTTCTCATATCGCTTTAGGCTTAATTTTCGGGATTTGTTCCGGTGTACTTTCCGGTTCTTACGGTGTGGGCATGAAAAAAATTAAGGGCTGGAATTGGGAAAATACTTGGTTAACTTATTCTTTTTGGGCCCTGCTGATCTTCCCTTTTGTTTTGGCATTGGCCACGGTGCCTGATTTTTGGAATATTCTCGGTTTGGTACCCTTGAGGCTTCTTGGATTGATTTTCATGCTGGGAGCCGGTTGGGGGTTAGCGAATATCGGTTTCGGGATTGGCCTCCGCGAAATTGGGATTGCTCTCACTTCCGTTATTGTCATCGGTATCGGGAATGTCTTGGGTACCATCTCTCCGCTTGTCATTTATCATCGCGAAAGTCTATGGAAGCCAGTGGGAATATGCATTATTGGCGGAGCAATCCTATCGGTTCTTGGAATTATCTTAAGTTCTATGGAATCCAGGACCTCACCAGAAAAAAAAACCAAATCACTGGTAGGAAGAACTGCTCATCATAAAGTAATCTTTATCTGCGTCTGTGCAGGTATTCTTGGTATATTTTTCAATTTCGCTTTAATTATGGGAAAACCCCTAGCGAAATTGGCAATTTTGCACGGCGCCAAGCTGCAAAATGCCTCCAATGTTACCTGGTGCATCACCCTTTTGGGAGGATTTGCAGTATCCGCAATTTATTGCTCCATTTTACTGATAAAAAACCACACCCTTCAATTTTTCAGGGCTAAAAAATCGGTGGTCAATTGCTCTTTGACCGCTCTGATGGGACTTATCTGGTTCGGAGGGACAACACTTTACGGAATATCCGTTCTTTATTTCGGTAAATTCGGACCATCCATCGGCTGGCCCATCTTTCAAAGCGTTCAAATCTTGGCCGCCAATGTCCTGGGCATTATTACCGGAGAATGGAATCATTTGGACAAAACGACATTGTATACCCGCCTGGCGGGAATTGTTTTGCTGGTAAGCGGAATCATTATCACCAGCGTTGCCGGGAAATTAGCCTAAAATCAAACTCTTCTCGGCCAACTCATGAAAACTATCGTTACCCCTATGGCTCTGGGGCTAAATCAATTCACCCAAAAAAGAGCACTCTCACTTTTCTCCCATATTCCGCTTTAAAAAAACCTCCATGGCCCGATAAAAATCAAAGCGATTCTCTTCATTATGAAAACCATGGCCTTCATTTTCCTTGATCAGATATTCCACTTCCACTCCCCGCTTGCGCAGAGCTTCCACGATCTGGTCGGCTTCATGCATATTCACCCTAGGATCCTGGGCACCCTGGGCTACCAAAAGAGGGACTTGAATTTTATCGGCATGGAAAACCGGTGAGACATCACGAAGGAGCTCTTGATCTTTTTCCGGGTTTCCCACCATCACATAAAACCGTTCAAGGGTGGGTTTCCAATAAGGAGGGATAGTGTTCATAAAGGTAAAGAGATTGGATACACCGCAATAGTCGACCCCACAGGCATATAAGTCCGGTGTAAAGGTTAAACCGGCCAGAGTAGCATATCCCCCGTAACTCCCACCGTAAATGGCAATCTGCTCCGGATTGGCAATTCCATTTTTTATCATCCAGTTCACACCGTCACTGATATCATCCTGCATTTTTCGCCCCCATTGTTTGAATGAGGCTTCCCAAAACTTCCGCCCATATCCGGTGGAACCCCGGAAATTGATTTGGAGTACCGCAAAACCCCGGTTTGCCAAAAATTGGGCTTCGGCATTAAAACCCCAATTATCCCTGGACCATGGTCCGCCATGGGGATTGACCACGACCGGCAAATTTTTATTTCCCACGCCACGGGGCAAGGTAATATACCCATGAATCAAGAGGCCGTCCCGGGACATATAAACGATGGGTTTCATCTCACCCATCAGCTTTTCCGGGAGCCAGGAACTGATGACTCCCAAATGAGTCATCTGATCACGGCCGGCATCGTATAAATAATAGCTCCCTCTGGAACGGTCACTATATTGCCGCAAAATATATAAATCTTCATTTTTACTGTGATCCACCATCGCTATCTCATCCTGGGGCAAATGACGGCGGATTTTGCTAAAAATTTGTTCCGTATAGGAATCTAAGAATTTGAATTTAGGTTTCCAAGTGGTATAGGCGATATAGGTCAATACTTTACGTTTCCGAGAGTAATGTACATTGGATACATCAACCTCTGGCTCTTCATAAATCAAAGATATCTCCCGGCCAGTGGCAGGATCCAATTCCACAATCGCTGTTTTATCCCGGTTCATATTGGATGCCGCATAAACAGTCCTGTCATTCCATGCAAAAAATAAAGGATTAACAGTCACCTGAAAACTGGTGGTCAATACCGACTGAAAAGACTGATTCTCATTTTCCCGGTATAACAGGACATTATTTATACCGTCGTAAGCCACCGCGACGCGGACTCTGCCCTGGTGGTCGGTTAACCATCCTTCAATGTTGCCGGGATTTTCGGCCACCATTTTTAATTCCCCGCGGAAGACATTGAGGCGGTAGACGTCAAATATTTGACGATTGCGCTGATTAAGGCCGATAATTATTTCATTTTCCTGTTCTTCCAAATCGTCATAGATTTCAGCCCGGACTCCGGGAAATGGCGTCAAATCCCTCAGGTTCTTCCCATTCCAATCAACGGCAACGATATGAAAATTCTCGTCCCCATTAAAATCTTTGCGATAAATAATCCGGTGGTTCCCTTTCCAAAAATACCCCGCAATATCCCGTTTGGTTTCGGAAGTAATCCGCTCCGTCACCCCGCTATAAAGTTTTTGTACAAAAACATTCATCCGGTTTTGATAAGGACTCAAAAAAGAGAGTTGGGTGCCATCGGGCGATATTTGATAGCTACTTTTATCGGGATTTCTGAAAAAATCTTCTAGCGGAATTTCTCCCTTTGATAATGACCGGTTCATATCCTTCCCCCCTATCGTCGCGCCTGCCCATTTTAAAAAAAATAACATAGCCGTATATATCTTATTAAAAAAATAGATGATGATGACCAAAAAGGTTAAAGAAGGGTTGATAATGAAGATCCGCCTGGGTTATGTGGCAATCGCATTGCGCTTAGAAAATTGTTCGCCTTCGAAAACCGTCACTTTGAAAAACATCAACCGGATCGAAGGATACTCCAACCAAATTAACCGGCTTATCCGGATCACCCGTGAAAATTTAGAAAACACCTTACGGATTCTTAAAGCCAATGCTTACGATGATATTAAAGTTTACCGTTTTACATCGAGACTCGTTCCGCTATGTACCCACCCTCAGTTTCACGGGTGGGATTACACCGCTGACTTAAAAAACGCTTTTGAGGAGATCGGCTCCTTTGTCAACAAGCATCAAATGCGGGCCAGTCTCCACCCGGATCATTTTACTTTGTTAAACAGTCCGCATCCTGAGGTTCAAAAAGCATCCCGAATTGACTTGGAATACCACTTGAGAATAATCGAAGCCATGAGGCTGGGAGAAGAGGTCAAATTGGTCATGCATGTGGGCGGAAAATACGAGGACAAGCAATTAGCTTTAAACAGGTTCAAAACCCAATTCAAGGAACTCCCGGCTGGAATTCAAAACCGGATTGTCATTGAAAATGATGACCGGTGCTACAATGCCGCCGAAGTACTCCACTTGGCCCAGGAACTTTCAATCCCGATGGTTCTGGATATCCATCATCACCAAATCCTCAATCAAGGAGAAGAGATTTCGGACCTATTGCCGGAGATTTTTCTTACCTGGAAAGGAGCCCTTCCTAAAGTTCATATTTCCAGTCCCAAAGGGCCTGCTGATCCGCGTACCCATGCCGACTTTATTGAAGTAAACACCGCAATCGATTTTTTAACCGCAGCCCGCTCAAGCAGGCAGGATTTTGATTTGATGATCGAGGCTAAACAAAAAGACCTAGCTCTTTTTAAGCTAGGGAAAGAGTTAGTTACTCACGGATATCAGCTTAAGACCACTGGCGAGATTGAATTATCATAATCCGCGTTATTTAATCTTTATGAAAGAGAGCTTTTGCTGTAGTTCTTTTTTAGCAATCGGTTTGGGGAGACTAAATAGGTATTTAGTGATTTGATCCTGTATATCATGAGGTATATGAGAAAAGTCTAGGGTTATTAATAAACAATCTGTTTGCTGCGTAAGCCCGGTAATGGTCCCGATTATCAAAAAGGGATTAGCGCTGGTCGGTAATGAAAGTTTAAAAGGCAAACCGAGACCAACTTCCAGTGAAGGATCGGCTTTAACAAAAGCGACCAAGCTGTCCGTAGCTAAATCCTTAACCGTACCCCCTTTAACCTCTTTATCATCTATAAAATAGCTAAAAGGTAAAGCCATAGTAAATTTTGATTTTTTTTTCCCATCCGGGTCGTCCGCTGAAGATAAAATAGGAACGCTCAAGATAAGTTGCGTCAGCTCTCCATCCTCACGAATTTTTATGAATTTACTGCTAGAAACATATTCATTCCCCTTCATGGGCTCGCAGATCCCAGCATTACAGTCATCGTAACAAATGATTTTAATATCGGCATTTGTATGAACTTGATTAAAAATCCGCTCCTGCTTCTGTAAATTCAACATCAAACCCTGGGCATTCATCTCTTGGACGATAGCTTTGGTGATAATTTTATTGCCATAAAGATTGACAGTCTCAATGCTGACCTTTTTTCCGGATGATAGGATTTCTTCGATGGGTTTTCGCTCATTCATTATAAATCCCCCCCATCTAATTAATCGGCTAAACATGAACAATTCTTTAAGAAACCCCTTCTATGGCGATAGCATTATTTAACACAATTTTAACTTTTCCTGTTACAAATTTATCCCAATAGAGAAAAACCCGGATTTATCATTTTGGCCTCAGACTTTCGATAGTCCGCCGCGCCCAATCGGAATCATTGAACACCGCCCGGCCGACTCCAATCAAATCGGCTTTGCCTTCGGCCAGTAATTTTTCGCCAGCGTGGGCTTCCATGATTCCGCCCGTGAGTATGACAGGCAAAGAGACAACCTTCTTCACCGCTTCACTGAAGGGAGCAAAATATCCTTGGTTCTCCGGGCTATAGGGAATTCCCGGTACGTTATATCCAGAGAACCCGCCGGAGATATCGAGGATATCGATACCGGATTTTTCAAATTCTTTGGCTGCCAGTTGACTATCTTCAATAGTACTTCCTCCGGGTATGAAATCGGAAGCGCCTAATCGAAGTAAAATCAGAGATTCATTACCTATTGCCTCCCGAACAGCCCCAATTACTCTTTGGTGTATACGAATCCGGTTTCTGATGTTTCCTCCGTAAAGATCGCTCCGTTTATTGGTCAAAGGCGAAAAAAATTGATTTAGCAAATATCCATGGGCCGAATGAATCTCTACCCCATCAAACCCAGCCGTTATGGCGCGTCGGGCGGCACTCGCAAAGCCAGTTATCAAATGGTCGATTTCATCGGGGTTTAACTCACGAGGTATTACACCTAAACGGGGATTGATCACTGCAGAAGGCCCCATCGGGGTAAAACCGGTAATTACTTCCTTGGCGGCGCTTCCGGCGTGATTCATTTGGATGATACATTTCGAACCATTTTTATGAATGACCTGCGCCAATTGGCGTAAACCGTCAATTACCGAATCCTCTGCAATTGAAAGTTGATTTTCACTGGCCTTTCCTTCCGGCGCAATAAAACTGTGTTCAATGATAACCAGCGAAAAATTCCCTCCCGCGGATTTCTCCCTATAGTAATCCAACAGACCCTGACTTACTTTACCATCAAAATTAGCTTTCGCCGTCGCCATCGGCGGCATGACCAGCCGGTTTTTCAAAGTGTGTGGACCCACTTGAAGAGGTTCCAACATATAAGACATTACTTTTCCCCCCGATAAATCTCAAGCCCATTTCAAAAGCGTTTTGACAGGCTATAGGAAATACTTCCTTACGCAATCTGGCCTTCTTTTCAACATCAAACCCCGATGTTTCATATTTATCGTATTTCATTCACCGACTTTTATTTTAGTTTGAATTCATGAACCTATTAGAACCCCGGTATTTTCGCTTCACAAGGAACCCCGCTCTGACACTTTCCGCAACCATATCGTGACTTAAAGCGGTTTAAAACCCGATCCAGGTATTCTCCGCATACCTGATTATCTTTCCCCCCTTCAGTAATAGCCAACGGCGGGCACCGCAAAATACAAGCGCCGCATTTTGTGCAGTATTCGTCGAATGATTGATATTGGCGGGCTGTCGGCTCCAGATGCAGGTTGCATACTAAACTGCCGATTCTCCCGGCTGAACCGCACCGGGTAATTAAAGAACGGCTCAAGCTGAAGGTACCTAATCCGGCGATAAATGAGACATGCCGTTCCGACCAATTACTGATTCGATTGATAACTTTAAACCGCTGATCAAGGCCGGGCGCCAAAGCTCGATATCCTTTATCCATTAGATACCGAACCAAATACTGACTCAGAGAACGGTTAAACTGCTCACCTTCGATCCTCCCATACAACCATTCCTTGGAGGGAAGTCCGGGTATCCGGTTTGCCTTTCGAACTTTGTCGCTAAAGGGAAGAAAATAGGATACTACACTGGTTGCTTCAGTCAGCCACTCACAGGGTGACATATGGTAGGGTCCGACTACCGAGGATTCTTTTAACGCCATAAAAAGAGGGTCACCGGCATCAGCCACCGCCAGTAAAGGACTATCAAACAATTGTAAATTATCAAGCTCGGCTACTCGATTTTTCGGACTTGTTTCAGTATATTCCCGTGCCAGAGTCTGAATCTCGGTTAAATCAATAGGCATCTTACACCCCCAAACTAAGAATTAATCAACACAAACCGATGAACCTTGTGACTGTTTGCGATATTCGACGTATTCCACGATCGTACCGTCCAAATGCTTGACGGTCATATTCATCCCTGTTGGGACTGCTTTTAAATCCCTAATTATCGTAGCGCCATTGATTAACAAGAATTCCCGAAACTCCGCAATTGAATCAACCAAAAAAGTGGCCTTAGTATCTTTAAATGGCTTCAATGCTTCATCGGTACCCGATAAAATCAATAAATCCCCAACTTGGGCCAATACCAAATTAACTTCCCGATAATCCAGTTTCCATGTGCATTTTGTGTTGAATAACTTTTCATAGAAATCAACTGCTGAGACTATTTCATGAACATAAATCCGGCTTAGAACTTTTTTTACTTCCATCATTGACCCTCCGGTAATTCTTTATCGAATCAAATAAACTACTTCACCATGGATTGATGTGAAGTTTCATCTTTTAGATTTCAATTTCGGTTTTAAACACAATTACCGCTTCTCCCGCTATTTTCACTTCAACCGGTTGATGGTTTGCGATTTGAACTTTAACTTCAACTATTCCCGGTCGATGAACGGCTTCACCTTGTTTGCCTTTAAAATTAAATTGACTTCTTGAATGATCAACCAATCCATGATGGACCAGGTAAGCTCCCAGTGGTCCATTTGCATTGCCGGTAACCGGATCTTCATTAATTCCAACGGCTGGCGCAAACATCCGTCCATGAGTCAAAACATTCTCAGAATCAGAGTCCAGAGTAAAGACAAAATAACCGCTACAGCCGATGATTCGGCTTAAGTCAACCAGTTCATTAAAGTGAGGCGCCAATTGATTCAACCGAGTTCTATTTTTGATCCCAACCATCACTTTTGAATGTCCCGTCGAAACAATTTGGATCGGACAATTCTCATATAAATCCTCTTCTTTTAAATCTAAGGCTTGGATAATCCTAGCCTTGAATTCGCTTTCGAAAACCGTTCCGAATTCAATTTTTCCTTGAGTCATAACCACTTTATAGTCGCTATCGGTTTTTATGATTTCAAATGGCAATATACCAATCCGGGTTCGCATCCGGTACATGGAACTTCCCAAATTTTCCTCAACCGCTTTGGCATACATTGCGGCAATCGTAGCATGTCCGCAAGTCGGGACTTCAGTTTTAGGAGTAAAATATCGTATTACGCCGTCACATTCTTTGCCATCCGGAGAAAATAAAAACGAAGTCTCCGAATTATTCAACTCCCGGGCGATTCTTTGCATTTGCATCTCTGTTATACCGTCCGCATCAAGAACTACTCCGGCAGGATTGCCTTGAAAAACCTTTTTGGTAAATGAATCGATTTGATAGACAATGTATTTCTTCATCCGATTTCCCCCGCTTATCTCTTGCTATAGAGAGCGCATGACACTTTAATCTTCGAAATTGATTACCAAGTCCCCAACCGGTTTTCTGGATTTGTCAGGAGCTACTCCTTTTGCATACCCCACAGGTGTAAATGCCACCGGCTCCAGCGAATCGTCCAAACCCAACACATTCCGGGCTGCCTCAAGATCAAAAGCGCCGATCCAGCAAGTACCCAAACCCAAAGCTGTGGCTGCCAAAATCATGTGATCCATCACAATGGCCGCGTCCACATCGGAATAGCTTTTACCATCCTTCCGGACCCAATTTTCTCCCGGAGTTGAACAAACGCAAAGGACATTGGGAGCCTCACCGAACCAATCTTTGGGATATATTTTCTTTAATTCATTCTGCCTTCCTTTTGTTGAAATCACTATAATCTTAAATGCCTGACGGTTACATGCCGTGGGAGCCAACCGGGCCGCTTCCATAATCTGTTCCAGTTTCTCGGCTTCAACCGGGTCAGGGAGATAAGAGCGAACGCTATAACGGTGTTCGAGCACATTAAAAAAATCCATTATTATTCCTCCATTTCAAAGCGAAAAGATTCGATCCAAATTGGCAGTCTAGCGATATTCTCATGGATTCTATAATCATTGATGGAGCTTTTTCAAAATACCGGCCATGTTTTGTCCCAAAACTTCAAAAGTGTGAATTCCCTCTTCATCCTTTTGGACATCGCCCGGTTCCAGGGATAATGTCATATTCCAATAACTGGAACTCGGAATAATCATCTCGGCAATTCCAAAGAAAAAGTTTATGGCGGAATAAGTAAAAGTCGAACCGGCGCGCCGGACTGAAACTACCGCCGCTCCAACCTTGCCTCTTAGAATCGATCCGCCATTGGCCTTGTTAACAAAGCCTGCGCGGTCAATAAGCGCCTTAACTTCTGTTGATACATTACTGAAATAGGTAGGGGAACCAATCATGATCCCATCCGCTTCCTTCATTTTTTGGATAAAAGTGTTCATCTCGTCATCCTGCCGGACACAAAGGCAGTCTTTTTTCTCATAACATTTACCGCAAGCCATACAACCGAATACTTTCCGCCCTCCCAATTGGATAAGCTCGGTTTCAATGCCCTCTTTCGCCAACTCCTTAAAGACAATTTCAATACTTTGGGCCGTATTTCCATTTACTCTGGGGCTACCGTTAAATGCCACTACTTTCATCTTCGATACTCCTCCTCTAGTGTTATTTTGATAAATTGAATTTTCCGATCATCCTGAATGGTTACTTGTAAAGCAAAGTAGTGAGCTTTCCAATTCCCACCATCTTTGATATAATCATAGATATTACACAAATAAAAATCAAGTACCAACTTTTCAGTATCATAGTACCCAAAAAGAAACTATTCATAAAGAGAGGTTTTCATCATGATCCAATTTCGCAATACCAATTACCAATGTTCCATGGAATTGACCCTGGCATTGATTGGTGGAAAATGGAAATCATTGATTCTCTGGCGGTTAGGTGATAACACCCTTCGTTTCAGCGAGTTAAAAAAGAGCTTGCCTCAAGTCACCCAAAAGATGTTAACCCAACAATTGCGAGAGTTAGAGGAAGACGGTTTGGTTCATCGCCATGTATATACCCAAGTCCCACCCCGGGTTGAATACTCACTGACCCAGGCAGGGAAAAGCATTTTGCCAATCCTTAATACCTTGTGTGAATGGGGACTACAATATATTACTTCTTTCAATAAGGAAAATACCAATAATTCATGTTCATCTTCGAAATCAATCCAACACAAATCGAGGTAGTAACAAAATTATCCATTTCAAAGGAATTTCAAATTTTCGATTTCGATATACAAGATGGGAGTCAAAGGAAAAACTAAGGAGGAACTAAAAACTTGGCCATCTCAGCAGTTAATAACAATCAAGCTGTTTTATCCCGCATTTCACCATTTAAATCCAAAGAAGTTACTGCTCCAAATAAAAATGATATTTCCAGCCTCGACGGAGACACGCTTAAATTATCGGATCGCACTCCAAAAGTAGCGTCCAAAACGACAGTTTATGCGCCGCCCAAACCAGTCAATCCATTGGACCCTACCGTGAAGACTGCAAATGTTGCCGCCAATGCTGACGCAAAGAAAACATCGGCAGTTGCAAAATAATAACAGTGATTGTCTCAACAAGTAAGGCCGCTGAAATCCATCATCTATCAGCTGACCCAACGCATAGTGGGAGTGAATGTATCTAAAATATATAAGCTTGGACACTATTCGTTATAATCCTTCACTTGTTTTATCCCCAGTCGTAATATTGGAACCACTGACTCCCTCCCAAACCTATAAATCTTTAAAGCAAAAGACGATGAAGCTCATCGTCTTTTGCTCTTATCATCATCCGATTTTTATTGCGGTTCCGCCTCTGTTTTTTCGGGCTCTGGTGGTGTTGGGGGATGAGACGCGCTAAAGCGTCTCCCTGCCTTCATCGGCTTAGGCATAGCTTCGGAAATTGCAGCTATTGTATCCGCTTGCTTTTGGGTAATGATTCCACATTGAACCAACAGGGCGAAAAAATCATTCGATTTTTCTATCATACCATTATCTTTCTCAATTTTTTCAACATGCTCTTTACCGGGTCCATTTAAAAATTTATCAATACAGAACTTTAAAATAGTATCTTTTTGCTTAACGGTAATTACTTTTGAATGTACGAGTCCATCAAGTTTCTTTTGCAAATCGTCTTTCATTTTTTCCGGCTCCGGCGGATTTGGCATTTCTCGGAACCTGAAAAAATATCTAGGAGAAACTCTCTCAATAACCGCCGCCTGGTCTTGATTAATCACAGCGTCTTTTACCAGTAAACGAATTGGATCATTGCCCTCTTTTGGAGTCTCAGCCAAGGCCTTTGGATCTATCGGCTTTCCATCTTTCCTTGCCTTTTCAAAATACTCAATGATTTTCCCTTTTTGCTCAGGGGTGATTGCTTTTACCGCAATCAGTTCGTCAAGGGCATTCTCAAATTCTCCAACCATTTGCGCAGGTCCCGCCGGCGGCGCTTCAGGCTCCCTCTGGAATCCATCCGATACCTTAGGGGACGTGTTCTCTGCTCCAAAAACCATTCCGGTAATTCCAAACAATAATGTCCCGACCAGAAGCAGCACCCAAATTTTTTTCGCTACCATCAAAATACCTCCTCTTTTTTGTAATATCATAATCCCATTGTAAACATCCTTTATGTCGATCGGGTGAACGCTACGTGTATATACCGTGATAATCGTCTTCACGAATCCCTTTACAATTTGCATAGGGTTTTAATTTTTAATCCATAATAAATCCGAATCAACGAATGGCATTTAAAGGAATACCATGTACCGTCGCCCGAAACGCCGTATATTCAAAAAAATGCTTCAAGAAATTGAACGGATTAAAATGGAATTTGCAGAGGATGCTTCTACGCCGGACGCTATCTCAGAGCAACTCCAAGGCAATCTCCAGAAAATTAAGACCGCACTTCATTCCAGTGCAGATTTAATCGTCCGTGACTTCACCATCGGCATTAAAGACAATCTCAGAGCAGCTTTGGTTTTTATTGATGGATTAACCGATAAAAGACAAATCGAACGGAGTATTCTACAGCCATTAATGGCTCCACCGGAAGTAATAATCCCGATGCCTACGGATCAATTGCTGCCTCAAATTATGGCCAAATTAATTTCTGTGGGAGAAATCAAAGCGCTGGACGACTTAAGCCGGACCATTGAGAGCGTATTGGCTGGTAATACCGCATTATTAATTGATGGAATCACTTCTACGGTGATCATCAGTACGCCCGGTTGGGAGAAACGAAGTATCACAGAGCCTGAAGCAGAGGTAAACATTCGCGGCCCTAAAGAAGGATTTATCGAGACTTTAAGAAGCAATACGGCGATGCTCCGGCGCAAAATTGGCCATCCGGATTTAACCTTTATACCGATGACGATAGGTCAAAGATCCAAAACCGATATATGCATCGCTTATTTGAAAGGAATTGCCCCCGATCCTTTGATTACGGAGATCCAACATAGATTAAATCGGATTAAGACGGATATTGCTGTTGGATCAGGAAGCATCGAACAATTTATTGAAGATCATCCGTTATCGCTCTTTTCGACCGTTGGTCATACTGAAAGGCCCGATGTGGTGGCGGCTAAACTCGCCGAAGGCCGGGCGGCAATTTTTATTGACGGCACTCCTTATGTATTGACCATGCCGTTTTTGTTTGTTGAAAATTTTCAATATCCCGATGACTATGATTTTCATTTTATCTTTGCGACACTGATCCGCTGGATCCGTTATATCGCTTTTGGAATTAGTTTTTTATCCCCTGCCGCCTATGTGGCTTTAACCTCCTTTCATCAAGAATTACTGCCAACGCCGTTACTGATTACTATGGCGGCCGCCACTGAAGGGAGCCCTTTTCCCAGAGTGGTTGAAGTGATTGGGATGGGGTTAGTCTTTGAGCTCATCCGTGAGGGTGGTATCAGATTGCCACGCCCCATTGGTCAGGCCATCAGTATCGTAGGCGCCCTGGTTATCGGCCAGGCGGCCGTCCAGGCTGGACTAGTGGCTGCGCCGACAGTCATCGTAATCGCCATTACCGCGGTGACCACGTTTATTTTTCCCACCTTAGTGGATGAAACGACTCCCTTACGGATTTCATTAGTCGTCATTACCGGATTGTTAGGAGCCTTCGGCCTGATAACCGCTTTGCTCGTTATACTGATCCATTTGGCGACGATTCGTTCCTTCGGTGTACCCTACCTGGCCCCGTTAAGTCCGGTGGATTTGCGCGGACTTGGGCAGGATGTCCTAATCCGGGGGCCCTGGTGGATGATGCGGAAACGGCCGTCGATGCTTGCTGCCGCCGATGCCAAGGAACGGCAAAAGTTCCGCTTGATGCCTCACCCTCCGAAAAATGGACAAGATAAGCCTCCAAAATGAAAAGATCAATCATTCAATGGTTTTGCCGGTTTGGGCTCATCATTGTCGTTTTATTCACCAACGGTTGTTGGAGTTACCACGAACTCAACCAACTGGCTATAGTCGCCGGAACGGCAATTGATCGCGGCAAAAAGCCGGGAACTGTTCAATTGACGTTGCAAATCTTTAAACCCAGCGCATCCCAATCTGGAGGTGGCGGTGGCGGAACTGGTGGAGGCGGTAGCGGCCAACAACAGCCCTTTATAGTCAAATCCAGGACGGGAAAAACCGTTTTTGACGCGGCGCAGAATTTTCTGGTGGAAACCGATCGCAAGCTATATTGGCCTCATAATCAAGTGATCATTCTAGGCAATGAGCAAGCCAGGCAAGGGGTCCGCTTGGTGCTCGATTACTTTGTCCGGAATAATGAACCACGGCCGACAATGTGGATTTTGGTTGCCGAAGATAAGGCCGGCGCTATTTTGAATGCTCCCGGAGATCTGGAAAAAGTGTCCGCTATGGAAATCAGCCAGTTAATCCAAGCCCAATCATTCTCCTCCAAGAATGTGATGATCAATTTACAGGATTTTGCGACCCGCTTATTAAGTAAAACCGTCGCGCCAATCGCTACGCTCATTAAAATCAATGAGGCCGGAGGGAAGAAAAAGCTGTTCTTAAGCGGTACGGCCGTTTTTAAAGGAGATCGCCTGGTTGGCACATTGGACGGCCGGCAAACCCGGGGGGTTTTATGGGTACAGGGCAAGGTCAAACAGGGCGCCATTATTATCAATGTTCCAGGCGGAATGGCCGGGTTTGAGATTACTCGTTCCCGTACCAAAGTAAAACCGGTATTTATCAAAGATAAGATCGTAATTAAAGTCAACATTCAAGAAGAAGGCAATCTCAACTGCCAGATGAGTCCGGAAGAGCTGACCAAACCGGATGAACTAAAATCCTTAGCCCGGCGTGAAGCCAGCATCATTCAAAATGAGATCGACGCGGCTCTGACCAAAGCCAAGGAATTTAACGCGGATATTTTTGGATTCAGCGAGGCGATTCACAAGTCTAATCCCAAAGAGTGGCGAAAAATTAAGGATAAATGGGACCAAATCTTTCCAGAGCTTCAGGTAGACGTGGACATCAACTGCGTCATTCACGGGGTGGGATTGACGATTCCGCCTCTAGCGCCGCCACCAGAATAAGGAACAGTAGAAAGGGCTCTCCGGGATTTGAACATTGAAAAAGGAAAAATATCCAATTTACAATTCATTTTTTTGTTAATGGGGCATCTTGAGGGAACGGTTTTTTTGCTCTCCTTGGTTACCAACCTTACCGGGCATGATACTTGGCTGGCGGTATTATCCGGCCTGGCAATCATCGTTCCCGTTGGATATGTATACGCCCTGCTCTCAAAAAGATTTCCCGGCCTGAATTTCGTCCAGGTTAACAAGAGCATTTACGGCCGATATTTAGGTACAGTGATTTCCTTATTCTATCTAGGAGAACTATTATTGCTATTATCTTTAAGCACAAAGGATGTAAGCGATTTCTATATCAACTTTTTTATACGGGATACCCCTCCGGAAATTGTTTTAATTGTCTTCACTTTCGCCTGTGCTTATGCCGCTTGGAACGGCATCGAGGTGTTAGGCCGAATCGCTCCCTTTATCGTAACTATTGTTTCTTTAATCATTATCGTTACTGCTTTCATGTTGCTTCCTAAGATGGATTTTTCCAATTTCCTACCCATTGGGGAGCTAACACTTAAGAATTTTATACATAGCACCCAGATCCTCGCCGAAATCCCCTTTGGAACATCATTGACAGTCTTTTTGCCCATCATGTTTACTTTAAATGATAATAAGCACACGGCGAGGACGTTCTTAATGGGCTTATTATTATCGGTAGCCTTTTTTATGGTCATTGCCATACGGAATACGGCTATACTTGGTATCACCGAGGCTTTACTGGTTTCACCGTCATTTCAGACTGCTCGGATGATTAATATCGGATTTTTGTCTAGAATGGATATTTTATTCGCGATCGGCCATACCTTCGGAAATTTTTTATTATGCAGTATCTTATTTTACAGTACTGTGCTATTGTTATCCCAAATACTGGGACTACGAACCTATTTGCCGATGATCTTCCCTTTGGGATGTATCGCTGTCATTCTGGAGATGGTCTTATATCCATCGGCAACAGCGCATCTTCAAAGTGCTCAAAATGTGGAAATTATGTTCTATTTCCCTTTTATATTTATTTTCCCGCCTCTATCGCTATTGATTGCCAAAATACGCAACTTGCCAAAAAAAGGATATCTATAAATCATGAACATTGAAAAAGGGGAAATATCGAGTTCACAATTAATATTTCTGATAGTGGGCTTCATTGAGGGATCCACTTTTTTAGTCTATTTTGTATCCAATCTTGCCAAACACGACGCTTGGCTGACGATATTATCCGGCCTGGCAATCATCGTTCCCTTCTGTTATATCTACGCCTCACTTGCCAAAAGATTTCCCGGTTTAAATCTTGCCCGGATTCACAGGATTGTTTATGGCCGTTATTTGGGTACAGCGATTTCCTTTTTTTATCTAAGTTATTTTTTGCTAATCTTGTCTTTAAACATCAAAGATGTAGGAGATTTTTATATTAATTTTTTTATGCGGGACACCCCCATAGAGGTTTTTTCAATTATTTTCACTTGCGTCTGTGCTTATGCATCCTGGAAAGGCATAGAGGTGTTGGCCCGAATCGCACCCTTTATCATAACTTATGTTTCCCTCGTAATTATCGGCACTACTTTTATGTTGCTTCCCAAGATGGATTTCTCCAATTTTCTCCCCATCGGAGAACTAACATTCAAAAATTTTATTCACAGCACCCAGATCATCGCCGAAATTCCCTTTGGAGAATTGATAGTTGTTCTACCCCTCGCATTTGCTTTAAGTGATAATAAGCCGAAGGTAAAGACTTTCTTATCCGCTTTATTATTAGCGGCAGCCTTTTTTATGATTATTACCATACGGAATACGGCTGTGCTCGGCAACACCGAAGCCCTGTTGGTTTCGCCATCATTTCAGGTTGCCCGGCTGATTAATCTCGGGTTTTTATCCAGGCTAGATATCTTATTCGCGGCCGGGCATACCTTCGGGATATTCTTGAAATGCAGCGTCTTATTTTATGTTACTGCATTATTCTTCTCCCAAATACTCGAGCTGCGAACATATTTACCAATGCTCTTTCCTTTGGGATGCATCACGATTATTTTAGGGATTATCTTATATCCGTCATCACCAGCTCATCTTCAAAGTGCTCAAAATGTTGAGATTATGTACTTTTTCCCTCTCATATTTATTTTTCCACCTTTATCGCTATTCATTGCCAAAATCCGCAATTTGCCAAAGAAAGGATACCGATGAATGATGAATATTGAACAAGGCAAAATTTCGGATTTTCAGCTATTCCTTTTAATCACCGGTTTTATTGAAGGGTCGATTTTGTTGACCTCTTTTGCATCGAATCTGGTCAAACATAACACGTGGTTGGTGATACTGTCCGGTTTGGTATTTATTGTTCCTTTCGTATATATCTTTGCCTGGTTGGCCAAAAGATTCCCCGGTAAGAACTTCGCTTTGATTAACCGGATGGTTTATGGCACTTATCTGGGTACGACTATTTCCATATTATATCTAGGCTACTTTTTACTGACCCTATCTTTTAACATCAGAGACTTGGGAAACTTCTATACCACGTTTTTTATGCGGGATACCCCTTTAGAAGTTTTTCTAATTGTCTTCACTTTTACCTGCGCTTATGCTGTTTGGAACGGCATCGAGGTATTGGCCAGAATTTGTCCTTTTATCGTCGGCACCGTCATCTTATTCGTCATCAGCGCGACTCTCATGCTGTTTACCAAGATAAATTTTTCCAATCTTCTGCCCTTAGGAGAATTATCATTATCATTCAAAAATTTTTTGCACGGCGTTCAAATCATCACTGAAATCCCCTTTGGAGAATTGGTCGTCTTTCTTACCATCTATCTTGCATTACATGGCAATCAACATACGGCAACGGCTACCTTATCCGGTTTATTATTGGGAGCGGCGCTGTTCATGGTTATTTCCATCCGGAACACGGCTATTCTTGGCGATACCGAAGCTTTCTTGCTTTCTCCGTCTTGTCAAGTAGTCCGATTGATTAATTTTGGATTTTTATCCCGAATGGATATTTTGTTCGCGGCCGGGTATATCTTGGGAATGTTTTTTAAATGCAGTATTCTATTTTACGGAGTTATATTATTATTGTCACAGTTGCTCTGCTTACGAACCTATTCCCCCCTAATTTTTCCGCTGGGATGTGTAGCCATCATTCTGGCGATTATCGTATATCCTTCCATGGGGGAACACTTTAAAACCTCTCAAAATACCGGAATTATGTTTACAAGCCCTTTTGTACATATCTTTCCGGTTTTAACTATGTTTATCACCAAAATACGCAATCTGCCGAAGAAAGGGTGAAAATTTAAAAAAGCCAATGACCTTTCTAATAATTATTATTTTTATTTTGGTTGCTTCTTTCCAAATACCAATTCTTTTAAAGGAAAAATATTGGCGGGAGCTTATTGCCTTTTCCTTTTTTCATACCATAGCATTCATTTTAAGCCTGTTATATGTCTTAGGTGTCCAGATACCGAGTCCAATGCTGTTCATCAAATATGTAATCGAGGACATTTTGCATCTGAAATATTAATCCGCTTTCCGGAAATTAATAAGAAAAGCCTAAGGAGTCAAAAAAAAGAAAAGACATACATAATATTGTATATCTTTTCATTGATGGACATTCTATTATATATACGCTCCGATAACACAGTATTTATTTACCTGCTTTTAGCCTTATCCTTGTTATGCAAATAAGCCCAGATAATATCATTAACTTTCTCTGTATATGAACAAGTTATCTTCAATTCAGGAGCTCCGAACCCTCCAAAATAAACCCCTCTTCCAGGTGTTCCACCGATTCCAGGTCCCGCGGGAGGAGGTGTTGGGGTTGGAGTTGCCCATGGATCAGGCTTATCTCCGGGTCTGCTCTTTGGATCCAAAACACCGATTTTGAACTTATCACAAAGTTTAATTCCATCATATAAAGTGGCTGTTACGGATGAATAGACCGGAGTGGTTCCCACTTCCGACAAATTGCCATCTTCATCAACAATATAAAGAACAATATATGTTGGTTTACTGTTTGATCCGAAAAGAATCCTTCTTCCTTTGATGTCACAATCTATTTTGATGGATTCCACGTCATTGATCCCGCTTAAATCCAATTCCAATGACTTGCCGGAGGGAGGCAACATATATGTCTTGGGACTAATTTTCATTTCCCGAATGTATTTCTTATATAATTCCTCGAATTTAGCGTTTTCTCTGGTACTGGGTACTCGGGCATCCGAATCGAGCTTCCGAACTATTTCCAGTTGCTCATTAATTTTATCAACGTTTAAGCGGCACTCCGACAATAAATCAAAACTCAGCTTGGAATTAGCAATCATATAATTCATAAAGGCCAGGTGTTTGTACCATTCATCAGCCATATTCAAATAATCAGTAATATTATAAAAACGTTCTTCCGGGCGATTGTCTATATTCGTATAATCCTTTAATTCCCACGTAATAATTTCAGGAGGACCTGCATTAGCCCTCTTTAATAAGTCTCTAAAATCATCATTGGTATATGGACCCGAATTATTACTGAGATTGGTTCCGAACACACTGCTTCGGATATTTACATCCCCTAATCTTTCTCCGGCAAAAGCCGATTCTTGCGCTGACAACCGGACCCCGAATATTTTTTTCAGGTTAAGCTCCATTGCCCGTTTAATCGCATTCTTCGCCCGGGTTGAATAAGATGAAAAATCCGAAATATCCGCTTGGTAAATCACAAAAAACATTTTCCCAAAAGTTACTGCGCTTACATACTTATCACCAAACGTTTTAAAAAAAATTTTGGGATTACTTTTAAAAATAGAAAGGCCCTCATCCGTCATGATCGGCAATTCACCGGAAAAAAACTTTTTATCTTCTTGTTTCCAATATCCGATGAGGGTAATTTTATCCGCCGAAAACGAGGTATTGCTGATAATCGAATCGGTAATTCGTGATTTTAATGTTGAATCCGGAGCCCCCGAATTGGAGGAGAAATTGGTTAAAAGCTTGTCTTCCAATTCCTTTTTGGAATCAACGAAATAATAAGCCGTGCTAGTCATGATTCCTGGTAAACTACTATCAATATTGGTGCTATATTTTAAACATTTATCATCTGAAATAAAATTGCGGTTCAGGGAATTGAATCCCTTCCCCAAAATATCGATCTCACCCGGTGAGATAAGCGACTTAATCGTACTTGCATCCCCCACGAACCCGCTTAAAACCCAAAAGGATAAAACAAGTATTCCTAAGGCTGCAGTTTTAACTTGTAATGCTATCTTTTTCATTTTACCTCCTGTAATCAATGAAACCATTGAACTTATTAGAGATTCTTACCATGCAGACAGAGGTGCATTGTTCTATCAATATTATCGTTCCATTAAATTTGAATTTTCTTTGAATCTCCAAATAACCATTCAAATTTTTGAGGATTTTCATTTAGCGGTTAAATTAATTTTTCCCCGTTAATCAATCACCCTTCGGCTCATTCCCCAAAAAAGTATAAAGGGGCTGCTCCAAAAGTAACTTTATTGATTAAAATATACAATACATATAAATTGCTGTGTTCATCACCATATCGTATATCTCATTGATTCTAAAGTACTTTTTGAACAGCCTCTGTTTATGCCTATGTAGATTATTCTCCTGAATCCATTCAATGACTAATAGCTAAATCCCACTCCAAGCTCGAGACCAGTCGATTTATACATAAAATCAACCAAACCGTTGGCATAAAAAAAACTGCCTTCCATAAAATAAAATTTCGATTTGGCCTGTAAAAACATTGATAAATTTGTTGCGTTATCCGATGTAATCACCGAGAGGCCCGGTCCTAAAAGGAGATCAATTCCTCCAGAATCCATGATTAACGGCCTGAAGGCAGCTACCCGAAATATACCGATACCATCATCGGATTTATCTTTGGTGTGCAGGTACGACAGGCTTGTCAACAAACTTTCATTGCTGTTGAAATCCGAAAAAATTTCATAATACCTTTTGGATGTATCAAAAGTTGTTTTTACGCCAACCGTTGCAAAGCCGACAGGAATAGCAATTCCGCAAGATGATCCCCTGAAAGAACCGATACTATTATCTCCAAAATCACCACTTCCCATATGATCCCAGGAAAAGAAAACGTTCATTTTTCCGGGTTCTTCCAAAAACGGTGCGGCGAATACAGTAGCAACGTTGATCCCTAATAACACCATCATCGTACAAACAAGTAATAACCCTTTGAAATATAACCTGCCAATTACTTTTTTACGCATCTGGGCCTCCTTGATAAATGTTGTAAATCCTGATATTGATTTTAAAATAAAATTTTGCGTTTTATCCCTTACGCGTTAATCCTTAATTCTCAGGGGAAAGCGTTTTGATATTATTTCCCGATATTGTCGTTAAAACTTTAAGATATCCTCCATGATAAAACCAAAAAGAATTTTGAGCCGAAATTACCCGCTTATATAATATACCATTACTTTTTATTTATCAATTCGATTCTATGAATTAAATTCCTTTTGCAGGAAAAATTTTTGCCTAAATTTAACGGAATGCGTATGAATTCATTGAATATTGTTGGTTATCGATTCGCTTTCGATTTGATTCAATAAATTATCCAAAGGATTCTTTCCGGTTAGTTTTATAGAATCATTTGGGAATGCTTTAATCATTATTTGCATCCAGTATTCCTTTTCAACCCCGTCATAATGCAAAACAATCTGCCGGCAATGCCAATCAAAAATCAAATTATATTCGGCTTTTGAGAACTCTTGCTCCAAATAACTATAGTTGGCTGCTATGGAATAACTCCAGCGGGTACTGATTTTGCCTGAAATATCCGCCAGGAGGCTTCGGGAAGTCCAAGGAGAATCCGAATCTAAAAAGTTATAACCCAAACCAAGTGAAAGAATATAATTTGAATTGGGATTGTATTTGACCGTTAAATCGGTTTGTCCTACCCCTTCTCCCCAATAATAGATAGTGCTGAAAGTCAAATTCACAGTGGAAATCGTTTCCCAATCCAATGAAAGATTTAGCGGGTATGCATACCTGGTTTCAAAATTATACTTTGTACCGGCCGAAGCTTTCAATTTCACACCCGTATAATTCCAACTGTTTTGTACATACAAACCGGAAAGGTCATCATCCCCATCATAACCAAAGTAGGAACAAGTCGCCCCGGAAGTTACTCCATAGCCTACATCGAATCTGGTATAAAATTCTATTGTGAATTGATCCCTCAAAACCATCTGGGTTGAGAGGGAGTTCAAATCGTTTTTTGTCCCGTTTACGACAAAATTGCGGTATTTTAAATAGGTTTCATTGTTTAAAGAATAAGGACCGCTTTCCCAAATCATACCGGACGATTTGCTGAAACCCAAAGCGTAACGTTGGCCATCCGACGCTCCCCCAGATGAAGAGTATTTTTCCATATTGGTGTACTGTGCTGCCATTTTAATGTCGCTTACAACCGGCAAGGTTATTTTGGGGATTGTGTAAATCAGGTTCGGTAACAGGCTGGTCCCGCTGGTGCTATTGGAATAATTGCGGTTTTCAGATACCGTAAGAGCCAAATTGGACCAATTCCAATCTTTTCTGGCCGACAAGGTATAATACCGATTCAGGTACAGGCCGTCTGAATCTAAATAGCCATAATAATACCATTGGCCATTTAGATTAACACTGGAAGTTTTATCCGGGTTTGTACTCCAATAGGTCGCCAAATTAACGGTCCGGTAAGTATCTTCATATTGATCTTTCCAGGTCAAGGATAGACTGGGATAGGGTGATTGACCCCTAATTGTAAGATTATAGGTATTATTAGGATATAATTCCCCATCTTCCGTATAATGAAACCAATGGGTAAAATCTTGAGTTACCGATACATGCGAATTTAAATTTCTTTTGGATGAAAAACCCAGCATATAATCATCGTATTGGGATTCATAAGTAGCACCATCATCCCTTGAATAACCGCCGACATCAGGATTGTCCATATTGCTTTTTTCCAGGAGTCCGGTCTTAAGAGAAAAAGCACCCGTTTTAGAGGTTGGAAAGGACTGACTTATGGCATATAAATTCCCGCCATATTCAGTCAGCCGGATTTCCAAATTCCCCGATTGGTTTTGAAAAGGGAAATGATAATAATAGTATTGGGTATTGACAAAAAACCCTTCCGTATTGCTCCTACCCCATTGGACGGCGAAATTATCTTTCGTTTCATCTAATGAAACATAAAGCACCGGCAAATAAAAAACAGGTGCCGAATGTTCATAAAACCATACATGGCGCATAATTAGAACATCATGGGGGTAATAGTCAATATTCTTGGCAGAAAGATGATAATGGGGATTTTCAAGATTACAAGTAGTGAAGGTGGAGTGCTTTGCCCGAACATCTTCTCCGTTAATAAACGCTTCCGCAGCGTTCATAAAAGCGGTTCCGTCAATATTAGGATCCTTAATCTCCGTCTGTAAAGGATAAATCCATCCTTGTTCCGTTCTTAATAAATATAAAAACTTATTCCCATGATAAACATTGCCGTTATTGGTCACTGTCAGGGAGCCGGCAGCGAGCAAACTGTCCTGTTCTTGATCCAGTAAAGCATAATCCGCCTCTATCTGAATATTTTTATAGACAATTTTTACATTGCCGAAGGCCTCAATTTGCTCCGTTTCGTAGTTATAATTTACCTCGTCGGCAGATACTCTAGCCAGTGTGCTTTCAGCCCAAGAGGTTGCAGGGAATATCAATAATAATACCAAGACCCGCCAGACCATCCCCAGGGTCCGTTTCATCTTGCACCTTCAATGTTCATTGACGGTTATTTTTAATTCAAACATTTCCTTAAATTAAGATAATTATATCACATATTGGCAAAATGTAACAATAAGCCTTTTCCCCCAATTTATTCCTTTTGACAAAATTTAATTAGCCCCCGGACGTTTTTCAATGAATAATTTTTAAAAGTTATAATTGCTTTTCTTTTTATTATAAGGTATTATTTATAATATACTTACGAAAGGATCGTTTTTCATGTTCGATTCCTTTGATTACAAATTAATCACTTATCTAATGAAACAAGGACGATCAACCTGGGCTGAGTTAGGAGGTATTTTAGGGTTATCCGCTCCGGCGGCGGCCGAAAGGGTCCATAAATTAGAGGAAAACGGCGTCATTAAGGGATACTCAGCTTTAGTTGATCCCGAAAGCATCGGTTTGGGCATAGCGGCGTTCATATCGGTAACCCTGGATCGGCCCGAACATCGAAAACACTTCCTGGACCAAATCCAAAAGATGGCTGAAATTTTGGAATGTCACCACATTGCCGGCGAGGAAGATTACATTCTGAAAGTTCGTTGCCCTGACACCAAACGGCTGGAATATTTGATCAGCGAAGAGATTAAGTCCATCCCCGGACTCTTAAAAACCCGGACTACCATTATCTTGTCAACCAACAAAGAAACCCCTGTTTTACCCGTGAATTTTCCACAGGAGGATTAAAATGAATTTTACTTTTTTTATGAAAGGGCTCATTTTGGGATTTTCGATTGCAGCTCCGGTTGGCCCTATTGGAATTTTATGCATTCGCCGGACTTTAACCCAAGGAATGATCATCGGGCTTATATCAGGTTTAGGCGCCGCCACGGCCGATGCCATTTATGGTTCAATCGCCGCTTTCAGCCTGACCGCGGTATCTGATTTTCTCATCACCCTTCGACTCTATATTCATACGCTAGGTAGTTTGTTTTTACTTTATTTAGGTTGGAAAACTTTCAGGGCCATTCCTTCTGCAAACTCGGAAACCAATACGGGGGGAAACATCCTCCACGCTTATGCCTCGACCTTTCTACTCACCATCACCAATCCGATGACAATACTTTCTTTTACCGCTGTTTTCGCCGGACTGGGTGTGGGCGCCGCCCAAAGAGATTACCATTCAACCTTTTCCATCGTAGTTGGCGTTTTTACCGGATCCATGCTTTGGTGGCTTTTACTCAGCGGCGGGATAGGCTTCTTACGTCATCAATTTAATCCGGTATGGCTGCATTGGGTCAACCGTTCAGCTGGCCTTATCATCCTTGGGTTTTCCTTATATAACTTCATGCAAATATTTTTATAAATCAGGGTTTATCAATTGCACATAAAAAAGGCTATCCCAAAAGTAACTATCGTCATTTCCGCACGATAAATCCTTTTGGACAGCCTGGCTCAATCCGGAAAGCATTCAATTTCCAAAAAACCTAAAGACGATTCAATCCCCTCTCACCATGGCGGCAGCCACTGCAGCACCGGCGCCCGAACCGTCCTTTACAAGCTGGACCCTTATTTTATCGGCCTTATTTCCAAGAGCTTCATCCAGTCCTTTACGCAACTCATCTTTAAACCCAGTCATCTTCTCGTAGATCGATCCGTCTACAGCCACCATATGCTGATCTTCAAGGGCGGGATCAATGTGGAGCGCCGTACCGATATAGGTCCCTGCAACCAACCGGGCGGCTCTTTCTACGACCAGCCTCGAGATTTCTTGAATCGTTTCAGCCTCCGGAGCGGAACAATCAAAAACCGTTTGAATATAGTTTCGATTTGAAATGAATTCCGATACTTCTTTTGAGGGCAGACTATTTTTTTCACCAAAGGAAGACATTAGTTTTTGGTTATTTTTCAAAAGGCTCCCCTGGTCTGCCGACTTACAAAGAATGATCCTCACAAGTTCCCCTAAGTATACTCCGCTCATCATCTTTTCCAGTCGAGCGCCGCCCGGTTTGTTACTCGCAGCATCCAAAAAGTTATCATATTCTGTAAAGGGAAGTTTCCAATCAAAATTAGCCGCTTCCATATTCACAATCATCGGTTTTCCGGTTAATGGATGATGAGGCTCCACATAACAAGTATTATGTCCCGTTCCCAGTATTGTGCCAATATCCGCGTCCGCATATTGACAGGCCGCAACCAGCAAAGTCCCGACCGTATCGTTTAGAATAGCGCAGGGATACACCTCAAGTTTTTTGCGTTGTAAGGCTTCCAATAAAAGTTGATTTGGATTTTTACCGACTACGCCGGTAACGCTGATTTCCTTCATCCACATGATCAAAGTCGCATGATTAATGTCTGTTTGCTTGGTTGGAAAAGAAAAGGTATGCCCTAAATAATACCGCTCTCCCGGACCAACAATTTGAGCAATTTTTTCAGCAAAAAAGTCAAATAATTCTTCCGCTGTTGTTTCACTGGTGGTATAATCCCATGTTCCATCAGCACTTCGCAACCCGGATGAAACCTCGGCGATTTTTGTGATATTGCGGTCTTTGATAGAGAATTTGGCCACTCTGACATTGGAACCACCCATGTCGACTGCAAGAAAGGTTCCCGACTCTTCTCCCGAAGGCTTGCCGATATAGGAAGGAATCATTAACAAGGGACTGTTTTCACCTTTCAGCCCACTTTCGATTGCTTTTTTAAAATTTTGGGCAATCTCATCAATTTTATCAATTGAAACTTCCAGTTCTTTTTGCAGACTTTGCAATGAATCCATTGAAACAACAACCTCTCATTGTTCTATGATTTTTAATGAAGAATCAAAATCCATCCAGCACGACTTGAGTAATTCGCCATACTTTTACGATACCCTTTCGCAATGCTTTCATCCTGCTTTAATTTACCATGAATCCGGTAAATGACTTGCAAAATCTCCTAAAAAACTTTCCGGATCGCGTTTAGGAAATCCCCTGCGCCATATAGCTTGGCGAATCATCTTTGAGCATTTCGATGAAACATTCAACAAATTCCGGATCAAACTGATTTCCGGCACATCGTGAAAGTTCTTGAAGGGCTTCGTCGATTGTTAATGCTTTCCGATATGGACGGTCACTGGTCATTGCGTCAAAGGCATCGACGATGGATAAGATTCGGCATTGGACCGGTATAACATGACCCCGGAGACCCAGCGGATAACCTAATCCGTTCCACCACTCATGATGCTTATCGATCCAATCCGCAATATGGACCAAATCAAGAAGGGCGCTGGAGATCCGATAGCCAATTTCCGAATGGCGTTTCATTTCCGCATATTTCAAAGGACTTAATTTCCCCGGTTTAAAAAGAATCGCATCGGAAATACCGACTTTACCGATGTCGTGAAACTGGGCCAAAAGGATGATATCGTTAATTTCCTGTTCGCTTTGACCGATTCGGGCTGCCAGTCTTGCTGCCAAGTTCTGTAGTCTTTCGCAATGCCCCTCTGTGGCAAAATCTCTGGCTTCCAACATTCGCAGCAACACTGTCACGATTTTGCTTTTAACGCTTAGCTGTTGGTGTAATTTTTCCCGATACAATCCAGTAAGTCCATCCCGAACACTCATTTCATATATTTCAAGCTCTGCTGATTTTTTATCGGTGATGTCTCTGACGATCTGCATTATATTTTCTTCTTCGTACAAAACCATTCGGCTTTCCAAATAACGGACCCCCCGTTTATCTCCGCCGAATACTCGATTATCTGTATTTCCTTATTTGTTAATACTTTTTCAATGGTATCAATGATGTCAGCGGCGCTTTTTTCCGGCAATAACTCACAAACCGATTTGTGAACAATGGAGTTCAGCGGATGGTGGAGAGAAAATGCGTCATCGTTGGCATAACACTCCAAATAAGTTCCATTTTTGTCCATAACAAAAACCATATCCGGAATCGCATGAAGCAGCGCCGCTAATTTTTTCTCTCTTGCACCGACAGTCTGAACCATAGCCCTCAGTTCTTTGGTCTTATGATTGACCATTCTCTGAAGGGTAACGCTCCAGATTAAAAGGACGATAACAATACAGGATGCCACCAATACTCCAATTTCAAATATAACCATTACTTTTGTATTCATATCCAAGGCCTATCTTCAAGGATAGCAATGAAAAATCAAATTATCCCTCATCAGAAGATGAAACTTATTATTTTAAGGATTCCGATAACTTCTCATCCCACCGGGAAACATCCTTTCCCAACGCCCACTCGCACATAATCAGCGATTCTTTACTACTAACTCTGACTTGGACGGGATCTTTTGAATCTTTCCCCGAAAAGATCAGCGCCTTGCCGGATGTAAAGGCGATCCATAAATCTTGATTGGGTGAAACAACGGCATCCATTGCGTTAGGGACGGTCTTTTTGAGTTCCCGAAGACTGTTACCGGCTTCAGGATAGCGGACTAAATTTTCAGGAACTTCCAGTGGCAAATCATAGAGTTGATAAGTATAAAATTGGGTAGCCCCATTTTCAAAAAACCATTTCTTGGCAATTTGCGGCTGCCACCGATTGGACTTGCGCGTCACTCCCCAGCCATATTCGTCGGTTAGGTTAGCGACCGTCGGAGATTTCCCAAACAATTCCTCCTCCGTTTCCGAAATCTTCATCGCCCGGTAGTCTTTTATATAAACAGTGGCTGAAGAGCCGAAAAGCTTTTCAATGGAGACGTTTCTTTTACCATCAAAGCTATCATTATGATCATTGTAAATGAAAGAACGATTAAGATCCGGTATTTCACGGACAAAAACGGCAGATTCCTCTCGACGAAGCGCGCCGGAATCATAGCTGTTTTCCTGTTTGATACAGGCATAACTGGCTCCAACAAACATCAGTTTCGATGATTCATTGACCTGAGCCCAATCTTCTTCCACCGAGTTAAGGTAATTACGAAATTTCTCATTCAAGGAGAGGGGTTCCGCGAGTGGATGGGCTAATAAATATTCGATACGGATCTTGGTATTCCCAAGTGTACTGTATGTTTCTTTCTCATACCACTTTTCACGGATCACCCAGAAATTCTCACCATCGGGAAATAAGATACCCGATCGTTGATTGACTTTAATTTCACCGGATTCATTGGTAATCCAAAGGGTCCGGTATGAGCTGGTATCTTCGCTATCATTGCGAAACCCCAGCAAAACACCGGCATAAGTTTCCAGCCGTTCCTCGGACCAGCCCTGATTGATGAGGATAAAAAAAAGAAGAATGATAATCAGCAAAAAAAGAGGTTTTTTCAAGCTTTTCACTACTTTCTTCCGTTCAATTTAGAACTTTTTTGGATTGTCCATAAAAATTTACCCTTCCCTATATTGTACTAATTTTTTTATATTTTGTATCAAAAAAAAAGATATCCTTTTGGGGATATCATTACATTTAGGTTAAAAATATTCTTTTTAAAAAATGGATCCCTGGGTTACACCCTTCATTCCCAGTTAACCTGAGTTTTATCGTTCCTGATATTCAGAAAAATCAAAATCGGCCGCTTGGCCCCGTCCAGTTAAATCCTGACAACAAAGCCCTACCATTGAACCGGTAAAAGTCCCTTCCTGACAATGTTCATCGGAGAGCTTACCCGCATCGAGCACCGGCCCCAAAGCCGCCCAATCATTCCCTTCCTTGGAATAATAAAATTGTAATTTATCATAATCAGTCCGGATTTGCAAAAAGCAACGAGGCCACCCCTCAATACTTATCTCCATATTCATTGGTTCGTCAAAATTATCGTTATCACAGCTAATAATCCCTAAACATTTTCCAAGGGATTCATCATGGGAATGGCGTCATTCAGCAGTTGAAACTGATGACCATTATTAAAACATATATAGATGGAATCGATCATTTTAGGATAATTGCGATAAATTTCATTTAACCGTTCGTTCAACTGAATCAGGTCGGCATATTTGCGATCAGGCTCACTGGAGTATGCATTGAGTACCATATCTTGAACCGCCTGATGATTTTCAGTATTATACAACTGTTCAAACATGGTGGAAAATCGATCGTTCAACAACAGGTTAGTTTGATAGGTGGTGTCTTTCAATAAATAATAGGCATTGTCCCGTAGCTGTTTCTCGGTGAAAAGATAGGAAAAAACCCCCGTCAGCAATACGGAACAAAAGATAAGCGGTAAAAAGAAGCAAAGCAACTTAACCTTAAGGGGCCGATTGGAGATAAATCGGGATACCTTCCGGATAATATTCATATTTTTACCTCCCTAGGCCGTAACATTAAACCAATCTATATGCTTCGATTTGATTACCGGAATTCCTTTTTATCGATTGAACATTCATCGTTACCCTCCCTTTGGTATTTTTTCGATCAACAGACCTTCGCCGGCTCATTTGGGGCCTGATTCCAGGTTGGGTCTCCCCGCTTGGATCAGCACTTTATTGGCCCCCATGAAAAAGCCCTGGACCAACAGGAGCAACCCTGTTCCAATCAATAGCCATTCGATCTTCACGAAGTCGGCTACCGGGCCGAACACCAACATTCCCAAAGGCATCATACTGCTTGCGATCATGCTCATGACCCCGAATACCCGCCCCAGGAAAGCTTCTTCCACTTTCTGTTGGAGTAAAACCGTAGCCGGTGTGTTAAAAAACGGCATTACCAGTCCAATGAGGGCCATGAATCCCAAATACAACCAAAAATTAAGAGTCAAGCCCAACGCAAAAGTCGAAAAGCCGATTACCAGGTTGGATAGGACCATGGTATGAACCTTATTCTTAAAACCGCCCCAGGAAGCCATGATAATTCCACCAACCATCATTCCTGCTGAAAAAAGGATTTCAATGGCGGAAAGACGCCAGACATCCGGGCCAAAACTGCGGGTAACCTGCAACGGCGTTAAAAAGGCGACCGGCGCGGCGAGAATGAAGAAAACAACATTAAAGAGAAAAAACGTTCTCACATAGTCATGGTTTTTAATATAAACGAGTCCCTCGCGCAAATCCTCAAAATAACCGGCCGTTTGTCCGGCAAGGGCTTTGGTGTGGGCCGGGACATGTAAAAACAGGAGCAAAACCGATACCGCAATGGCCGCCGTCACCACATCGATAAAGAAGATGGTTTCAATAGTAGCCAGCGTCAACAAAGCGGCGCTTAACATCGGAGATACCAGCATCATCAGTGATTGAATGCTGCTGTTGATGGCGTTTACTTTGGTGAGTTTATCATAGGGTACCAACTGCGGCAGGAAAGCCCCCACCGCCGGCATCTGAACCGCCGCCCCGAAGGAACGAATGACCGACGCTACAAAAAGCAACCATAACGCGTTATATCCCGTAAGGAACAGGATGGCTAAAATAAGGGTCGCCGCAGCGATCAGCGAGTCGGACAAAACAATCAGCGTTCTACGGTGATAGCGGTCCGCCCACACTCCCGCAAAGGGCGCCAGAAAAAAGGTTGGCAGAAAGCCGCAAATAATGGCCAGTGTCATCATCATGCCGGACTGGGTTTTTAACGTGATATACCAGGTAATAGCATGTTGGACTAATGCCGAGCCAAAGAGGGAAATTGCCTGGCTCACCATAAAGAGAATCGTGTTTTTTTTCCAATTTTGATCCATATCTCGGTTCTCCGATCCGTGTTTATTTTTTTATAAAATCCTTTTAATTTGCCCGCCCACTGAGGTTCAGGCAATAAAAAAGCAGACCATCATCTGCCAAACAGGCTTTGGTCTGCGCATATTTACGAATAGAAGAACACTAAATAAAGAAGGGGTCCGTTTCTGGATTTACGTCTTTATCTCCTGATTTATTCGCAAAAACAAGCACAACAAAAAAGCCCGCTTGGGTGAAAGGGCATAACCCTAGCTTTTTCACTGTAAGCCTATCTTAAACGAATAAAATGCATGAAACCCCCATCTTTCTACTGCACTGATATATTGATTATGGCATAAAAGGCCGGATTTTTCAAGACCAGGATTCCTCGCCTCGACAGCGGATTTAACGGACTTACGAATTCCTCCTTTTATCACGGAAACAATTCTTTCTCTCATTCAATGAATTCCTTCCCTCACAGAAATAATTCTTTCCGTCATTCAATGAATTCATTCCCTCACAAAAATAATTCTTTCCGTCATCCGATGAATTCGTTCCGTTACAAAAATAATTCTTTCCGTCATCCGATGAATTCATTCCGTTACAAAAATAATTCTTTCTGTCATTCACTGAATTCTTTCCGTCACAGAAATAATTCTTTCCGTCATTCACTGAATTCTTTCCGTCACAGAAATAATTCTTTCCGTCATTCACTGAATTCTTTCCGTCACAGAAATAATTCTTTCCGTCATTCACTGAATTCTTTCATAGGGAGGGGCTTCTCAAAATGTATTCAGCCCCTTGATGATTTCCGGAGAAATCTTCGGTTTTCTTTCAAAGGTCAACAAACCATTTTTCTCGTGCTCCACATCGGTCAGTTGGGTGTAGCAATACCCACAAAGGTACTGATTTTTTTGGATGGCCTGGAACAAGCCTGTCACGCGCTGGGTAAATTCTTCCTCATTCTTGACGCCGCTGCCGTAAACCCAACCTTCGACGCCTGAAAAAGCAATTCCGCCGAATTCGCTGATCAGCACCGGTTGGTTTTTGTATCGATAGCCTCTTGCAAAGACATACCTGGGAAACATGGTGGAAGGAGCCACCGCCAAAACCCGATCCTGGTTGGAATAAACCTCGGAGAGCTTCTCCCCGTCCTGTTCATAATCGTGAATCGTGCAGATATCGGTATCCGTGTGCTCCCAGCCGTCATTATCTATGACCGGCCGCGTTTTGTCCAATGTTTTGGTCAAATAGTAAATGCTTTTCACCGCGGTCTGTTGCTCCAAATCATGCTGGACTTCCTCATCCAAATATTCAATACCCAATTGCCGGAGGTCTTCCTGAAAATTTTCCGCCTGTGCGACAACGCCCATGGCTAAATCTTCAAAAAATTTTTCTTTGACCATCGCTTCATTTTGCAAGGTTTTTTTCTGAATTTCACTGAATGCCACCTGTTTGGTGCGGTCCACATGGATACTGTCCTTTATCCTCGTATCCTTGTATGCCGAAAGCCGGAAATCCATATTTTCCGTAGTCTGGATGATTAAGCGTTCCGAATAATCCCTTACTTTATGATCAATCGTCCTTTTGGAAATGGAATAAGAAACCGCTCCCAGGATGATCAGAGGAACCAGCGCGAATAAAATAAGAAAGAACAGCAAGCGGTATTTGATACTGCCATGGAATAACGGATAGGTTTTGGGCCAAAAGCCCAGCGGGTTTTTTGGGGTCTTTGCGGGCATCAACTTCATACGGAATCCTCCCATGGATTATGCAAATAATTTCAACACGGTTTTTCTTGTTCCTGCAGTAAGCAATTTGATCAAAAGAGGGTAGCCTACGGCATATAAAAAAACCCGCAAAACCAAAAAATCAGTTCCCGGGTTGTCGTAAAGGTCTTTTCCATACCTGCGGTGAAAGTAGTGCTTATTCCTTATCGATTTGAATATTTCAGCCTAGGGGAATTGATACCCCTTCGTTTAGGATATCCCGGCTTTCTTTTAGTACAATTCCTGGAACAAACTGGCGATGTCGGCCGATAAACCGTTGAATGCCCATGACTCAGCCAACTCACCCATTTCATATGTTTTATACTTCTCAATTTCATACTCATCAAAGCCATAGATCATGATGTTTTCTTGTTTTTGATCGACAATCCAGTATTCCTTCACTCCCGATAACCGGTAAGTATTTAGCTTGTCAATCATATCCTTACTGCGGGAACCTTCGGAGAGAATTTCAATTACCAAAGCCGGAGTACCCATATACTTGCCTTTTTCGGTGACATTATCCTTCAAATCACAGACCACCAATAAATCCGGCTGCATCACATCGGGTTCCTTCAAATCCTTCTTCCGGAAATGGACATCAAAAGGGGCTAAAAAAACCCGGCATTTTTTCCCTCTGAAGTATTGGGAAAAGGTTAAATAAAGTCTTCCAAGCATTTCTTGATGCCCCATGCTCGGCGAAGCCAATAACTGAATTTCACCGTTAATCAGTTCCATTCTGAGTGTGCTTTTTTCATAAATCTCCATAAATTCTTCATAGGAAACCTTTTTCCCACCGTATTGATAGTCCAGCGCCTTCTCCCTTAGGGTAAAATATTGTTCGATATCGGTCACATAAGGGGTCAACCTGGCGACTTTGTTGCCATTCTTGGTGATCACGACTTCATTTTGCTGTTCCACCAAGTCCATATATTTCCCTAAATTCTGTTTAAGCTCGGTTGCGGTTATCAGACTACCTTCCTGAAAGTCCATGTCGTCACCTCCAATATCATTATACCGGAATAGACATCTTTGTACAACATTATCGTACCCTATAAAAATAAATCATGTACAATATTTCAATAAATTTGTACATGATTTCGAGCGACGCCTGTTAAAAATCAAATGGAGTTTTTTATTAAACCTTTATTTCTTCTTTCTTGCCGATATTAGCAACATCATCGGCCGGCGTAATTCTTCCAACATTCCGGGAACGTTGCGGAGCATGCTTTCCGTCGGCTTGGGTTCAACCAGTCCGGTGATTTCAAATCCGGCCTTCATTAAGCTGTTTACATAGGTAGTCAGGGTTCGATGATACTTGACCACTTCCTCACCTGAAAAAATCGACCGGCGCTGACCTTCGCTAAAATAATGGTCGACCGGCCAGTGCAATGAATCTCCCTGGAGATCATAGTACCAATCCTGTTTACCTTGGGCGGTAAAAACGGGATGCTCCACCGAAAACACCAAATCGCCTCCGTCAATCAAGCATTGGCTTATTTTGTTTACAATTCCCTCAAATGATGAAAGGTAATGAAAAGCCTGGGAACTGATGACCATATCAAAAGAATCTCCGGGAAAATCAATGTCTTCAATGGGCATGCAGATATACCGGATATGTTCGGAATGGGCCTTCTCCTTGGCTTTACTCAGCATCTTCTGAGAAATGTCGATTCCCACAACCTCCCGGGCGCCATTGTCCTCAGCAAACCGACAATGCCACCCAAAACCGCAGCCCAAATCCAAAACTCTTTTGCCTTGGAAATCCGGCAGCATTTTCCGGAGTTCGTGCCACTCACCGGCGCCCTTAAGTCCGCGTTTGGAACGCTCTATCCGGCTGTACTTGTCAAAAAAAACGCTATCGTCGTATTTGTTTTGTTTCATTTTGAACTCCTCATCTTATTGCGGTTCCCAATCAGCGTTCATAAAAGCGGCCTGAATGTGATGTAAAAGTAATATTTTTAGACTGTCTAAAAATTCACCGATAAAATATCACTGCCTCCTCCAAGCTTAAAGTTTTCCGTTTTTACCCAGGATCCAAATGGCGGCCGCAATTCGATACGGTCCCCAATGCACTTATAATCTGCGGCATAGACAATTCCCGATACTGCCAAAGCTAAAACCAGTAAAAATACTACCCAACGCGCCTTCATGATAAATCCCTCCTTGATTTGTTATTCCCACTCCATTTATGATCAAGAATCCGGATGATTACGATCTCATCGTTCATCCCGTGAGTCAGTTCAAACGGATCGGCCATACGATGGATACGAACTGGAATTTTCCCAACACGCCCTGCCGTTCCATCTGCAACCTTGGTACTCTTTGTGGCAGTTATTCAGTAAGATAAATTTTTTTCCAACCACGAAGAGCACGAAGTATCACAAAACAAACCGTCTTAATCCATCTTTCAAACGTTCCACATTAAAGTTAATCAACAAACCTATTTGAATTTGAGCCAACTTCATATATGTAAGGAGTTGAGCTTCGTGAATCCCTAACACCTCTTGGACTGCTTTGAGTTCGATAATTAATTCATTTTCAACCAAAAGATCAACCCGATATCCGCAATCAAGCCTAATCCCCTTATATTCAATGGGGAGTGGCTTCTCCATTTCAAACTTAATTTTATTAATGGAAAGCTCATGTGCCAAGCATTGCGCATAAGCTGACTCAAGCAACCCTGGACCAGGTGGCGATGAACCTCAATTGCACAACCAATAATTTGATTGGACAAGGCATCGAATCTGAATCCCATCTTCCCGCTCCCTTTCTCCTTTTGCCTTTCTTCGTGCTCTTCGTGGTTAAAAAGTTCAACTGGTATTTTTAGGACTCCCATTACCATCCGGTAGTTATTAATTGCCTAAAAGATTAAATTCTTTTTTCTACCACGAAGGACACAAAGAGCACGAAGTTTTCCAAAACCGTCTAATCCATCTTCCAAAAGTTTCACAAATAATCCCTTTCCGTAATTCTTTTAACCTTAGCACTATACACAACGATTTTCCATTTGATAAGTAAATTATC
Organism: Bacillota bacterium; assembly: GCA_023429995.1. Classification (GTDB taxonomy): domain Bacteria; phylum Bacillota; class UBA4882; order UBA8346; family UBA8346; genus UBA8346. Next base: position 245,401 of record JAEZCE010000052.1, on the reverse strand, counting down.
GGCGGATTAATTTTACAATTTAATACATTTTATAAACATCGACCAAAAAATAACCATTCGATTCCTGCCAATATAACAAAACACGCGCCATAATCGGATTATGACGCGTGGATAGAGGAAAAATATTTACTTATAAAAGCTTGACTCAAACGATAACAAATTATGAAACTGTCATATCTTCCACTGTCATCCCCGGATGGTGGTATCTCCTCTTACCGATGGTATCGGCATCCATATTGATAGCTTGTTTCGGGCACCAATGAAAACAGGCTAAACAATGGGCGCAGTGATTTCCCCAAACCGGTTTCCCTGCCGCGTCCATATTAATATTCTTTAAAGGGCATATTCGCTCACAGGTTCTGCAATGAGTACAGTTGTTCTGAACCCGAAACCGCTTTTCCGGACGGTAGAGGTGTTGGATATAAAATTTCATCAAAAAGCTTGCACCATGTTTTTTTAGACCATTATTTCCTTCCATGATGCCCCGGCGTCTTTCTTGAATCGCTTCACCCATCATCAATACTTTTGCTTTCACATTGTTTAGCCGCTCTTCCTGTACTTGGAGGGGGCTGGTCTTATCAATCTTCCCGAAAATGCCATTGCCGGGCATATCCATTTCAAAACCCAACGCCAGAGATTTTCCTTTCCGTCCAAGCATCTTCTCAAGAGAATATAAGCTATACCCCGGTTCAGCATTACAAGTAGCCACTGCAAAAATATAGGCATCGGTCTTGAATTTGATTTTTCTTACGAACTCCCGCACAATCCCGGGTACGGCCAAAAAATACACCGGAAAAACCAATCCCACCAAATCCTGATCGACCTCTACAGAATGCTCGTTTTGATACCCGGCGATGGGCCGCAGTTCCACCCCGCCTCCCAAATTCTCCGCTAACCTCCTGGCCACCGCCAGGGAATTTCCGGTTCCGGAAAAATAATAAATTACGCTTTTCATCTCGTTTGACACCTTCCTATACCCCAAATTCCATTCATGGAAAAATAATAAAGCCTGGAGTATAATACAATGTCAATACTTTATTTTCTATCCTTTAGCAAACCCTGCATGGAAGGGCACGGGCATTTCTTTTGCAAGCCTTCATCGATTTCCAGAAGTACTTTCCGTATCTCCATTAAGCGCTCAATCTGAGCATCAATTTTTTGAATCTTGTTATGAACACCCAACACCATCATTTCCGATATATCCTCTGGTTTCAACAAAACACTAAATAATTGAAGGGTCTGCCGGGTTTCCTCCAGCGTAAAGCCTGCTTCTTTGGCGCGTTTAATAAATTGAAGGCGGGCCAGAATATCCTCGGGATAGATCCGGTACCCGTTTTCCATCCGCTCGGGCTCAATAAGGCCTCTTTTCTCATAATAACGTAACGTCTCAATACTTACTTCCGCTATCTTCGCAATTTGACTTCTCAAATATACAGCCATTCGATCTCCCTCCTTAGAGAGCAACACTCTTGGTGGCGATATTTTTGCAAAATTCGCTGTCATGCTCCACAAATAGCATAGTGGGCCGGTATTCCAGGAGCAATTCTTCAATTTGCATGCGGGAGACCACATCAATAAAATTCAGCGGTTCATCCCAGATATGCAGATGGACTTTTTCACAAAGGCTCTTGGCAATCAACACTTTTTTCTTTTGGCCGCCGCTGAATGCCGAGATGTCTTTCCCAAACTGTTCTCTGGAGAAATCAAGCTTGTTTAAAATCGATTTAAACAGGGATTCATCAATTTGACTGTTTGCGGCGTAATCCGTTAAATTGCCCCGGAGATGCGATGTGTCCTGGGAGACATAGGATATTTGAAGCCGGCTCCCTTTCCTAAAGGCGCCTGTATAATCTATTTCCTCACCGCAGATCAGTTTGATCAGGCTTGATTTCCCCGAGCCGTTTCTGCCTTTGAGGGCAATCCGCTCCCCCTGCTCAATCGTAAAACCGACATCCCGGCAAACCACCTTTTCGCCATAAAAAATAGCAATATTTTCCAGTTCAACCAGGCGGTTCTTGTGGTAGGCAAGTTGCGAAATTTTCAGACTATAAGAGTTCTCAATATTTTTAAGCAGTTTGGATTTCTCATCCATGGCGGCTTGTTGCCTGTTTTCCATGGATTTGGAGCGTTTCATCATTTTGGCGGCCTTATGGCCGATAAAGCCCCTATCCGCCGGCTTGGACCCGGAATTCTTCGTTGCATACTTGGTTTTTTCCACTTCCTGCGACCAACTGCCGGTCCGTTTGGCGGCTTCCGACAGACGGCTAATGTCTTTTCGCAGCTTTTCATTTTCAGCAAGCTCAAAGCGGTCCTGCCTTTTTTTATTTTCCCACCAACTGGAGAAATTGCCCTTTTGGATTTCGATGTTGGTCTTATTAATCGAAAGAATATGGTTCACACAACCATCAAGAAACGCCCGGTCATGAGATACCAAAATAAAACCGCTTTTGGAATTGAGATAATCACTGACAAGCTCTCTGGCCTCCATATCCAGGTGGTTGGTGGGCTCATCGATCAATAAAAAGCTATTTTCTTTCAGAAACAAGGCGGCAAACTGCACTTTAGTTTGCTCTCCGTTGGAAAGGGTGTTAAAAGGGCGATATAACACATCCTCGGATACTTTCAGCAATGAAAGCTCCCGCACGAGCTTCCAATGAAGGTATTCCGGAACAATCGCGCCGATTCCATCCAGGGTATCCTTTTCCCCGTCTGCCACTTCGAAAGGAAAATGTTCAAAACTGACACTGGCGGTAATATTCCCTCTGTATTCATATCTGCCCATCAGTAAGTTGAGAAACGTTGTTTTGCCTCTGCCGTTTCTTCCCGTGAATCCCAGCTTCCAATCGGTATCCATTTGAAAGCTTACATTTTCAAAGATGTTATCATAACTGCCCTCATAGGCAAAGGTAAGATTGGTGACTTTAATTAATGACATGAATTATCCTCCTGTATTGATTTGGCGCAAATAAAAAGCCGCAAGAAAGTCACTTCTTGCAGCTCATCCATACAGGAAAATCAAACCCCCAAAACGGGCATGATGCGTGCCAACGCACGGGTAGCATATTATCGCTGAATGAAAAGAATGAGTAACTTTCTTGCGCAAGCACAACAAAACAAGACGAAAATCTCCGCCCCAACATTTTATTATGCTTTATAAAATTAGCAAGAAAGAATCTTCATCTTTGCAACTCCAATCTTTATGCTTTAAATTATTATACCATACGATGGCAGGCTCTCTCAATCACAACTTGAATTTTCTGATCACGCTTTGCAGTTCATCGGCCATATTCGCCAGTATTGAAGCCGAATTGGATACTTCCTCCAAAATAGCGGTTTGTTCCTGGGCTGAGGCTGCTACCTCCTGACTTCCGGCTGAAGACTGCTCGGCAATGGCGGCGATGTTTTGGCTCATCTCCTCAACCTTCTTTAATTCTTCGATCATATTTTGGATTTCCTTCGTTATATTCTTTACACCGGAATCTGCTTCCCTACTGGTGTCGACGATTTTTCCAAAGTTCACCCGGACCTCTTCTGCGATATCCAAACCGGCTTGTACTTCCCGGACCCCCGTTTCCATCTGGCTTGCAACCTGCAGCGACTGACTCTGAATTTCATTTAAAAGCCTGGAGATATCATTAACCGCCTGAGCGGAACCATCCGCCAATTTGCGGATTTCTTCCGCCACCACTGCAAATCCCCGGCCGTATTCACCCGCCCTGGCTGCTTCAATTGAAGCATTTAAGGATAACAAATTGGTTTGTTCCGAAGTCTGTGTGATTAATTGTAAAATCTCATTAATTGCTTCCGACCGGCTCTTTAGTACTTCGGTAACGGATTGGATCGAGTTGAATTTCTGTTGAATTACTTGGGTCTGCGTAATTAAGCCGGTTAGTTTTAAATGCCCTTCCTCAGCGGCGCCGGCGGCTTTTTCAGCCACCGCTAAAACCCCGACCACTTTTTCAGAAATTTCTTGATTGGCTTCTAATAATTGCGTGATGACCTGAACCGTTTTGAGAGATTCTTCGGACTGTTCAGCGGCCCCCCGGGATACTTCTTGAATCGTCGCCGCTATTTGTTGGCTGGCTTGAGTCGTTTGCTCGGTGCTATCTTTTAATAATTTTACTGATTTCGTTACCTGAGAACCGCTATCAATTATTTTCCATAATATTTCATGCAAATTCTCCGCCATTTTATTAAAGGAATTTGCCAAAATAGAAATTTCATCTTTCGAGCTTACGCTGATGGTTTCCACTTGTAAATCACCATCGGAAATTTTTTGCGCCGTATATGCGATTTTAGATATCGAATCAGCAACCCGGGTCAAGTAAATTGTAACGGTCGCGGTGCACAAACCGCCAATGATCATGAAAATCAGGAGGGAACTCATATTCATCAGATTCGTCTGCCGGTCAACCCGCGCTTTCAATTCCTGGTAATAACTAAGTTCGATGTTAATTAATTCCTGAATGTTATCCTTAATATACCCGCAGGTATTCTTCAGTTCATTATGCTTTTCATTGTAATCAAATTTTTCATCTACCCTTGGATTATCGGCCTTTTCAAGGATTTGGGCGCTTATTTCCTGGTAGCTCGCAAATAGATTTCCCAATGATTGTAGAGATTGGCGGCCGCCGGAACTTTGCACCATCTTCTTTAACAAACGCTGATCTTTAGTGATCGTGGCCAGGTCTTTCTCTATTTGTTCTCTTTCGCTTGCATTGGAATTTAAAAAATAGTTGGGGAGCAGCTCGGCGATTTCCTGGGTTGGTTGTAACATCTCATTGGCTAGGATCGTTGTCTCCGACATCCGGTTTAACTTGCCAAAGGCTATCCGCTGAGCATAACTACTGACCAAACTGACCGTAATAATCAACAGCATACTGATGAGAAAGACGAATACCAGTTTCATTTTAAATGAAATTTGAAAGTTCAATCTGGCTACTATACCGGCCAATAATTTGGGCATTGGCTTCATCCTTTCCAATCGCTATGATCCAAACTCCTTATCTTATTTCATCATAACACACCGGTATTATTTTAACTAGCTGCATATTTACATTTTCGTAACATATTCGATGACTCACGTCGTTTCTTTTTTTGATCATCAAAACGCCAGGATCGACACGGTCATCGCCTAGATCTTTTTCCTTATCGCTCCGGTCCCCGCACTCATCGCTCAGACCTTTTTTCTTATCGCCTCGGTCCACGCACTCATCGCTCAGACCTTTTTTCTTATCGCCTCGGTCCATCTAGAAAATACTCTTGCCCAAATGCTTCTACCCTTCCCCTTAAAGGGAATTCGTTGGAATTGCAGGCCTAAAGGCTGTAGCATGCAACGAAGGCCAATAATAGACCCGAAAGTTAGACTAATACCCTTTAAGGGCTAGGGTCGGGTTTGGACTCATTTTCACCCTTTCCATTGCCCAGCATGCCGGGACGGATGAATATCTACAAAGTCATCCTTCGCCGGCCCTAGTATTTTATACTTGGGAAACCCGGCTTCGGCTCCATTCTGGTGTATCCTTCATATCCATGGCATATTTTTTGACAAGCCCTCCGTTATTGCTATGGAACCCCTCTAACATTTCGGAAGCAATGCTATTAGGTCTGTTTAAATTTGCATCAGCCAGTCCCACAAAACCAATATCGTTAAAGATAATATCAAGACTTTACAGAACGGTATTCTGTGTGATATTCTTTATACAGAATACCGTTCTGTCTAAGCGCAAAAGGAGTTATTATGAAACGAAACGCAAAGCCGCCAGAAATTAGAAAACAAGAATTAATTGCCACAGCATTTAAGCTTTTTTCGGAAAAGGGCTATGAGAACACCTCTGTCCGCGATATTTTAAATGAAGTAGGCGGAGAGGTCGGCATGTTCTACCATTATTTTAGTTCTAAAGACAAGATATTTGAACTTTCCATTGAGTATTTCATGGAACAATATGCTTCTGAGTGCTCTGCAATCTGTAAAAGCAATACCGATTCATTTCTGCAAAGCATAGATAATTGGATTGCTTTTCAGTATGAATCTATAAAAACTTATAAGGAAATTTGGTCAGGAAACCTTCACTGGAGCATGATAAGCGCCATCTATAAAAAGACTGTCGAGAGCATCATACCCTATGTTGAGGATCTTATCAATAAGGCGGTCGAGAGAAACGAAATTTCAATAAAAGCGGAGGAATTAAAAGTCCACGATATCACTCTATTCTTAGTTTATGGAATCAGCGGTGTGCTTCATGAAAAGCCAATAGTAGAAATCTCGCTGGAGGAACTATCGGAAAAACAAAAAATCCTTCAATGCCTTATCAGACAAATAATAACGTTGAAAGGGTGATTTAGATGGAATATAAGTTGATAACCGAGAGGATTCACTTGTTTGAGCCTAATATTCATGTTTGCTTTGCTGTCGAGTTCTGCGATGTTCTTGATATCGACGCATTGCGAGAGGCCATAAAGAAGGTGATGTATAAGTACCCGGTTCTCCGTTCATTAGTCCGTTTTGATGAAAGCGGTCGTGCATTCTTTCATATTGTTAAGGATGTCGAGCCGGAATTTCACTTAGAAGAACTAACCGACAAAAGAGATTGGATTTCCATCGTTGCACGGGAACAGAAAAAGCCTTTTGTTTTGGATAGGGCACCGCTTATCCGTTTTACCTGTCTTCGCAAGGAAGGCAAAATGCAAATGGTGATGTGCCTGCATCATATTCTCGCCGATGGGCTTTCCTGTGTCTCAATTCTTAAGGATATTATGTTCTTCATCCAAAACCCGCGTCACACTGCCGAAACTCAGAAAGTCAGGCTGCCTGAGGATTCTCAGCTATACGATGGTGAAAAACTGCTGTTTCTGCCAAAACTGCTTGTAAATCATCTAAACCGGCAGTGGCGTAAATCGCCTCGCATATTCACTATGGAAGAGTATTACTCAATGCGTCAAAATTATTGGGATCAAAGAAGTCACACCATAAGAGCCGCAGAGCTTTCCTCGGAAAGAGTAAGCGAACTCGCGGCCAAATGTCATGAACACAACGTAACAATTAACAGCCTGCTTTTATCCTCGCTGTTAAAGTGTTCTTATGAAATTGACAAAAGAAATAAAAAAGCCGGACTTGCAGTCAGCATACATTCCGATGAAAACAGTTTTGGAAATTACGCTTCCGGCATTTCAATCGATTATGTATATGATACTCGTAAATCAATATGGGAAAATGCCGTGGCAGCACAGGTACTTATAAAAAGAAAGCAGAACAGTATAAAGTTTAGACACTTTTATCTGACTTTTTTAAAAACGCTTGACGCCGGTCTGATTGATTCAATGTATTTCAGCCTGTTCGAAAATTTCAACAGTAAGCCGACTGAAAGTTTACGAAAAATACTTGGATATACCGAAATGCCTCTCGGACTTGGCGCAACGAATCTCGGCAGAACCGATCTTTCAGTAAAGGACGGAATTAAGAGCACGTATTTTATCCCTCCGCTTATTGCAAACACAGATAAAATCGTCGGTATTATTACAACCGATTCTGGATTAAGGGCCGTTTATCAGTATTCCGATCAGGTCAATGTTAAGGAAAATAAACGGATTTTTGAAGCATGGCTTAATAAGCTGCAAGTTATCTGAAAGAGCAACGCCTGACTTAAATTTTATGGAGGATTTAATAATGGATGATGACGATGTGGTAAAGCGCCTTGCTCCCGGTGGTCTTGACTGTGCTAGATGCATCGATTATGAATACGGTGCTGGCAAATATATATAAACATTTCTGAAATAAAAGTCCTTAAAAAATGCCACCTCCTTGAAAAAACAAGACAATACCCGATACTGCTAAAGCTAGATACCGCTACTGTTGACTATCTCCACCGCTTCGGAAATCCGCGGCAAATCTTTCATGGATATTCCCCTCAGCTTTCTAACGCATATTTCGCACCCGTGATCAACCAAATGCGGGATTTAATTGTAAGATTGTGGGATCGGCCATTCATCCACTCAACACCGGAAAAGTTGGCGGTGTGATATAAATTTCCGGCCCGTAGCCGACCAAGCGCAGAATGCGTAAGGCGTTCTTATCGATATTTTGGGGCAATTCACGCTGGATGTGGAGATCCAGACAATATGCAGATCGTCCAGGCTTTCCAGCAAAGTCACTCAGTTAAAAAACCGGGAACTATGATCAAATAATGTAGCATTAAAAGCGCAAAAAGCAGAACTGACAAAGCAGATCAAGTGGCTGAATGTACCAAATCTTACTCAGAAAATACTTTTAAAACCTATTCTCCCGCTGAGGCGCAGGGGCGCGGAGAAAAGCTTATAATCTATTTATTCATGCTCTTTAACTCTGCGCCTGCGTCACCTGTGGTGACGACGCCTTTGCGCGAGATTATGCCCTTTGGCATCTCTGCCTTATTTTCATCCTTTAATGTGCCCCGGCGGACCGGGGTGGATGACTATCTAGAAAACAGTTAACAAGAAAGTAAAACCATTATAACCACCAAGAACACGAAGGTCACGAAGAAAATAAAAGAAAATCTTTTTTTAAACTTCGTGTTCTTCGTGGCCTTGGTGGTGAAAAATTCTGGAATTCATCTTTAGCGGTCTTTCGATAAGAAAACCGGCGGCTTGAGTATTTTTTACCAAACCGCCGGTATAGATGAAGTATTTGTCGTTAACGCTGAAACGCCAAATTGCGCTCTTTTTGCCGCAGCGCAGAGGGTAAACTTCTCATTTTGACCCATACGGAAGCATTTTTTTGATGGCTGCCCTATTCGAACCGGCAACATATGCCGCTGAATGTAATCTGCGTTTTTGCCTGTTACTTTTGCTTCCCGCATTATGCAGGATATTGGCATGTGCCCTCTTCATTTTTCCGCTTTTGGTTAATTTTACTCTTTTTTTCAACCCCTTATGGGATTTCATTTTGGGCATTGCTACACGTTCCTTTCGTGAACAAGAACGGTTTTACGTTCACTATCAATGTAATTTCTGTTCGCAGTCTGCATTTTTTTAAATCTAGTCCGCTAGTACTTCGGATTGATCCGCTGGTTATCATTTGTTCAAAAGCATTTTGCGATAAATTCAACTTTTCCCGTAACAAAGCGGCAACCTTAAGCCGAAATGGATATGGGCTTTTGATATGCAATTCGATAGGAATAGCAAAATCAATCGCCGGCCCTAGTATTTTATACTTGGGAAAGCCGGCTTCGGTTCCATTCTGGTGTATCAGCTTCATATCCATGGCATATTTTTTGACAAGCCCTCCATGATTGCCATGAAACCCCTCCAATATTTCAGGGGTAATACTTTTGGGATTGATACGTGAATAAATAGTCATATTCCATGTAGAACCGCAATTTGAACATTGATAGATTAACCATATATCTAAATACTTGCGTTGGGCGTTTACCCGGAACAATCCGGAGCAAACATGTTCTTCTTTCTTACCGCACCGCTTGCAATACTTTATTGCAGGTGGTGGAGATAGATACTCTATCTCCCAATGCGCTGTTTGCATAAAAATTTAACCTTCCTAGTTTAAAGTGCATAGGAAGGATAAAAGCGGATTTTCACAATTTATCCTTCCTATTCGAACTCCATAGAAAAGCTAAACGGTGGATTGCCATAAATCTTTTTCATCATCGTCACTCCCGGTGTTTTTTCTAAACACATTGTATCATCCGGTCCCCTAGAACCAAACCTTAAAGACTTGTCGTAAAAGAAAATGAGCCAGTAAGGCTCCCACTATTTTACTATCTTTGGAGCAACAATCATGGTGGTATTTTCTACTCTCCAGACCATTTCAACTTTCTCAAAATTAGCTGTTTGAAGCATCTTTACCTGATTATCGACCGTACATGGCGTATCATAATGATAAAATTCACCATCTTGAATATTTTGTTCATGACGGATTCGCGCATTTTCTTTAAAATAAAAGTCCTCATCTTTTTGATGGATTATCATATAATCGCATTCGATATATTTTCCACCCGGCTTCAGCGCTGCATAAATCCTTGAATATAGTTCTATTTTCTTGGTATGCGGAAAGTGGTGCAGCGTTTGGAAAGATATGATTGCATCAAATCTTTTGATTCCCAAATCGCAATCAAAATAATTCCCATGGATAAGCGTCATGTCTTTGTCGGGATGCTTTTGTTTTAATACACCCAGCATGGCTTCTGTCAAGTCAATACCGGTTACTTTAATATTAGGGTGAATTTTAAATATCTCGTCAAGTTCTAAACCGGTTCCACAGCCAAGGTCTAAAAGATTAACCGCTGTCTCCGGCAGTAATTCAGCCATTTTTTCATATCCTTCCTTGCACCCGGCCACCTCGTTGATCATATGACTGTCATACCCATTGACACGAGCAGTAAAAAAATCACTCATCTTTTCTATCATCCGTTATTTTCCTTTCGGGATTTTCGCGTTCAATCAATGCGCATCCACTCAATGGCAAATGATACTCCTATTAGAAATCAAATCGAAAAGCTAAACGGTGGATTGCCATAAGTCTTTTTCATTGTAGTCCCTCCCGGTCCGGTATTTTTCTAGTTCAATTGTATCATCCGGTCCCGCAAAACCAAACCTTAAAGACTTCTCGTAAAAGAAAATGAGCCGATACAGTTAAAAAAACCGCATCGGCTCATTCCAATGGTCAATGAATATTTTTTTGTTCCCATATTATCCTTTGAATACTTTTCAAAGACAAAAAATATTTATCGGATAATGTTTGTAGACTATTTCCCGCCAGATAATCTTGATAAATCCGTATATTGCGGTGTTGTAATTCTTTGCGGGTGGATGTCCGCGATCCCCATGCTTTTTTATTCCCTGTTTTTCTGGGTATATAGATACACTCACCATCCACATACTCTTGGACCTGTTTAAGCAAGGCATTGGGGATTATATGATTGGCTCTTTGATAGCTCATTTTGCTCTCCTAAAAGTTTTCTCGATTAGGACCAGCAAAGGCTATATTGACAATTTCAATGATGGATCTGTTCATTGCAATAGCCTTTGCTATGCAATGCTAACGATTGGATTGCGCATTTGCTTACAATCCTCCTTCCGTTTTATATTTCCAGATTATAACATCGCCTTACTCCTTTGTCAAGAATAGCGGTACAGGGCGGCGTATAAGCTCCATATCAATAATGCCCCTGATTGTCAATGCGCACAGCTGTTCACGCTACTCATTTCCTTTGTGGCCAATTGATTTCATGCATTTTGAGGATTGTCTTTATGCTTTAATATTCAGTACTCTCCGCTGGTTTATTTCATAAAATGTAAGATGCCAAGACAAATATCGTAGCCGAAACCTTGCAAATCCACCATTTCTGGAGCATATGTTTTCTAAAATCGCCGCTCAGGTTTTACATATAATATTCCAGAAATTCCGGTCGGCAGTTTGCTCAAATCGGAATATGAACGAAAGGAAGGAGATTGAATGCCTAATCCACTCGATCCGAGAATGATTCCCAAATATGTAAACCAGTTAGTTGTCCCGCCTGTATTTGAACCCACAATGACCAAAAATCCTGAGACGGGAGAAATCCAAAGTCACGACTATCAGGTGACCGTCAGCCAATTCGCCCAACAAGTATTACCCGAGGGATTCCCCAAGACAACAGTTTGGGGTTATGGCGGTAAAGTCAGGGACCCGGAAACCGGTAATATTATTCCGAATTTCAAGTCCGCTCCCGGTCCAACTTTCGAAGCGGTGCGGCATATACCCATTCACGTGCAATGGGTCAATAACCTCACCGGACCCGACCCGCTACCGGTAGATCCCACAATTCACTGGGCCGATCCCAACGGCACGGGAATGCCGATGCCCCCGTTTCCACCATTCCCGCCCGGATTTCCTTCAGCCCAAAGCCCGGTGCCCATTGTGACCCACCTGCACGGCGGAGAGACCGAGCCACAATCCGACGGATACCCTGAAGCCTGGTTCACTTCCGGGGAAGCAATTACCGGTCCTGATTTTATAAAATCACTTTACCGTTATGATAATGATCAGAAACCGACCACCTTATGGTATCACGACCATGCGTTGGGCATTACCCGTCTGAATATCTATATGGGGTTAGCAGGCTTCTATTTATTGCGCGAGCCCCGAATTTGCCATGATGAAGCAGATTACCGGCTGCCCCGGGGCAAATATGAGATTCCCATGGCTATCCAAGACCGCTCTTTCTTAGAGGATGGTTCCTTGGATTTCCCCAATGTCGGTGTAAATCCGGACATTCATCCTTACTGGGTGCCGGAATTTTTTGGCGATACCATCATGGTTAACGGCAAGGTCTGGCCCAATTTAAATATCGAACCCAGGCAATACCGTTTCCGGATTTTAAATGGCTCCAATGCCCGCTTCTATAACCTGGCCTTTTCAAATCAGTTACCTTTCACACAAATCGGTACAGACGGCGGCTATCTGCCCAAATCGGTTCAGCTTGTCTCTTTATTGATTGCTCCCGGCGAGCGGGCGGATATCCTGGTCGATTTTTCCCAGTTACCTCCCGGCATAAAATTCATCATGACCAATACGGCCAATGCCCCGTTCCCGGACGGCAGCCCTCCCGATCCGGCGACGACCGGGCAGATTATGCAGTTTACAGTACTTAACAAACCTGTCGTACGGCCTCAGCCGTTGCCCAAAATCCTGAACATTCTGTACCCGCTTCAGGAAAACAGTAAAACAAGAACTTTAACCCTTTTTGAGGTTGGAGGCCCGGGGGGGCCACTGGAGGTTCTACTGGACGGCCAGAAATGGAATGAGCCTGTTTCCGAACAGCCGCTGGTCGGAACGACCGAAGACTGGCAAATCGTCAACCTGACGATGGATGCCCACCCTATTCATCTTCATTTAGTCCAATTTCGGCCGTTCAGCCGGCAGGATTTTCTGGCCCACAATATTCCAATGATTGGGTAGCCCTCAACGGCGAGCCGCCCTTAAACCATCCCACAAAGGTATTGCCCGTTGAACCTTACCTGCTAGATGGACCAATTAAACCCCCGGCCCATGAAAATGGCTGGAAAGACACGATCCAGGCTTATCCCGGGCAAGTCACTACGATCCGGGTCCGGTTTGCGCCACAAGATGTAAAGGAATCCATAGCCGGCAGAAATCAATATCCGTTCGATCCCGCCACAAAACCCGGCTATGTGTGGCACTGTCATATTCTCGATCATGAAGACAATGAAATGATGCGCCCCTATAAAATCAAAAATCCACATGACCACCGATAAAAATATTACCGTCTTCTTATTTGCATTGTAATAAACCGAAATGAGGACTGGGTCAAACTTTGTCCTCATTTCGGTTCGAATTTTTTATACCGAATTTATCCGTTCCAAACCAATTTTCAAGCAAAATCACTTATGCTTTCGACGATAAAGGGGATACCCTAACCGTATTCCTTCGATTGGGAAATTATTTCCAATCGAGTCTTAATAATTTTCTTTTCTCACTTCAAAGAAACTTTGCGGATGTGCGCAAACAGGGCAAACGTTCGGCGCTTTCTTGCCCATGACAAGATGTCCGCAGTTCCTACATTCCCACATGGTTTCATCAGCTTTTTCAAATACCTTTTTCATATCGACATTGGTAAGCAGCGCGCGGTATCTTTCCTCGTGAGATTTCTCGATTTTGGCAACCATTCTGAACTGGGCCGCAAGGGCAATAAAGCCTTCTTCTTCGGCATCTTTGGCAAATCTCTCATACATATCGGTCCATTCGTAATTTTCACCTTCGGCGGCGTGAAGCAGATTGGCCGCTGTATCTCCAAGTCCGTCCAATGCCTTGAACCACAGCTTGGCGTGTTCCTTTTCGTTATTTGCGGTTGCTTCAAAGAGGGCCGCAATTTGCTCATAGCCTTCTTTTTTAGCGACAGAGGCAAAGTACGTATACTTATTTCGCGCCTGGGATTCGCCTGCAAATGCCGCCGCCAAATTTTTCTCGGTCTTGGTTCCTTTAATATCCATCCTGATTTCTCCTTTATTTTTTTAATTGATTATGTTTTTTTAAGCCATTGCAATCGTTTTTATTGTTTCCACTCTGAGATATTTGCAATTCCTGCCCTATGGTTTCACCCAAAACGCCTCCCTCGATATTCTATATTAAATAGTAATTAATACTATTTAAAAACCCAAGAACATTACGTCTTACTACATTCATCACAAATCCCTTCTAAAAGGATTCTTTGGCTGGTAACTTTAAATTGGTCCAATATTTCTTGGGGAATCGTTATCTGATCATAATATTCGCTGTCGAAATCGATAATCTTTTGGCATCGCAAGCAACGAAAATGATGATGCAGGCTGGTGTTGGCATCAAAACGCTTCGGGCCTCCGGTTTCAACTGTAACAATCGCTCCAATATCGGCCAGAGAAAGCGCGGTACGATAAACGGTGTCAAAAGATATGTTCGGTAACTTATTCCTGACACGCTTATAAACATCATCAATGGACGGATGATCCGTAGCGGAAAGTAACTCCTGATAGATGAAAACACGTTGCGGCGTTACTTTCATGCTATGGTCGGCGCACTTTTGGTAAAACAAATTCATTTCTTTTTCCATATTTAACTTTTCCATGTGATTACTATATAATAATTATTATTATTTGTCAATATCAAAATCCGAAAGAGCAAAAATAATTTATCCATGAAAACCACCATTTTAACACCGGCGCTAATCCCGATTTTTTGGGTAGCCGTTTCATAATAAAACCTCGTGATTATCGCCCCCCATTCTAATCCATCTGCATAAGTCCTACTCGACCGCTTCTTTAACCGGAATTGTTATTTTCCTCGTAAAGGTACGGAAACGTTCAACCATAGTGTACACTATCGGAACGACGATCAGGGTCATGATCATGGAACTGGTCAATCCGCCGATCAGCGCCCAGCCCAAGCCGTGCTTGAATTCCGATCCGGGCGTATTGGAAAGCGCCAGAGGTAACATACCCAGAATCATGGTCAGGGTGGTCATCAGGATTGGACGGATCCTTTCCTGTCCGGCCTCAAGCAATGCCTCTTTCATTCCGGCGCCGTTCCCCCGGGCCCGGTTGGCATAGTCCACCAATAAGATGGCATTTTTACTGACCAATCCCACTTGCATGATAATTCCCATAATCGAAAAGATTGACAGCGAATTGCCGGAAAGGCCCAATGCCAGCAGCGCGCCGATGATCGCCAAGGGAACCGAAAAAAGCACTGCGAAAGGATAGATGAATGAATTATAGAGTGCGGTCATTATCAAATAAACAAAGATGATCCCGGCCAAGAGCGCCAGACCCAGACTGCCGAAGGCATCGTCTTGCTGTTCCAAATCGCCGCTGAATTGGTAAGAGACTCCAGGTGGCAGTTTCACCGTTTTCAGGACCTTGGCGATGTCGTTGCCGATATCGCCGCTGGCCCGGCCGACGGCTTGCGCAGAAATGGTGACGGCATAATTGCGGTCCTGGCGTTCCAATTTATTCGGGCCCGTCGCATTCAATATCCTAGCGAACTCACTGAGCTGAACCGGTTGCCCGGAGTTGTTGAATACGGTTAACCCGCCGACATCGGCGGTTCTGGACCGGTCAAACGAGTCGTACATCACCCGGATATCGTATTCATTGCCATCTTTATCCTTGAACTTGGACTGATCGTCACCGCTGAAACCCATCTGCAAAACCGCCCCGATGTCACTGATATTCAAGCCCAGTTTGGCCATTTTCTCCCGGTCGGCTTCGATCCGAATCTCCGGTTGCCCTTCCTTGGCCGAGAGTTGCAAGTCATCAATTCCCGGAATTCTTCCAATCATGGTTTGAATCCGGAGCGCCGCCCGATAAGCGCTTTCCCAATTAGCGCCGCTGATTATCAACTGAATTGGCGCGCCATCCGCTGTTCCGGTGATGGTGATCGGGCTTGCATGAGTTTTAATTCCCGGGATCCGGTCTAATTGAGCCTTCATCGCCTGGGAGACTTCAGCAGTGGACCGGGAACGCTTATTTTTGGGAACCAGCAGCACCTGAATCTCAGCCATATTGCTCGGGGCCGAAGAAGTTGATATCCCGCTGGTTGTTCCCACTGTGGTAAACATCTTGGCAACTTCGGGGAATTCCGTCAGAATTTGTTCGGCCTGCCGGGTCACTTGACTGGTTTGTTCAAGTTTGGCCCGGGTTGGCAGCTCGATCTGAATGAGCAGTTCGCCCCGGTCCAGTGAGGGCATGAATTCGGCTCCGATAAAACCGAATGGGAGCAAGGATAACACCGCTACAAAGATCAGCCCGGCGATAAGCAGGGTTTTACCCTGGTTTTCCAGACTCCAGCGTAGCAATTGCCCATACTCCGCCACCAGGGCCGAATATTTGGCTTCAAACCAATTCCCGAACCGTCCCAGGAGCGAACTCTTTGATAAACGCTCCGCTTTAGCAAAACGCGATGCCAGCATGGGGGTGACTGTGAACGATACCAGCAAACTCATTAAAGTGGAGATGACCACCACCAGTGAAAATTGGCGCGTAATACCGCCGATGAGCCCGGTGACCAGCGCCAGCGGCAAAAAGACCGCCACATCCACCATGGTGATGGACAAGGCCGTAAATCCGATCTCATTGCGGCCTTTTAAAGCAGCGACTTGCCGCTCTTCCCCTTGCTCCAGGTGATGGTGAATATTCTCCAAAACCACGATGGAATCATCCACCAGAATTCCAATGACTAAAGACATCGCCAGCAAGGTCATCATGTTTAAAGTGAAGCCAAAGGCCCACATCCCGATGAAGGTCGCCACCAACGAGGTGGGAATGGCGACCATCACAATCAGCGAATTTCGCAGACTATGGAGAAACGCCAGCATCACCAGGGCCACCAACAAAACGGCCAGACCCAAATCTTCGATGACCGCATTGGAACAATCCATGATAAACAGGGAGCCGTCGGAGATGACATCGAATTTCAGATGAATCGTTCGATTCTGTTCTTCCAAGGTTTTTAGGGATTTCCGGACCGCCCGGCATACTTCCACTTCATTGGCGTCGGATTGTTTTTGGACCAGCATGCCAACCATGGTTTTCCCGGCAGACCGGCTGATCGTAGTCTGATCCTTGCGGCCGTCCCGGACCTCGGCTACGTCCGACAGAACGATTTCCCCGCCGGACTTCGAAAGGCCGATACTCAAATTTTTCAACTGATCCAACGAACTCAGTTTACCGGCCAGACGCAGCACATATTGACCGTCATGGTCCTTAATCTTGCCGGTGGGATACTCCAGATTGGCTTTTTGGATGGCCTGGGCCACCTGGATGTTGGATAACCCATATATTTGCAACTTTTGGCTGTCGAGGTTGATTTGAATCTCCCGTTCCTCACCGCCGATCAGGCTGACTTGGCCGACTCCCGGCTGCTTCACCAGTTGGGGGACGATAAAATCATTCAGAAACTGATAAAAATCTCTGGGCTCCATGTCGCTGGTAACACCGAGGCGCATCACCGGGAGGTCACTAATGGAGAATGTTGAGAGGGAAGGAGTTTTGGCTCCATCGGGAAGCTCCGCCAGGATCTGATTCACTTTCCGTTGGGTATTTTGGAGCGCGATCTCACTATCGGCGCCTTGCAAAAACACCACCGTGACCAGGGAGAGACCTTCCTCGGAACTGGCTTGAACTTTATCCACCTTGTTGATACCGGAGACGGCTTCCTCAATTTTTTTGGTGACAGCCGATTCGACTTCGCTGGCGGAAGCGCCGGGATACGCCGTGGCAATCGTAACACTCGGCATCGTCAAACTTGGGAATAATTCATATTTCAAATTCATATAACAAAAGATCCCCATCAGCGCGATGGCTATAAAAGCGACGATAATCAAGATGGGACGTTTAATGGCAACCTCGGTAACAGTCATTTCAATCACACCCTATTCTAGAATCGTTCGTTAGATACTCTTCATCACTTCCACTGCGGCATTATCCCGGAGGTTATCTTGACCGCTCACCACGATCTGCTCTTGTTCTCTCACCCCCCGGATTATCTCAAGTTTGGCGTCAATCTCCGAACCGACCACAATCTGGCGGAGTTTGGCTACGCCATTTTCCACCACATAAACTTGAGGGTTTTTGACACTGCCGATCACCGCCTCCCGGGGGATAGTGAGTACCGGGTGTTCCGTTTTCAACCGGAAAGTAACCTTACCGTAGATTCCTGATTTTAATGAATGTTCTTGTTGATTGGCTATGGCGACTTCCACCGGAAAAGTACGGGCTTCATCACTGCGGTCGCTGATGCTTACAATCCGCCCCCCAAACTCGGCGCCCGGATAAACATCCGTCACCACACTGATGGGGTCGCCGGCTTTCAGCTTGAAGGCTTCGCTGGAACCGACATTGACCACTATTTTAAAACTTGAGGTATCGATAATCGTAGCCACCACCGTTCCCGGATTCATCATGGCGCCAACGTTCACCGGCCGGGCAGTGACGATACCGGAGATTGGCGTGGTAATGGTGGCGTTTTCATGTTGCCGTTTGGCGGAAAGCCGGGCTGCTTCCGCCGCCCGGAAGTTGTTCCGGGCCGATTCCAACTCCGAACTTGAAATCAGTTCCTGGTCATATAATCCCTGGGCCCGCTCCCAATCTTTCCGGGCTTTATCGTAATTGCTTTGGGCTGATAAAAAATTAACTTTCAGCAATTCATCGTCAAGCTTGACGAGGGGCGATCCCTTTTTCAAATACGAACCGACCCCGGCATTGACTTCAACGATCTTTCCCGAAGCTTCCGAGACCACCTCAACCTCATTATTGGCCACTATCAAGCCAACCTTGGTCAAGTCCATCTGGAGCGTTTCGAATTGTACTACAGTGACGGCCACCGATACCGATGCGCTCCTGGTTATCTTGGCCTTCTTTTCCACCTCGGCTTTATTATGGAATAACACCAAAACCATCAATCCCACAATCCCGATGAGGCTTAAGGATAATAACCACCTTTTCATTCCAATCACCTTCCGTTTGCTAAAATTGATCCCATTCAAAACCGAACGTCCGGTTTAATTGTTGTAAAAAAAATTATGCCTTTAACCCCTTATATAAACCATCCCAAAGACTTAACAAGGTATTGGGCGTATCTTTTGTATGGTCTATCAAAACATTATGCATGCCCACACCATCATTGGTATATATAAATATACTTGCGATCTGTTCATTGGTCAGGGATGAGTCGATTTCTCCATGATCTCTGGCAATACGGACGATTTCCTCCCAGGTCTTTAATTCTGCTTGTAAAGTCGAAATCACTCTTTCCCGGAAACTGGGAAAGAGTTTTACCGCATCAAATATAAGAGCATAATAATTAAAACCGCTATCGGCATTTTGCAGGAATGACAATTTTGGCTTATTCAAAAACTCTATATAATCATGGTAAAATTGATATAACGAATCTTTGCTAAATTTACTATAATCGATGATTAATGTGGATGTAAAATGATTGATTACTTCCAGAAAAAGCTGCTCCTTGCTTTCAAAATAATGATAGAAAGCTCCTTTCGACATTCCGGTCTTCTCGACAATCTCTTGCATGGTCACTTCCTTGAAGTTCTTTTGCAGAAAAAGACCGAAGGAAACATTAAGAATATGTTCTTTGGTATCACTCATAAAATCTATCCCCTCTTACAAAAAACCGACCGGCCGGTATATTTTTAATATACCAATTCCTTTAGATTTTGTCAATCGTTATCATTTTAGTCCATGAAACTACGATTTATTCCGGTATCCTTCGTCATTATAGTTGGTGCAAATTCAATGATTTTTCTCCCGTTACTGGTGGAGCGATTTGCAATCCGCTTTAATCACTTCCGGCAGTGGTTTTGGATCGATTGTGTCCAATTGAGCGTAAAAATCAAAAGGAATCCCCGGCTGTTCCGGAATTCTCCATTGGAGCCCCGAGCGTTTATTGGATTAAATAGGGCGCTCCCGGCGCATCATCTCTTCTTCCTCGGAAACATCCAGAGGGCCGGCATCCTTTTCCAGCCAATCGATTAACTTGCCCATCAGAGCGGAAAGTTGATTTTTTTCATCTTCCGATAAACCGGAAAACACGGTATCCAGCATTGCTCCCCTTGCCTGAACGACTTCATTAACGACCTTACGACCTTCTTCCGTCAAATAAACGTTGAAAACCCGTTTATCCTTTTCATTGACACGGCGCTCCACATAACCGTTTTGCTCCAGCTTGTCCACAAGTTCGCCAAGGGAAGCGGTACGTATTTGCATTTTTCGGCTTAACTCGGTTTGGGACAAACCACTGTTATCTAATAAGAAGGTCAGTAACAAGCCTTGGCTGCGGTTTAAACTTCTCCCATTTCCGCCAAAGTCCGGGCGATACCGTTCCCGATGAATCAGATTGGTAAAATATCTGAACTGTTGCAGTAATTTTTCGGATAAAGTATTCATTGGATCCATATAAAACATTCCTCCTCTTATTAAGGCGCCTTACATTTATGATATACCCAAAAAACGGGGCTGTCAAAATAACCTTGATAATCAATTAATTCACTCCCGCCGCCTGAGGCCAATTTTTCATGGAAGAGTCGTGTTTGAAGTGAATCCACAGTATCAGTCCAATCAAACAGGCTAAAATCTCCGATACCGTCAGCGACCATATCACACCTGACAAACCCCAAAAAATATTCCCCAGGATCATGATCGGAATTAAGAGCACTCCCTTGGCCACGGACATGACCGTGGCTTCTTTTTCCCTGCCGACCCCTTGAAAAATTCCGGTAAATAATCCGGAAAGGCTGGTAAATAGGGAGGAAATCAGCAGCGCCGCAAAGATTAAAGTCCCAATCTGGATCACTTGAATATCTCTACTAAACAACCGGAAAACCTGAGTACGAAATATCAGTAATGTTGCCGAAATCGTTATAATCAGAACTGTGATATACAATGCCGTAGTTCGAATAATTTTCATCATCCGGTCGATATTCTTGGCGGTATAGGAATAGGCAATCAGCGGTACTACACCCATAAATAAACCCATCCCCAAAAAATCGGATATTTGGACCACCCGTTGGGAAATCCCAAAACCGGCAACTGCGTAATCCCCGTAATACGCCGAAAAATTGTTCAAGAGCAAGCTGGAAACGATCAAAAAAGTATCCATCAGTAAAGCCGATACTCCGATTTTAAAAATTTCCTTTGTCAAGTCTATTGTCGGTTTAAATGCCTTTAAAGACACCCTTAGCACTAAGCTTTTCTTTTGGAGATAAAACACATAATAGGCTACGGCGCCAAGATTCCCGATGATTGTTCCTAATGCCGCTCCCATAATATTCAGGTGGCATCTAAAAATCAAGAAGGGGTCTAAAATAATATTCATAATGACGCTCACAGCCATCCCGTTCATGGAAACGGTGGAAGCCCCTTCCGCCCGGACAACCTGTTCTAAGGCAAAGTTAGCAATGACAATGGGACTTCCGATAATAAAAATAAGTATAAATTGCTGAGTAAACAGCATGGTATCTCCTTGAGCGCCTAATAAAAACAAAATTGGCTGAAGCAAGGGTATACAAAAAAGGTTCAATACCAAACCAGCGATTAAACTAAAATAAAAAGTAACTGCCGCGACAGTTTTTGCTTCTTCAAGCCTTTTTTCACCCAATAGTCGCGAGATAAACGTGCCTCCTCCCGTTCCAAACAAATTTCCGACTGCCATCAGTATGGTTGTAAATGGCAAGGCAAGGGTAATTGCCGACATCATCGGGGTGTGATTGAGTTTCCCAATAAAAAAAGCGTCAACGATATTATAAATCATATTCAATATCATTCCCAAAATCATCGGTAATGACATATATACGATTGCTTTCCAAATCGGCGAGCTTTCAAAATAATATGAATTCCGTTCCATTTCGTTCATTAGCATATCTCCTCAGGTTACTTTTATTTTCTTTTTCATTGCTCTAAAACACCGTCCGGAAAGTACAATCCATTGCCACCATTAATCTTTCCCGCTCGAATTGCCTATCACCAGATCCAACTCGGCCAGATCGGTTAAATACGAAGCGACTTTTCGGTAATAATCGTTCCGTGCTTCATCCAGTCCTAATTGACGATCTTTCACATCCATGATTGTCGCCATACCGGCCGTATAACGAATTTCAGTCAAGCGTAAATCTTCCATGGCAAGATTGATGTTAGCCCTGAAAACAAGCGCATTTTCCAAATCAACCCGGATAGTTTCAAAAATCTTTTGCACAGTTTGGCGGGCTTTATCACTGGTTTTAAGCTGATTCAGCCGGGCTATTTCCACCATTCTTTCCGCCGCTTTAACTTTAGCGGCCGTCGCGTTATTATCATAAAGTTCCGTTTACACTAAGCGACAGCTGTGATTCATCGTTTAAATCCGTTTGGGTCCTGGCCAATGATAAGGACGGAAGGTTATTTTCCTTGGCAATCCGCACATTGAATTGAGCGATCTCCATATTTTGCTTAGCCTGAACCAAATCCGGCCGCTGCTTCTCGGCCTTACCCAGCAAAGTTTGAAGAGTCAGTTGGAATTTTTCCGGCAATTGTTGTAAACTTGGGTCATATACCAGCTGTAGATCCTGGTCCTTATCGATTCCGATTAATGTCGCCAAAGCTACTTTGGCTAAGGAAAGATCGCTTCGAGCCGAAATAACTTCCGCTTTTTGTCCTTTCCAGGCCACTTCAGCTTCTAATAATTCATAGCCGGCCTTTTTCCCGACATCATACATCTTCTTGATCGTCTGGTAATGTTGGCCCAAATTGTCATAGGATGCTTGAGCCACCGCCAACTCACGTTCTTTTAACCAGAGACTGTAAAAAGCGCTTTTGATGTCAAAAGTTAATTTCATCCGGGCCTGGCGTTCATCCTCGCGGGATTTTGCCAATTCAAGCCCGGCCACTTGGAGACTATTCGATAGCTTAAAATAGTTTAAAAATGGAAGATTCAGCGAAAGAGTCCCGCTATTATAATCGATTGAATCAGTATTGGTCTTGTCTTTGGTACGGACGATGCTATAATCAAGCGTCACTCCCAACGCCGCCTTTGCTTGCTTAACGTTTTCTTCCGCTACTTGCACGTTCTTCGCTGCCACCTGTAGATCTTGACTATTGGTAAAACCTAATTTCATACAATCGTCCAAAGATAATACCCAGACCGGTGAAGACGGAGCAGTTTCAACCGCCAACGCAATACAGACCGGAAATAACATTAGACAAAATCCTATCATCACGATTTTCTTTAAGAACATCCTCCATCACCTCACATAACGAATGGAAATCGGAGCTTTTCGTGTTTTTAACCACGCACCGACCCTCGTGAATTTTTGCTAGCCCGGACAGACTTCCGAAACTGTTCAATCAAAGAATAGATCACCGGAACCACAATCAGCGTCATTACCATCGAAGAAGTCAACCCACCAATTAATACCCAGCCGATGCCATGTTTAAATTCTGAACCGGTAGAATGGGATAATGCCAGCGGAAGCATACCGAGAATCATAGTCAGGGTAGTCATTAAAATTGGACGAATCCGTTGCCGTCCGGCATCAATTAAGGATTCAATGATTCCAGCTCCTTCGGCGCGAGCCCGGTTGGCGAAGTCCACCAATAAAATAGCATTTTTACTGACCAATCCGACCAGCATTACGATTCCTAGAATTGCAAAGATATCCAGGGCGTTGCCGGACAAACCCAAGGCGAAAACCGCTCCAATCATGGCTAAGGGAACGGAGAACAGTACCGCAAACGGGTAGACAAATGAATTATAAAGCGCAGTCATCAACAGGTAAACAAAGATGATAGCAGCCAGTAATGCCAGCCCGAGGCTGCCAAAAGCCTCGTCTTGCTGTTCCAACATCCCGCTGGGCATACAGATTACACCGGCGGACAATTGAATCCGGCTCATTTTTTTATCAATCGTTCCAGCAATATCGCCGGCCGTGTTCCCGATTGCCTGGGATGAAATGGTAATCGCGTAGTTGCGATCCCTGCGGGTTAATTTATTGGGCCCGGCACCGTTGACTAAGGTTGCGAATTGATTTAGTTGAACTGTTTCCCCGGATGCATTGACAAAACTTTGCGACCCAATTTCATCCGTGCTTGAGCGGTCGTTCAAGTCATTCATCACCCGGATATTAAACTCCTCGCCATCCTGGTCCCGAAATTTCGTACTGGTATCGCCGGTAAGGCCAGTTTGTAATACCGTACCGACATCTTTGAGAGTTAAACCGAGTTGGGCCATTTTCTCCCGATCGATATTGACCTGGACTTCCGGTTGCGCTTCTTCCGTTGATAATTGAACATTATTGGTTCCTGGTACCTGAGCAATAACCCTTTTCACTTTAAGAGCGGCCTGATAGACTTGATCCCAGTTGGCGCCCATCACAACATACTCAATGGGGTTCACATCACCACCAAAGTCCATCAGACTGGCGGCCTTCACGTGTGCGGTCATTCCCGGAAGCCTATCCAATTTGCTTTGGATTTCATAGACTACTTCATCGGTGATACGTCTACGGTCTTTAGGGTCAACCAGGACCGCGGTAATTTCGGCGGAATTACTGGTCGCGGTGGATACCGAGAAAGTACCGGTGCCGACCGTAGCGAATATTTTATTGACTTCCGGAACCTGCCAGAGAATTTTTTCAACCTGTTTAGCTAGCTGATTGGTTTGTTCCAGTTTAGCCCGGCTAGGTAATTCAATTTTCACGGTTAACTGACCCTGGTCACTTTGAGGCATAAACTCTGCTCCGACAAAACCGGCAGGAATCAGAGCCAGCGAAGCCACAAAAAGAACTCCGGCTAAAAGCAATACTCTCGCGCGGTGTCTCAAGCATGATTCCAATAAAGTCAAATAAGAATCGACAAGCTTTTGGTATTGAGCTTCGAACCACAATCCAAATCGTCCCATGAAAGATGCCTCGGAAAGTTTCTCGGTTTTAGAAAAGCGGAACGATAGCATGGGCGTGACTGTGAAGGATACCAGCAAACTTACCATAGTAGATATGACGACTACTACCGCAAATTGGTGCAAAAACCCGCCAAGCATTCCGGATATAAAAGTTAACGGCAAGAAAACGACCACGTCCACCAGCGTAATGGAAAGCGCCGTAAAACCAATTTCATTTCTTCCATTCAAAACAGCATTTCTCTGGTCTTCACCTTTTTCAAGATGGTGGTGGATGTTTTCCAGGACCACGATGGAATCATCCACTAAAATTCCGATAACCAGTGACATTGCCAAGAGGGTAATCAGATTCATGGTGCATCCGGTGAGCCACATGCCAATCATGGTAGTGGTCAGCGAGGTTGGAATGGCAACCATGACGATGGTTGCATTCCGGAAACTATGCAAGAAGAGCAACATGACCAGAGCAACCAGCAGGATTGAAAACAACAGATCTTCTTGAACACCTTTCACCGAATAAGATGTATAAGTCGATCGATCATCGATGATCACAAATTTCAAATGAATCGACTGGTAATCCGCTTCCAGTTTTTTAAGCGCCCCTCGCACCAAGCGGCAGACTTCAACCTGATTGGCATCGGATTGTTTATAGACTTGAATTCCTACGGAAGGGTTGCCGTTAACCCTGTTAATTGTGGATTGATCTTCACTACCGTCTTGAACATCAGCCACGTCCGACAATATTACCTGACCATTGAGGGAATCTTTCACAGTTAAGTTTTTCAATTGCTCCAGAGAATTAAGTTTTCCGTTCAAACGAACCATATATTGGCCATCACGATCTTTGACCTTCCCTGTCGGCAAATCCATATTGGCGTCGGTAATGGCATTAGCGATCGCCGCATTCGAAAGTCCATAGGCATGTAGCTTTTGATTGTCGACATTGACCCGGATTTCCCGCTCTGCCGCCCCGATGAGGCCGATTTGCGCGACACCCTGCTCCTTGCTTAATTGGGGTTTAAGGGTATTGATCAAAAAAGTATTCAATGCCTTGGGCTCCATCCTGCTTGTGACTCCGATTTGAAGTATCGGAGCATCACTGGTGGAAAACTTAGTATATGAGGGCTGACTGGCGTCGCCAGGAAGACTGTCAAGACTCCGGTTAACTTTATCTTGAATATCCTTGGCCGCCACATCAATATCGGTATCATTCTTAAAAGTAACCCAAACAAGTGAACTACCTTCCTCACTGTCCGATTCGACCGTATCAGCGTTACTGATACCGGAAACGGCATCCTCAATTTTTTTGGTTATCGTTGACTCCACCACACTAGCGGAAGCACCGTTATACGTTATGAAAATGCTCACAATCCCCGGCGACATGTTCGGAAAAGTTTCATATTTTAACTGGAGGTATGAAAAAATACCAATTAATGTAATAGCTAAAAAGGCAACAACAATTAAGATGGGACGCTTAATGGACAACTCTGTAATGGTCATTTTTTCACCTGCTTTACTTATTTCTTTACCCCTATTAATGAATTACTTTGATAATCGAGCGGGGATTTAAATTTTCCTGACCGCTTACCACGACTTGATCGTTTTCATTCAAGCCTTGTTTGACGACTAATTGGGAACCTATCTCCGAATCAATAATGATATCCCGTAAGATCGCATGATCCTTTTCAACCAGGTAAACCTGGGGATTTTTGATACTGCCAACCAGGGCTTCCCGTGGTATGACTAAAACATTGTTGAGTCTTCCCAAGTTAAAAATTACTTTACCGAAAACTCCCGACTTTAACGGATGAATCTTATAATTTCCAACGGTTATTTCGACTGGGAAAGTATGAACCGCATCACTTTTGGCGCTGATACTTTTGATACGACCGCTTAGCTGGACTCCTGGATAAACCGCTGTCTCGATGACAACCTTATTACCGGCGCTTAATTGAAAAGCATTCTCTTCATTTACATTGACCGTGATTTTAAAAGTCGAATTATCAATTATCGTAGCAATTATAGTTCCGGAACTAACCGTAGCTCCTTGATCGATGGAACGTTCAGTGATCACCCCGGAAATTGGAGCTGTAATTAAAGATTCGTTATAATCTTGATGCGCCGCATCATAGCTTGCTTTAACGTTTTGAAGCGTTGCTTCGGAAGTTTCCAAGTCGGAATCGGAAATGATTTTTTCCTGATGTAATTTTTGGGCCCGTTCCCATTCCCGTTGGGCTACTTCATAGGCGGTACGGGCAGAGACCAATTTTGAATTTAAAACTTTATCATCGACTTTGGCAATCGGCGCGCCCGCCTTGACATAAGAACCCACATTTCCGTAAACTGCCACGACCTTACCCGCTGTTTGGGAAACAACCGAAACTTCATTATTGGCTATGATGGTACCGGTTTTACTAAAAGTTGGATAAAGATTTCGACGATGAACCGTCATCGTTGATACAGGGATGAATGCTCGCTGTTTAACTGCATTGGCTTTTTGCTCTGCCGTATTTTTATTGTGAAATAAAGTTAAAATAATAACTCCGGAGATACCCAACATAACAATAAAAACAAGCCATTTTTTCATTTCCATCACCTTCCTTTTTTAGTCTTTAAAATTAATCTTTGAAATCATAGAGACCAATAAGAATTTCGTCTTTAAGAAACATATAAGGTACCTTATGATTATAGCTTACACCCTCCACCTTTTGTTGTCAATAAATTTATTAAGGCACCTTATGTTTTATATAAACCCTCCTTCAAAAACTGATGAACTAAAAACTAAAGTTCCTTTGGCGTCAAGAAGTTTTTCCTTTCTGCCGTAAAATAAAAAAACCGGCTTTTTGCCAGTTTTCATGTTTTCCTGCTCTTTAAATCGCAGTGTTTATGAAGATTTACAACTATATTTATTTTTAACTAAAAAAATCCTCACTCATGGGTTTTAGCTTCAAGTGACTTGATCCATTTGATAACCTATCCACTAGGAGGAAGTAACATTTCCCCTTCACCATTAACAGCAGATTAACTTGATTTTTCAGGGACTACTTTTCCTGGTTCTTGATCAAAGAAGCCACCTGGTTTAGGGTCGGCATCGCATTTTGGGCCCCTTTGGCAGTTGTGGAGAGTGCTCCCACAGCATTGGCGAATTTCATGCTTTCCTGGATCCCGTTTCCACTAGCCAGGGAAACCGCCAAACCCGCATTAAAAGAATCTCCCGCTCCCGTTGTGTCGATCGCCTTCACGGGATACGCCGGGCAGTAAAAAAAGTCTGCTTGGGAAAAATAATAGGCGCCCTGGCTTCCGGCTTTCACAATGACAGCCCCGACTCCTTTTTGATACAAAACGGCCGCCGCTTCTTTGATATCGGTCATTGTTTTGATTTTCTTACCGGTAAGGAGGGCGAGTTCCGTTTTGTTAGGCGTTAAATAGTCAATATATTGGTAAATCTCTTCCGGTAACGGACATGCCGGCGCCGGGTCTAAAATAATGGTTTTTCCATGTGCCTTCAGTTTGGACATGGCATATAGCACCGTTTCCAAGGGGATCTCCAACTGAAAAAGAAAGATATCGGCTTGTAGCATGGAATCCAATTTTTCATCGATCAAGGGGAAGTCCACCCGGCCATTGGCGCCCGGAACAATGATGATGTGATTTTCTCCGGTGCCGTCGACTTCGATCGCGGCTACACCCGTAGCAGTATGGGAATCAACCAATACTTCACTGGTTTTGACCCCGTTTTCCTGTAAATTATGGACTAACTGCTTCCCATACATATCATCGCCAATTTTACCCACCATTCTGACATCGGCCTCTAGTCTGCCGGCAGCGACAGCCTGATTGGCCCCTTTTCCCCCGGGAAAAGTATTAAATTCGTTTCCCACCAACGTTTCACCCGGATGGGGAAAACGCTCCGCCGTAACCACTAAATCCATATTAATACTGCCAACCACACATATTTTTTTCATTGTCCAGAACTCCTTCTCAGCGTACAGGCGATACAAAATTATAGATTTTAACAAAATCTAACTTTTTGAAAGAGGCTGCCCGGAAAAGTAATTGATCTGATACGCATACAACATCACTTCACCCTGTTATATTGCGAAATCTTTTGATTACTTTTGGACAGCCCCAATTTCATACCGGATTTTATCGGATCACCAAATTATTTGGTTACTAATTTTAATGCTACCGGGATTGCCGCGGCGACTTTTTGACCCTTCATAACGTTCACGGCGTTATCAACACCCAAAGAACCGATCAAGGCCGGTTGTTGGGCAACCGTAGCCGCCATTGATCCTGCGGTGACTGCTTTCACAGCATCATCGGTAGCATCAAATCCGACTACAATAATACCGGTGCGTTTGGCGGCCTGAATCGCTTTCAAGGCGCCTAAAGCCATTTCATCATTGTGGCAGAAAACGGCATTGATTTCCGGTTGGGCTTGGAGGATATTTTCCATTACGGTCAAACCCTTTTGACGGTCAAAACCAGCCTCTTGTTGAGCGACAATCTTAATGCCGGAATTTTTGGCGATGACTTCATTAAAACCTTTACCCCGGTCACGGGCGGCTGAAGTACCGGGAACGCCTTGGATCTCAACAACCTTGCCTTTTCCTTTTAACAGCTTGGCAATATATTCTCCGGCCATTCTGCCACCGGCCACATTATCCGAAGCAATGTGGGTCACCACACTGCCGCCATTGGAAGCCCGGTCAACAGTTAACACCGGAATTTTAGCGTTATTGGCCGCTTTTACCGAATTGACAACCGCATCGCTATCCACCGGATTCATTAAAATGGAACCTACTTTTTGCTGAATCAAATCTTCCATGTTCGACGACTCTTTGGCGGAATCGTTCTGAGAATCCAGCACGATCAGTTGATATCCCAATTTCTTGGCCCGGGCCGCAGCGCCATCCCTTAAGGTAACGAAGAAGGGATTATTCAAGGTGGATAAAACCATACCGATTGGTTTGGGACTAGCAAATATCATACCGGAAAATAATGAAACCGCCATACAAACAACCATTAACAATCCAACAATTTTTTTCATTTTAACTTCCTCCATGATTTTATTTTGGGGTCTATCGATTCTTAGCGAGCCCGATAATCTTTTTCTGCCTCACCTCCTACCCATGGTTATTGGCGATATTTTAATCCCTAAAGCCGCATATCGCCGGCGCTCAAAATTCATTAAAATAAATAGCAATCCATTTATTGATTCCGTCAAAAGTTCAATGGCCGGCTCTTAATTTTCTTTTTTATCCAATAGAATCGCCAGTAATATAACAGCGCCTTTGGCAATCAGTTGATAAAAGGGAGATACATTTAACAGATTCAGCCCGTTGTTAAGAACGCCGATGATTAAAGCGCCAATAATGGTTCCGCCAACTCCGCCCTGGCCTCCGGATAAACTGGTGCCGCCCAGGACTACCGCGGCGATTGCATCCAGTTCAGCTCCCTGGCCTGCTGTGGGTTGGGCTGAATTCAACCGGGAAGCAATAATAATTCCGCTTAAGGCTGCCAACAGACCGGATACAGCATAGGTCGTGATTTTAACGAAATCGGTGTTGATTCCGGACAACCGGGCCGCTTCTTCATTGCCGCCCAAAGCGTAGATATACCGGCCGAGTTTATATTGGGATAAAATGTAATACCCGATTGCAAAAACAATAACCGTAATAATGACTGGAACCGGAAAGATGCCGATAAAACCTTCCCCTACAAAATAAAACGGGTCACCTAGTCCGCTTAATGGCTGGCCATTGGTATAAACCATCGTGGCGCCCCGCAAGATAGTCATCATCGCCAAGGTGCAAATAAAAGCCGGTACTTTTCCTTTGGTGATAAAAAATCCGTTCACGGCTCCGGATAATGCTCCAACCGCCAATCCGGCGGCAACCGCCAACACAACATTGGTTCCCCCGATCAGCATACCCGCAGTGATCGCGCTGGCAAAAGCGAAAATCGAACCCACCGATAAGTCGATACCGCCGGTCAAAATGACAAAAGTCATTCCAACGGCAATAATGGCATTTAAGGAAGTTTGCCTGAGGACATTGGTTAAGTTGGCTAGGGTTAAAAAGCGTGGGGCTAAAAAGGTCAATATGACCGCTATCACCAACAAACCAACTAAAGAGCGTAACCGATACAAGAGTTGTTTGTTAAACATTTTTCTGCTTCTCCTTACTGCAGTCCGACTGCGTTATGCATTATTTTTTCCTGGCTGGCTTCATCGTGCAGATATTCGCCGGTTATTTTCCCTTCATGGATAACCAATATCCGGTCGCTCACTCCCATCACTTCCGGTAATTCGGAGGAAATTAAAATAATCGCCACACCCTGGGCCTTTAGCTGGTTTATCAACTCATAGATTTCAATTTTGGCTCCCACATCAACGCCCCGGGTGGGTTCATCCAAAATCAAAACTTTCGGATTGATCAACATCCATTTGGATAGGACGACTTTTTGCTGATTGCCCCCGCTTAAATTCTTAATGATTTGTTTCATGGAGGGTGTTTTAATTTTTAGTTTGGCAATAAAATCTTCTACCGCTTGGGACTCGTTTTTGTTATGGATCTTGCCGGCGCGGGTGAATTTATTCAGTGCCGCTATACTGGTATTGTGTTTGACGGATAATTTCAAAAAAAGCCCTTCCGTTTTACGATCCTCCGATACATACGCAATCCCGACTTTCACTGCATCACGGGGACTTTTGATTTTAAGTTTTTGACCGTTCAAACAAATTGAAATTTTATCAACCTTGTACGCGCCGAAAATTGCCTTGGCTAGTTCAGTTCTTCCAGAGCCCATCAATCCGGCGATTCCTAAAACTTCTCCGGCCCGGGCCGAAAAACTGATTTCATTTAAAACCCCTTGTTTGCTCAAATTTTCAACCCGCAGCACTTCCGGTCCGGGAGTAACGATATCGCGCCGGAATTTCTCTTCCAGTTTCCGTCCCACCATCATCTGGATCAACTGTTGGGGGTCTACTTCTTTGATATTGGCATTGCCAATATATTTACCGTCCCGCAAGACCGTAACTTGTTCACAGATTGCAAAAACTTCGTCTAATTTGTGGGAAATATAAACGATGGCCTTCCCCTGTTGTTTTAAATTCCGGATAATCTCAAACAGTTTTGCCACTTCCTGCTCGGTCAGGGCAGCCGTCGGTTCATCCATGACTAAAATTTCAGCTTCGAAAGATAAGGCCTTGGCGATCTCCACCATTTGTTGCTCCCCTACCCCCAGATCTTTGATCAGGGTTTTGGGATGGGTGTTAATTCCCAGCTGGTTCAAATACTTGCGACTTTCCGCATAAATTTTAGGCCAATCGATCCTGCCCGATATTTTATGGACAAACTCCCTGCCCATAAAGATATTCTCCGCAATCGACAACTGCGGGATCAGATTTAACTCTTGATGGATAATCGCGATGCCGTGTTCTTGGGCATCTTTGGGTCCGGCGAACTCTGTTTTGATACCATTTAAGGTGATAGTTCCCGAATCTTTGGGATAGATCCCACCCAATATTTTCATCAGCGTTGATTTGCCGGCGCCATTCTCCCCCATTAGGGCATGGGCAAAACCTTTATATAATTCAAGGTGAACCCCTTCCAACGCTTTGACCCCGGGGAAATTTTTAGAAATCCCCTCCATCTTTAAAACAGGAGTGATCATGGAATATTTTCCTCCCTAAAAAGTTACTCCGGACTTTAAAATGATATTGGCATAGGCGGTACATTCTCCCGTCCGGATACAAGCCTTGGCATTTTTGGTGATATTTTTAAACTCTTCATGGCTTACAAACGTAACTTTGGTATTTTGTAAAACCTCTTTGATCTGTTGATATATTTGGGGACTTGTTTCAACCACTTCCGTAGCGAGAACCACTTCTTCGACTTGTAATTCGGTCAATACAACTTTGAGCGTTTCGATCATTCCCGGCACATTTTGAGTCAAAGCCAGGTCGACTCTTTTGACGCCATTGGGAATCGGTAAACCACAATCCGCGATCACCAGCATATCGGTATGGCCCATTTCGGAAATGACCGAAGCAACATTGCTATTAAGTAAAACCCCTTTTTTCATAGCAGCCTCCATTTTTAATTTTGATAGTTTGATAAAAAATTTTCCTCATGAGCGGGTCGTTTCCCGGAATATTAATTCCGGTTTCAGATGAAGATTATTTTCTTTGATCTCTTTACCCTCGATTAAATCAATTAACATATTGGCTCCCAAAGATCCCATATCGTATGTAGGTTGAGCCACCGTTGAAAGGGCGGGTTCAATCAAAGCCGCTAAATCAATATTATCAAAACCGATAACTTCTACATCGCCGGGTACTTTAATATGATGTTTTTTTAAAGCCTTCAGCGCCCCGATGGCGATCATGTCATTACCGGCAAACACTGCTGAAAAGGGAATACTTTTCGCCAACAACTCTTCAATAAATTCCCTCCCGGTTTCCAGACGGTATTCTCCCTCTCGCACCAACTGATAATCGATGGAAATCCCTTTATCATAATGGGCCTTTTGAAAACCTAAAAAACGGTGCCAGGCGGTGGTAACCGAAAAAGGTCCGGAAACAAAAGCAATTCTTTCATGGCCGTTTCTTAATAGGTGGTTGGTGGCCTGATAAGCTCCTTCTTCATTATCCAAAAAAACACCCGTCTCGTGTTCCATTCCTTCAATGTAGCGGTCCAATAAAATAAACGGGATACTTCTTTCTTTCAATAGTTGGTAATGACTATTGGACTTGGATAAACTGGAAGTTAAGATTACGCCGTCGACACTTTTCTTGATAAAAGCATTGATATAAATTTTTTCTTTATCCAGACTGTTATCTGAATTACAGAGAAACAAATTATAACCGCGTTTTAAGGCGGAGTCCTCCGCGCCACGCGCCAATTGCGGAAAAAATGGGTTGGCAATATCGGGAACAATCAGGCCGATAGAATGAATCCGTTTTGTCACCAACCCCCTGGCGATCAAACTCGGTTGGTAATTTAACTCCTTGATAATATCTAATATTCTTTGTTTCGTTTCCTCGCCGACCCCTTCGGATTTGTTGTTAATCACTCTGGAGACGGTTGCTTTGGAAACATTAGCGCGTTGCGCAATATCGGAAATTGTGGAAGCCATCTCGATCCCCACCCCATTTTTTGAGTAACCGGTTTACTAAACCGGTTACTCAAATTCTATCATGTTCGTAACATTAATGCAACATATTTTAGTAATCGATAATACCTCTGCCAAGGTAACCAATGAAATCCAGAATTTAATCGAAAGCAATTTTAACCAAAGGTTCATTTATGCCTAAGAATCGATGACGTATGAACCCTGTGAAATGCAATGAGAAAAGAGATGAGCTCTCGTTTACCCATCCCTTTCCTTTGTAAAAAATTTGGCCATCAATGATGATATTTCTCTCCGTATCGCGCCTAACGACGGTTTTGGAATTTCCTCTATTACTTTCTCGTTAAAACCACATCATCAACAACCATACCACAATCATCCCCTGCAGACCGGAAACCGACTTTAATCACTCCAGTGGTTACACTGATATTGTCAATCGTAACCAATTGCCAGGTATCAGAAATGGGTATATCAACATCAATGTCGCTACCGGCATTTCTGATCTCCGCTCTTTTTATAGTTGGCGCTCCCCATGCTCTTGCATGTAACTCTAATTTGTATATTCCATTGGAAACACTTACCGACTGATTGGTTGCGACATCGTAACTACCTGATACTTTGCCATGCCAGTGTACCAAATATGCGCTCCCACTATGAGCTTTCGAGGAATTTACCTCAATATAACCGGCCCCCTCTGTTTCATTGGGTGTCCATTCTACCCAGTAGTTCGGCGATTGATCCTGATCCCCATCATTGATTTCAAATCCGTTATTGGTTAACAGGTTGGACCTTCCATGAGTATCCATCCAATTAACATTGGCAACTGCATAGCTGTCTGACTTTTTAAAGACTAGATAGAGGGTTCGTATGCCGCTGGTATTGGTTATCGGCACATTTCGGGTCATCCATGACTGCCATCCTCCTGTGGAGTTAACCATCAGCGAACCAATTAACGGGCCTGTGGCGCTATCAAGACGTAATTCAATCGTTCCGCCGCTATTATTCGAAGCGATCCGCAGATCGATACCGGAAGTTCCGGTTCCAAAATCTACGTTATCATAGCAAACCCAGTCATTATTATTACAGCTACTTATGTCCTCCCCCAGGCCTGTATCGGAGCATGGTTCCGCCACAATACCGGACATATTGCTATATTTTTCAGCCCGTCCTACAATCGAAACACCATCTAAATACGATAATGAGTTTATATTCATTTGCGGTAAAGAAGTCGCAACCGTACCATCAGGCAAAACGATATTGCTAAATATTACATTCCTTACAGCATCGGTGCTACTATATCCTTTCAGTACGGAAGAGCTGGTTCCCATTTCACGAAGCTTTATGTTATTAAAAACTAAATTAATGATTGGGCCCGTTCCTAAAGAACTGGAATTGGTAATCTGACAATATAACCAATTGGGACCATCCCATAGGGTTGATCTCACACATTCCACATCTATATTATCAAAGGTTATATCTTTTACGGTTGCCGTGCCATAGGCATGCTGTACTGAAATTGCGCGGGAGGCGTCATATACAACAGAGTTTTTAAAAGTAACTCCGGTTTGATCTTGTTTGGTCCCCATTCCGATTTTAAATCCAGCGCTTTGGGTCCAGGTTATACAATCATCAAATGTTACATTGCTGAGCGTTTCCGGATTACCATACCAATTAGCGCAAATATCCGTGGTTGCAAAGTCCCATGTCTTTGTGGAAAACGGATCATCCTTGGCGATTCCAATTCCATTCTGAACAGTGATATTCTGAGATTCGCAAACATCGATGCAGTCATCTTCGAGCATTGTAAGGGAGTTAAAATGCTTATAGTTTTTAATTGTACTATTGTCACTTCTCGCAATAATAAAACCCCAAAGCGCGGCATCCCTTAAGATCAGACCGTCCAATGTAAAGTTGCTGCAATTCAAAACCATCAGTATATTATTGAGATAGTTATTGGTATTTCTCAGATAATAACCATTTCCATCAAGGGTACCGCGTCCATATAATTTAACATTGTTTGCGCCGTTGGCTGTATAGATCCACCAGGTTCCATCCTTATTCAGCGAATCCTTGTGAAAGTGCGTCGTATAATCTGCCGGATTTCCAGAACATCGTAAGACGGCTCCGCCTGCCAGATATAACTTCATATTATTTTTAAGCTGCAAATTACCGACTATATAAACGCCCGCGGGAATATACACGATACCTCCGCCATAGGCGCTGGCATCATTTATAGCATTCTGAATTGCCGTTGTTGCCATATGGTTTCCCGAACCATCCGCATAATACGGCGATGAAGTGACATTATATATTCCGGTTCCAGAAGAAGCCGGTTGATCGGTTTCACCGGGATCAGCCGCTATAACTAATTTCTTCTGCTTGTTGATGATAATGACTAAATATTCATCTTTACTGATGGTAAAAGTAAGTTTGTTGCCGTTTGGCGTACCCGTGAGATTTAATTTTTTGGGACTAATCCAGTAAGATGAAATACTGCTCTGAGAGGCTGCGGTTACTTCTATGGTCGCTGAGCCGCCGGACATTGAAAATTCCGCATAATCATACTCCGCAGTGTAACTTATTACGGGGACACTTACGCCTTCCGCTTTCAGAGAGTACACGCTTGATGAAGTATAGCATGGAGGCATTGGATAAGTATCGATGGTAGCGGCCTGTACGCTTGGGGAAACCATTAAGATGCTACAAACGGTGACTACTATTGTGATGAATGCATTTTTAAATATTTGGACTCCCATGAAACATCCCTCCCTTATTCATTTTTTCTGAAATATAAATTGAAATTAACCTCTTCCCTGTTTGCATAAGTTTATCAAGTCATTGACATCCGCGCTCGCCAAACATTCCACCGTATCAGCGGCGCCATAGTAAATTTTTACTTCTCCATCATCCTCAAGGATCATCCCGCCCGGGAATATAACATCATTACGAAATCCGTCTTTCTCATATTGGGTTTCCGGCGCTATCAAAGGTTCTTGATAGATTCCAATGATTTTGGACGGGTCCTTCAGATCCAGCAGCATCAAACCTGCGGTATAGCGTTTCTTCCAAACGTCCTCCCATCCGTTTTTCCCTCGGGATGGCTCGAGATCGACCGCATGGAAAGTGGTTAACCAGCCCTCGCCGGTTTTGATGGGGGGCGCCGCCGGACCGATTTTATCGTTGGCAAAGGGTATATCTTCCACGGTTAATAACAGTTTCGAGTTACCCCAATATTGTAAATCCGGTGAATCGGAAATCCAGATATCGAAGCGGTCTTTACCGCCCCGGCTATAGACCGGGAATGGTCTTTCCAACCGGACATATTTCCCGTCGATCCGCTCCGGGAAAAGCACCATATTCCGATTATCGGGGACCGACATACTCAAAACTTCAAACTCCTCAAAATCCTCGGTTACCGCAATGCCACCGCGCAATCCGTGATGGGTATCGACGGCAAAGCAGAGATAGCATTTACCATCCATTACCGTTAATCTGGGATCATACACCCTGATGATCTCCTTGTCCTCAAGCCGGAAACACTGCTTGGTCTGTACCTCCCAAAGGATTCCGTCATTGCTGTACGCCAATCCGATATCGGTCCCTTCAAAACCAAAAGGCCCCTGTTTGGTATAGTTATAGTCGTTGCGGAACATCATTACATACTTTCCCTGATACTTCGTTACCCCGGCGTTGAATATCAGTGTGGCATCACCAGGAACGTCTTTGGCCGCCAAAACCGGATTGCCGGAGAAGCGTTTAATTACCGGACTTGATTTTAAAATACCATGAACCCCATTAGACATTTTCTCACCCTATCGTATTAAAAAATTTTTGTGTTACTCAAAAAATACATTCAAAACCCATTCTCCCGCCAAGGCGCTGAGGAAACCTTAAACCATTAAGAAAATAACAGAATGAAAAGTAACCTTATCCTTTGACAGCGCCGGCTGTGAGTCCGTTAAGAAATTGTTTATTGGCGATTAAATAGATTATGATCATCGGAAATAACGCAAACATGGCTCCCGCCAACATCAAGTGCCATTCGGCGGCCGCATTGGCGCCATATTTCAGCGCGACCACACCCACCGTTAATGGACGCAAATCAGGTCGGGCCATCGTAAAGATTGAAGGCAACACATAATCGTTCCATGATAACCGGAACATGAATAATCCCACCACTCCTAAAACCGGTTTCAGCAATGGCAGTATAATATTCCAGAAAGTCCGAAAAAAAGTACAGCCGTCTATCTGCGCCGATTCATCCAGTTCGATGGGAATCTCGGCCAGAAACCGGGAAATCAGAAAAACATTGGTGGCCTGCCCCCCAACTTGAATGAGGATGATTGCCAATAACGAATTTTGGAGATGCAGCTGAACCATTAACATAAATAAGGGTTTATAAATCAACGCTCCCACTGAAATAAAAATGGTGCTCAAATAGGCTGCATTTAAAATCTTTTTACCCGGGAAATTTCTCCGGGCCAGGCAATAACCTGCCGACGATGAAATGAATAATGCCAGAACAACTGTAGATAAACAGATTATCAGACTGTTCATGGTATAAACCGCAAAATTAGCCTGTTTCCAAGCAGTTACATAATTTTCAACCATCCATTTTTGCGGGAATATCGTCCCACCCAAAGTAACTTCGGCATTGGTCTTAAACGAACCTAAAAATGCGTATAAAACAGGAAAAATAATTAAAATCACCAGCATACTTAAAAAAATGTAGAGGCCCGTGGTACCCAAAATTCCAGCCCAATTGATCTTCGGGGCAGACTTCTCTTCTAAAAAAATCTTTTTTCTTTGTTCCAACGATGAAGAAGTAGTCATGGCATTCAACTTCCTTTATTAGTTTTCAATTCGCCTTATAAATTGACTTTTTCAGCGCTTTTCTTACTCCATAATAGATAAAATACGGTAATACACCCTACAATGATGGATGAAACAAAAGCAACCGCGGAACCGTAGCCCAACTGAAGCAGATCGGATGAAGCGCCTGATTCCGACAGATAGAAGAGTTTTTTATAAATATATAAATACATCACATTTGTGGCGTCATTGGGCCCTCCGCCAGTCAAGACCATGATGCTCTCATAACCGTTTAATCCGTAAATAATGGCCAACATCACCACTAACTGGCTAATTGAACTGATCATCGGAATGGTAATATAAATGTGTTTTTGAAAATTGTTAGCCCCGTCTATGGAGGCGCTTTCATACAACTCCGCCGGAACTGACTGCAGGCCGGCTAAAAACAAGATTATGTTATTGCCGATAGCCCCCCAGATGGCCACGATAATTGCGGTTAGCATAGCATAATGCATTCCCAGCCATTCAATGGGTTTACCGATCAATCCCGATTGTAACAGCAGCTGGTTTACAATTCCATTATAGGTATTGAAAAGCAGATAAAAGATGAGGCTCATTACCGCCGTGCTGGTAATGGTCGGCAGGAAGAATATAACTCGAAAGAAATTTCTGCCCTTTAATTTATTATTCAGTATAATTGCCAGTAATAACGCTAGCGGAATCGTAATTACAATTTTCCCTCCGGCATAAATCAGCGTATTCAACACCGAATGCCAAAAATCCACATCCCGGCAAAATAATCGGATAAAATTTTCAACCCCGATAAACCTTTGATGAAACCCGTCATAATCATAAAACATATATCGAAATGCCCAAAATATCGGATAAAGCGCGAAAACCGCCAAAAATAGAACACTGGGAAATACCATCAGATATACATCTTTATTGTTGCGAACCTGCCGAAACAAACCATTCGCCTTAGACATTCTCGTCACGACCCATCATTTAGTAGTTGCGTTTGGATCCTTATTTGCTTATATGTCAGGATTTAGTTATTTTTTTATCGTGTCTTGCCCCCTTGGAAAGAAAAAGGGAGTAGAAGGATGCCCCTTCTACTCCCTTTTTCTGGAGGATTACAATTTTGAAGGGCTAAAATTCTTAAGGATGATTTTTTTGATATCCCCGCTTTTCATTGCTTTTTCATAAGCCTCGTTATAACGGTTATTCAAGTCCTTAACAGCAACATCCCAACTGGTAGCGCCGTAAATTACCGCAAAAAGAACATCATTGTAATTTTTGCCTTCAAGATTCATATTATACCAGGTTGGATCGGCCGGAATAATACCATCCAGCTTCGGATCAAGTTTGAAGTCGGCAGCGCCCTTTAAACTCGCCGGTTTGGCGACTTCGGCCACAGACGGCACAACCGTAAACCCGTATCCTTTTTCATGATACTCCTTGAGGAATTCATTGCGATACAGATATTGCAAAAATTTCCAGGCGAATTTGGGGTATTTTGTTTGGCTGCCGATGCATAACCAACGGCCCGCAGCGTCCGTATCGGATTTTCCGAGCGCCTTTCCATTGGCGGTTGGTAATGGAGCGGCGCCCCAATCACATTTGGCCGGAAATTGGTTGTTTAAAACACCAACCTCCCAGTTGGCGGAGATGTACATCCCGATTTTGCCGGCTGCAAATTGGCTGCGCAACGGATCCATATCTAATGCTTCCGAACCGGGGAACATCGAACCATCGTCAACCATCTTTTTGAAGGCCATGATAACCGGCTTCCAAGCTTCGAAGTTAAACTTGCCGGTCTTGTAGTCATAGTAAAAAAGTCCGCTTCGATAGGCCACTTGTCTCGCGGAACGGCCTATCGCGCTGGTCGGATTCCGTAAGTTGCAGGCGAAGCCGTAAGCTTTTTCATCTTTTCCCGCTTCGGTAATAATCTTGGCATACTCGACCATTTGTTCCAGCGAGGTAGGAGGCCCGGACAAATGAGCCTTTTTGAATAAATCTTTATTATAGATCAACCGATATGTTCCGCCACTGTTGGGTAAACTGTAAACATTTCCGTTATAGTAATTCACCACATCGTGATATAACGTATTGCCGAATCTCTTTTTCATATCGGAGGTAATGAATTTATTAAGCGGTAAAGCCATATTCCGTTGGGCGTAATAAATTGCATTCTGTTGGCAGTTAAAAATATCCGGGGCTTGACCCGATGCAAATGACATATCCAAATTCTGCTGGTAGTTTTCGCTTTGGATAACGTAATCAATAAATATCCCGTCTTTGTTGGTTTTGTTAAATTCATCAATTGCCGGCTTCATCAAATCCATGTCATGTCTTTGATGAGTCCAAAAGACAAGTTTGGTGGTTTTGGGGGCCGCAAAACCGATAGAGGTTATCATAATGACTACCACGGCCACCAAACACATGATTTTTCGAATCAATATCATTATATGTCATCTCCCATTCAAGAATTTGTAATTTAATTGTAACGTCATTTGTCTTTTTCCACAACGAGACATCCTTACGAAATACGGGGTATTTCTTCCGATTTGATTTGCTGATTTTTACAGCCGATTTCTGAATTAAAAAAAGTAGGGTCCGCTGCAAAAACATTCAAAAGATAAAAAACGCAATATATTGAACTGATTTGTAACTTCTCACCAATATATTGCGTTTTTCGATCAATGAAAATTCTTTTGCAACAGAACGTTTTAAAACGCTATTCCATCGTCTATCGCTTAATTTTTAATGTATTCGGCTGGAGCCATGCCTACCCATTTTTTGAAGATTTCACTGAAATATCTGGCATCGGAATAGCCAACAGTATTTGCGACCTCATAGACTTTAAATTGCCCGGTTGTTAACAGTTCTTTCGCTTTATCGATCCGCACCCGAATGACATAATCCATAAAAGTCTCACCCGTGTATTCTTTAAACAATGTGGTAAAATAATTGGGACTTAAATCGATAAAATTCGCTACCGCATGCAAAGAGATTTCATCAGCCATATGTTCACCGATGTATCCTTTGGCTTTTTCCATCTTGGTTTGTGTTTTATGCTTTTTTTCACATGAACTCACCAAGTAAATTCCCTCAATTAACTTACCAAGCCATGGTTTCGTTTTCTCCAAAGTATCCAGTTGGGTAATTTGGGTAAGTAAATCCTCTTCCCCTCCTGTTAGTTGAAGTTCGTCGATATTCATTTCCAACAGAATTCTGGATATCGATGCTACCAAACCGGTTAAGTACTTCTTGATGAGCTTGGGGGAGCAAACGGCATATTGATCCAAAACCTCAAAATAGGAATCCAGCAGATGCATTCCTTCTTGCCTGGTTCCGGCTTTTAAGGATACCAGCAACTCTCTCTCCAATTCCAGCGGGTAGTGAAAATGCAGCTTTGGGTCGGGTAATACATCATCAATGTGAATAATCTGATTGGCTCCCAACAAAAATTTATGGGACAGCGCCTCGACTGCTTCCTGATAAGAATGAAACAATTGTAAAAAACCCGCGTAAAAACGGCCGATACCGATAGAGACAGTAACCTTTGCTTTTTCTTGGGCTAGGATACTAAT
Organism: Bacillota bacterium; assembly: GCA_023429995.1. GTDB lineage: Bacteria > Bacillota > UBA4882 > UBA8346 > UBA8346 > UBA8346. The sequence continues at coordinate 202,951 of JAEZCE010000052.1, read as the reverse complement.
GTTTTCGGCTAAGGCAAAAACAGTTTGGTTTGTTTCCGGTAAATGGTTTAATCCCGGTACCGAGACGATCCATCCAAAGCGCTCTTTTTTATCGGTAAAGATTATACTTTTACCTGCTTCCCGGTGGAACTCGGCTTTTAGTTGGATAAGGTTCTGACCCAACAATTCCATCTGCCGATAACTATTTGGGTCGATAACTCCGTTATAATGATCGATCTCTACAGCCAATACCGCCAAATATTCCGGATATAAATCCACTTCCAAAAAATTTAACCGTTGGCATACCTCTTCCTCATTTAGACTGCCGGGTTCTTCCAATAGCCGCTGTAGAAATTTATCCCGTAACAGCGGTAAACTCTGCGCTAAACGTTCTAATACCTTTGTCTCTTCTTCCTGTTTTAATTTTTCATCTTTCAATTTGTGGATTACCCGCAAAATAACCTCTTGAAGTTGATGGATTCGAATCGGCTTCAATAAATATTCCTCGGCGCCAAGTTTCAACGCTTGCTGCGCATATTGAAATTCATCATATCCGCTGAGAATAATCACCTTGATTTCCGGATACCGCTTTTTGATGGACTGGGTTAATTGGAGGCCATCCATAACCGGCATTTTAATATCCGTAATCACAATCTGCGGTTTATTTTCTTCCATTACCGCCAAAGCTTCTTCCCCATTATTGGCCCACCCGGTTATTTCCACTCCGATTTCCGGCCATCGTCCCATCGATCGGATTCCCTGAATGATATCATCTTTGTCATCCACAATCATCATACGGTACATATTAAATCTCCTCCAGCGCCGGAATCCAAATCCTGATACTTGTCTGCCGATAAGCCTCACTATACATCTCCATACGATAAGCGTCTCCGTAATGGAGTTTCAAACGGCGATGAATGTTGGTAAGAGCGTAGCCGCTCTGGCTAGGCTGCTCTTCAAGGAGGGCTTGCTGAATTTTCTCCACTTCAAATCCTTTGCCGTTGTCGGTAACTTCCAGGCAAATCTGGCGACCGGCTTTTTTTACAATAATTTGGATCTTTCCGCCCTGTTTCATCTCGGAAAAACCATGGATTAAAGCATTTTCGGCCAATGGTTGCAAAACAAATTTCAGAATCATACAGTGGTATACTTCCGGTTCCACCATGATTTCATAGGTAAACTTGCCTTCGTAAATATTTTTTTGAAGGAAAAGATACCGCTCCACATGCTTTACTTCTTGTTCAATAAAGATTCCTTCCTTGCCTTTGTTTAACCCCAGCCGGAAAAACTCCGCCAAAGAGATTACCATCTCGGCTACCTGTTCGTTACCTCCGGTTAAGGCTTTCCAATAGATTGAATCCAGCGTATTATATAAAAAGTGCGGATTGATTTGGGATTGTAACGCATTAAGCTCAGCCACCTGTTTTAACTTTTGTTCAATCTTAAATTTCTCTTGTTCATCTTTTAACTGCCCAATCAATAAGTTAATCTCGTCCAACATGACATTAAAGTTATTGGCCAGTTCCCCGACTTCATCATCATACTTGGGTTCAAACCGGGTTGAAAAGTCTCGGTTTTGTACTCTCCCCATGACTGTTTGCAACTTATAAAGGGGTTTAGTTACCATTTTTGCAACAATAATTGAGATATAAATTAAAAAAACCGTGCATAAACCTCCGACAATCAAAGTCACCCACTGGATATACTGAACCTCTCCCAATAATTGTTCGACCGGGGTAATGGTAACCAATTTCCAGCCATTGACGGATAAAGTCGCAAAATTGACCAGTACTTTTTCCTTGTTGACGACATAATAAAAATATTGGCTATCTTTTTGAGCCATATTGCGAATAACTTTTTGTTCCTGAAGAATATCGAGATATTTAGCTTCGGGACTATGGGAGATTATTTCTCCATCCCGGCCTAATAGATAGCTTTCAGCTGCAAAACGGTTTCGGAATTCGGATAGATCCTGAATGATATTGTATTCTTTTAGATGAACCATCATAAAAACATCAGCCGGTTGAATACTGGGAGCTTTTTCGGGGCCAAGATTTATACTAATGAAGACTGGAATCATACCCCCTTTTTCTTTCAACCAGGTTGCTTCACCCGGGTGTCCCCAGATAATCAATTTGTTTTTAAGAAATCGTTTATAAATCGGGGTATTCAAGATTTCATCCCGTGTAATGGGGAGTTTCGTGGTATCATAAAAAATAATCCGGGGTGTCACAACATAGACGGAATCAATTAACGGACTGGTGACCCGTACTTGGGAAATAACCGGTTCAATCTTTGAGAATTCAACTCCTTGATTAAAATTCTCATCAACCACTACTTTAATGACCGCCTCTTTAAAATTTTCATTGATTACCATATAGTTGATATTTATCAATAAGCTTTTTATTTTTTCATCCAGGTATTTAGCGGAGGATTGGATGGTCTCATTCGTTTGTTTATAAGCATTTCGTTCAATGATACCCGTGGAAAGTTTTAATGCAAAATAGCCTAAAAAAACGGTGGAAAAGAGCACACAAAAAATAGTGGCGATAATTATTTTATTTTGTAACTTTAAGTTATGAAACCGGTAGGTCCATTTCGGGATGTTATGAATCAAAAACATTATTTTACCCCATCCTATGAGTATTGACTAAAAATACTATCCATTGATGTATCGGTTGAACCGGCCAGATCTCTTGATGGGAATTGTTCTCTTGCGTTTCATAATATTTTTCAGCTATCATTCCAGCCGGATTGGGTACTGGTTTGTCCGACCCTCTTGAACCACACTTACGGTGATAACTTCCCTCTCAATCCGGCAGTCCACATTTCGAACGCCGGAGTCATCCCCGCCAACCACTTCCCATAGGTTAACATAAAGAGCTTGTTTACCCCGGACCCGGTTGATAAAGTAGGAAATATCCCCGGTCGAGGGGTTATCCGGCCCATCCGCATATAACAATAGATTGGTAGCGTCACTGTAACTATAAAGGTTGAATTGACAGCGCTGCAATAACCAACTGGATTTAACCACACCGGACCGGTTGAGGGTCTGAATATTTTTAAGATATGTAAAAGGTTTTTTCTTGCTGAAGATGCCTGGATAACTCCGGGTCGAACCGGTCGCCAACTTTCCCGGGACGTGGAGTACCCAGTCGATGGTGGCCTCTTTAACACCCTCTATTTTAAAAACTTCCACAAAATAATGGTCGCACCATAAAATAATCCGGCGCATGGCGACTCCGCTATAACTCCGTTCATCCCATTGAACAATCGTGTGCGAGTCCAAACCCGGATAACCGCCGTCCCATTTGACTTCGGTATCCAATAAAGTGTAGTCCGGGCCTTTAACAAACCTTAATACCTTTCCATCAGCCGGTGGTTGGTTTTCTTCATTCATCATGACCGTATTATGGCTGCCGGTGTTTTTATAGTAATCATAATGAAGTTTGGCCCCATAACCGGTGGTTCCCAGATCGGGGGCGATCCGCTCGCCAAATGCCAGAAAAGAAATTCCAAGCCGGTCGTAATGGTCATGCTCACCGCCGAACGGGCCATGTTTGACCAGTAAATACCGGCGGTTTGACCCGCGGAAGATCGTCAAGCCCGATCCGGCGGCATCGTGATAATGGGTAAGTTCCATCTCCCGGGTCTCGGGTAAACGAGGGACTCCATAAAGAAATGCCGCCAGACTTGCTTGTCGCGGATGATGTTGATAAATCCGGTTTAACAGCCAACAAAATTCTGGATTACCGTATTCACGAAAGCCGAATTCATATATAGCCTCCAACTGTTCATTCTTTTCGCCATAACTGGCATCATTCAACAGGGGAAACTGGTAGTCGGGCTGAATGAGTTTCAGCGGGATTTGCATCATTGCCGGAAATCTCGGGTGATTCAGGCGGTAAGGGGTATGATAAGCGAATTTTTCAAAAGCCATAAATGATTCCAGGGCAAAAAAATGATATCCGATGGAGCCTTCAAACCAGAATCCGTCTTTTAACAGACCGTTTTCGAGCTGATACTCCAACCCGTACTTGGCATGAACCGCATATTCGATAACATCTTCCCGCCGCAGTAAAATTCCTAATATTCCCATGGCGGTGTTGATGATCACTTCATGATTATGAAGCTGCGACGTTCGATATTCTTTTAGAAATTCGGCTCCGGGCGTCAGGAGGTCGGTTTCAATTTTTGCCTGTTCATCAAGGGTTAGGCTGTCAACGATGAAGTCATAACCAAGAGCTAACGGGCGAAGCCACATTGCCTCACAAAGGGTCTGGGCATTGGCTTTTCCCGGTCCGTTATAAGGAATTCCGCCATGAACCTTGTAATGGGGATAATGTTGAGCGTATTTCAGCAAAATCTCTTTTGCCATTTCCAGAAACTGTCGTTCTTGAGTAAAAATCCATAATAAACCGAAATAATAACACCCCTGGGCGTTTAATCCATTGACAATCCGCCACCACGCGCCATCATAAGGCTCACCAGTTAAGACTTCCCCGTCAACCGGACAGACATGTTTCTCCGGACTGTTAAGCTGAAAACTTAGAGGTACGGAATGTTTCGAACAATAGTAATAATGGGGCCAGGTAGCTATTCCCTCGCTTGGCGCCAGGATTCCATGGTCGATCAAGGGTTTTACTTGATGCTTCATCCAGGAAATTATGGAGTTATCTTGGGTCAACCTTACCCGGTAGCTTTCAAGCTGGCTTTGATTGAATTGAAGCATTAAATTATACCTCTTTGTTATGCAGAGTATAAAATCTTTTTAAAAATAATCGCGGAAGATTTAGCGCGTTATTTTCAAAACCAAGTCTAATTTACTAAAGCAGAATTAGAGTCAGATCCATTTTATAACCAAATGACGAGGATGGATAGGCGGTAAACTTACGATCACCAGGGAGAATCTTATCATTGCTCCCGGTCAATATCGGCTAATCCTTAAAAGGTTCGGCGGAATGGACCCCTTTTAAACCGCTGAATCCAGGTTAGGCCGGGGCATTCCCTTCATCTCGAATGGCGGTATTATCTTAAAAAAGCGGAGATAAACGTAGCCCGCAAAAAAAAGCAAGAATGATTAAAACAATTTATCTTCTGCTTGTTATAATATTGGTCGAAAGAGGTTTACGATGAACAAACTTAAAAATGTTATCACAGCCATCGACTACATTGAGAACCACCTGATGGAGAATCTTGATTTAGATATCGTGGCGGAGGGTGTACATTATTCCAAATACCATCTGCACCGCATATTCACGGATATGGTCCGACTAACCATTCACGATTATATTCTGCGCCGTAAACTGACTGAAGCTGCAAAACTGCTTACGTTTTCTGAAAAACCCATTATTGAGATCGCGCTGCTGGCGGGGTATGGAAGCCAGCAGGCATTTACCAGCATCTTTAAGGCAATGTATAAGCAATCTCCCCTACAATTTCGAAGAAATGAGGTGTTTTATCCATTGCAGTTGAAATACAATTTCAGCAATCATGCTGCTCTAAACTTGAAAAGACCGGCGGCAAAAAGGGATTTACGGTTTGCGACCGAGGAGGATATATCTCTGTGGATGGACCTGGTGCGGCTGGTGATTGACGGATTTCCCAATCTCATCGAGAAAGAACACCTCAACGCGCTCAGACAAAGTATTGCGCAGCACAGCGCTTTAATCATGACCGAGGGCGACTTGGCAATCGGCATGATGATAATCTCCTATACTACAGGGAGCATTGATTTTCTGGGAATTCATCCGCTTTATCGAAAACAAGCCCTTTCAAGAGCTTTTTTGGATAAGGCCCTCTCAGAGCTCCTTGAACATCAAAATATCACCATAACGACCTTTCGCGAAGGCGACAAAGCAGATACCGGCTATCGAAAGATTCTGAAAGAGCTTGGCTTTTCCGAGGCAGAACTGCTGACTGAATTTGGCTATCCGACGCAGAAAATGATCATACCCAACCAAGAGAAAGAGAGCAAAGAGTGACGATGAACAGGCCGCATTTAGACGGACAAATACAAGAAGAAACGCTTCCCGGTAGTGAAAGAAAGGCCCGGGATGCAAGGGCGTATTTGAATTTCCCCGAGGAAACCGCGCATTTGGGTGAAATCAGGGTGAAACTGAACAAAGCTTTAAAGCGTTATGATGAAACGGTCCGGCGATATGATCAGGAATACATGGATTCAAAACGTTATCTGGCAAATTATCGCCATGAAATCGATCCCAAAGAAATTTTCCAAAACGAGCTCGCCATGAAGCAAATTGAAAGCGTGGGGATTCATGCGGTGCAAATGCGGGACCGAATCGCCAAGTTGATAGATTCTCCGTATTTTGCACGAATCGACTTCCGTAAAGAAGGAGACCCGGAGCCTTCTATTTTTTACATTGGCAGATTCTCCTTTTCCGATACGGAAGGATCTACGATTCTAATTTTTGACTGGCGAACTCCTATCTCCAGCATGTTTTATGATTGCCAGCTGGGCCTGGCCGGTTATGATTCGCCGCTGGGGGAAATTAAAGGCGAGCTGACCCGCAAGCGGCAATTTAAAATCTCCCAGGGACAAATGGAATATGTGTTGGAAAGCGCAATCAACATCCAGGATGATGTCCTTCAAAGGGAACTCGCCCATACATCGGATGAAAAGATGAAAACGATCATCGCTACCATCCAAAAGGAGCAAAACCAAATCATCCGCAATGAGCAAGCAGAAACTCTTATTATTCAAGGGGTTGCCGGTTCGGGAAAAACGTCCATCGCCCTGCATCGCATCGCCTATTTGCTCTATCGATACAGAGAAACCTTATCCGTGAACAATGTGGTTATTCTCTCCCCCAATAAGGTATTTGCGGACTATATTTCCAATGTTCTGCCCGAATTAGGGGAAGAAGCCCTCTATCAAATGAGCTTTATCGATATTGCCGAGATACAATTGGATGGAATCATCCGGTTTGAACCTGACAAAGACCCGCTTGAAACGAACGATCCCGCTTGGGCTGCGCGGGAGAGATTTAAATCGGGAATCGATTTTGTTGATAGGATGGACCATTATCTGGACCATGCGGCCCTGGCATATTTTGAACCTGTTGACTATGAATTTGGCCAATTTAAAGCCACCAAGGAATGGATTTTGACGCGCTACAATGCCTATCGGAGCTATCCGGTGAAGCGGCGGCTGCACGATGTATCGGTGGATATATATGACCGGTTTTCTGCGGAAAACCTGCGGGGTGACGAATTACCAAGGCAAAAAGCGATCGAAAGAAAATTGCTTGATATGTTCAAAATCAAAAACACGCTGGCGCTCTATAAAGACTTTTATCGGGCCATGAAAATTCCTGAGAAATTCGTGATGCCGGATAAGAAAACACTGGAATGGGCGGATGTTTATCCGTTTATGTATTTCCATGCGGCATTCGAGGGCTTGAAAGAAAACCGCTTGATCCGGCATCTCGTTATCGATGAAATGCAGGATTATACGTCCGTTCAGTATGTGGTGATGAATAAGCTCTTCAACTGCAAAAAGACAATTCTTGGGGACTTCGGGCAATCCCTCAACCCCAATCATTTCCATTCTCTTCATGACTTTAAGAGACTTTACGAAACCGCCGAGATGGTGGAGCTGAACAAGAGTTATCGATCGACCTACGAGATTATTACTTTTGCCAAGAGGATACAAAATGGAACGGCGCTTGAACCTGTTGAACGCCACGGAGATACTCCTGAAATCCTTTTTTGCAGCAATTCTCAGGATGAGCTGGCAAAAACAAGGGGGAAAGTCAAGGCTTTTCAGGTCAGCGGCCAGGCGACTCTGGGAATTATCCTAAAGACAAACGGCGCGGCCCATGCGCTATATCAAATTTTATCCGCAGACTGCGATATCCAATTGCTCACGCCTGAAAGCCAGAGATTTACCAAAGGAATTACGATTACTTCGATTCAAATGTCAAAAGGACTTGAATTTGATGAGGTAATCATCCTTTCGGCCAATCGTGAGACTTATCACACGGATTATGACCGTAAGCTTTTATATATTGCTTGTACCCGGGCGATGCACAAATTATCGCTCATCTACACCGGGGAACTGACCGGGCTGATAAAAAAAGATGTCTTATAGACATCTGGGCGGTTTTTTGTTTATGTTTTATTTTTATATAAACAACATTTTTTATATTTTTTCCCACTGCCACAAGGACAAGGGTCATTTCTGCCGACCTTCTCCACTTTACAGGGCGCAGAGGTGGCGGCGATTTCCGGCAAAAAGTCTTCATCGCACAGCCGTTCGAGTCTTTCCGCTTGTTCCGCGATCATCTCCCGCCACTTCTGCATTTCCGGTAAATCAATGTTGTTAATGCATAGCATACCGACCATGGGTATGGGTTTTCAATAAATAAACTGGCCTGCCCTTGGATTTAGAGCAGGCGAATATGATAGGATTACCCTCTAATGATTTACAGTGCAAAGGCCACCACTAAAAACATTTTAAACCGTTCCTTTGCCCGGAGCGCGTGGGGGATTCCAGCAGACATCACGATACTCTGCCCTTTATTGAGCTGAAATATCTCTTCACCGATGGTGATCTCGGCCTCACCATCCATAATATAGACCAAAGCGTCTCCGGAAGAGGAGTGGGAACTTATCTCTTCTCCTTGATCGAAAGCAAATAGAGTAAGACTCAACGCCTTCCCTTGCGCCAAGGTACGGCTCACCACTTGCCCGGGTTGATACTCAACCAGCGACTCAAAAGATAACACTGTTTTAAAATCGATGTTCTTTAGAAAATGTTGCTCCATCATTTTTTCCTCCTTCTCAGCGCTATCGCGCCGGATTATGTCCTCACGGTAAATTGTTTTCCATAAGCGACACTTCGGGCGATAGCCTATTCATCCGGATCCCACATAACCGATCAAGGCTACTTTCTCTTTGAAAATTTTTTTTGAAATTATTGATTTGGAAATCCCCATGCTGAAGTGAGCCATGCTCTTTTAAAGTCTACCCTTTTTAAAAAATTTTCACGAACGGAAATAAGCGTAATCTTAGAAAAAGTTTCTAAGAGGACCAACCTATTCCTAAGCAAGAGTAAATATGCGACTGCGGCATTTTAGTCCTGTAAATAACGAAAATTACGGAAGCGGCTGCTTTTGTTTTCTCCAATCCCGCGGGGACATGCCCAGTATTTCTTTATAATGGCGATTGAAACTGGAAACTGTAGGATACCCTACTTTCAGGGATATTTCCAAAATAGAGTCATTGGAATTCAGCAGCATGATGGAAGCCATTTTGATCCTTACAGTATGCAGGTATTCACCCGGGGATTTGCCAGTGGCGCTTTTAAAGATTCTTCGGAAGTTGGTCATACTCATAAAGCATAGCTGGGCCAAAGTCTCGATGCTAATTTCATTTGGGTAATTATCGGTAATGCATTTAAGGGCCGGAGAAATTTTTTTGATGCGGTCAAAATAGTTAAATTTGTTATCTCGGTTGCTGTCGCAGTTGATCCTGTAAAGCTTTAAGAAAAGCTGGCTTATTAATAGTTTAACCATGATCGGGTAATTTTCTTTGCAAGATTCCATTTCGCTGACAATTTCATAGATGAGTTCCGGTATCTTTGATTCATCGTTTTTTCGATAGATGTTTTCACTGTTATGGACCTTTTTTAAAATGTTCGATAGGGTTTCCAAATCGGTAAAGCCAAAATCCGAAAGAAGTTTGGTCGCATCAAGGGTAACAAATTTCCAGTCACTGGGATCTTTGGCGTGGCTTTGGGCAATGTGGATCTGATTTTCAAAAATGATACTTGAATCGCCAGCAGAAAAAGGCAATACCTTTTCATCGATAAAAAAAATACCGGATCCTCGGTAACAGTAACCTAATTCTACATAATTGTGATAATGCATGAAGGAAACCGGGTCGATCGAAGGGGAATAGGAGCGGTTTCCTAAATAATTTACAGGAAAATCAGGCGAAAAGTCATGGGTTTCGTATTCAACTTTGCAAAGATATTCTGGTTGTTTTTGCACAGTTTTTGCCTCTTTTTTATAAGATTTGTGCACAAATGTATTATATAATAATTTCATCAATAATCAAGCAATGGTATTTTAAATACTAAATCTTGAAGGAAAGGGCTAAACATGCAACGGATTCTGACAGTTAACTCTGATGATGGCAATCAAAAAAAGAAAAGGGTTTTCAGTACGGTTGAACCTTTTTTATACCTGATTCCTTGCCTGTTTTTTGTGGTCCTATTTGTTTATTATCCATTTATAAAGACCATAGTGAACAGCTTCTTTTTTATTAATAAGGAAGGTATTGCCCGCAGATTTGCGGGGCTTACAAACTATATTGAACTCTTCCAGGACCCGCTATTTTATGTGGCTGTAAAAAACTCCTTGATCTATGCAGCCGTGGTCGTACCGGGCAGCCTCATTTTAAGCATGGTATTTGCCTTGCTGGCCAATAAAAAAGGTATCTTTAATAAATTCTCGACGGTGTCTTTTTTAATTCCAATGTCAGTCTCTGTTTCCGTAGCGGCAATGATATTCAAACTGTTGCTGAATCCGACTATCGGACTTTTTGACTATGTTTTGAATATCAGTACCCCCTGGTTTTCAGATAGCCATTATGCCCTGATGGGTTTGGCGATTTTCAATATCTGGCTGTCCATCGGATTTAATTTTCTGTTTCTGACCGCGGCAATGCGCAATGTACAGACCGATGTGATGGAAAGCGCCGATATAGCCGGTGCAAATTGGTTTCAGAAGACAGTACACATCGTGATACCCTTGATTTCGCCAACGCTTTTCTTTTTGTTCTGTACATCAACCATCGGCAGTTTGATGATGGTAAGTCCCATCCTTGCTTTATCCACCCTGGGAGGCCCGAATCAGTCAACGACAACACTGGTTTACCTTATGTACTCTCAGGCCTATCAGAATGGATATTATGGATATTCGTTTGCCTTGTCGGTGGTTATTTTCTTGATCATTGGCAGTTTACTCGCACTTACCTTCAAATTTGAAAAAAAAGGTGTGTATTACGGATGAATCATTATCATGAGGAAATATCCAAAAAAAGCTTATCCTATTACATTACCGGCTTTATGACTCTGATTTTTGCATTATTGATTTTATTTCCAATTCTATATTGTTTTTCGGTCTCGTTTATGAAGGAGTCCGACATCAATAGTTATCCGCCTAAATGGATTTCTCATTTCTTTTATCTGGGGAATTATATTAAGGTCCTGGGCGGTAGCCTTTTGGGAAGATATATCTTCAACTCGATTGTGCTGGCGCTTTTCGCCACGCTGGCGCGCATATTAACCGCCTGCACCGCAGCGTTTGCATTCTCCTTTCTGCAGTTTCCGCTGAAAAAATTCTTTTTCTTTTTTATACTAGCGGCGATGGTAATACCCGGGGATGCCCTGATAGTGACCAATTATCTCACAGTCACATCTGCCGGCTTAATGGACACCTATTTAGGTGTAATGATTGTCTATTTTAACGATGTGATGTATATGTTTATGCTCAGGCAATTTATGAAATCCATACCCTCAGATTTTCGGGACGCGGCAGTGATGGACGGATGCGGGAATTTCCGGTTTTTCACTTCGATTATCATGCCAATTTGCCAGCCGGTAACGGTTTCGGTTTTTATCTCTTCCTTTGTCGGCCTTTGGAATGCATATGTATGGCCGCTGTTAATTACCAATGCGCCTGAAATGAGAACCATTCAGGTCGGAATTACCATGCTCAGTAACGATGAATGTACGGTATTCGGACCTACGATGGCAGGTTCCATCATCGTACTGATTCCTGCAATTATCATTTTCATAATCTTTAAAGAGAAAATTATATCCGGTGTAACTGCAGGGTCTATTAAAGGCTAAAATGTATTTCCGCTCGAATGGGACAATACATTTTAACAAATACAATCATTTTAGGAGGCATAGGCTTATGAAAAAGAAACGGTTGATTTCCCTGTTACTTGGTAGCTTAATGATTTTCAGTTTATTGGCATGGAATACTTCATCCTTATTTGCTTCAAACTCTACGCCGGTTACCCTTACATTTTGGCATGCCATGAGCGGTGTTAACGGTCAGGAACTGCAAAAGCTGGTCGAACAATTCAATGCCGGAGAGGGCAAAAAAGAAAATATTACGGTAAAAATAGTTTACCAGGGAGTATACGCTGACTTAATGCAGAAATACAAAGCGGTTGCCCAGTCAAGAAACGCAAACCTGCTTCCTGATTTGGTTACCATCCCTTCCGACAGCACCGGTTACATTAAGGACATCAAGCAAACCGTATGGGCAAAGGATCTTTTCGCAAGAGACAAGAACTTGAAACCAACGGATTTTCTCCCGAATAGTGTCGCCCAGTTCTCCTTTAAAAATAAAGAAATCGGCATTCCTTTTGCCTGTTCTACCATTATCATGTACTACAATAAAACCGCATTTAAAGAAGTAAGACTGGATCCGGAACAGCCGCCAAAGACAATTTCCGAGTTGGGAGAGTATGCCTCCAAACTGTATAAGACCAACGGAAACAAAGTTGAGCGATATGGCTTTGAATTGGAAGCAGGATGGTATCAGCTTACCAGTTGGATAGGCATGCAGAGCAGTAAGGGCAATGATTATTCATTTATGGGTAACAATAAAAGCGGCCGGATGGATACTATGACCAAAGTTGCCTTTGACAAAGACGGCACGATGAAGAAATTCCTGGAAGTTTATGTGCCAGCCATGAAAAACGGCAACGCTAAATACACCGGGACAACCGATCAAAGCGATTTTATTGCGGGCACCAATGCGATTTATATTTCATCAAGCGCTGCCATCAAAGGAATTGCCAACGGAGTCGGCAACAAATTTGAATGGGGTACTGCTTTTCTTCCCAAAGTCAACAAAAATGATAAGGGCGGAGCAGCTCCGGGAGGTTCGGCACTGTATGTTATGAACCGTGGCAACAAGAAAAACATCGACGCGGCATGTAAATTTATCGAATATTTGACCAGCCCCGAGGTACAGTTGGACTGGTGTCAGAATACCGGCTATTTCCCGACCAATTTGAAGACTTATGATATGCCTAAATTTAAGGAGTATCTTTCTACCAATCCTTACTTTGGCGTAGCAGTCAACCAGATTAAATCTTCCAACCTTTACCTTCAAGAGGCGATTTGCGGTTGTTCCAGTGCTATCAATACCACAATTGACAACAATATTGTCAACGCCATCGAAGGCAAGGTAAACATTGATACAGCAGTGAAAAATATGGCGGCTGATGCCAATAAAGCCCTTAATTTTTATAATCGCGCCAATGAGTAGTATCGAAAAATATAAACCGCAAAGAAGGAACCAAAATGAGGCTTTCCACTTCAACGAATATTTTGGACTATGTTCCTGACAGGCAAGAATCAGTTTCCGTGGAAGAGTGTTTGCAACGTTGCTCAAAGGCCGGATTCAAAGTGATGGATATGAACTTTTGTGACCAGTCCGGCGATGGGCGGCCGCTTACCCTCAACAATTGGCAAGACTGGGTCAAATGGATCGGCGAAACGGCCCAAAAATGCGGCATTGTATTTTCCCAGTCCCATACTTTGTTTTATAATGTCTGTGATTACACCGTTACGGACCGTGAAAGTAAAGAGGAACTGGTACGGAGAGCGATTATCGGTTCGGGAATGTTGGGCGTGAAATGGATCGTGATCCATGCCGGCACTGTCTTTGATCCGGGTTATTCCTACAAAGAAAGTTTACGCAGAAACCATGAGTATTTTCTTCCCCATATAGAGCTGGCGCGGAAATATAATTGCGGGATTGCCATTGAAAATTTGCCGGAAAACGACAGAAAAAACCGGGAGTTTGCGGCAGCCGTGGAAGAACTTCTGGAACTTGTGGATTCTTTTGATGAACCTAATGTTGGAATCTGCTGGGATTTTGGACATGCTCATCTAACCAATGAAGATCAAATCAAAAGTCTCCGACAAGTGGGAACCAGGCTGAAAGCGACCCATGTGGCTGATAATCATCAGAATTTTGATGAACACCTGGCTCCGTTCTTTGGAAATATCAACTGGGATCCCCTGATGAAGACATTGACAGAAATTAAGTACTCCGGGGATTTTACCTTTGAAGTCCATAACTTTGTCAGAAAACTACCGGATCCATTGCGAGACAGTCTACTGGTCCATATTTTCGAATTGGGGCAGTACCTGATAAGCAAAGCATAACTAGCACATACGTTATGGAGTATCTTCATAGACAGCAATGAAGTAAATGAGATGCTGATTGTCTGATCACTTTCAGTATCTCATTTTCATATCGCTGCCCTCTAATTTCAATAAGTTGCAATTTTGTTGCAATCTGAAACTTCATTTCCGTCCTGTAAATATAGTAATATACGATTTTAAGACAATCTGCATGGCCATTTGAGCGATATGGCTATTTTGCGGCTAGTGTCATACGTTAAAGTATGGGTTAATTTTTTGTAAATCGAATGACCAGAATGTAATTTCGGCAATATGATTAATGACTATTTTTGGATACTGTTTGTAATAACAGCCATTATATAAAGGGGAATTTAATATGAAACGCATTCCTGAACATTATGTCGAAAAGGTATATGCCGGTTGGCTTGGCAAGATCATCGGCGTACGCCACGGTTCAAACATCGAAGGTTGGAGCTATGAAAAAATCCGGGAAACTTACGGTGAAATTACCGGTTATCTGTTTGATTTTAAAAATTTCGCCGCCGATGATGATACCAATGGTCCCATCTTTTTTCTGCGGGCATTGGAAGATTACCAGTGTACTGTGGAAATACCGGAGGAAAATATCGGGAATACATGGTTGAATTATGTTCCCTATGAACATGGGTTTTATTGGTGGGGTGGCTACGGAATTTCAACCGAGCATACCGCCTACCTAAATCTCCGGAATGGGATTCCAGCGCCGCGCTCGGGATCGATTGCCCAAAACGGCGCCAGCGTCGCCGAACAAATCGGCGGACAAATATTTATTGACACCTGCGGCCTTATGATTCCCTGTGATTATCAGCTGGCAGCCAAATTCACCAAAAGAGTCGCGGGAGTGTCCCATGATGGAAACGGAGTTTACGGAGGTATGTTCGTTGCGGCCTGCATTAGCGCGGCTTTTAAAGAAAATCATGTCCAAGCAGTGATCAGAGCAGGACTCTCGGTAATTCCTCAGGATTGTGAATATCATAAAATGGCCGAAGATGTTATTTTCTTTCATGGCCGGAATCCGGAAAACTGGAGAGCTTGTTTTGAATATGTGAAAAACAACTATGGCTATGACCGTTATGAGGGTAATTGCCACATCATACCCAATTCGGCAGTGATCGTGCTCTCATTGCTTTATGGAAACGGTGATTTTTCGAAAACCATCAATATCAGCAATATGTGTGGTTGGGATACCGACTGCAACGTTGGTAATGTCGGTACAATCGTAGGCGTGATGGTTGGGCTTGAAGGAATCGACAACAACTGGAGAAAGCCCATCAACGATTTGCTGATTTGTTCCAGCGTTATCGGCAGTTTGAATATAACGGATATTTCAACTTGCGCCTGTTACATCGCTGGGCTGGGTTATAAACTTGCCGGAGAAAAGCCCGGGGATGAATGGCTGGATATCATATCTGGCAAAAGCGCCAAATATCACTTTGAATTACCAGGGTCTACCCACGCGTTCCGTATAACTGCTGATTCCGATAATGTTACCGATTATCAGCTGGAGCAGACAACAGAAGTTGCTCATACTGGAAAAGGCGCCCTCAAAGTTACCGCGAAATTAGCGAAAAATAGCCGGGAAGCTTACTACATCCGGGCGTTCTATAAAACCTATTACCGGCCGGAAGATTTTAATGACAGCCGTTATGATCCCGCTTTCTCTCCCACTTTGTACCCGGGTCAAAGGATACAGACTTATGTAATGTTGGATAATCGTTCGGATGTAAGTGTAGAAGCCTGTCTTTATGTTTTTGACGGAAATCATCAAAAGCAGTTGTGCTCAAAAGCGCAGAAGCTGTGCGGCGGGAAATGGATTCAGCTCACGTATGACATTCCATCTTTATCAGGTGCATGTATTGAAGAAGCCGGGATTAAAATGATTGGTAATGAAGGGGAATCAGCGCTTTTAACCGTTTATATTGATGATTTTGACATCCAGGGTACTCCGGACTATACGTTGGATTTTAGTAAGGAACGGATGGAAAAATGGCAAGGGATGCATCGGGAAGTAAGCCAGTTTACATATTTGAAGGGAATATGGAAGCTTGAAAACAACGAATTAAGCGGCAGCTGCAGCGATTTTGGAGAGGCCTATACCGGCGCATATATGCTACGGGATTATACTGTAGAAGCATGGCTGATTCCCAAAATTGGAGAATATCACAATATTAATTTCAGGGTTCAGGGAGCAATCCGTTCGTATGCAGCAGGTCTTGGACCCGGTGGGAAATTGGTTTTATATAAAAACTGCAACGGGTATCAGATTTTAAAAGAAATTGACTACGAATGGAAATTGAATGAAAAATACCGGTTTAGAATTTCATTAAGCGGGTCAAAAATTACGGTCAGTGATGCTTTGAATATTTTAATCGAGTATGAAGATAGGGATGATCCGTATTTAACCGGTCAGGTTGGCTGTTCTGTACTTCACGGAAGCCATTGCCATTATAAATCGTTTAAAATCTCCCCTAATGTAATATCCGGTTAAAACAGTATCATTTGCAAGATGATTTTTTAGTATTGCGAGAAAGGACGGTCACAGTTATGGAAAAATCAATATATGCTAAGTTCCCGGCAAATTTTCTGTGGGGCGGCGCTATTGCTGCCAATCAGGCGGAAGGAGCATACCGGGAGGGCAGTAAAGGCTTATCAGTAGCGGATGTACTTCCCCACGGCAGTCAAAGTCCTCCTGTGTATGACGGTTCCGATAGGATACTGTACCATCAAGGGATCGACTTTTATCATCGCTACCGTGAGGATATTGCCTTATTTGCAGAGATGGGGTTTAAATGTTTTCGGTTATCCATTGCCTGGACCCGGATATACCCCAACGGAGATGAAGACCGCCCGAATGAAGAAGGATTAAAGTTCTATGATAACGTGTTGGATGAATTGATAAAACATGGGATTCAACCGGTCATTACCATGTCTCATTATGAGATGCCCTTGAATCTCGTTCAAAAATATGGCGGCTGGAAAAACCGCAAACTGATTGAATTTTTCCTCAAGTATGTATCGACTATCTTAAACCGCTACCAAAGCAAAGTAAAATATTGGATAACATTTAATGAAATTAATGCCGTTACTTCTTTTGGACCCTTTATCAGCGGGGGCCTTACTCTGGAACATGAGACCAACAAAAAACAAATACAATTTCAGGCTGCCCATCACCAGCTAGTGGCGAGCGCCCTGGCGGTGAAAGCTTGTCATGAGATGGCGCCGGAATCAAAGATCGGCTGTATGATAGCATCCGGTCCTGTTTACCCTTATTCCTGCAATCCCGATGATGTGTTACAGGCCTTGCTGGAAGAGCGCCATACCCTGTTTTTTGGTGATGTACAATCAAGAGGAGTTTATCCTGCTTATATGAAACGGTACTTCCAAGAGAATCATCTGATCATTGATATGGCAGTCGGCGATGAGGAGATTCTAAAACAGCATACTGTCGATTTTATCTCGCTGAGTTATTACAAGAGTCATGTTACCGGTACCAATCTGGAGGGCAAACCTACAACAAGCACCGGAGAAATAATCAACCCTTATCTGGATAGTTCGGATTGGGGATGGCAAATCGATCCCAAAGGGTTAAGAATTACCCTAAACCACTTTTATGACCGCTATCAAAAACCGTTGTTTGTTGTGGAAAATGGGCTGGGAGCGGTCGATAAATTGGAAGACGGTTATATTATCAATGATGACTATCGTATCAAGTATCTGAATGACCACATCGTTCAGTTACGTGAGGCCATCGGCGATGGAGTTGACATTATCGGTTATACGACTTGGGGACCGATTGATATTGTCAGCGCCAGTACCGGTGAGATGAAAAAAAGATATGGTTTCATCTATGTCGACCGTAACAATGATGGTACCGGCACCTTAGAAAGAATCCCCAAAAAAAGTTTTTATTGGTACAAAAAAGTAATCGCAACCAATGGGAACGATTTGAATATGCTTGCAGAATAAATTTGGAGTTGAGGAAATCAGATGTTTAATGGCGTGGATACGGTTTCCATTGTATTACGGCTGTTACTGGCGATCCTATGTGGCGGCGTAATTGGTTATGAAAGAGGCAAAATGAAACGGGCGGCAGGTTTTCGAACCCACATTCTCGTTTGCCTGGGTTCTGCTCTGGCGATGCTTACCAATCAATATATTGTTGAAGTATTTCATTCAGGAGATGTTGCCCGAATTGGAGCTCAGGTTATCAGCGGGATTGGCTTTCTGGGGGCTGGAACCATCATTGTAACAAACGATCGGAAAGTGAGGGGACTAACGACCGCCGCCGGCTTGTGGGCCTCTGCCTGTATGGGGCTGGCAATCGGTATTGGTTTTTACAAAGGCGCCATCATCAGCTGTATCTTTATTTTTTTGGTCATGACTATTTTCCATCGTCTGGATGATTGGTTTAGCAAGAATTCCCATATCTGCGATTTATACATAGAATTGGAAAGCTTAAGGGTCCTCCGAAAACTATTCGGATATTTGAAAAGTAACGAATGCAAAATATATTCCTATGAAATGACCAAAAACAGGAATCTGGATAGTGAAACCATCGGTATCGTACTGTCCATCAAAATACCCCTGAAAGTAGATCAGCCTGCGTTTTATGAAGCAATTAGCTTGGTCGAAGGCGTATCCTATGTAGACGAACTGTTATGAGCCTCACTTTAGTTAATATTGCTGTGTTGATATCTTTCACGCTGTAATTTACTTATTATTCGCGAAAGAAAGCCTATTAAAAAGTCTTCGATGATATTCCATATATTATCGAAGACTTTTCTCATCTGCAGTAGCCGCTTTCCCATGTAATTCATCTGTTGTGAAAGCTAACTACTCAATGATTGTGAACTTTTTACTTAAGCAAACTCAAGTTGAATCATCCCATCGCTGCCTTTTCCGTCCGCAAACGCAACGAACTAACCGCAACCGCGAAGATAATCAGAAGTCCGATAATTATATCCTGGATATAAGCATTAACCCGCATCATATTCAATGCGTTGGCAATAACCCCCCAGAGCAAAACCCCGAAGAAAGTCCCCACTACATTCCCCTTGCCTCCAGCCATCGGAGCGCCGCCGATTACAACCGAGCCGATGGCCTGAAGTTCGATACCCGAACCGGTGCTCGGTTGAGCCGCTCCAACTCTGGAAAGCAGCAGCATCGCTGCAGAACCGACAAACAGACCGTTCAGGGCGAAAAAGATCATTTTCTTCCGGTTTACATGAATACCGGCTAAATATGCTGCGCGTTCATTATTCCCAATCGCGTAGACAGAACGTCCCAATTGGGTATGGGCCAAAATAAAATGAATAATGATATATCCTACGATGGCGATGACAAACAGCAACGGAAGAAAATTAAAGAACTTCATACCGCCCAACATCTCAAATTGTCCATAAATCGTTTGAATGGTACCTTGGGTAATAAATAAAGCAATTCCTTGAAAGACTCCAATCGCAGCTAAAGAAATAATAAATGAAGGAGCTTTAAAAAGAATGGAAGCTCCACCAATAAAAGATGCGCAGGTAATCGCTATCAATATCCCGATCAAAGCCGCCAGCGGGGGGTAAACCCCGTTTCTCATCAACATTGCCATAATCACCGAAGAAAGGCCGATGTTGGCGCCCACCGAGATATCGAAGTTTCCGGAGATAATTAGAATCGTTGCGCCACAGGCGACCAAACTTAAAACCGAAATTTGACCCAATAAATTGCTTATATTTCCCGGCCAGAAATAGCGACTGTTTACCGTCCCGGCAATAATTGAAAGAACAATCACAACCACCAGTAGAAAAAACCATTGATTGGCGAGAATTTTCTTTTTTAATATCGCGCCGAGTTCATTCATTATTTTTTACCTCCATTATCACTAATACCCAAAAAATATCCCAGCAATTCTTGTTCGGTGACGTCTTTGGAGTTAACGATGGTTACCAGCTTACCCTCTCGCATCACGGCAATCCGGTCGCTAACGGAGATGAGTTCCGGCATGTCCGAGGAAACCATCAAGATGCTTTTCCCTTCCTTTACCAGCTCAATCATGATTTCATAGATTTGTTCCTTAGCGCCGATATCGACCCCTTTGGTGGGTTCATCAAAGATGAAGACCTGCGCCTTGCTTAATAACCAACGGGCCAAAATCACTTTTTGCTGGTTCCCGCCGCTTAAAAACCCTACCGGCAATCCCAATCCCGCGGTAACTATATGAAGGCGGTCGATTAATTTCTCAGTCTCGGACCGCTCTTGTTTATGATTTAGAAGGAGGTGAAGGAGCTCATTTTTGACAATCATCGCATTTTCCAGGACCGAACGGACATCAAAGAGACCCAGTAATTTCCGATCCTCCGGAATCATGGCCAATCCTTCGCCGATAGCGTCCCTGGGTGAGGCGGGATGGATTACCCTGCCATTGATCAGGAGCTCTCCTTGATCTTTCTGATCGGCGCCAAAGATTACGTTCATCAACTCAGAACGGCCCGCGCCGACAATTCCTCCAAAACCAAGGATTTCGCCTTGATGAAGTTCAAAACTGACGTTCTCAAATAGCCCTTGCCGGCTTAACTTCCGGGCCTGAAAGACAACCGGACCGGTCGTAACTTTTTCCCGGTTGTAAAAAAGCGAACGTTCCCTGCCGATCATACTCTTGGTAATCATTTTAATATCCGACTTTTTAGTTTCAAAAGTCTCTACCACTTGGCCATCTTTTAATACCGTAATCCGATCGCCGATTTCAAAGATTTCGTCTAAATAATGCGATATATAGATAACCCCAATTTTTTGGGAGGTTAATCTTCGCACCAGATCCATCAAGGCTTTGGTTTCTTCAACACCCAGCGAGGAGGTTGGTTCATCCATAATCATAATCTTGGCGTGAATGTGTAATGCTTTGACAATTTGCAGAGTCTGCTGCTGAGCAGGAGCAAGATCCTCCACCAGTGCCGTCTCGGAAATACTGATACTTATAGAATCCATTAATTCCCGGGCTTTTCGATTTTGGGCGGCATAATCGATCGTCCCGAATTTATTTTTTATTTCATGTCCCAGAAAAATATTGTCAGCCACGCTAAGAGACTCAATCAACTCAATATCTTGGTAAATTGTAGCGATTCCCATCTCCAGCGCCAAATCCGGAGTAAGGCGGGAAAATTCTTTGCCAAAAACTATTATTTCTCCTTGATCCGGTTGTTGGGCTCCGGAGAGTATCTTAATAAGCGTGGATTTGCCCGCTCCGTTCTCTCCCACCAAACAATGTACCTCTCCGGCGATAAGATTGAACTGTACATTTTTTAAAGCTGCCGTATCGCCGAAAGTTTTTGCAATATCATGGACAGCCAGGATTTCCGTCTGTTCTATCTGATCCATCTGCTGTCAGCGCCCCCTTTCACATTGGGATATAATGGGGAAGCTGTCTGAAGAATTATTGAAACCCAATGAGATATACCCTATCGAAAACTTTTATATTGTATATCTCGATCGATAATCGTTTCGAAAGACAGCCCCCCACTTCAAAATTACCTTAAATCTTCATCCCGGAATTAATTTTTTCATTCACTGGGATCAGGGCTTGGGCGCTTTGTTTGGAGCCGGCAAATAAGATCCCAATTTCGGGAAGTATTGTTTTGTCAACCCAATCCAAACCGTATCGCATTCCCAAGGCACAACTTTGGTTTTATCCGAAACATTCCCGCGGGTAACCGGGATAACCGGCAACATAATCTGTTGGTTCTTTTTCTTGGAATCCCCGGAAACAAATTGGTGTAAAGCGAGTAGGGAAACCATTCCTTCCCATCCCGGCGAGCTACTAATCGTATAATTCAACTCACCATTCTGGACAAGCGGAATACCCACCGGGGAACCGTTCTGGGCAATAACAGTATATTTTTCCAGTAAACCTTGGTTTTTAAGATATCGGATAACGGCAGCAGCCATATCTTCATTCATGATCCAAAGGATATCGAATTTAGCGCCGGATTGAACCAAATCCTGCGCTTGGTTTACAGCGGTCGGCGGGTCGTATTTGCCATCCCGGACAGCGACAATTTCATTTTTACCGAGCTCTTTCAGGCGTTCTTTCATCGCGCCGGTGATCATTTGAACCGGTAGATGCTCAAGCATACCTGTGATTAATGCCACTTTTTTGCCCGGAAATTTATTGGCAAAATATTCGGCATAGTTCTTGCCCATAGCTTTCCAATCAAAATCAACGGCAGCAACAATGTCATTTCCGGTCGCCAAAGCCTGACCGCAATTATCAACCGTTACCAGAGGAATTCCCGCCTCTTTACATTTCTTTGCGGCCGTGATGGCGCCCTGCTGATTGAAGGAGAAGATCGCCATGCCATCGACACCTTGAGTAATGAGGGACTCAATATTGGATACTTCTTTTTGAACATCATAATCCGAATTCAAAACCACGGTTTTAATTCCCTTCATTTTAGCAGCCCAAACAAATCCATCAACATCTCTTTTGTACCAGGTATCAGGGCCGGGAGTCACATAACCATAAGTAAGGCCCTTTTGAGCGGCAAAGTTGGGGACTGTAAAGGTTAATACTAAAAGCAACAGACCAAGCAAATAAGAAGCAACTTTTTTCATTGAAACACACCTCCGCAATTAATTAAGTTAAGTTCGGTTGAAAAAGCCCCGTTTTTTCGGAGAATCCCCCCTTCCCGAAACTTTCTTGATTGTCTTGCCTATCCCGGCTTCGGAAAATCAAATAATTCATTTTCCATCCAAAGCCAAACTTAATTTGTCCAAAAAACGAACAATATGGAATATTATTTCTACTGTTTTGTCGATTATCCTTCTTTACCTCCCGCGCTTTTTTAGAAAATTTTAAGATATCCATAAGATCCTTGTCAGTATTAACAACTTTCGTTATCTCGCCAACATAATCCAAAGCCAAAATTAGCGGCCATCCTTTATGAAAAAGCCAAGGACACCCAGCCTGAGGCGACTATAGAATGCTGCTGCAATAATTTTTATTCTTGGCAGGATTATAAGCAGAAAAGACGAATGTACTATTAAATTGTCCATAAAACGAACAAATTAACAACCCAATCAAACGAATATTGCTTTTCTTGTTTATGGAAGGGAGGGAGCTTG
The DNA here is from genome assembly GCA_023429995.1 of Bacillota bacterium. Lineage (GTDB taxonomy): Bacteria > Bacillota > UBA4882 > UBA8346 > UBA8346 > UBA8346. The sequence continues at coordinate 179,622 of JAEZCE010000052.1, read as the reverse complement.
TTTTTCCCAATCATATTTTTTTCTGGTGGTAAAATTGTGTTTCATTGAATATAAAATCGCTAAATCAAGAATGAATATTTCCGGCATTACAAGGTTCATACTTGAAGCAACGGAGGAAACAGATGAAAAAATTTAAAGTTGGTTTAATTGGTTTGGGTTTTATCGGAACCGCCCATTTGGAAGCATTACGACGTTTAGGCTTTATCGACGTAGTGGCGGTCGCCGAAAAAGATCTGGAAAAGGGGAAATCCACCCATGTGCCAAAAGTTTATGAGCGATGGGAGGATTTGATCTCCGATCCGGAAGTTGAAATTGTTCATAATTGCACCCCGAATCAATATCATTTCGACATTAACAAAGCTTCCCTCAGGGCTGGAAAACATGTCTTTTCGGAAAAGCCGCTAGCCGTAAGTTCAGAGGAAACCGGCCAGTTGGCCGATTTGGCAAGACAAACCGGGTTAGTCGCCGGCGTCAATTTCTGTTATCGTTATTATCCAATGATGCAATGGGCCAAAAATTTGATTGCTTCAGGTTATCTTGGGGAAATCCGGGCGATTCACGGCCGGTATTTGCAGGATTGGCTGATGTTCGATACCGATTATAATTGGCGGGTGGAAGAGGATCAAGGCGGACGCGCCAGAACATTAGGGGATATCGGTTCCCATTGGTGCGACTTGGCCCGGTATCTTTCGGGGTTGGAAATTGTTGAAGTGATGGCGGATTATGCAGTAATCATTCCAGTACGCCGCAAACCCATTCAAACGGCGGAAACCTTTCAACAACAGTCGGTAGAAACCGAACCGGTGCAGGTTCATACCGAAGACTGGGCCTCTGTTTTACTCCATTACCAACAGGGAGTCGTGGGTAATTTTACGGTTTCTCAAATTAGCGCCGGCCACAAAAATGGCCTGGAAATTGAGATCGATGGGTCATTACGTTCCCTGTCTTGGAAGCAGGAAGACCCGGAACATCTATTCATTGGCGAGCGGAACGGGGCGAACCACCAGTTATATAAAGATCCCGCCGCCATGCCAGCCGCGGCGAGCCGATTCGCTCATTATCCATCCGGCCATAGCGAGGGTTTCCCGGATTGTATCAAAAACAATCTGAGCTCATTTTATTCCGCCATCGAGAATCAGGAAAAAAATTATCCCACTTTCGAAGATGGCCATCGGATTATGAAAGTGATTGAAGCTATCGTCCAGAGCGGAGCCGAAAAAAGATGGGTTACACTATAAGAAAATGAGGTGAGCCAATGAAGTTAGGAGTATTTACGCCATTATTTCAACAATTAAGTTTTGAAGCAATGCTGGATAAGGTGGCGACCTGTGGCTTGGAAGCCGTTGAGATTGGTACCGGCGGGTATCCCGGCGATGCGCACTGCAAACCGGATTTGTTATTAAACAACAAGCAATCGCAGCTTCAGTTCCTGAAGGCCATCACCGATCGGGGGTTGACTCTTAGCGCTTTATCGTGTCACGGAAACCCGCTTCATCCCGACCCCACCATTGCCGAACGCGATCATCATTTACTTCTGCAAACATTACAACTGGCCAATGAACTAGGCGTCGATCGAATTTGCCTTTTTTCAGGATGTCCCGGAGAAGGACCCGGCGCCCAATATCCCAATTGGGTCACATGCGCCTGGCCGCCGGAGTTTTCGCAGGTCCTGAAGTGGCAATGGGAAGAACGAGCGATCCCATACTGGCAGCAAGCTGCCGCTGAGGCTAGAAAATATGGAATCACCAAACTGGCATTTGAAATGCATCCCGGATTTTTGGTCTATAACCCGGCAACTTTATTAAAACTGCGAAATGCAGTGGGTCCCGAAATCGGCGCCAATTTCGATCCCAGCCATCTTTGGTGGCAAGGAATCGACCCCGTAGAAGCCATTAGGGTATTGGGTTCGGAAAAAGCGATCTATCACTTTCATGCCAAAGATGTTGCTATCGATAAGCATACCTGCGATATCAAAGGTGTTCTTGATACCACGCCATATAACGATTTATCCAACCGAAGCTGGACATTCCGGACCGTAGGTTATGGTCATGGCGCCGACGAATGGAAATCAATCGTGACAATGCTCCAGATACAAGGATATCATTATGTAATGAGTATCGAGCATGAAGACCCGTTAGCTTCCATCGATGAAGGGCTGGGAAAAGCGGTTCAATTTTTGCAGCAAATTCTGTTCAAGCAATCACCGTCCGAGATGTGGTGGGCCTAATTACAATTGTCGAAAAGGAGGCGGATACGATGAATTTTGGAGTGAATTCCTTCTTATTTAGCTCCCCATTTGCCACAAACGAGCGCGCCTTGTATGAAAAAGTCGCCCGAATGGGATTTGAAGTGTTTGAAATGGCAGTGGAAGATCCCGAATTGATCAAGGCCGATGAAGCACGGGCTTATTTAGATCGTTATCAGCTAAAACCGGCTGTCTGCTCGGTCGTTGGAATGGATAGAAATATGGCTGACGAAAATAGTGAGGTATTCAAAAACGCCGATCAATATCTCCGTTTTTGCATCCAATTCGCTGCTAAAGTTGACGCTAAGGTTGTCTGTGGACCTTTCCATTCAGCGGTCGGTTTCACTGAGCTCCTAAGCGAGGCGGAGCGGCAACGCGTATTGGACCGGTTAGTTCCCCGGCTCAGATCCTTGGCTGCAATGGCCAAAGATCAGGGCGTATTATTGGCTTTTGAACCGTTAAACCGTTTTGAAAACTGTCTAATCAACACCGTCGCCCAGGCGTTGGAATTGATCAAAATGGTGGACCATGACGCCTTAGGAATTCATCTGGATACTTTTCACATGAACATTGAGGAGAAAGATATTCCCGGAGCGATCCGTACCGCGGGTCCTGCTGCTTATCATATTCATACCTGCGAAAATGATCGCGGAATCCCGGGGACAGGCCATATTCCATGGAGCGAGATTGCCAAAGCCATCCGGGAAATCGATTACCAAGGGGACTTGGTGATTGAGTCTTTTACCGATCAGGTGCGGAGCATTGCCCGGTCCGTATCGGTCTGGCGCAAACTGGCGCTTTCATCCGAGGATTTGGCCGAGAGCGGTCTGGAATTTTTGAAAAAGAATTTCATCTCCACACGCTAGGATCAATGTGGTAAAATATTAGCAGATTTTCGACAATTGAAATATCAAATGACAAAAGGTCGTAATCCATGAAAACTGAGCAGTCTGAAAAAAATCCGGTATTTGGTTGGTTCGGGCCGGCGGCCGGGGCAGCTATTTTTAGTATTATCAAAAGCTCCGGCCCTTTATCCCGGGCCGAAATTGTGAGAGAAACGGGGTTATCCAAGTCTACCGTATCCATGCATGTCGACAAATTGATCAAAATTGGCTTGGTCAAAGAAGAGCATAATAATCGTTCCGGAGTCGGACGAAAAGGCTTGTTGTTGAGTTTTGCGATTGATTCCGGTTACATTATCGGCATCGACCTGGGCGCCAGTAGTCTGAATGTGGCTTTATGCAATTTGAATGCCGAGATCACCGACTATCGCACCGAAGAGATTTTTGTTTACCAAGGGCCGGAAAAAGTGATGGAACGGATATTTGATTTAAGCGACCAATTATTGATCACGCATCAGCTAAACCGGAAAAATATCCTCGGTGTCGGAATGGGCATCCCCGGCCCGGTGGAATTTGCAACGGGAACCCCGGTCTCCCCTCCGATTATGCCTGGTTGGCACCGCTACCCGATTAAGCAAACCTTGACGGATCATTTCGGCTGCCCCGCTTATGTGGATAACGACGTAAACGTAATGGCTTATGGCGAAAGATACAGCGGCCACGGAAAGAATGTTGACAACTTTCTTTTCATAAAAGTCGGGACCGGAATTGGGGCCGGGATATTTTGTGACGGAAAATTATACCGGGGCTCCCAGGGTTGCGCGGGGGACATTGGTCATATCGGAGTCGACGGCAATACTACCCCTTGTTATTGCGGCAATAAGGGTTGCTTAGAGATTATTGCCGCAGGGCCGGCCATCGGGAATTTGGCAAAAGAGACCGCAGAGGCCGGAAAAAGTTTTTTGTTGGCTGAGAAGTTAAAAGAGCAGGGTTTCATTACCGCCAAAGATGTCGGAACCCTCGCCGAACATGGTGATTTAGCATGCGTTGACTTAATTCAAAAAAGCGGCCGGACCATTGGACAGGTGCTGGCAAAATTGATTAACTTTTATAATCCTTCCTTAATTATTATTGGCGGCGGGGTTACCGGACTCGGGGGACGTTTTCTGGCTGCCATAAAGGAAGTCGTATATAGCCGTTCTCTCCCCCTAGCCACCCGGGAACTAACCATTCAGAATTCCAGTTTGGGGGAGCGCACCGGAATGATCGGGGCGGCGGCCATGGCCTTAAATGAAGTCTTTTCTCATCATCATGTTACTGAGATGGTTTCGATGGAAAACAGCCGGCTTTTGCCCTAATTCAATGAAACCGGAAACTCGCCTCTTGCACAATGTTCCGTAGATTTGCCTCTGCAAGATTCGGCGCAATTCCGGTTGACCGGGAAGATTGAGCTCATAAGTAAATATGATTCCAAATATCGGTAAGGATATTGTATTAAACCAAGCGACCCGATCAAAGCCGCTTGGTTTTTTCAGATCGCCCGAAGGAGATTTGCGGAAGATGCTTTTTATTTTTAAGCCCTCATCCCCCTCATAACCCTCATAACTCAAAAAAGCGGCTGAACGCTCCGCCTCTGTGGCTTAATTGTCAATAGGCTTCATCACACGCAAGGATAGTAAAAATTTAATGTATAAATTTGGAGGAACGAAAATGTTTCAAAGAACCTATACCGCCGGAATGAACCTGATTCGGAGTATGGTAAAAGGACTCACCCCCTATCTGGAACAACCCGACAACCAAATCCTGAGAACGGTTTTTCAACCGGATGAGGGTCATGAGGGTGATGGGGGGCAAAAAATATAAAGCCGTCGTTTTCGATAGTCCCTTTATTACCCATTCACAAAATGAATCCTTTCTTCCGTTCAGAAAATCATTTCCCTCATAAAATAAATCCTTTCTCCCGTCCAGGAAATCATTTCCCTCATAAAATAAATCCTTTCTCCCGTCCAGGAAATCATTTCCCTCACAAAATAAATCCTTTCTCCCGTCCAGGAAATCATTTCCCTCATAAAATAAATCCTTTCTCTCGTCCAGGAAATCATTTCCCTCATAAAATAAATCCTTTCTCCCGATCAGAAAATCATTTCCCTCACAAAATAAATCCTTTCTCCCGTCCAGGAAAACTGAATGGAAGCCCAATTAATGCCTTATAGACAGGGTAACATAAACCATTCAAATCATGACAAACATGTCATATGACATACTTGTCATTTTTATTGATTCGTGCTATTGTATGATTCAGTGGAGGTACAAGTATGCCGAAAGAAACATTTAACAATCTGTACGAAACGAAAAAGCGCAAAATCTTTGATGCCGCCGTCCAGGAATTTTCAACCCGGCGCTTTAGCGAGGCGTCCATCAACCAAATCGTCAAAACGGCGGAAATACCCCGAGGCAGTTTTTATCAGTATTTCAATGATAAAGAGGACATATTTCAATATATGTTCGAAGAGATTTTAAAAGAAAAGCGGGAGATTATCCGTAATGTGGCCACATTCAATCCGGATGCCGATGTTTTTGAAGTCTGCGTACAAACTACCAAAGCCTCATTTGAATGGAGCAAGCTAAAACCGAACTACGGCCGGATAAGCAGGCTGATGGAAATGGATGACAGCGATTTTATTACTAAAATACGCGCCGCTTCGGCTGAGGGGTTAAGGCAATTGATCGAGCGCGACAAAAAGCGGGGCCTGATTAAGCCGGATATCGATTCCGGCCTGCTCGTAGAGGTATTATACACCCTCATGATCAAGGAGTATTTCTGGACCGGATTGGATGAGGATAGATTCTTAAAAAGACTTAAGGACATCATGGACATCATCAAGGAAGGGGTTGCAAATGGTTAAGGACCGGCAGAAATTATGGTTGACTTGGTATAATAAGTTTCTAATGAAGTAATTAACCGGTCTATGCGTGAGGAAAAGCGTCAAAAGGAGGATTTTTGATATGAATAAAAAACAATCCAGCGCCACAGCTGAAGGTATTGCCTTAGTACGCGCCATCGAGGCCGAAAGGCCTGAGAGTGAACGGATTTGTTATGACCCCATCGCCCGCTCGTTGGTAAACGGCATTTCATTTACTCTCAGCAAACTGGTGATTGATTCCGGTATTTATGCGCGAATCAGTCGGGGGGCGATGGAATATATTACCGTCCGCGAACGGTATATTGATGATTTCCTCCAAGCCTCCCTGGACGAAGGGCTCGACCAGGTCGTCATCCTGGGCGCCGGGTTCGATACGCGCGCCTATCGCGCTGCGGGAATTGAAAAAACGCGGGTGTTTGAAATTGATCATCCGGCCACCCAAGCTGTCAAACTGAAACGGATCAGGAAGGTCATCCATCCTCTACCAAACAATGTGACCTTCATCCCGATAGACTTCAATACCCAGACTCTCGGCGAGCGCCTGCGCGCCGGTGGTTACTGTGAAAGGAATAAAACCCTGTTTATTTGGCAAGGAGTAACCATGTACCTCACACCGGAAGGGGTTGATCACACTCTGGCTTTTATCGCCAACCATTCCGGACCAGGCAGCACAGTGATTTTCGACTATTTTTATAACGAAACCCTGCATAATTCGGACCGCAACGAGATGAAGCATACGGATCGAATATTGCAGGCTACCGGCGAGAGATTGCGTTTCGGGATTGATCAAGACCAGACTGAACCATTTCTAGCTCAGTGCGGCTTCTGCGACATTCACAATGTAACATCCGAAGATCTGAAACAACTTTATTTCACCGGTCCCAATGCCGGGCGCAAAATTCTTCCAGGTTGCGCCATTGTGTCGGCGCGGGTAAAATTCTTTTGAGAGTCTGAATTCAGGAGAAGAAAGTATGACTACCAAAATAGATAATATAATAAATCGGATTGCACATGCCTTTGATGGCGTTTCCGGAATCAATGCCGTTGTTTTGGGCGGATCACGCGCTACGGGTACGGCAAACGCGGCTTCCGACATTGATATTGGAATTTATTACGATGAAGCATTGTTTGATATCACTTCATTTAAGACAAAGGCTGCTGCCATTGACGATGAACACAGAGAAGATGCAATAAGCGATCTTGGCGATTGGGGACCCTGGATTAACGGCGGAGGTTGGCTGAAAATCGACGGCATTGCCGTAGACATTCTTTTCAGAAATACCGGAAAGGTCATTGCCGTATTGGATGATTGTTTAAACGGTAAGATTTCCATCGATTATCAATGCGGACATCCATTTGGATTTGTAAATTCGATTTACCTGGGTGAAGTCGCATATTGTAAGATTTTAAGGAGTAATAATGCGCTTATCTCTGAACAAAAAAGCAGGCTTAAAGAGTTCCCGGAAACTTACCGAAAAGCTGTCATCAACAAATTTCTATGGGAATGCGATTTTTCGCTGATGTGCGGCAGAAAGGCAATCGTTAAAGAAGATATTATCTATGCCGCCGGTTCATTATTTCGATGTGTAGTCAGCCTGTTGCAGGTTTTATATGCTGTAAACGGGATGTACATGCTCAACGAAAAAGGCAGCCTTGATCGATTACTGAAGCAACAAAATGTTTATATTCCTGAAAATTTAGCAAGCGATGTTCCATCGTCATTATCCGGATTGAGAGAAGATTCCTTACAAATTAGCTTCGATAAAATACAAGAACAATACAACGTAATCTTAAGGAAATGCAGCAAAGCATAAATAGTTTAGGGAGTCGGATTATACCGTTTAATACAATACAACGGATAAATTCCCTTATAGTCCGCCCATTACCTTCTCTATGGCGAACGGATATACGTCAACATCTAAGAATCCTTGCTTTAACCTTTCATTCTCCGGTATAAGAAGTTTTCCCTAAGTTCAATAGCCTTTTTAGGGCATAGTTCATGACAGCAATAACACCGGATACAATTTTTATCGTAAATCTTAGCATACTTTTGCTTTTTTCCAACGATAGAAATCACCTTCATCGGACAAGAATCCTGACATATCCCGCAAGCAATACATTTATCCCTAACGACTCGGGGAGCCATTGATAATCCCGATTTAATAAGAGGCTGTAACGGTTTTTGCCACCAAGCCATATGTCCTAGACCGGCTCCTTTAACTGTTACCGGAAATTTATAATCAGAGAGGCTAATTTTTGTTATATCTGCGCCTATAACCTGAACTTCCTTTAAAATGGTTGGGGTAAGACCCCGCTTTTCTGCTGCCAGCAACACTGGATTTTGCTCACGGGGCAACCCAATAATCTCGCCGGCAACAACATCAAGCGCTAATGGGTTCCGCGATCCCAACAATAAACCAATATGACGAGGCGTACCCCCGGCACCCGGCCCTTCTCCTTCCATCCCTATAACGGCATCCATAATGGAGAGTCGTGGTGAAACATAGTCCGCCAAATCAAGCAACATACCGGCAAAACGTTCCTTATCATGAAGTTTGGCATGATAACCTACTTTAGCGAGTCCAGGGATAACCCCAAAATTATTCTTAACCGCTCCGGTCATACTCATAAATAAATGTGTTTTCAGCTTACACAGATTAAATATACCATCTGCCTCAAGCACCGGCGTGATCACATCAAAATGTTTAATCAATTTTCCTTGCGGGAATGAAACCGATTGATAGGTTGTGTCAAGGTTGACTTTGACTCCTGCCGCTTTAGCGGCTTGATACATGCCACAGGTTTGATAAATGGTATTCAACGTCGTTTCGTTATACTTATATCCCGTACCGGGGCTGTCAGCAATCAGGGGAATCGTGCCTGCCTCTTTGGCCATTCGGGCCACCGCAGTCACAACCGCAGGATGTGTACTCACAGCTTGTTCCGGTTTAGCCGGCTGAAGTAAGTTCACTTTGAGCAAGATCTTTTGGTTGGGTGCGGTAAATTGACTCATTCCGCCCATCAGAGCAAGTAATTCGTTCATCTTAGCCTCAGCTTGGTCATAATCAGGGCATTGGACGATGTAGACTTTATTATCCATAAAGATTCTCCTTTATCTATGTTTCTTAGGATAGATAAAGAATACCAAAAGAACCTGCATATTTCATTAACATAGGTTAATTGGATCTGATTTTAGCCCGAATCCGGCTCAAAGATACCGGTGAAACACCAATATAAGCGGCAATATGAGATTGTCTGATCCGATTTTCTATTTTCGGAAAGTCATCCAAAAAATTTAAATACCGAGTTTCGGCATCTTCCAATAATAGTTGCTTAATTCTTCGTTCGTCGATTCGATGGATGTGTTCAATTTCTTTCACGAAAACTTCTTGCCAGCAAGGGTGAGTCAATAAACCCTTAAATTTCATTTTATCAATTTTCAATACCGTCGAATCTTCTACGGCTTGGCAATAATAGTCTGATTCTGGTTCGGTATTTTCTGTATCAACTAATGAATGGCCGTTAGCTGTCATAAAATCATTTTCTTTAAAAAAGTATTTAGTATACTCCGTTCCCTTATCATCACAATGAAAGCAACGAAAAACCCCAGCAATAACAAATCCAAGCCAGGGCTGGATTTCCCCGGCTCTTATAAAATAATCATCTTTGTTAATTGCGATCGGGTAAGCGATGTTTATTATTTGGGCAAGTTGATCATCGGGAATGCTGGCGTGCGCATTTAGAGCTTTAGATAACTGTACGATGTAGTCTTCATTCAACGCGAAAACACTCCTCTGCTATCCAATCCACATTTTTACACTGGATGGACCTTCAATGTTAATTATCGTTAAGATATACCATAATATTCTGTATTAAGCTGATAAGAGTGATCCGAATACTGTATCCCTTCTATCGGCGAACTATTGTGGTACTTCTCTCCGTATCGGGTCTAACGGCGAAATTCAAATCTTAAATTACCGCCGGACCAGCGGCATAAAAATATCATCGACGATTTCGGTTAAAGTCTCCTCTGATATCGGCTCATGGGTGATTGCAATTTCATAGCGGAACAAGTCCAAAGGCAATGAAATAATGCGTGGCTTTATTTTTTCCAGTTTCACTTCACCCCGTTTTGCCGCATTTTTTAGGATCGTCAGCATTCCCTTCATCAACTCGGACTCCGGCTCCCGCCGCCGAATCGCCGGGAATGAGGCGATTAATTCCTTAGTGAGATGTTCGGCCAACAGGCCATTGATGGTTTCCGCGCCTATCATTTGGAAAGGCTTAGCCAGCCCGTGCAGATAAGCAAAAACGTCATCGCGCAAGTTTCCGGTATCTGGCGCTGCTTTGGAAAACAACGGTCCTATGTATTTTTTTAGCGTCGCCACCACCAATTGAGCTTTGGTGGAATAGCGGCGATAGACAACCGCTTTATTGGTCTTCGCCCGCTCGGCGACCCCCTCCATGGTCAGCCGGTTATAACCGACCTCGGATAGCTCCTGCCAAGCCCCTTCAAGGATGGCGTCTTCCAGGATTTGACCCCGGCGGCGCGTTCCCCCGTTCCCGCCTTCGGCGTTGTCAGGCCCGCCGGGCCCCGAAAACTCCTGATCCTTTCGATCCTTCCCCATCTCACTCATTGACTGCCACCATCCTCAAAAAATAACAATTTTGGTATTGCTTTTTTGCAAAACCTATTATATCATACCCATATAAGAAACGTTACGTTTCTTATTAAAACTTTCCCTGCTTCTTTATCAATCCCGTGCCAGGGAATTTATAAAAGAAAGGTCGTATCGCCAATGAAAAACGGCATTTTTAAAAAATTACTAATTCCTGCTTTGCTAATCCTCATCCTGGGAGGGGCCGGGCTTTGGTATTGGTTTGCCCGGCTTTGTGGTTATGTATCGACGGATGACGCCTCCATTGACGGCTTTCAGTCTACCGTCAGTTCCAAAGTCTTAGGAAGGGTCAGCCGGTTATGGGGCCAAGAAAGCCAGGCAGTAGCGTCCGGTCAAGTACTGGCCGAGTTAGACAGAGCTGACAATCAGGCGCAACAGGCCCAAGATCAAACTACTTTCGCCGGTTCCCAAGAAAATGTCAATCTGGCCCTAATCAATCTAAAAAAGGCTCAAACCGATTTTGCCCGGGCTGACGTCCAGTTCAACCAAAATTTCATCTCCAGACAAGAATATGACAATGCCCGGCATAACCTGGATGTAGCGAAGGCCAATTATGCGATGGCCCTGACTGCTGTAAAGACTTCCCAGGCCAAGCTGGGAGTCGATGAAACTGACTTAAAAAATCTGCAGATCCACAGTCCCGTTTCGGGTGTCATCGCCAAACGGTGGGTCTTAGCCGGGGACGTGGTCCAGCCGGGCCAATCCATTTACACCCTTTATGATCTCCGGCACGTTTGGGTGAGCGCCAATTTTGAAGAGACCAAGCTGGCCGCCATCCATGTGGGTGAGCCGGTGGAGATCAAAGTAGACGCTTACCCCGGAGCCCATTTTTACGGAAAAGTCACAGAAATGGGCGTCAATACCGCCGCCCAATTCTCGCTCATCGGAGCTAACAACGCTTCCGGAAACTTTACCAAAGTCACCCAACGCGTCCCGGTCAAGATCAGCGTCGAAAATACCGCCGAGATCAAGCCGTTACTGCCGGGAATGTCCGTGGAAGTCCGAGTGAAGGTGAAATAACATGGTGAATTTTGAAAAGTTCCGCCAAAATCTGATCGCTAAAATTTCACCGTTTAACCCGGAGCATAAGGCTTACCGTTGGTTGGTATTGATAAACATCATCATCGGCACTTTTATGGCAATGCTGGATTCATCGATCGTCAATGTGAGCATGCCGAAAATGATGGCTACTTTCGGCACCAGCATCGATAAAATTACCTGGATCTCCACCGCCTATACCTTGGTTTTTTCCCTAATGTTACCGACATCCGGCTGGCTGGCCGACCGTTTTGGGTATAAGCGTACCTATTTTACAGCCTTGCTGATATTTACCACAGGCTCACTGCTTTGCGGTACTTCCTGGAATGAGGACATTTTAATCTTCTTCCGGATTATTCAAGCTGTCGGCGGCGGAATTTTAATGCCGGTCGGTATGACCATCATCAGCCGGGAGTTTCCCCCGGAACAACGGGGGAAAGCCCTTGGTTTTTGGAGTATTGCCGGAGCAGCCTCCGCCTCCTTCGGGCCGTTGATTGGAGGATACTTAGTCGATACCTTTAGGTGGCAAGCGATCTTCAGCATCAATATCCCGGTGGGCTGTATTTGCATGTTGGCCACCTGGCTTATCCAGCGCGAGTATAAATCGGAAAAAAACAGTCCTTTTGATGTACCGGGTTTTTTAAGTATGGCGACCTTTCTCACTTTTCTTTTAGTAGCCCTGACCAATGGCAATTCCGCATGGAATATCGGCGGTTGGACCTCGGGATTCATCCTCGCCTGTTTTGCCCTCTCCATGGCAGGGTTGCTTATTTTTCTGATCCGGGAGTTTTCCGCAAAATCACCGCTGGTCGATTTAAGACTATTTAAAGATTATACTTTTACGTTATGCAATTTCCTGCTGTTTATCTTCGGACTGGGACTGTTCGGCAGCACCTTTATCCAGCCTTTATACTTGCAGAATGCCTTGGGCTATACGGCTATGCAAGCGGGGATGTTCTTCCTGCCGATGGGATTGATTCAAGCGACGATGTCGCCGGTTTCCGGAATCATGGCGGATAAACTCAATCCTAAAATTCCGCTTCTTTTAGGTTCTTCCTTGATGGCAATCAGTCTCTATTTAAACGGCTTTCTATCCCTTTCTTCCGGATATCCGCAAATTATGCTTCCCATTATTTTACGCGGATTGGGGATGGGGCTTATGATGACTCCGCTCATGTCGGTAGCGATGGTCCGGATTCCCAAGGAAAAAATGGCCCAGGCCTCGGGACTCCTCAACCTTCTTCGCCAAGTAGGCGGCAGTTTCGGCGTAGCCATCCTCGGGACTCTCCTAATCCAGCGCCAGACTTTTCATACCGCTATGCTCGGCCAGTCCGTACAGACAGCATCGCCTGTTTTTCAGAACGTGTTCACAGGATGCACCGCTCTAGCCAAAGCGAAAACCGGAACTTCCTTTTATTACATCAAGGCAGCCTTGCAAGCCAAATCCGTGATTAGTAGTTACTTGAGTAAACTAGCTTACGTTCAGGCGATCAACGATTGTTATCTGGTGGCTGCCGTTTTGACCTTCTTGAGCATGTTTGTTATCTTTTTGTTCCGCTCCAAAGCTAAAAATGCAGCCGGGCCGGAAACTTTAACGGCAGACAAGGTTAAACCTATAAAGTAAGATTCAAATGGGAGGTATTTACCCAATGGTTCGAAAAATATGGATATTCGTTTTTGCCAGCCTCTTAATAGCTCTGCCCGGTATGGTGGATGCCGCCGATTCACCGTTTTCTGCAGAGCCGGAAAGGCCATCTCTGGATCGCTGTTTGGAATTGGCTTCTCAGAATAGTCAAACCATGAAAGCAGCCAAGAAAAAAGTGGAAATCGCCAAAACGGAAGTTACCGAAGCCAGGGGCGCTTATTGGCCCAAGCTTGATTATTCCCTCTTTGCCGACAAGGCGCAGGAATCCATGTACCCTTATGATGCGGATATCTACTCAGGAGCTTCCAAAAATGAATCCGGAACGGCCCTTTCCTTAACCCAAGAACTTTATTCCGGGGGTAAGTCCGCCGGCGAACTCCGGCTGGCCAAGATCCATCTGGACATGGCCAGAGAAAATGAGCGCCAGGCCAAACAACAATTGACTTTTCAGGTCAAACAAGCCTTTTACCAGGTTTGGCTGGCCGGGCAAGTCCTGAAGGTTTCGGAAACCTCTCTGGACAATCTGGAGCACCATGTAACACGGACTGAAGTCCTATATCAACTGGGGAGTGTTTCGAAATTCGAATTACTCCGCGCCAGAGTGCAACGGGATTCCTTAAAACCACAAGTAATCAGCGCTCAAAATGACCTGCAACTGGCGAAACTGAATCTGGCGATCCTGATCGGGTTTGCCAAAGACCGGCTATTTTCGGTGGACTTTGCTTCCGAAAAATTAAGCCTTTCAGCCCAGCCCCAACTGGACATGAAACAACTTTTGGAGTCCGCCTATGAAAGCCGCCCGGAAATGCATCAGGCCAAACAGGCGGAAACATTGAGCCATTATCAAAAGGATTTGGCCGAGGCAGGTTTTAAGCCTAAAGTCTTCTTAACCGGCCAGTATGAGGCTGGAAGTTTGGATGATAACCCCAGCCATTGGACGGACAATAAGCAGTGGACCCTTTCCCTCAATATCAGCGGCAACATCTTTGACGGTTTCACCACCCCCGCCAAGATCAAAGGCGCCCAAAAAAAGATGGAATTAACCGCGATTCAGGAAACGGGCCTGCGGGATCAGATCCGGCTGGATGTGGAAGGGGCCGCCCAAAATCTCCAGGAAAGTTTAGCAGTCATTCACGCCAATCAGTCCAATATTGAGCTGGCCAAAGAATCTTTGGAGCAGACCCAGGGCCGGTTTAATGAAGGCCTGTCCACCACCATGGATATCATGGATTCCCAGGTGGCCTTGGATCAGGCATTGAACGGATATTACCGCGGAGTCGCCCTTTACTTGACGGCAGAGGCCAAACTGGATCTGGTGGCCGGGAAAGACTAAATCATAATTTTAACCTGGTATTTAGAGTCTCTGGAATCAGTAATTACACACTATTGTATTACTTTAATACCGGTTGCGCCGTTTAAGCCTTTGTATTCACCCACTTTATTCATATTTTATACTCCAAAATTTTCTCGTTCAAAGCCAATTTTCAAGCAGAATCACTTATACTTTCGTCGATAGAACAGATACGCTAATCGTATCTGTTCTATCGACGAATTATTTGTGGTAGCGTTCTCCGTATCGGGTCCAACGGCGAAATTTTTACATTCTTTTTTCTTCAACAAACTATAACAACTTATCATTGACCTTTTCTGTAATTTTAATCAGTTCATTGGCTATACTAGGACTTTCAAGCCGTTTGATGCTTTCCTCCCCACTCCCAAAACTCAATCAATTAATACTTCCGTACCATACAATCCTTTGATCAATCACCGCAAATTTTTGATGAATATTTAGGCGGAAAACTACCCTGACTCCTGCTCAGAGTAGCATCCGGAATCAGCGGATTCTTCATGATGCGGTAAGGAGTTACGAAAACGGTAGGCACTGTAAATTCAGGCGAAAACCAAAAGGAAACCCTGGCTGCTTAGGAATTCCCAATTGAAGCCTTAATCTTTCAGTCTCCAATAGTTTTCAAGTGGAAGCTCAACAACAAAGCGTATATTATTATCTTCACACTCGGCCCAAATAGCGCCATGATGAAGTGAAACAATACTTTTGGCTATTGCCAGACCAAGCCCGGACCCGCCGCTATCTGCAGACCTGGATTTCTCCAAACGGTAAAACCGATTGAACAGGTTCGGTAACTCTTCGGAAGGGATATGAGCGCCTTTATTTTCAATGCAAATTAAAGTTTTTCCGGATTCAGATAGCAGCTTTATTAATATTTTGCCAGGTTTAAAACTGTACCTTATAGCATTCATCAAAAGGTTTTCAAAAACCCGAACCAGTAAATCCCCATCGACTTCTAAAACAATTTTATCTTGAGAAATTTCCTTCATAAATTGTAATTCATTTTCTTCAGCAACCGGTGTCAATTCCTCAATCAATTGTTCCAGCATTTCGTTAATGTTCACTTTGGAGATATTCAACACTGTCCCTTCATTGGAAAGCTTGGTATAATCAAAAAGATCCTTGATGAGCATATTTAATTTATCCGACTTATCATAGGCAATGTTGATAAAGTCTTCAAGCTGCCTTTCATTTTCATACTTTTTCCCACTAAGCAACCTAAGATACCCCATAATGGAGGTAAGCGGAGTTCTTAAATCATGAGATATGTTTGTGATCAATTCATTTTTTGTCCGCTCCGTTTTTCTTTCCTCTTCGATCTGGTATTTCAATTCTGCTGCCATTTTGTTGATGTTACCCGCAAGTAAAGCAAGTTCATCCATACCTTTCTTTTCAATTCTAAAGTCTAGATTACCGGTAGCTATGGTCGAAATACCTGCAACAAGTTTTTCAATATATTTTATTTTCCGCTTTGTGAGTAACAAAAAGAAAAATAATCCGATAAACGCTATCGTGATAAACAAAATTACTCCAACAAAAACGACGGCTTTGTCATTGGTATTCATATAACCTATTACATAAACCCCGACCTTTTTTAACACGGTTGGATATACGCAGAAAAACTTTTTTTCCCCGAATTGGTAATGATGAGCGTCATCAATGTCATTTTTAAACACCGTGAATAAATCAATTTGTGTTTCTTTGGCATTTACCGATTTATAGAGAACTTTTCCATTATTATCGGTAATTAAAATTGTAAATGGTCGCCGTGCTACAGCTTGATCAATCAGTTTTTGGATTTCATAATCGCTCAATCCGGTTTCTTTTTCCTCCAAAACCTCCAGAGCAATTTTTTGGGCAACCGGGTCGATTCCTTCCAAACTGTATCTTGTATTTTTTACAGCTGTTCGCATACTCATTGTAACAATGTTCACCAGAATGACTGACAAGACAAGAGAAATAAGAAAGGATAGATACAGCTCCACCCTAATGCTAAAAAAAATCCTTCGCCGCGCAGCATGATAAATCATATATACAAGTTTTGATATCTGTTTAAGAGGCCGAAATAGAGAAAAGTTATTTTTCAATTTTGTAGCCTATCCCCCATACTGTTTTTATGTATTTAGGTTTCCTGGGATTGACTTCTATTTTCTCTCTTATTTTTCGAATATGAACCATTACGGTATTGCCAGATTCAAAGTAATCTTCTTTCCAGACTTCCTCAAATATTTTCTCTATACTAAAAACGACTCCCTTATTTCTTGCCAGGAGTTCAAGAATATTAAACTCCCTGGGAGTGAGTTTGACAGGTGTGCCATCCACAGTAATTTCGTGGGCAGTTGTATTGATGCTTAGGCCGTCAATTTCTATCTCATCTTGATTTTTTTGAAAAGGAATGTTAAGTCTGATATAGCGCCTGAGTTGAGATTTTACCCGGGCAACAAGCTCCATTGGGTTGAAGGGTTTAGCGATATAATCATCGGCGCCGATGCTAAGCCCTGTAATCTTATCCATATCCTGGCCCTTTGCAGAAAGTATGATGATCGGCATATTTTTTTCTTCACGAATTTTCATGCATGCCTGTATACCATCCATTTTAGGCATCATAATATCCAGGATAATCAGATGAATTTCATATGCATTCAAAATCTCAAGCGCTTCAAGCCCCTCTGTTGCTTTTAACACATTGTAGCCTTCATTTTTGAGATATATTTCGATTAAGTCCCTAATTTCTTTTTCATCGTCAACAATGAGCAAAGTTTCTTTTTCCATGACAAAATTTTTTCCCTATCAAATTTATATATCAGATTAAATACTATATCAGCTAAGATTATACCAGATATTGCATCCAGCAAAACATGTTGCTTGATAAATTGAGTTGAAAGAATAATTGTAATAGCGGTAGAAATTATAATAAAAGAGTTAATTTTATTTTTTATTTTACTCGATCCTATACCTCTTATCATTAGCCAGCTGGTAAAACAATGGATACTGGGAAAACAGTTATACGGGTTATCGTAAGAATAAACAATTTTAACAAGTTTCGTAAACAGATCATCACTTGTTAATTCAAGCCGCGGCACAGTCGTAGGATAAAAGCAAAATATGAAAAAACAGATAATAAAACATATATCAACCGCAAGCAAGGTTTTGTAGTAGGTTTCTTTGTCGTTAAACAATAAATAAATCAAAACAAAATAGATAAATACATACCAAACCATATAAGGTACTATAAATTGCTTTACAAAAGGTAAAGATCGATCCAAATCAGTCAAAAGACTACGCATACCTCTTATAGAGTCATTAAGCACCCCATATATTATTTGCATTAACGGGATTGTCAATAAAAGACTTAAGGCATATAGCTGCTTTCTGACAAATTTCACTGGAATCTCTCCTCATTATCAATTTTGTCCTGACATTTATGGTATCCACTTGAAATGTGATAAAAAGCTAAATCCCCATCCGATGAAGATTAGTTGAATAACGACGATCACTACTATGATAATGAAGTATGCTTTTCTCATAATACCTCCTTGCTATTTTATTTGTAACAATAATACACAAATGCCGGTGGAATATTTAGAGGAACAAACCTTATATCCACTTTTGTAAACCGCTTCGATAATTGCTTTTTCATTTGAAGTGAATATTGACACTGTATAAATAGGCCACCTGGTTTTAAAGAAAGGATTACATCATTCAAGATCCGCTCGCGTAAACCCTGAGGAAAATTCATAAACGGCAATCCCGATAAAATGTGATCCACCTCGGAAAGTCCTAACTGCCGTATAACAGTATACAGTTCCTCCGCACTTGAATGATATGAAAAACCCGGGTATAGCTTCATTAGATAATTAATCATTTCTTTATCTTGTTCAAATATGATTCCAAGGCACTCGGGGTTTTTTGATTGCTGAATAAATCGGGTAAATACCCCGGTGCCGGCTCCTAATTCCACAATTGCTCGCGTATTCTTCCAATCAATCGGCTCAATCATGGCCTGGGCCAAATAGAATGAACTTGGTGTAAGACTTCCTATATTCCGGGGAGATTGTAAAAATTTATATAGAAAGTTGGCTCTTTCAGAAATACTTTTCTGCATACCCGTCGTTTGGACTTTTTCCAATTCAGTTGGAAAGCAATTTTTTTTCATTTTTTAGGCTAAACCTCCATTAAATCTATGAAAATGTAACATCAAGTTCCTTTACTATTCATGAGATGAACTAAGTGTCATTATATGATTGATATCTTAATAAAAATTTAGAGTAAATCTTAAATTTTTCTTATGGAGAATCCGTTAAATTGAAAACCAAATATAATATTGAAACGTATTTCTTAGATTTACTAAGGTATGGTAATTGGGAAGGGCAGGGGGGATTCACCCGCTTTCACCGAAGTAGGGGAAGATATCAGCGAGTTTATTAATTTTTATAGGCCCAGAGGGAGCGTCTCAGCGCCCTGAATATACTCCCAAACTATTTGACCACGAATTCTCAAGAACTGCCTGCGTTTTTCTTCAATTTCCGAAAAAAAAGCGACAACTAGACTAATTGTCCGTTGCCGTTTTTTCGTTCATACTTCAAATATTCCAGAAAAAAATCTCTATAGAGTATTGGTTTGCAACAGCCTGTTCCAGTTCCATCAATACTAGCTTGGCGGAAGGGTGATAATCACGGTTTGTTACCTCAAACCCAGTAATGAGGGTTTAATTCTTTTCCCTGTTGCTCATTTGAATACGATATCAGTTTTGAAGTTGCATTGTTTATGCCTCACTAAAAGGATAACATCATCCCGGCCTTTAAAGAGCGACGTAACTAAACTGCTACCGGCTTTCAGTCGGTAGCAGTTTAGTTCAATAATTTAATTTTTTTCCGCAGGGAGTTGATAGGTTATTAATATCTGCGATTTCTTCTTCATTGCAATCCGCTTTAATCATTTCCGGCACTGGTTTTGACTCCGTTGCGCCCAAATTAGGCGCAAAATCAAAAGGAATCCCTGGCTGTTCAGGAATTCCCAATTGAAACTTCAGTCGTTTAATTTCTTCTTTTAAGATATGATTCTCGCGTTGTACCGCATGGTACTTTTCGAGTAAGTCGTTATAATCCATTTTAATCCTCAACGTTTTTTAACTCCTAACAAAAAAAGGCTTAGTTAATCAAGCCTTTAATTTCCTACTTCTTCTTTCACCCATTGGATGACTTTACTTGCGATGTCGATAGCCTCAAAATATTCAATTTCTGTTACCGGCTCATATTCACCGGGATAACGCGTTTCAACCACATAATCATTTAATACCACCGCAGATTCTACCTCTGGGGGTACTTGAATACAACCCTTCAGTAAGGCAATGAGCATATTTAGCGAATGGGTCTTCGGAAAAGTGATACCATTTGAAATTAGAAGTGCTTTTAATCCTTTTTCAACTGCCTGTTGACAATCAAAACATAAATCCTCATAAAACAGTGCTTCGGAAATCTTACCAATCTTTGCTTTTTCCAGATTACTGATTGCCCTTTTTGGGCCAAGCTGCAGCTAACTCATTGCTTTTCATAGAGAATTTCTCCATTTTCGGCAATCTTCCGATAAATTAAAAACGGGTTGGTTTTAAATTCCTCAAATTTTTCAGGAGTTTCTACTATAACATCAACTGAGAATTGGAGCCCAATTAATGCTTTGTAGACATCTTGGGCGGTTTTTCGTTTATGCTGCAAATCACTTTTTATAATTCATAAATCATGATCACTATCCTGATTTGCCATTCCGGTGGCCCGGGAACCAAATAAGATGATTTTATCCGGAGCAAAATTTTTAACAATAATATCGATTGCTTCATTTAGAACGTTTTGCATTTTGCCACCATCTCATTTCTTATATTTATTATACCAAGTTTATCGGTCCCAAGCCAATCTTCAAATGAAGTCACTTATATTTTTCGCCTATACGGGTGATACGCATACTGTATCCCTTCTATCGGCGAATTATTTGTGGTAACGCTCTCCCGTATCGGGTCCAACGGCGAAATTTTTACATTCTTTTTTCTTCAACAAACTATAACAACTTATCATTGACCTTTTCTGTAATTTTAATCAGTTCATTGGCTATATTCGAACTTTCAAGCCGCATGATGCTTTCCTCCGCACTCCCAAAGCTCAATAAGTTAATACTTCCATACCATACAATTCTTTGATCGATCACCGCAAATTTTTGATGAATATTTGGGCGGAAAACTACCCTTACTCCTGCATTTTTCAACAATTCCAAACAACCCTGCAAGACGGTTATATCCTTTTCGTTGAAATCGTCAACAGGCCTGGTTACTACCATTACTTTGACCTGATTGCAGAGTGCCGTCTTAAGATGTTGGAGCATCTGTAAAGTTCTTCTTTTAGTGGCATAAGGACTTACAATAAGAATTTCCCGGGCTGCATTCAAAATATCATTACTATATACAGGCAAAAAGTTATTCTTATCAAAAATGATGTCGATGGACTCTGCTGCAATATTTTCACCTTTCGCTTTATACCCAATACCTGCATATCCTGAAAGCCGCTTATGATACATTTTCTCCAACATCTTCACATGAATATCCACATAATCATAAATCTGCACTTCCTTTTTATTCTCGAACAATCGATGAAGCCTGCCAGCATATTGCTGTAAAGTTCCTTTCCAAGATATCGGCATCGTTAAAAATAAGGTGTCCAAACGAGGTTCGTCAAAACCTTCCCCGATATATTTGCCGGTGGCAACCAAAGTCAACGGTTGATCGAATGGCGTATCCACAATTTGCTTCAAAATTTCCCTGGTTTCCTTGGCACCCATCCCGCCTGTTAGAACAAGCACATCCGGAATGTTTTCTCTCAATTCTTTCGCAAGGATTTCCACATGAATGATTCTATCCGTTAAGATAATACAGTTCCTACCGTTTTCATGACTCTTTATCACATCATGAACAATCTGCTGATTCCGGATGCCATTTTGTGCAATCTCCGAATATAGATCTTGAATCGATACTTCTTTCTCATCCTTATCCAAAGGAACTCGTAGAGAAGTAAATCTTGGTATAACATAATGATCAAAAGGTCTATTTTCAGCCTGCTTTTTGGCATCATCCCTGTAGCGGATTGGCCCACATTGCATGAAAATGATAGGATGATGTCCGTCCTTTCGGGTAGGAGTAGCGGTTAATCCGTAAACATATTTGGCATTGGTGTTCTTGAGTATTGTTTCAAAACTAAAGGCCGAAACATGATGGCACTCATCAACAATAATCATGCCATAGTTTTTTACGCACTCCTTGACTTCACCCATTCGGTTCAATGATTGCATCACTGCGATATCAATGATCCCGTTTAAGGTGCTCTTCCCCGCTCCCAATTGTCCGATAATACTTCGAACCTTTTTTCTCCCTCGTTTTTTTCCTTCATCAATATCCGGTAGTTTTTCATTGATACTCAAAAATTCAGTTAACCGCTTTTCCCATTGGGATACCAAACTTACTTTATCAACCAAAATGAGAGTATTTACCTTCCGTTCCGCAACCAGCTTTATAGCCACAACGGTTTTTCCAAAAGCCGTCGTCCCACAAAGCACGCCGTTATCAACTTTATGTAGCTTTTCAAGAGCTAATGGTTGTTCATCCCGTAAATTGCCATTAAACTTGACATCAATTTTTTTACCTGAATTTGTCTTATCAATAAAGCGAGTATCAATGCCAAGTCCATCCAATAACTCTCTTAAATCTGTTTCGCACCCCCGCGGCAGACACAAATATTCTTGAGTTTCGTCCGAGCAGGATATAATCCTTGGAATCGTCTTCGTAGAGAGCCGCATGGCCTGAGCTTTATAAAATTCCGGGTTATTAAAAGCCGCTAACCGTTTAATATAGTTTAAAGCCCGTTGAGAAATGCCTTCCTTTAAAATATACAACATATTCGCTCTTACTATTTCAATCTCCGGTGGGAAATCGTTTTTTAATAATTTGAGCTTCTTGGTCTCCCATGGTTTTTCGTCTTCTTCATCGTCTTTTCTTAAAGTCCCAAGTTCACCACCATGACAAAGCTTTGACGTAAGCCCCTCAAGCTCGTTTTCATCTAGTTTCTGAATGGTGGCTAAAAACGCCCATTGATCGCCATATGGTTCAAATTTCTCGTCAATGAAAACACTGTTATTATTATTTCGGGCCGCTTTCTGCAGAGGCAAAGCAATCAAATTTCCAAACCCGCCTTTGGGCATAGTGTCCTGATTGGGAAAAAAACGGTCATATGACCTAAAGGTTATTTCATGCCTTTTGCTCATGGAGTAAGTGAGTAAGGCACTACCAAATTTTCTTGCTAAAACTGCTGATATAGGATTCTCAAAGAAAAACCATGCATGGGCTCCTTTGCCTGAACGTGAACGTTCGACAGCTAACGGAATTTTAAATTCGAAACAAGTTTCACGTAATACCGAAATATCCTTTTGCCATTCCTCATCATCAAAATCAATAGCCAAAAAGCAGCAGGTTTCATCCGATAGCAAAGGATATATTCCCGCAATAAAATTATCAATCCCGCGTAAATGTGCATCAATCACTTTTTCGTCCAGTTTGTCTAATTCCTTATGGGCACAGTCAGCGCATTTTCCTTTCGGTTTAACACACAATCCGGGCCGCCATTCATTCAAACAAACTGGTGAATGCGCACGAGCGCGTCGCCAGAAGTCCCCTTCTTCTTATTCTCCCACCTTTTGGCATAAACATCATTTCTGCCTTTAAAGAGCGACATGAATAGTTTGATTTTTTCTGATGGAGTTGAAAGATTATTAACATCCGGAATCTCAACTTCATTGGAATCCGCTTTATTCATTTCCGGCACCGGTTTTGGCTCAGTTACCTCCATATTAAGTGTATAGTCAAAAGGAATCCCTGGCTGTTCAGGAATTCCCAATTGAAGCCTTAACCGTTTATTTTCTTCCCGCAAACGATGATTCTCACTCTGTAACCAATGGTACTTCGTGAGCAATTCGTTATAATCCATATCAATCCTCTTTATTGAGCCTTCACAATAACAATTCCAAGACACTTCTCAAGAGGTTCATAAATATCATCTACTGCTCTAATTATTGCATCCAACAACTTTTGGTGATCGATTAATGACCAATCAATATCTAAACTACTTTTCAATGCAATACAACGGATAAATTCCCTTATAGTCCGCCCATTACCTTCTCGAAATGAGTGAATCACATTGAATATTTGTATCGGGGTAACAATAGAGTGACTTAGTAATTCACAGTCATACTTAGAAAAGCCACTTGTCTTGTAAATGCCTTAGGCTTGCCAGATGTCTGGCTTTAACCTTCGAGATAGCTTCCTGGCCACTTATTTTACCTTCAAGATATTGCTTACCAAGAGCGACTGCCGCTTTGCTTGGTTTTAATCCTTCCATCGCCATCGACGCATGGACGCTAGCTAACGCTTTATTGACCCTTTCTTTCACTTGGGTTTCTGATTCCTGAGTCTCTATTGAGGTTTTATCTTTTAATATTGATTTTTTTACTGCTACCTTTACTTTAGACATGAAATCAACCCCGGCTTTATAATCAATTTCTATATATTATACCATAATATTCGGCGTGATATTGCTTAAGTTCGCCCGATATTGGCTCGACTTAACTACCGGCTTAGTGAAACAACCTAAGTAACCGGTAAAATACGGCCTGTGACCCATTGACTGTTTACTTCTTCAGCCTAACACATTAATCAAAACAAAATAAACAAGCCCCATCATTTCTACTATTCTCCCAAGTAGGAACTTGGGGCTTCGATTTGACAGAGCTTATAAATAAAAGTAGTATCTCAAATAAACCATAATATGAATTGACAATTTTGCAAATCCTTTTTCTGCACAAAATGTTCTAATCCCCATGTAAATAAGCTTTGCAACTCACTTATGATACTTCTCTCACTATCGGGTCTAACGACTAAATTTTTTAAGGGCCAAAAAACATAAAACCCAAAGGAGCCTATATTTTCTTCGTAACAAAAATTAGTTACCAAACTTAACTTTACTTATTTATGAACTTCTAAGCATCCTGTGACTTCGGATTAACCTACAATATTAAAAAAATTTTCTCTTTTATGTCAAAATGTTTTATAGAATGAGAAACAAACCTCCGTCCATCTGGATAACCTCTCCATCCAACGTGGATTTAGGATATCCTAATGTGTTTTGTAGATAATCCACCCGGATTGATCTTCTGTCCGCATAGATGGCAACTCCGTCCAGATAAATTCCGTCCCATCCATTGGCTGACCGCTTCGTCCATTAAATTCAATCAATCTACCAAGCTACAGACGAAATCCTTCTTAATTGGTCGTTCATCGTTCAACTTTATGTTAAGCTGAGATCGACCAAATCAGTAACTTTTCACTGTTCATCTAACGAATGGGTTTATTAAAAAAGGACCGTTTTCGCCATAAAATCGTCTTTCCCTCATAACAATATAGCGTTCTTCGTCTAACTCTAACGATAGGCCAGCTCGGTGAGAAAGTTGCGGCAGGGCAGTATGGGAAGTGACATTCCAACTTACCCCAAGTTTATCAGTAGATCTGCATGATTTTACATTTATTCAGGTCTATTTGCTATGTGTTTAGTACCTACTCACATAACAAGTTTTTATCTATACCGGCTAATTCTCTTTCAAGATATTTTAAGGTCTTCATCTTTTCTCCGGTTTCCTGCTCATCGTATAAAAACTGCCCAAGGAACTCCCAGATATCCTCCAGCTTATAGTATTATATCCGGATGAATTTCAATATCGTTACCAATATTTTTTCTATAACTTTCGAGAAATTTTTCATAATAAGGTTTCTCTGATAAGAGGGCTCCCATATAGCAGGCTCACGTTTCACGATTTCTTAAAACTCCAGTCCATTAATCAACCGTTTTATCGCTTCAAGATGCGGCAAAGCGGGAATTGCCCCCTTTTTGGTAGTGGTCAAGGCTCCCATTGCATTTGCAAAACGGACTGTTTTTTGAAATTGATTTTCATTGAGTTCGCTAATTTCTCTAAGTGACAAATCGCTAAATTGATATAACACTCCGGCTAAAAAGGCATCCCCTGCTCCGGTGGTATCAATTGTCTGGACATTAAAACCAGCAACCCTTCCGGCCCCGCCGCGATAGCGATAAAAACAGCCTGCCGGACCAAGCGTGACCAGAATTACACTGATCCCCATTTCATATAGAAACGTGGAACCTTGCGACAAATCTTTTGTTCCAGTGAGCAACTCCAATTCTTCCTCAGAGACTTTTACAATATCCGCATATTCCAAACCGGCTTTCATCCGCTTTATTGCCAGTTCCTCATTTGGCCAGAGCAGCGGACGATAATTAGGATCGTAAGAGATGAGCGAGTTTTGTTGTTTTGCAAATTTAACAGCGGCCAGAGTGGTACTCCGAGCTGGCTCATCGGTCATTGAGATCGAACCGAAATGAAATATTCGGGCCTGTTTCAGCAAATCATAATCAAGATCATCCGCAGTTAACAGCTGGTCGGCCCCGGGATTGCGGTAAAAACTAAAGGAGCGGTCTCCGTCGGGGTTTAAATGGACGAAAGCCAAAGTAGTGCTGGCAGTTTTGGAATACTTTAAACCGGATATCCCTACACCGCACTGTTGAAGCACTTCTTTTAAAAAGATACCGAAGCGATCATCACCAACCACCCCGATAAAAGCGCACTCCTTACCCAGCTTAGCCAGAGCTGCCAAAACATTAGCCGGAGCTCCGCCTGGGTTTTGTTCAAAGAGTTGGTTGCCGGTTAATGATAAACCAGTGGGGGAGAAATCAATCAGTAATTCCCCTAAAGCCACCAGATCAAGCATCTGCTCCCCTCCCTTGAGATGATTGCCCTTCAGTTAATTCCCGATACTGACCGGCTTCAACATCGAAGTAACTGATCACATACTGGTGATTCTTCAGATCAGCCCTCAATATTGTATCATATTGGCTTTTTTTCCAAGCAATTTCTAATCCATTTTCATTACCGGTCTCTACGATCCGGAAATCACCGTTAAATGCGGGATAATCATTCCGAAACTTCATTAAGGCTAACATTTTTTGCACAACCGGCCGCTTCAGATTGGCTTCAACCTCTTCTGTTGTATAATAATGCCGGTTAATATTCCGTCCTACCTTAGTGGCTTCCAACAACTCCAAGTCATTTGCTCCGGCCAGTAAGCCCACATAATAAATCTGAGGTATGCCCGGCGTAAAAAACTGGATGGCTCTCGCCAAAAGATAGGCGTCGTCGTTATTTCCCAAAGCCGAATAATATGTACAATTTATCTGATAGATATCAAGATTATTATAAGCCGCGGTATTATATATTTTTTTTACATTAGCGCCGTGTGAAAAAAGGTATTCCTTAGTTTGCTCGATTTTCGCATCACTTAAGAGATCCCTGACATCCACTATTCCAATTCCATCATGGGTATCAAGCGTGGTAAATTGCTTACGCGGGCAAATGTTCAGCCAATGAATTAAATTACGGTTCGAACCACTGTAAAGAGCATGTAACAGCAGCATTGGCAGAGCAAAATCATAAACCCAATAGCCCTTCTCGGCCAATTTCATTTGGAGCGAATAATGTTCGTGAATTTCCGGTAAGATTTCCACCCCATAAGGATCTAATATCCCTTTTGCATAATCTAACAACTCCCAAACATCGGGTTCGACAAAGAAACAGTTGGTCCCTTTCTTTTTTGTAGCGTAGGCAAAGGCGTCCAGCCGGACAATGGCTGCACCTCTTTGGGCCATACCGATCAAAGATTGCGCTACAAATTTACGGGTCACGCTTGCGTCCAGGTTGAGGTCGACTTGCTCTTCATCAAAAGTACACCAAATTTTTTCCCTGGTACTATCGGCGAATTCCACTTCCACATACGGAGCCCTCGGTTTTCGCTTATAAATAAGGTCAATGTCTGCCGGGCTTGGTTCCCCGCCAGGCCAAAAATCCTGATAACGGATAAAAAGGTCGGCGTAGGGAGAATCATCTTTATTTTTGGCGAAATCTTGATAATACTTCGATCTTCGTGAGATGTGATTGATCATGAAATCAAACATCAAATAATGATCCCGACTCAGGTCCTTGATATTCTCCCATGTACCAAAACATTCATCCACCGCTTCATAGGTTAGCGGCGCAAAACCTCTGTCTGCCGAGGACGGAAAAAAAGGAAGAAGATGCAGCCCGCCAATAATACCTTTAAAATATTTTTTCAACAGACTATCTAGTTCTATTAAATTTTGGCCCATACTGTCGGCGTATGTAATTAGCATGATCTCGTTTTTTAGCGGCATACTTTCCTCTTCTTTAGCACTTTATTTATACTCGTAGTTAAAATTTTTTCTTTAAGTATTATCCTCTACCTGCTCCTTAAAGTGGAAGCCAATCAATAACTCGCGCAATATAAGGATCCCAAAAATCAAAGTCGTGAATTCCGGGTCCCTCTTCATGATATAATTCTAGCCCTATTTGTTTAGCATAGGCTATAAATGGTTTAAATTGTGTTTCGTGTCGAACGTCTTCCGTACCGCAAGCCATATAAAGTTTGGGTAGTTGGGCACCGGATTCTTTTAGTTTTTTGGCTAATGCGTAAACGTCATTGTCGCTGCCTTTTATTTTAGTAATATCCCCATAGGTGTCTTCAAAACGTTTTAGTGTAGCGGTTGCATTTTCTTGTGAATATCGGCTGATCATTTCATCAATATCCAGGCTGCCCGACAGACATGCCGCAGCGGCAAAAAACTCCGGCCTTCTAAACGCCCATAAGAAAGCGCCCCGTCCTCCCATTGAAAGCCCGGCAACAAAGTTGTCTTCCCGCTTTTCTGAAAGTGGAAGCATTGCACGGACGAAGAGTGGGAGCTCTTCAGAAAGGTAAGAGAAATAATCCATCCCGTGCACCATGTTGGAATAACTGCTGACATAAGCTGACGGCATTACCACCGCCAGCTGTCTTTTCTGCGCATATCGTTCAATCGACGAATAGCGGATCCAGTTGGTGTGATCACCCCCATTGCCATGTAAAAGATACAATGTTTTAAATTTGATGGTGGGATCATAAACTTGCCCCAGAGTCTTGTCCTTGCTTTTTTCATCAAAATAGGATGGAATAAGAACCGTAATGGAAGTATCCATGCGAAGATATCTGGAGTAAAAATTACATTGGATCTCATTCATATAAAACACCTTCTTTCAACATGAATTACGTTTTCGGTTGCGCCATAAAAAGTATACAGAAATCAGCCTTTGACAGCACCTATCGTCACACTGGAGATGAATTTTTTCTGATTGCAGAGGAAAACAATAAATAATGGAATCGTAACGCAAACACACCCCGCCAGAATCAATTCCTGCGGAAAGTGATATACATCCATGGTATCGTTCAGTGAAGGCAACAAAACCATCACCGGCATTACCTTCGGGTCGGAAACCATCATAGAAGGCCATAGAAAATCGTTCCATTTACCTAAAAATTGCAAGATTGACATGGCGCCTATCACGGGAGAACTTAATGGCAAAACAATTTTTGTAAAAATAGTAAACTGATTGGCGCCATCAACTTTGGCAGCTTCAAATAAAGAGTCGGGAAGGCTGACCATATATTGCCGCATCATAAACATGGTAAAAACGTTGGCGATTGTCGGAATAATTTGCACCTGATAAGTGTTTAACCATCCTATTTTACTAAACATAATGTAAAGGGCCGGCATTTTTAATTCCAATGGGATCATAATTGTGGAAACAATTACCATAAATAGCACATTTCGGCCCTTAAATTTAAATTTTGCAAAAGCATAACCAGCCATTGCCGCAATTAAAACTGAAAAAAAGGTATAGATGACGGAGATAAATATCGAATTGAAATAAGCGCGAAAAAATAGTCCTCCGCTATACTTTACCAGCCTCACATAGTTTTCAAATGTAGGAAAATGAGGTATTCCTGCTGGATTGGCTGCAAGTTCAGTAGCTGTTTTAAGCGATCCACAAATCATTATATATAAAGGAATTAAGAAAAGAAGCAAGGTAATCAACAAAAAACTCATGCTGATAATTGATAATCTTACGTTTGCCTTCATCTTATTCATTTTTATTCACCCTCTTCCTTCAATAACTTGAACTGACACATTGAAAGAATAAATATCATAAGAAACATGAGCCAACCGGTGGCCGATGCCATCCCAAAGTTTCCGTTGCCGATGTTTGTCGTTACAAGGTTCATAATTGGGGCTACATCAAATGGGGCAACCTGTCCGGAGCCGACTAACAAGTTTGGTTCATTGTAAATTTTAAAGGTAGTTACGCTGCAGGTAAAAAAGGCAAACAAAAATGTCGGTTTCATTAACGGAATGGTGATATAAAACATTTTTTTCAGACTGTTAGCTCCGTCGATAGTGGCTGCTTCAAGGATATCTTCAGGAATGGCAGTAAGTCCTGATAAGAAAATGATCATAAACCAGCCAATGGCCCGCCAGGCTACAACGACGACAATAGACCATTTCATAAGCTGCAAATCTTCAATGAAAGGAATCTTTGTCCCAAGTAAAACGTTAATTACCCCGG
Organism: Bacillota bacterium; assembly: GCA_023429995.1. GTDB lineage: Bacteria > Bacillota > UBA4882 > UBA8346 > UBA8346 > UBA8346. Next base: position 149,292 of record JAEZCE010000052.1, on the reverse strand, counting down.
TATTTGTACCAAGCATAACCCTCCAAATAAGAATAGCGGCGACACTGGCAGTGATTTGGGGTAAAAAGAAACCAGCTTTAAAAAAAGCTTTATGCTTGATAACGGCGGAATTGATCAATACTGCTAATCCGAAAGAAAACGCAATTACAGGAATTACCAGTGTTAATAAATAAAATATGGTATTGCCAATTACCGACCAAAATGTCGGATACTGTAAAAGCCTGGCATAATTTTCGAAGCCAACCCATGTAATTGGTCCGTAACCGCTGTATGTTGCAAAGCTTAAAATCAGTGAATACATGGCTGGTATGGCAAAAAAGATCGTGTAAGCAAGCAAAAACGGCATGAGAAAAAGCCAGGGCGTCATTTTATTTTCTAAAGACTTTTTCGTTTGATATTTTGTAGTGTCCCCAGTAAGATTTACCATGTGGACCATCCCTTCAAATGCTCTTAAAATAAACCCATTTAAAAAAATAGGGAGACCGAATTGGAAGATTGGTCTCCCTATTTTCTCGCAAACATATATTATTAATTATTTATAGGCATTGCCGATTTGAGTTTGCAAATCCATATTGGCTGCTTTCAAGGCCTTATCCAATGTCATCTTGCCTTGGATATACTTACTGAAATATTGATTAATAATTTGGATCTCACTTGAATATTTGGGACTAAAATTAAAGACTTTAAATTTCTTAATCGCCTCCGCCTCCGCCACAGGCAAGGACGCTCCTAAATATTTATCGGGTTCTTTTATGAGGGGATCTTCAGTTACACTCAATAAGGAGGGATAAATTTTACGAGCTTTAAAGCTTCCGAGTGCGCCTTCCTTTGTAAGTGTAAGTTTGGTCAAGAATTCGATCGCTTCCTTTTTGTGCGGCGCATTTTTAGGAACACCCCACATCGATCCACCGGCATCGCTGCCGCCTACTGTTCCTCCAATTTTTGGCCACTGAGCTTCAGCCCACTTTCCGGCCTGCGCCGGAGCATATTGAGGTAAGTTATTTTTAATCCAAGCGCCAGTCAAATCTGAAATAATAGTCTCATTCGCGAACGCTTGCTGGTAATCTGTGGTGTCTTCGACAATATCCATACAGACACCCGAATCATAAATCTTCTTGATATCTTGAAATACTTTACGGATACCGGGATCTTTGTCTACAATGTAATTTCCATTTTCATCCGAAAAACGAGCTCCATTACCGCTTAAAAGCCTGTTAAGAAATGAGACATTGGGAGAACTGCTACTAAGATGCCAGATATAACTTTTGGGATATATTTTCTGAATTTTCTTACCGGCGGCGATAAAATCGTTAGTGGTCTTTATCTTTTCAGGGTCAACGCCCGCCTTGGCAAACATATCCTCCCGGTAAACCCATATTAACGGCTTGAGTTGATAAGGGAACGCATACTGTTTGTTCTGATATGAAACTAACTTATACGCTCCAACTGTCATCTTGCTTTTATAAGGTCGCATTACTTTGGACACATCTTCAAGGGTATTGCTACGAACAAGCTCCGGAAGCATAAAATTTTGCATCATACAGATATCGGGCATCGGTTCACCCGAGGCTTTCATCAGCCTTAGCTTCTGCATAAGTACGACATCAGAACTAAAAAGCTGTCCCTTGATCTCAACCTTATCTCTTAATTCAGGAAAACTTGAAAAGACAACTTCGCTAAGCTGCTTTGGGATATCAAGTGTCGCCCAGACAAACCAAGTCAATGTTTTTTTTCCGCTGTCCGCCTGTATTTGAGAAGGACTTATAAAACATACACTACTAAGTAACGCCATGCAAAGAATAATCATGACACTTCTTTTGTATTTCATTTTCTCCGCTCCCTCATTCTTAATTTCTATGGCTGCATTGCTCCTCGTTACAATTCTTTTTTTACCCCTCCTTCTAGATCTGTTTCTCACAGGATAAACCATCGTCATTCAAACTTTAATTACGAAAATCGTATTTTACCTGGTTGTTACAATTTGAATTCTATTATCAGAAGAACTATTTGTCAAATATATAAAAAGAATGGTTTTCATGCAGTGAAGCTATGATTATTGAAAATTAACCTGATATACAGTTTAAAAGAACTCGACTTGCAATATCAAAGAAAACTACATTGAAAGGTCATATTTTTGAATCATGTTATTAATAGGTGTTTGGAGACGCTATCTTTGCTTTGGGGAACAGGAGAAGGTTATATACAGGAGAAGAAGGTCAGACTTTATAAACAACTTTTTACAATCTTTATATAGTCTTGGGTATACAGAGGCAGATAAGCTCCTTTACGAAAAGCGACTACCAACTCAACTTCCGTCTTTGGGTTCCCAATTGAAAAGTAATTCGGCGTAGGCTTTAGATAAATAAATTTCAAATGGGTCGCTGCAACAAAACATAAACCGTAACCGGAACTAGCTAACCGAAGAGCGCCCTCTATACTGCGCGTACGAAGTATTATACGAGGCGATATTTTCGCAGCTTCAAATATCTGTAAAGCAATCTGCCCGGTGCGCTGCTCAGAAAAATATAAAATAAAATCATCATTTTCAAACGATTTGATATCGATCCATGGAAATTTGCAGTTTTTCACCACACTCCCATGATTAGCTAGAGGATGATCCTTACTAACCGCTAAAACAATTTCTTCTTTCCTAAGTATTTCATAATCCAGTTCAGGATCATTTATTGGATGGTTGAAAATTGCAATATCAGCCTCGCCGCTTAACAACAATTTTTCGAGAACCGAGGAGGATTCTTCGAATAAATTAACTTCGACATTTGGATACATTTCCCTAAATCGAGGTAAGGTGGCCGGTATCATATAAGAACCGCGAATCAAGGGAAAAGCAATGTTTAAACGACCCTTATTCAGATTAGAGATATCACTTAATTCATCATCCAATTCCTTTTTAACAAGCAGGATACGTTTGGCATATGCCACATAGCGTTCTCCCGCATAGGTTAGGACAAAACGGTTCCCAAGACGGTTAAACAACTTAATTCCCAGATTCATCTCCAAATTTTGTAAATATTTACTCAATGACGGCTGTGAGATAAAAAGTTCCTGAGCCGCTTTTGTTATGCTATGGTTACGGGCGATGCTTGCGATATATTGAAGTTCTTTAAAATCCAAAAAATCACCTTTTTCATTTACCATACTATAGATTAAAAGCATAAAAACTATGAATTTTATGTATTCGACATCCTTCAAACTGCATTATACAATTCAATTGAAATAAAAACAATGGAAAATACAGTATGGGGGCTAAATCATGCATGAATATAAACAAATACCTTGTACAATAATGAGAGGCGGGACCAGCAAGGGAATTTATTTTTTGGAAAAAAATTTACCTGTTGCCGGTAAAGAACGGGATCAATTATTGTTGCGAATTATGGGAAGCCCGGACATTAAGCAAATTGACGGTTTGGGCGGCGCGACTTCCGTTACCAGCAAAATTGCAATTATCTCCCCTTCAACACGTGAAGGTGTGGATGTAGATTATACATTCGGACAGGTTGGCATTGACAAACCATTGGTCGACTACCGTGGCAATTGCGGAAACCTTTCGTCAGGGGTTGGACCATTTGCAATAGAAAACGGTCTTGTAGAAGCAATATCGCCCATGACCAAAGTCCGTATTTATAACACCAATACCCAAAAAGTATTGATAGCTGATGTAAAAACGCCCAATGGTAAGGTTAGTTACGATGGAGAATATGTAATTGCTGGTGTACCCGGAACAGCGGCGCCGATCAGAATTACCTTTTGCAAACCGTCAGGAACAATTTTCAATAAAGTCCTGCCGACCGGAAACACACGAGACATCATAGAAATACCTGATTGGGGAAGTATCGAAGTATCTATTGTTGATGTCACAAATTTGCTCGTATTTGTAAAAGCAAATGACATTGGTATGACCGGTAAAGAACTTCCAACCGACATCAATGGAGATCAAAAACTTCTGACACTTTTAGAGTTAATCCGAGGCACCGTGGGGCAAAAATTAAAACTTGTGAAAGATTATCGTCAATCCGCGTGGGAATCCCCAGCAATACCTAAAATGACAGTTGTCGCCGAACCAGATGATTATGTAACCGAAAAAGGCCAACCTATTTCCGCGGGCAGCATTGATTTGCTGGGCAGAATGATGTCTATGCAGAAAGCGCATGGAACATACGCATTTACTGGCGCCATGTGTACGGCGGCTGCAGCAGCCATTCCCGGCACGGTTGTTAATCAAGTAATGCGTACCGGAGCTGATTGGAAACGTATTTGCATTGGTCATCCGGACGGAGTTATCGAAGCCGGAGTAGAATTTACCCAATATGCGGACGGATCGATTATCATTCACAATACATATGGTTATCGTACAGCAAGACCGTTAATGAAAGGAACAGTTTTTTACTAGGCTATCATAATCATGGACCGTTTATTATAATGTCCTAACGTTCATGGCCTGCTACGCGGCCACAAAACTGTGAGTGTAAATACTACCGTATTTTCACCCTAAACCACTTTAGTTTTTCTATTTGTTAAAACAAAAAAGTTTTTGATAACAAACAGGAGGCAACACGTATGGTTATTAAAATACCGGCAACTGCAGGGTCACTGGAATCCAGTGATGCAATGATCACAATTAAGCCCAATGATGAAGGCGGTATTGTTCTTGATCTGCAAAGTTCCGTGGAAAAACAATATGGGCAGCAAATCAAAGATGTGATCATGGAAACCCTGCACAACTTTGAGGTAGAAAAAGCTATTGTCTCTATCGTTGATAAAGGCGCGCTTGACTGTACACTAAAAGCCAGAATGGAAACAGCAATTTACCGTGCCAGTCAGAATACCGAATACAGATGGGCAGGCGAACAGCGATGAAACAACTGAGACGTACAATGCTTTATGTCCCGGGCAATAATCCGGGAATGATTCGTGATGCCCATATTTATGGGTCCGACTGTATCATGTTCGATTTGGAAGATTCTGTATCAATTAGAGAAAAGGATGCCGCGCGGTTTTTAGTATTCAATGCTTTATGCAGCCTCGATTACGGGAACAAAGAATTAGTAGTACGTGTAAACTCCTTAGACAGCCGGCTAGGGATCGACGATCTAGAAGCAATTGTAAGAACGCGTAAGGCAATCATCCGACTACCGAAAACAGAAAGCGCACAGGATATCTTGGATTGTGAAAAAGAAATCGGGCGAATCGAGGGGGAAATTGGTGTAGAAATCGGTTCCACCAAAATGATGGCTGCTATTGAAACCGCCCAAGGAGTCCTAAATGCACAAGAAATTGCTAAATCAAGCAAAAGACTGATCGGCATTGCCATTGGCGCGGAAGACTACGTGACAGATCTCAAAACCAGTCGTTCTCCTGAAGGCATTGAATTGCTTTTTGGCCGTAGCATGGTGCTACTGGCTGCAAGAGCTGCCAAAATTGACGCGATTGACACAGTCTACTCGGATATCAACAACGAAGATGGCTTTCGTCAGGAAGTCCGGCTAATCAAACAACTTGGTTTCGACGGTAAAAGTGTCATTAACCCAAAACAAATCGCGCCGGTACACGAGATTTTTACACCTACGGAAAAGGAAATAAAAAAATCGCTGGCCATCGTGACTGCAATAGAGCAAGCGCAACAACGTGGCTCCGGGGTCATCGCGCTCAATGGAAAAATGATTGATAAGCCAGTGGCTGAACGCGCGATGCACTTACTCGATTTGGCACGAGCATCGGGATCTTTAAAAGAAGGAGACGAATCAAATGCGTAATCTCAATTTAAGCAGTATTCCGAATGGTAAAGAACTTAAATTAATACATGGTTTATTTAACCTTAAAAAGGTAACCAAAGATACACAGACCCTGGCACAGCGCGGGGAATTCGTAAATAAAATTGTACCGAGCCTTGAGGAAGTAATTCGGCTTTCCGGACTCAAAGACGGAATGACTATATCTTTTCACCATCATTTCCGCAATGGTGATCACATTATTAATATGGTCATCGATAAACTGGCGGAAATGGGTTTTAAAAATCTGGTTTTAGCTGCCAGCTCCCTAACGGACGTACACACTCCCCTTATTAAACACATTAAAAACGGAGTCATTCGACGAATTGAAACCAGCGGGCTTAGAGGCGAACTGGCCGAGGCGATCTCTTCCGGTCTGATGGATATCCCGGTGGTCTTTCGTTCACATGGCGGTAGGGCATTTGCGATCGAAACCGGCGAGTTGCTGATTGATGTTGCATTTCTAGGCGCACCTAGTTGCGACCCTTTCGGTAATGCCAACGGTTACTCCCGTGACAATGAAAATGGCATTATTTGCGGTTCCATGGGATATGCCAAACTGGACGCAATGTATGCCAAGAAGGTTATTTTGATTACTAATAATATCGTCCCCTATCCAAACGCACCGTTTGGTATCCCGGAATCAGACGTCAACTATATTGTAAAAGTCGACAATATTGGAGATTCGTCGGGAATCATGAGCGGAGCGACCCGTTTTACATCAAATCCGAAGGACTTGTTAATAGCGCAAACAGCTGCCAATATAATCGAAGGTAGCGGATACTTCAATGACGGTTTTTCCATGCAGTTAGGATCCGGTGGAGCCTCGCTCGCAGTCGCAAGGTTTTTGCGGGAAAAAATGATTGCCCGAAATATTAAAGCCAGCTTTGCGCTTGGCGGAATCACCGGGCAAATTGTAGAGATGCATGAAGAAGGGTTAGTCAAAAAAATTCTGGATGTGCAGTCATTTGATCTTAATGCAGCGGCGTCGCTGAAAAACAACCGTTTCCATCAGCAGATTTCCGCTTCTTACTACGCCAGCCCCGGCAACCTTGGTACGGCTGTTAACCAGCTTGATATCGTAGTGCTTTCCGCGCTTGAAGTCGATGTAGATTATAATATCAATGTTCTTACCGGCTCCGACGGTGTCATTCGCGGCGCTATTGGCGGACATCAAGATACCGCCGCCGGTGCAAGCGTTGCGATTATCGTTGCTCCCTTAACCAGAGGAAGAATTCCGACGATTGTGGAAAAAGTTAACACTCTGGTCACACCAGGTAAAACTGTAGATATTGTTGTCACAGATCAAGGGATTGCCGTTAATCCGAATAGGACTGACCTGATCCACAATCTTCAAAAAACCGGCATCAACCTTTGTACAATTGAAGAGCTTAAGGAGAAAGCCGAACATATTGTCGGCAAACCAAAACCAATCGAATATACAGATAAAATAGTCGGTGTAGTTACCTATCGTGACGGTTCGGTGCTTGATGTTGTACGTCAGGTAAAACAGTGAGGCATTACAGTTAAAGGGAGAAATGAATAATGATAAAGTTATATAACAGCGGCGCTTTTTTAATCAATGGAACTCAACTGGTGCCTGACGATAATCAAGCTGCCGCTCGTTTATCTCAAATAATCGGACGAGTTCCTGTTAAGGAAGATGCAGCTAAAAGTACAATCACCTTTTCTGTCTTACAGTCTCACAATGTCTCTGGCAACACTAATTCGCTTCAAATTAAGTTTGATGCAATAGCATCGCATGATCTGACATATGTAGGAGTCATCCAGACAGCCAAAGCCAGTGGACTTGACGAGTTCTCAATCCCATACATCTTGACCAACTGCCATAATAGCCTTTGTGCTGTGGGCGGCACTTTAAACGAGGACGATCACCAGTTTGGGCTTTCGGCGGCCCAAAAATATGGCGGGATTTATGTTCCACCCCATCTTGCCGTCATTCATCAATACATGCGTGAAATATATGCTGCTTGCGGTGGAGTGATTCTCGGTTCGGACAGTCATACCCGTTATGGCGCACTTGGTACATTAGGAATTGGTGAAGGCGGCGGTGAGTTGGTCAAACAGCTGCTTGGCAAAACCTACGACATTTCCTATCCAAAAGTTATCGGCATCTATCTAACGGGAAAGCCTCATCCGGGCGTGGGACCGCAGGATATCGCCCTGGCTATTATCGGTGCAGTATTCAAAAACGGTTATGTCAAAAATAAGGTGATGGAATTTATCGGAGATGGTATTAACAACCTTTCGATCGATTATCGGAATGGCATTGATGTAATGACTACCGAAACCGCTTGTCTCACTTCAATCTGGAAAACGGATACCCAAGTACAAGATTACTTTACGATCCATCACCGCCCCGAGGCTTACCGCGAATTGGAACCGGGCACGATAGCATATTATGATGGACTGATCTATATCGATCTCAGTACAATTAAGCCGATGATCGCTTTGCCATTTCACCCATGTAATGTATATGAAATCGACTATCTAAACCAAAACCTGGAAGATATATTACACTTGACAGAGCAGGAAGCCGTAAAATTAATTGAAAATCCGAAAGTTCATTATCATTTGACGAATAAAATTGATAACGGCAAACTTAAAGTTGATCAAGGCGTGATCGCTGGCTGTGCGGGTGGAACTTATGAAAATCTCATGGAAGTCAGTAGCATTTTAAAAGGAAAAAACCTTAGAAACGACCAATTTGCGCTGTCGATTTATCCGGCCTCTCAGCCAATGGTATTAGAGCTCATGCGTCAGAGGATCATTCCCCAACTTTTGACGACAGGTGCGATAATTCGCACCGCGTTTTGCGGGCCCTGTTTTGGTGCTGGAGACGTTCCGGCCAATAACTGGCTGAGCATTCGCCATACCACACGTAATTTTCCCAATCGCGAAGGCTCCAAACCAAATGACGGCCAAATGGCTGGGGTCGCACTGATGGATGCCCGTTCAATTGCCGCTACAGCTATCAATGGTGGTTTTCTTACACCTGCAACCGATTTGGACATTCCATGCAACTGCCCAAAGTATTTTTTCGACCGTACAGTCTATACTAATCGCGTGTATGATGGCTATCACCATCCACAAAAGCGACTCCCACTCAAATATGGCCCGAATATCGTTGACTGGCCGGAGATTGGTTCCATGGAAGAAAATATGCTTATCCGGCTTGCTTCACTAATTACCGACCCGGTTACCACCACGGATGAACTGATTCCCTCGGGTGATACTTCCACATTTCGCTCCAATCCATTGGCTATGGCGGAATTTACCCTTTATCGCAAAGATCCCTTGTATGTCGAAAATGCAAAAAGGATTCAGCATTTTGAAAAACAACGGCTGCAAGGAATTGCTCCGGTACAAAGCGACGTTCTATTACAGCAAGTATTTGCACAAATTCAAAAAGCATTTTCAGCAAACGGAACGATTGATCCATTAAAAACCCAGTTAGGTTCGGCAATCTATGCTATCAAACCCGGTGACGGCAGTGCACGTGAGCAGGCGGCAAGTTGCCAAAAAGTACTAGGGGGCTGCGTCAATATTGCCCGGGAATATGCCACCAAAAGATATCGCAGCAACCTGATTAACTGGGGAATTATTCCCTTTATCTTGAAAGACACTCCCATGTTCCATGTCGGTGACCATCTCTATCTTCCCGGGGTGCGTAGTGCGATTATACAAGGCAAGACCCGTTTTAAAGCGTATCTGTTTGGCAAAGCTAATGTTGAGTTCGAATTGTTTTTAGACGAGTTAACTCAAATGGAGAGGGAAATATTGCTTGCCGGTTGCTTAATCAATTACTACCGCCTAAATAAATAGTAATAGACAAAATATTCTAAAACAGCGAATCGCTACTTAAGAAAGTGAGGTTAATATGGAAATTCGCTATGGGAGCCCTTTTACCGGAAACGAATTTAAAAAAACCAAAGAATTTTTGCGTAGTTTCTCCTTAGACTACGAGGTCGGAATCGAATTCACGGTAAATATAATGGATGACGAGCTAATTCTGGCAACCGGATCGCGCCGGGGTAACATACTCAATTGCATCGCCGTATCTTCAGAGTATCGCGGTAAAGATCTGGCGGCCATAATAGTGACCGAATTAATAAACCAAGCGGCTTCCCTGGGAATTACCCATTTGTTTCTTTTTACGCTTCCGAAAAATGAGTGTATATTTGCTAATCTCGGTTTCTGGACAATCGTTAAGAACGATACTGTTTTGCTTATGGAAAATACTAAAAATGGAATGGAGCGATTTTTACAACGATTGGAATGCCCCACCTGCAATGGGGTCATCGGTTGTATCATCGCCAACTGCAATCCGTTTACCAACGGTCACCGCTATTTAATTGAAACCGCTGCTGGTATGTGCGATTTATTACATCTTTTTATTCTATCGGAAGAACGTAGCCAATTTACCGCACAGGAACGGCTGATGCTAACAAAGCAAGGGGTTGCCCATCTAAAAAATGTTATTCTCCACCCAACTGAGGACTATTTGCTTTCTTACGCTACCTTCCCGACGTATTTTATTAAGGACAAAGCCGACGTTAACGCGGTAAACTGTATGCTCGATTTGCTGATATTTGCAAAAATTGTATCCAAAACCCTCAACATTACCAAACGATTTGTGGGGAGCGAACCGCTTGATCCTGTAACCAATTTTTACAATTGCCAAATGAAGAATTTCTTACCGGAATACGGGATTCAAGTGGTTGAACTTCCCCGTCTCAGCTATTATGGAGAACCGGTGAGTGCCTCGCAGGTGAGGAACTTGATCGCCCGCGGGGAGTATAAAAAAATTAAATGTTTAGTACCCCTAACCACATATAATTATATCCTTACCAAATATGGTAAAAAATCCGGGTGAGTCATGCAAAAAACAAAACGTTCCGATGAGACGAATGGGATTCCGGTTACTTTGGAAGAAATGCTTTCAGCCAGAGAGACGCGGGCGAAATGTCAAAAGCAACTCCTTGCGCAATATGGGCTTCCCCTTATTTGTTTCACATTGAATTTAGCCGGACCGGTAAAAGTTTTCCCGCTTGCCAGGAAAGCCTTTGATGAAGGAAAACGGCTGATTATCAAAGAGTTGGAGCGTCATAACGTCACAATTTTAAAATACTATGAAACAACTGAAAAAACCGGATATGAAGGCTTTTTTGTTCTTAATGGCGCTGCCGAAACGATAAAAAACTGGTGTGTCGAAATTGAAGAATGCTCTTCACTTGCCAGGTTATTTGATATTGATGTTTTTCACGAAAATGGCAATAAAATTTCGCGGAACGCTATTAATAAAGCGGAACGAAAATGCTTGCTCTGTGAAAACCCGGCGTTAGTCTGCGGACGCAGCCGCTCCCATTCAGTGTCGGAACTATTTTCGAAGACCGTTCAAATTATTCGCGATTATTTCGATAACCGATTTGCGGATGAAACCGCCCAACTAGCTACACGGGCGATGCTTTATGAAGTGGCGACCACACCAAAGCCAGGTTTGGTTGATCGTACCAACAATGGCGCTCACTACGATATGAATTTTTTTACCTTTATCGACAGTACGTCGATTCTAACCCCTTTTTTTAAAAAGTTCGTCCTGAAAGGACTGAACTTCGACGGAACCTCGGTACAGCTTTTCCAAGCTATTCGTTATATCGGCCGTCAAGCCGAGGACGCGATGTTTTCTCAGACTAAAGGAATCAATACGCATAAAGGTCTGATTTATTCACTGGGGATTCTCTGTACTGCACGGGGCTATATTTATGGAAATGGTTACCCGAATGATATCTATTTCCTATGTAACTTATGCCAGGAAATGGCCGCACATTCTTTGGACGATTTTAAAAACGTGACGCTGGAAACAGCCAAAACGCATGGTGAAACGCTCTATGCCCAATACGGTATTACCGGCATACGCGGCGAGGTTTCCAGTGGATTTTCCTCCGTAAAAGAATATGCGCTACCCATACTGCAAAATCTGACCGGGAAAGGAATATCCTTAAATAACGCCGGTGTTGTGGCCCTTTTAAATTTAATAGCTCATGTACATGATACTAACTTACTTTTTCGTGCTAACTTAGAAATCGAAGATCAAATTCAATGCGAAATTAACGAATTTATGAAAGCGCCTGATAATTCAATGGATGAAGTCCTTTCATTCACCCGTCGGATGGATCAACTTTTTATCAAAGAAAACATTAGCCCCGGAGGCTGCGCTGATTTGCTTGCGATCGCATATATGCTCTATTTTCTAGAACAGAAAAATTGATCACCTTCATTGGAAAATTATCAAGCGCTTTAGGGGAAAACTGATTTAATCGGAACTTTTTAAGTGTTTCCATGGAATGTAACTCCGAGATATCGTATAATAAAGCTATTAAAATCAAGGGGAAATCCATGAAACAACAAACATTCAAGGGAAACACTGTAACGTTACTTAATCAGTGTTTCCCTAAATCTAAGCTAACATATTATAGCTGGTTATAGCTTGGAGGCTTTCAATTATGTCCGGTAAAATTTTTTACTCACTAAAGAAAAACGTTGGAGAAATATATTTACAATCTGCGATCCATGATTCGGTACCATTTGGTGTACTTCTCGCAATTGTAGGTGGATTTTTAGATGCTTATACATTCATAGGAAGAGGAGGTGTTTTCGCAAATGCCCAAACCGGAAATATTGTGCTCCTTGGCGTTTATGCTGCACAAGGAGATTGGAACCAGGCACTGGTTCACCTTCCACCGATATTAGCTTTTGCTATGGGGGTATTTGTTACTGAAACGATCAAAGATTACTCAGGAAAATTTTTCATATTGGATTGGAAACGGCTCGTATTAATTTTTGAAAGTATCATTCTTTTTATAATAGGATTTATACCCCAAACTACTCCAAACATCATTGTAACTGTTACAGTTGCATTTGCTGCTTCAGTTCAAGTATGTTCATTCCGTAAACTTGTTGATTCTCCGTATAACACAACGATGTCCACAGGAAACTTACGTTCAGCTACTCAGACCGCATATAATGCCATTTTTAAAAAGGATCATACATCGGCTGTCCGATCGATACGTTATTTTACAATCATATTCTCATTTATGGCAGGAGGCTTTATTGGCGGGCTGTTAACCTTAATTTTTGGTGCTAAAGCAATATTTTGTACTGTAATTATATTAGCCTTTTGTGTTATATTACTTAGCATTGAGAGACTTAAAAATAAGGACATATTACTGGCTTCAAGTACGACAACAAAGAAATAGATGAAACTTCACCGGTTGCCCGGTCAATGACGGGAACCGTCAGACCTAGCCAATCGACGAATATTTTTTCCCCGGCAAGATGAATCTGGTGGATCGATATATGACGAAGTTTTCTACGCTAAACGAAAGTTCTGAGAATAAAGCTTACTCTTTTCTTGCCCAGTTCGCTAAAATATATAAAAGCCATCGGTTGACAAAGGCTTTTCCAAGTAACGTCAACCGATGGCTTCAGGAATACACGTTTCGTATAAATCAACGAATTTTTGGTTGGAATAGGGCTGAGATTTTTTTCTTGTTATTAAAATATATCTTTAAATCAAGTAGAGAAGATTAGTATTTAAATACCCATCTTCTCCATTTTTCATTGGTACTACTGGCTTTTTCGGCAAAAAACTTCAAAAAATTTCGCTGTTACTTGTGATACGGTTCTCCGTATCGGGTCTAAGGGCGAAATTTTTCCCGTAGCAAAAAATTGAAGAAACCATACTAGTTATAGGTTTCTTTAATAATAATATCTTTGAATTTATTATGGGCTTATTCATAAGTCCTCAACAGAATGTCCTGCAAAATTAGCAGCCCGAAAAACTCACGTTCCGGGCTATACTCAAGTTCCAAACCATGGTATAAGTTATGCCGGATAAAAACCATACTTATTTTCGTTGTACCATTTAAAAATTTCATATTCAGACTTTACTTTCAATAATAGTAAAATTTCTTTAGCAAATTCCAACGAAGCGCTTCCATTAGCTGTGATTATGCCGGAATCACTGACAGCTTGTTTCTGTACAAAATTCTGATCACCTTTATAGTGAGGCGCTTGTGCCTTCATAAATTCAAGAGTATTTCCCGAATGTCTGATTTGATTTAAATAGCCGTTTTCCGCCATGAAGTTGGCAGCATTACAAATTGCACCTATTGGAATACGCTTTTTAATTGCATACTCCACCACAGGCAGCACAGCATTGTTTCGTTGCTCCATCCATGCATAGCCCCCAATTAATATTAGCATACTAAATTCAGCAGGGAAATCGTCTACAGAATAATCGGGAAGGACACAAAATCCCCCCATTGAGGTTTTAGGTTCCTTATCAAGGCTTACCGTTTTAATTACATACCCTGTTTCGGGCGCATTGAGTTCTGAACAGACATAAGCGCTTTCCCAATCGGCATACCCATCAAAAATAAATACAAGCACTTTTTTTTCCACTGTTTGTCAACCCCTTTCTAGTGAATATTCTACAATAAAAAAGGTGACACCTATATGTCACCTTTATAGTAAGAATTGATTTTGTCCAAACGACGTTTGATTTCCTTTTGAAGCGCAGGAGGAGCAATGACCCGAACCTTATCCTGAAGGCCGAGAACCAGATCCGCTGCCCACTCTAAATTGGATACTTGAAAACATATTTGCCCACGAGCAGTCTGGCCTTCAATGGGGCAATGAAAAAAGGTAGCATCAATTTTGTTTGTTAAATCAAATTCATCCTTAGTATCATATTCCAATACGACCTCAAAAAGATCCGCCTGATTTTTTGGAGAAAAAAGTTCTGTGCCATAGCTGTTTGCAAATTCAATTGCCTCAATAGGGCGAAGTTGAAAATATTCCTCTTGAATTTCATAGGAGACAATTCGATTGATCTTAAATAACCGGAAAGCGCCCTGTTTCCGGCAATACGCATAGATATACCAATATGACTGCTTAAAAACCAATTTATGAGGTTCAATAATTCGTATTGAGCGGCTATCTTTAGAAATATATTCTAGGCGAACACAGCGACGCTCACAAATTCCACGGTGAAGCGCAGATATTTTTTCATGAACAATACTATCACCAAACCAAGAGGACAAATCAATAAGATAATCACTTTGAGAAAAGATGGCCTCCGTCTTCTCCGGCACAAGTTTCGCAATTAAGTTTGTTATTGCGGTATCGCCTTCAATGCTTTTCAGGCCGTTGAGCGCTGTGAATATCTTTTCTTTGTCACCGGTGGAAAGGACATTTCTTTCCACTTTGTAACCTTCTACGACGGCTACACCTCCACCAACCC
Source organism: Bacillota bacterium (assembly GCA_023429995.1). Taxonomy (GTDB): domain Bacteria; phylum Bacillota; class UBA4882; order UBA8346; family UBA8346; genus UBA8346. The sequence goes on along the minus strand of JAEZCE010000052.1, from coordinate 134,175 downwards.
CCGGATAAGATACGATTGGAATTCCCGCACGATTTAACGTATCCAGGTCTCGGAAAATTGTCCTTCTTGATACCTCAAAACGATCGGCAAGCTCTTGAATTGTAATTTTATCGGTACTTGCAAGAATACATAACAGGCCAAGTAGTCGTTCCAACTTCAAAATTTATCCTCACCTTTGTCATAAAGCTTCTCAGTTCTCGGATTATTATATTGCGCCTATTCTAACAGTACAAGCTTAAAAATAAGAAGCAGGTTATTAAAAGGGTCCCCGAAGAAAGCAAACAGATAGTTTTAAGGCTATACCTTACAAAATTATCCATATAAGAAACCATGAACTAATTTTTAATATATTTCAAAAATATGCCTCCGATAGCACAAAAAAAGATGAGTAATCAAATACTCATCTTCTTTATTTTATTTCGGTCTTATTCTTTGTTCTGAATTTATACACAATATTTCGCCGTTACTTATGATACGGTTCTCCCCTATTAATCTTACACCCCCGATAAATCTGCTCCAATAGCATCACCCGGAACAACTGATGGGGGAAGGTCAGTTTTCCAAAGCTCCAATTGAGATTGGCTTTTTTAATGAATTCATCGGGCAATCCCAGCGACCCGCCAATCACAAAGGTCAGCGGCTCGCCGGAAAGAGCGCGTTCATTCAAAAAAGATGCCAACTCCAGGGAAGACAATTCTTTGCCTTGACGATCCAGTGTTACCAAATACTCTTTAGAGTGAAGCAAACTCTGAATCGCCAACCCTTCCCGTTCCCTGACTTGTTGTTCCTGAGCCCCGCGCGCGTTTGCGTTTGCTCCGTCGGGGCAAGGCGAATCGCCAATTTCCACAAGTTCCAGATGAATATAGGGTTTCAACCGTTTCAAATATTCCATCTGAGCCTCTTGCCAATATTTTTCCTTCAACTTCCCCACTGCAATGATTCGAATCCGAGCCATTTATTTTCCTTTGATCTCGCCAATTTCAACCGTAGTATGCTTTAACTGCGAACCGCGGTAATAGTCGATCCGCAACTTGGTTCCTACCGGATATTTACCAATCATACTTCGAATTAAATCTTCATCTTTGACCCATGCATTGTTGACTTTTACTACAATATCTCCGGGCAGCAAATCGCCTTTTTCAGCAGGACTGCCTTTGATCACTGTAGCAATCAATAAACCGTAATCTACCGAGAGATCCCGCCGGATATAACTTTCCAGATCCTCCACATTCTCCGGTGTAAAATGAATATATGAAATGCCCAGCCCGGGCCTTGCCACATAACCTTTGCCAATCAACTGGTCGGCCACATATTGGACTGTATTGCTGGGAATCGCAAAACCGATCCCCTGGGATCCAACCGCTATAGCATTATTAATACCGATAATTTTTCCGTTGCTGTCAAGTAACGGCCCCCCGGAGTTCCCCGGATTAATGGATGCATCCGTCTGAATCATATTCCGGAGATGGCGATCTCCACTTAGCATCACATTCCGTCCGATAGCACTGATTACGCCCACAGTGACCGTATTATTCAAATTTTCAGCCAGCGGATTACCAATTGCGATAGCCATCTGGCCAACTTGGAGTTGATTCGAATCTCCCCACTCCGGGACGGCTAAGTTGGCGGCATCAATCTTCAGAACAGCCAAATCGGTTTGAGAGTCCACTCCAACGATTTTAGCCCGATATGACTTCCCATTGGCCAAGACCACCATAATCCGGCTGGCCATCCGGGAATTATTGACCAATACGTGATCATTGGTTAATATATAACCATCCGCACGATAGACAACCCCTGATCCCAATCCCTGAACCTTTTTAACTTCAGGACCGGTAAAAAAATCAAAATCCGCTACCAGTGTACTGGTGGTAATCATGACCACCGAAGGTCTGGTTTGCTGAACAACATGAATCGTCGCTTTTTCATAATTATTTATCGTTAAAGGCTGCACCTGATGAGGCATTGGCTGCGGCGTAGGACTCAGAGGCGGATTTACCAATGCAGAGCCTAAACCAGTAAATTTGATGGCCACAACAATCAAGAGAGCCCCGATAATCCCCGAAATAATTCCAACTAAATAAAGAGAAATCCTCTTTTGCTCATCACTGGAATCAGCACTAAATAAATTCACTTTTACCTTCCTCCGCTGAAATCTATCTTAAATGATATTTGAAAAAAGGGGCCACCGGAGGCGCTCGCCATTGGATTGCCAAAATTGGCCCGGATAAATATTGACTCCATGGATGGTATCATCGATATAAGATATAACGTGGTCGGAACTAACCAGTTCCACCTCTTTGCAGTTGGTAAATATCAACGGAATAAGCATGTTCTTCATATTCAACGGGATATACGGATTGCCGGACCCGCCATCCGGATGAAACCATTTGGGCCATGAAATCCTTGGCGTAGGTTCGCCCCGGATCGGCCAGCAATACTATCCCCTCCGATTTCAGCATCTGGGTAAAGATATCCATCAGACTCTGGTGTAATGTCTTTTCATAGAGAATATCCGCGCCAATAATCCATTCAAATCCGGTGATTTCCCGAGGGAAATTCCGCCAATCGGCTAATAACAGCTTGTCAGCAGAAACCTGGTTTTGTAAACAATTGACCTCGGTGAACTTTAGAGCCTCTATCGAAAAGTCCGATTGAACAACCTGCCCTCCGGCCATTTTAGCTGCAATACCCGATAAACCAACACCCGATCCCAATTCCAATAAATCTTTCCCTTTCAAATCTTTCTGATGATCGAATATATAATGGGCTAATCCGATCGAAGAAGGCCACAATTCAGCCCAAAATGGGATTTCGTCGGCACTGACCGCGCGTTCCAATAAGTCGTCAATATTGGAAACTTTCGTAAGGGAAATTTTCCGGCTGTTTATTTTCAATTCCACTTGTTTCAATTGATAACAACGTTTTAATTGCAATAAGCCGTCTTCACTACTGCGAATAGGGCGTATCGGGCTTGCGTCCGTTGATTCCTTCATTTTATCTCCATTATTCATCGGCTAACCTAAGCCAAGGGATTCTAACCTTGCCCAATATATGGTTGAAATAAACAATATCTACGCTGCCTTATGATGGATACCGCAGATTAAAAATCCGCAGCTTGAAAAATTATTTCGCCATTTTCATTATTTTTCCTTGTTTAATCCTTCATTTCGATTATTCAGCGGTTCCCAATAGGGAATAAGACACATACATTAATATAAATCTTTAACCTGCATTGAAGCGCCACGGAATTAGAGTAAGTCAAATAAGGAGGCTAAAATGGGACACCATCATCGGGAGGAGCCAATCGTTCCTTCACAACCCAAGGAACTCTCAGAAACAAAAACCCATCCGTTTTTAGCGGCAAGCGATATAACCTATCTTTCAATTATTACGCCGTTACTCTCTGAACCCGGAAAACAACTGCTTTCGTTTTTTGTCAACTTTGGGAATAATAAATCATCCAGTTCCAATACCAATGATCCCTTAAGCATTCTAAAACAGCTGGCACCCAAGATCGAAAACAGCGGCCTGAGGGAAATTCTTCCATCCATCCTCACCATGTTATCCGGCCAAGAAACCAAAACCCCGCCACCCCCCCTATCATCAGTGCCTCCAACCAATATGGCCAAAAAAGAAATAGCGGAGGAAGAGGAAGAAATAAAATAGAAAAAGTGGGGGTTCCCCACTTTTTTGCCTGAAAACGGATTTTTCTTTTATTGTTCCATTTGTTTTGCCAAAAATCCGGCAGCAGTTTCGGCGATTTTTACTTCCATATCTCCCATCGTCACTGTAGGCTCCTTGCTGGATAAAATTACTGCGCCGATTGGATCGCCTTCAGAAATAATGGGTGCAATAACTTGAGAACTAAACTTACATTTTCCTTCTTCTTCTTTAACAGGGCAGGCATCACAATACTTGTGTTCCCCCGGCTTAGGCATTAAAATAACTTTTCGTTCTTCAATGGCCTTTTCCACTGCCTTAGAGATCGGTTTATCTAAAAACTCTTTTTTAGGAGCTCCCGATACCGCAATTACCATATCTCTATCGGCAATACAAGCTATATGTCCGGTCGACTCGTAAAGGGAGTCAGCATATTCCTTGGCGAAATCTCCTAACTCACCGATCGGGGAGTATTTTTTTAGGATAACTTCCCCCTCCCGATCAACGAAAATCTCTAACGGGTCGCCCTCTCGAATCCGCAGCGTTCTACGGATTTCTTTGGGGATGACCACCCGGCCAAGATCATCGATCCGCCGAACAATTCCGGTCGCCTTCATCCCCCATTCCCTCCTTTTTTTCGGACTTTTTCATTTTTACTTACCTGGTGTCAGAGGTCCTGCCACCCGTGTAATTAGTGTAGACCTGGTAAAAACCCACTTCTACCTTTATTGATAGTATATAGCCGAGTCACTTTTTTTATTCATTTTTCCACTTTAATTCAATTTGATATCACCCCTGAAGCCTCAATGAACGGTCGGAGGCTGTCTAAAAAACCATTGACTTCAATAAGAAATACAATATATAGCTTCGTCGAATATATTGGTTTCAATATATTGTATTTCCTGATAGTAAAATTTCCTTTAGAGACAGCCCGAGATAGAAGTGTTGATATTAAAATGTCCATTTATCAAATTATACATTCTCCCTCCATTCATAAAACGAAATCAATTTCACTCCCTAATCTTTGAAATTTTCGAACATTGAAAAAGGGTTTTTCCTAACTCTAGCCAATAAATAACAAGATCTTCCTGTTTATGACCCACTGGTTGAGGTGAATTTTTTGAAGAACTGGCCTCTCAAAGCACTACTCGCATACAGTTTATTAATCCCCTTTGCTTTTTCTACCAAGACCTTCGATCCCTTCGGGATTCCGAAAATAGCCTTATTTTATCTCGCTGTGGCCTTCATTCTTTGTGGAGTCCTTCTCCATTACCGTCCACTGGTCTCTTTACCGAAAAATATTACCGGGGCGATAGGTTTCTTTATGGCCATCCAAATTTGGCAGACCGTCCGCTTAAATGATATTTCATCCGGCTTATTCGGAGCTTATGGACAATCGGAGTCTCTTTTCGTACAAATCGGCTTTATCATTTTCTTTCTCGCCAGTTATCTTTTTATCCAGGGTGACCAGAGTCGTTCCTTATTCCGGGGTATAATTTTGATATCGGTCTTTTTTTTGAGCCTATACGGGATATTTCAGTATTTATTCGGAGATCCCCTGGGTTTAGAAACGGGTCAAACGGATTTGAGCCGCGTCAAAAGTCTACTGGGTGATCCTAACGCCTTAGGCGCTTTTTTGGTTCTCTCCATTCCAATCGTATTCTATGAATTCAAGAGGTTTTACCCCAAACCCGGCAGCATTCTCATAGGTGGCTGCTTATATGCGGCGGTCATGGCCTTGTTCTTAAGCTTTTCCCGCTCAGCCTGGCTTGGATTTTTATTTGGACTTTTTCCATTATGTTATCAAGCGTATTTACGCTTTCTCAAAAAAGCGGTATCTAAAAAAGACTGCCAGTTTGTGCTCTGGGTGTTTGCTATCATTATCCTTGGTTTTTTTACCAGCAAAATCTGCACCGGTTTTCAGCCCCAATATTCTAGAGATTATAATATCGATTCCAGGGTATCCTCTATCACCCAAGGCAATGACAGTGGACGGGCTTTAATATGGTCAACGGCATGGAAAAGTTTTAAGGAAGCCCCATGGCTGGGTTATGGTATCGGTTCGTTCCAAGTTAATTTTCACCGTCTCCAAAGCATCGCAGCGCTGAATTTCTGGGGACCCGAACGGGACTTACGCCAAGTCCATAATGAAACTCTCCATTACCTTGCCACCCAAGGGATCATCGGTTTAGGTTCGTATGTGGGGTTATTGGTGGTATTGCTAATCGGAGCCAATTTACTGGGGCTTTTTCGCGAAAGGCTCTCTTTCGAGAAAACGGCTCTTTGGTCGGCAGTCTTCGGCTATTTATGTTATATCCAACTCAATTATTCACAGATTCATTATTCATTCCTTTTTTGGATTGATTTAGGAATATTGCTTGGAATGGCCAAACCGCCCTCAAAGTCGGATTCCGTCGCTTTAAAGAAACTACCGCTGGTTGTTGCCGGAGGAATCATCGTCGTCCTGTCGGGAGTCTTATCCTTCAATATTCTTCAAGCCGATATCCACTATTCCAAAGCTTTTTACGATACCCGTTACCATCATTATCCACAGGCATTTTCCCATTACCGGTCTGCTGTTTCACTTACCCCCTGGAATTACCATTATCGGTACCGTTATGGCTTAAGCCTCCTCCGGGCTGCTATCTGGGAAAGTGAAAAACGTCAGCAGCGAGGCTTGGCTTTCCAGTATTTAATCCAGGCCCATACATTTCTGTCAGATTCAGTAAAAAGGAACCCCGACCGCTATGAAGCCCTATTTTTAATAGGTCAAGTCGAAGCGCGGCTGGGGCATTTTTCCAAGGCTGTTCACTATTACCGGCAAGCTTTGCGTTTATTCCCCCTCAATTATAAAATTGATTATTCATTGGCCAAAGCCTTATGGTCGCTTGGCAGAAGAAAAGAATCGCTAAAAATATTCCAAACCGGTTTCAAACTTAACCCGGATTATATGAAGTCAATGTTGGCAAAAGATCATCCCACATTCCCCTTAAAACTCTAAAGAGGAATTTGATACCAAAAAACCCCGTTCTTTACGGGGTTTTTCTAGGTTTCATCCTATTTTAATGACTGCAATGAGTGAATAACCATCTTTAAGAGATCGGATTCGGGTAAATTGGTCTTCCATCGAAAAACCGGGGGCCGCCCCACTTGATATCTAAAGTGACTCCGATATTTTTGTAAAATCTGCAGTATTTTTTCATAATCAACAGCGAGTCCCACATGTAATTTGCCAATTAGCTCCGTGCGCTCCTTGGTGATGGACGCAAATCCTATTTCCTTAGCCAAAGCCTTAACACGGGTAATATCAATCAAATTTGCAACCGGCGCCAAGGGATTGCCGAATCGATCAATGATTTCATCATTCACCAGTTCTACTGATTCCAAAGTATTGGCCGCGGCGATTTTCTTATAAATATCAACCTTTTGTTTGGTATCTGGAATATACTGTACCGGAATGTAGGCATCCACCGGAATCTCAATCACCGGCTCGGGAAGTTCCGGAGGTATTTCCCCCTTCTTTTCGCGAATCGCCTCATCCAACAACCGGCAGTATAATTCAAAACCGACCGCGGCGATTTGGCCGTGCTGTTCCGGCCCTAATAAATTACCGGCTCCCCGGATTTCCAAATCCCTCATGGCGATTTTGAATCCCGACCCAAGCTCCGTGAATTCCCGGATAGCCCCCAACCGTTTTTCAGCCGTTTCTGTTAACGCTTTATCCTTACGGTAACAGAAGTAAGCATGAGCGATCCGGTTGCTTCTTCCAACCCTGCCTCTCAGCTGGTATAACTGGGACAATCCGAAACGTTCGGCATCATAGACGATTAAAGTATTAACGTTCGGAATATCCAGGCCGGTTTCGATAATCGTCGTACAAACCAAAATATCGGCCTGGTTATCATAAAAATCAAGCATCACCCGTTCCAGCTGATCCTCGTCCATTTGGCCGTGAGCAATAGTGATCCGAGCCTTAGGAAGTATATTTTGCAAATAGGAAGCCATTTTATCAATGGTTTCCACCCGGTTATATACAAAATACACCTGGCCCTGGCGATCCATTTCTCTTTGAATCGCTTCCCGGATCACTTCCTCGTTATATTCCTGTACATGGGTGCGAATGGGATACCGTCCTTGAGGCGCAGTTTCAATGAGACTGATATCGCGAATCCCTGCCAACGACATATGCAGGGTTCGCGGAATCGGGGTAGCCGTCAGCGTCAAAACGTCCACGTTTTTTCGCAATTCCTTTAATCTTTCCTTGTGGGCCACTCCAAAACGTTGTTCTTCGTCGACAATTAATAATCCCAAATTTTTAAAGTGAATATCGCTAGAAATTAAGCGATGGGTACCGATAACCAAATCAACTTCCCCGGTAAGCAGGCCTTCAATAACGGCAGCTTGTTCCTTGACCGTTTGAAATCTGCTGATTACTTTGATATTAACCGGAAATCCCGCGAAACGTTCCCGAAAGGTTAAAAAATGCTGTTGGGCTAAAATCGTGGTCGGAACTAAGACTCCGACCTGTTTGCCGTCCATAACCGCTTTAAAAGCAGCACGCATGGCAACCTCGGTTTTTCCATAACCAACATCGCCGCAAAGCAGACGGTCCATTGGCTTTGGCCGCTCCATATCGCCTTTTATTTCATTGATCGCCCTCAGTTGGTCCGGAGTCTCCTCATAAAAAAAGGTTTCTTCAAATTCGTGTTGCCAAACCGTATCCGGAGCAAAAGCAATCCCCGGAGCGACCTCCCGTTGGGCATAGAGTTGCAGCAAGCCATCGGCCATATCCCGCAAGGATTCTTTAACCTTGGTTTTAACCTTTTGCCAATCATTTCCCCCCAATTTGTTCACTTTTGGGGGGGAGTCTTCCACTCCGATGAACTTTTGAATCAAATTCACTTGGTCCGTCGGCACGAATAAACGATCTTCCCCTGCATATTCCACGCGGAGATAATCCCGGTGACCGCCGGCTATTTCCAAAGTCTCGATACCCATGTAACGGCCGATTCCGTGATTGATATGAACCACATAATCGCCAACCTTCAGGTCGGTAAAAGAGCTGATTTTGCTGCCTTCTTGCTGGAAACGGGCCTGGACTTTTTTCTTCTGTTTCCCGTAAATTTCCGTCTCGGTAAGGATGACTAATTTTCCCGGCACCCATTCCAAACCCGATTCCAAATCCGCAATTTGGATCCGGACGGTCCCCGCACTCAGAGGCGCTTTGTTTCCTTCCTCAACGACCACCGAGGTTATCCCTTCTTCCCGAAGGACTTCTCTCAAGCGGCGGGCTTTTTCTTTTCCCGATACTGCCAAGATTATGGTTCGGTGATCTTTAATCCACAGGGATAACTCCGAGGAGAACATTTCGAATTTCCCTTGAAACGTCGGCGGTGTTTTTAAAGGTAAAGTCAAAGTATGGGATGCCGGTAGTCCTTTCGGTGTCTTGGCGAGCAGAGACAAGGACCACGGTTTTTTCAACCACAAGGCGGCTTCCAGTTCGTCGATGGGAATTAGCATTTCTTGTTCTTTAGGCAAAACCACCCCTTTTTCCAGGAAATTGCCTAGAACACCTACGGTTTCTTCCATTAAGGAATGATAAGTATCTCTCCCCCGAACCGGTTCGTCTAAAATAACCCTGGCATCTTGAAGATAATCTAAAAGAGATACCAGATTGGGCTCGATCCACGGTAAGAATTGATCGGAGCCCGCGACCTGATGCCCGGCAGCTAACCTTTCCAAGGCCTCATTAATCCTGTCCCGTAAAGCTTCCGCCTCATTAACTCGCCCGATATCTTCCAGCTTTCCAACCTGTTTTTCCAAATCAGCCAAAATTTTGGGGCGTGATTCTTCCAATGCTTCCCGGGGCCACAAACCCTCCCGGGCCGGCAAAATCAAGATTTCTTTTAAATTCTGGGTGGAAATTTGGTCTTCCACCGTAAACTCGCGGATCGAATCAATTTCGTCCCCGAAAAACTCAATACGGACCGGCTGGTCTTGATTGAGCGGGAAAATATCGACCAAGTCTCCTCTTTGACTAAACTGACCAATCGATTGGACAAGATCCACCCTTTCATAACCCATCCGGGTTAAGCGGGATAACAAGGTATCAAGGCCGTATTCCATTCCAATCTTAATGGGCAGAGTGAACTCCAGAAATCTTTGTGGAGGAATCAGCCGGCGTTGCAGCGCTTCCCAAGCCGTAACCACAATCAGCCGCTTTGAATTAAAAATCCGCCCCAGCGCCTCAACACGCTGGGCTGTAACCTCGGGTTCATAGGCTTCTTCGTGAGGCAAAAGTTGGTTCTCTGGAAAATAAGCGACTTGATCGCCGCCCATGAAAGCTTCGAGATCAGCTGCAATTCGGGCCGCCTGGCTGTTACTATAGCTGATGATCAAATATTTGCCGCTTCCCTCGCCAATAAAACCGGCTAAGGCCAAAGTTTTTTGGGTGCCGCTAAGCCCCGTCAACAAATCTTGATCGCCACGAAGAAAATGGTCTTTGACTTCCTTAAATTCCATCTGCGATGATAATTCTGGGAGTATTTCTTTCATCGGTCCTCCTGATGCAACGCCTAAGAGAGCCCATCAAGGTGGGCCCTATGGTTAACCCTATTTATAGTATTCAAAAATGAAATTAATCTGTACTGCTATTGCAATCATTTTTGAAATAAAAAACTAAACTGTTCCATATCAAATGACTGATGATTGCTAAAATTAGACTGATCCAAACCGGCAAATTGAAAAGATAAAATATGCCAAAAAACGTATGGGGTAAAATACCAGCCAAAATTAACACCGGATCCAATTTATGCTTGATATGAATTGATTCATATAACCCCTCGCCAATGCCGAAAAAAACAAATAACCATGGGGGTGAAAGTGAACTCCAATATGAAACAAAGTATTTAAAAAATTCTTCTCCAACCGGCACCAGTACAGTAACTCTTTGCCTCTGGCGGATTCCCACCATCGGGCCAAAAAAATATAAAATTCGGTCCCATAACCAGGCCAGACTCAAAGCTAGGCCGGTGGCCAAAATGAGTTTCATCAGCCAATATCTTGACCCTAATCCAAGGTAATTATTCGGTCCTGTTAAAATGATTCATTACATACTGAGGACCTTCGGTTACAAAATATGTACCGGCAATTGCCGCCCGTTCAATGCTATCAAAAAAAATCTTCTTCTCAACCCCGTTAAATGAGGACAAAACATAGTCCACAACCGCCTGGCCGTTTTGAGGCCTCCCAATCCCCACCCTTAACCTGGGGATTTCCTGCGTCCCCAGCATCTGAATAGTGGAGGCAAGCCCTTTGTGACCGCCGGGACTGCCTGAAAGACGAAAGCGGATGGTTCCCAGAGGGAGATCCAAATCGTCATAAATCACCAAAAGTCTTTCGACTGGAATTTTAAAGTAAGACATAACACTTAAAACCGCTTGACCACTCAGGTTCATAAAGGTCTGTGGCTGCACCAGCAACGTGTCCTCATTGCCAATCAGAGCTTTTCCATAAAGGCTTTGAAAACCATTCTTATTAAGGTTTATCCCAGCCTTTTGCGCCAAACGCTCAATCACCAAAAACCCGGCATTATGCCGGGTTTCTTGATATTGAGGGCCAGGATTGCCTAACCCCGCTATACAGAACAATTGCACACCCCCATCGGGGAACTCAAGACTTTGACACAGCCATCATTTTCTAGCTGTCCATTCAGATTCATTCCATTATTCTTTTTTGCCTTCTCCGGCAGGAGCTGCAGCAGGAGCCGCTTCTACCGCCGGGGCTGGAGTCTCAGCGGCCGCGGTCGGCGCAATAGCCATCACAACGGCTTCTTCAGGGGCATTCAATACTTTAACGCCTTCCGGCAATTGCAGATCTTTAACATGAATACCGGAACCTATGGTTAAAGATTTAACATCCACATAAATCCGATCCGGAATATTCGTCGGCAAACAGCTTACTTCCAACTCATGCAATACGATCTCCAGCACGGCGCCGTCATGATTCCGTTTATCCTCATTTTTCAAATGGACCGGAGTTTTAACGGTTACCATATGGTCCATGGCAACCCGCAAAAAGTCCACATGAATAACATTTCCTTTTACAGGATTCTTTTGAAAACCCTTGACCAGGACATGTTGTTCCTCTTCTTTTTTCCCCTTCTGAATCTTAAGGTTAATCAATTTGGTCGTTCCGCCCTTAAGAAAAACCATCTGTAACTGATGGGCATCCAGGATTAAATGCTCATTCTCCTTACCCTCGCCATACAAAACAGCAGGTACTTGACCTTTTTGGCGGAGCTGGCCCGCTTTTTGTTTACCGAGCTCTTCCCGGACGGAAGCAGCCAACGAAAATTCCATAACGAATTCCTCCTCAATCCCTATCAAAATAATTTATTGTAAGTCAATCAAAATTATGTTCAACAAAATCCCCTAAAACAAGACCGTGTTAAAATATCGCTCACATTATAACATTCCCATTCAATATTGTAAACCTCGAATTATCCACTATGCCCAACTTTTTTTGAAATTTCATTGGCCTTTTTTGTTTTTGGGTGAACGCCATTCCTTCAAGTTCTCCTGCCTGCTTCTGGCTATGGCCAAAGCCTTAGCCGGCACTTCTTTGGTGATGGTGGAACCGGCGCCGACCGTAGCTCCTTCCCCAACAATCACCGGAGCAACCAAATTAGTGTTACTTCCAATAAAGACATCATCTTGAATCACAGTTTGGTGTTTATGGACTCCATCATAATTGCAGGTAATCGTGCCGCACCCGATATTAACCCCGGCGCCCACCTGCGAATCACCAATATAGGAAAGATGAGGCACCTTGGTTTTGTTCCCGATCCGAGAGTTCTTGATTTCAACAAAATCACCGATTTTAACATTCTCAGCGGTGACAGTGCCGGGACGGGTATAGGCGAAGGGTCCGACATTATTTCCCGGTCCAAGATGAGTTTCAATAATTTGGCTAAATTGTACGGAAGTCTGGTCGCCGATCATGGAATCAACCACCCGGGTATGGGGCCCAATTGTGCATCCTTCTCCAATAATGGTTTTACCCAGTAAAAAAGTTCCGGGAAGAATCGCAGTGTCCCGCCCGATTTGAACTTCCGGTCCGATGTAAGTAAATAGAGGGTCTTCAATGGTTACCCCTTGACTCATCCATTGATGATTAATAGCCTGTTTTAAGAAATTTTCGGTACTCGCCAGTTGAATACGATCATTGGGCCCCAGTACTTCCTCTGCAGCATCCGTAACCCATCCGGTAACTTTCAAACCTTTTTCCACAAATATCTTAATGACATCCGTTAAGTAATACTCTCCTTGAGCATTTCTGGGAGTGATTTCAGATAAAGCTTCAAGTAAATGGGGAATATCGAAACAATAAACCCCCGTATTTACTTCTTTGATTTCTTTTTGAGCAGGACTGGCATCTTTATCTTCAACAATTGCTGTAATATTTCCGTCTCCGCCCCGAATAATCCGCCCAAATCCGGCTGCATTTTTAACCTCCGTAGTTAGAACTGCGGCTACAGCCTGGCGGGTACGTTTGGCATCCACTAAATCTTTAATGGTTTCAGCCCTTAAAAGCGGCGTGTCTCCATATAATATCAGTAAATCCCCGGTTAATGTCGAAAGAATATCGCGGGCCATCATAACAGCATGTCCGGTGCCCTTTTGCTCTTTCTGCCAGACATATTCAAGTTTTGGACCTATCGTATCGATAACCTGCTGCCCTTCAAAACCCACCACTACAATGGTCCTTGAGGCTCCAACCTTGTTCGCCGCATCGACAATATATTGCAGCATCGGGCGTCCCAATAAAGGATGCAGTACCTTGGGAAGCTTGGATTTCATCCGGGTTCCCTGCCCAGCTGCTAAAATAATCGAAGTTAAAGCGGCCACAACAATCACTCCTCGTCAAATACCTAAATTAAACCCGCAATCTAAAACAAGTGATTTGAAAGCTAAAAAAAGAACTCGGATGAGTTCTTAAATTTGCCTAAAAATTAATGGCTGGGGCGGCTGGACTCGAACCAACGAATGCGGGAGTCAAAGTCCCGTGCCTTACCAACTTGGCTACGCCCCATCGAATGCAGAATTTAGTATACCAGTGATTTAACGAAAAGTCAAGCACCATCCGTTATAAAATCTTGTTCAAACTTTGTCTTGAATACAAAAACATACCCTCAGTCCCATGATTACCCAGCTAAAGTAAACGTATATTGAAAAATCAACCCAACCCGTTTCCGCCCATTTAGTGATTCCGTCCGAAACTTTCGAATGGACAAAAAAAGAACTTGCATTTTAAGCAAATTCTATCATCAACGCAAAATTTATTTATGATTCCAAAATCATTATTTATCGGCGACCTCGTACTCTTTTAAAATAGCGCCTTGAATTAGTTCCCTTGCTTCAGATGTGATAGGATGGGCTATATCTCTGAATTCACCCTCCGGAGTCTTACGACTTGGCATCGCCACAAAAAGACCATTCTGTCCTTCGATGACACGAATGTCTCTCACTACGAAAGCATCATCGATAGTAATTGAGGCGATTGCCTTCATTTTGCCATCTGAATTTACTTTTTTCAGCCGTACGTCAGTGATGTTCATAAAAACCCACTCACCTTTCTATTTCTTCTGTCATAGCAGTATAAAATAATTTCCATAAGTTTTTAGAAATTCCTTCCGTTGGGAAGAAATTTTTTACTTTTTTTTCTATCACGGCCAATTCTTACAAATATTTTGCAGCGCAAAATTTATATTTTTCCACTTATTTCCAGTTTTTTTCCAAAAAAAATCCCTCCTAGGGCGCTTAAAATTTGAATTTTAACCGGATATCTTTTTTTGGTTTTAAAATTCAAATATGGAAAAGGGGTGTTAGCTTTTAAGCCCACCCCTTTGACACCTGGTATTATTTAAAAATACCTCATATCAGCATCTTCATACAAAAAACTTATCCTAACTTGGATAACACTTCCCGGGCTAATTTAAGATCGCTAGGCTTATCGACATCGATACCAACTTCCGGATAGGGTGAAACAATCCCCGCCGCTGAAAAATGGAATATTTCCGCCACCCGCTGCTCTATCTCGTGAATAGCCAGCCTTCCAAAGACAAGTTTCAACAAACATTTCCATCCCAGCAATAGGCAAAGCTGAAGAGGCTTCTTTCTCATGGCAGAGGCCTTCCTGAACATTTCGAAGTTGTCCCGGATAACTTTCGGCGAGATCAAAGCTAAATTACCGCCGGTATAAACCCCATCCCGCAATTTAACATAAGTGCGCTGAACCCCGGGATATTTCTTCTCGTTATCATCTTTGGACACAAAAGAATAATAAACGTCGGCTTTACGGCTTTGGCATCTTTCCAGGAAATCCTCCAAAGCTTCTTTGGTAATTAAAGGAATATCCGAAGTAACCAGTAACAACGGTTCCTCGGATTCCAGGGCATTTAAGCCGTTCACCAAGCTTTCCTCCCAGGTATTTCCCCGCTCAACCATGGTACAGTTTTCATCCCGCATATCGGAAGAAATCAAAGCCCGGGGCCCAACGATAATGATGCGCTGAACCGAAGAGATACTTCGTAATGCCTGCAATACATAATCCAACATCGGGCGGCCGGCAATTTTAATTTCCGCTTCATAGTGTTCTTGGCTCACTTTCCGTAATGCTCCGGAATTAACAGCCCCCGCCAATATAATTGCATTCATTTAATTCCCTCCCAGCTTGGTATCGTGCTGAATCATGTTCATCATCGTGTTCTCGGCGTTTTCAATATGTTCCTGCGCCAGTTTCCGGGCAAGTTCCCCATCTCGCGAAGAAATTGCTTCAACGATCTTACGATGCTCCTCTAAGGCGATTTTCATACGCCCCGGAAAAGAAAGCGAGGTGGTGCGGAATCTTTGAATCTGTTCCCGTAAATTGCTGATGATTTGCGACAGGCGCGCATTGCGGCTGGCTTTATATATTAATGTATGAAAATCGGTATCGGTTTCAACCACCTTTGATAAATCACCGCTTTCAATTTCTTCAGAGATTTTAACCAAATATCTCTCCATAGACTCGAGTTCCTCATCGGTAACCCGTTCTGAAGCCAATTCAGCGGCAAGCCCTTCCAAAGCCCCCCTTATTTCAAAGACATCGACAATGTCCTTTATCGACATCCCGGCCACATAAGCCCCTTTCCGGGGAATCATGACCACCAATCCCTCCAGTTCCAGCTTACGAATGGCCTCGCGGACCGGCGTGCGACTGACGCCCATCTCTTCCGCCAGTTGAATCTCCATCAAACGCTCACTGGGGGGTAATGAACCACTGATAATCGCCTCGCGCAATGACTCAAAAACCAATTCACGCAGGGGTTTGTAATTGTCTAATCGGATTGGGACCAAAGGTTGTCTATCCATTTTTACTCCTCGCTTTTTAAAATCTTTTCATATTTCTTATTCCAAGCGATATCATTTGGACTCAGGTTCTTCTAAAAAATGCGTATAGCAACGGAACCATTCCCCTGGAATGGCCGTAAAAATAGGCTTAATAACTTCCGGAGGAGGATTTAAGGCATAAACAGAAGGACCGCTTCCGGACATTAAATTGGCAGTAAGGCCATATTGACGAAACACCTTTTTTACCTGGCCGACCCCGGGGAAATCTCCAAGGACCAGTTCCTCAAAAACATTTCCCCAAGAATTGGTCAATAATTCCAAATCCCCCGTTTCCATCGCCCGAACTACCCCATCAACCTGCGGGCGTTTTAAAATTCTTTCTTTGCTATAACGGCCATAAGCCTTGGCGGTTGATATCGGTGTATTTGGAGTAATCAATAACAGATCGCAGCGCATGGTGGAATGAATTTTCGTCAACCGCTCACCGATTCCGCCTGCCCTGAACGAACCCCGGCGAATGCAAAAAGGAACATCCGCTCCTAATCCTGATCCTAAAGAAACAAGCTCATCCGTGGAAAGTCCCAAATTCCAAAATTCATTAAGAGCCAGCAGCACTTCCGCAGCATCGGTGCTGCCTCCGGCCAGACCGGCTTCAATGGGAATATTTTTGTGGATATGTATCTTGACGCCGCGCCCGATTCCTAATTCCCGTTGCAGCAACTCCGCGGCTTTCCATGCCAAATTGTGGTGGTCTGTGGGTAAACGGCTATCACTGCATGTCAATTCCAACCCGGAGCTGACTTCAAAGGTTAGTTGATCGGCAAGGGCGATGCTTTGCATCACCGTATCGATTTCATGATAACCGTCAGGCCGTTTACATAAAATATCAAGAGCGAGATTGATTTTTGCAGGAGCAAATCGAGTAAGCATAGTCCATCCAGTCTGTTTTTATAGAATTCAATTATATATTTGCCAAAATTACGTCAATTCCTGCCTTGATTTATCGGATATAAAAATACACCGGTTACCCAGTGTATTCACAAAACAATCCGCATCAATTTTTTTGGATGAAAATCAATTATCAACAAACTTTATTAAATAATTATGGCCGCGCACCATGCTTTGACCTAATCTTCCCAAACGTACCGGATCAGCCGACTCCTACCAGGCAACCCCACGGCACACAAAGGGTCTTACTTACCGTTGCTTCCTTCCGGACCTGGCGGGGTTTATAAGTCTTTGTTGCGCGAGACCCAATCCTCAACGTCACTTAATCAGGCCGGACTTACGAAAATCGGCCGAATCATGGAATTCAATCCTGCTATAGCGGGTTGCAGGCTACAGGGCACCGCTACCTCCCCATCTAGCACGACCATAAACTTTGAACGAAAGAGTATTACTATTATATCATATTCAAACGGGCAATCAACTGTTAAATTTTTCAAAAATATCCCGAATCAGTTCGGAAAACCCCTCGCCGTAAAGTCCTTTAGCAGTCTTGTCCGCTTTGGATTTCAAAACCTCCGCCGCATTACCGACGGCTAAATTAAACGCCCCAATCTCAAATAAAGGTAAATCGTTATAAGAATCTCCCGAGACGACGACCTCAGAGGGTTTAATACCCAACTCGGCGATGACTTTCAAAAGAGCACCTCCCTTGGAGACTTGTTTGTCAACCAAATGGAGCATGACGTTGGTTACCAAAATCGAAACGGGAAGTTGTTGCTCCCTGATGACGGCCGAAATTCGTTCCGGATCCGCGCTCAACCGGATACTAATATCCACCTGGCGGTAAGCGTTATCCTCATCCAATTCCACCGGCAGGCCATTCCCTCTCAGCGCCGATAGCGCTTCCTTAGCCAGCTTGGGGTCTCCCAACAGCTTGGTCTGTCCGTTCATTTTGACTACGGCGCCGTTTTCGGCGATCAAGGGTCCGCTGGTACCCAGGAATAACGAGAGGCTTTCCAAAAACGGCAAAGGCCTGCCGGATACCAAAATAACCTTGACCCCTTTTTCCTCCAATTTCCGGATCCATTCCACCGCCTTCAGATGAATGCGGCCTTTTTCATCCGTGATAGTCCCATCAATATCGGTTGCCAGTATTTTGTAGCTCATGGGTTGCATCCTTTCAAATTCAGGTTCTTCTCTGTATCTATCTGGGAAATAATTCGGCACCTAAAAAATCAATTCTCCCGCGGAGACGCAGAGGAAAGCCAAGAAATTTGTTGATAAAAACCTCTGCACCGCTGGGGGAATAATAACTTATCTCATTTTTTCGATCGCCCTAGCCGGAGATCACTGGATACTAGCGGTTTCCCGTTTCCACCGCCTGCCGGAAACATTGGAAATAATCCGCAAAAGTTTTCGCAGTACAGCGAGGATTCTTAATTTGAATTCCCGGCGCCCGCAGCCCAATCAATGAGAAAGCCATGGCCATCCGGTGATCATGATAGGTTTCAATGGCGGCGGCCCTGGGGGAACCCGGATATATCTTGATACCGGTCGGGGTCTCTTCGCAGGCGATTCCCAAACGGGTTAATTCGTTGATAATGGCTGCGATGCGGTTGGATTCATGATACTTGATGAGAGAAACGTTACGGATATGAGTCGGCGATGTTGCAAATGGGGCCAGAGCCGCCAGGGTCATGGTTTGATCCGGCATCCCCCCCAAATCGACGTCGATTCCGGGGAAAACTCCACCCGGAGGCCCTTCCAAACGTATTCCTTCTTCTTGCTCCGTGACTTGACTCCCCAACTTCTTCAGAACCTCCAAAAAACCAATATCCCCTTGCAAGGAATCCAGCCGCACTCCTTCGAGGAAAACCGATCCGCCGGTCAAAACGGCCATAGCCCAAAAATAGCTGGCATTGGATACATCGGGTTCAATCACATAATCCATTCCCCGATATTGCCGACCGTGAGGGATCCTAAATTTCTGAAAATTTTCATTGTTTACCTGCACGCCAAAATCTCTCATCATCCGGAGGGTCATTTCAATATAAGGTTTAGCCGCCAGGGCGCCGCTGAGTTCGATCTCCAAATCCCGCGCGCCATAACATCCCACCAACAACAAGGCGCTTAAAAATTGGCTGCTCTGACTGGCGTCCATCACGACCCGCCCGCCCTGGAAACCGTTGCTGTGTTCAATATAGGGCAGAAAATCCGCTTTTTTGAGGAACTCAAACTCCACTCCCAAACTCCTTAAGGGATCCAATAAAGGCTTCATCGGCCGGGCCATCATTTGGGATGAGGCTTGAACCCCATAGCGTCCCCGGGATATGGCCAACATTGCCGTAATAAACCGGGCGGCCGTTCCGGCGCTGCCGACATTGATTTCTCCCTCTCCAAAGGGAATGGTACCAGCCTGTCCATTCACCTGAACCATATAATCCTCGGCGGAGATTTCAATTTGAAAGCCCAGTTTTTTCAAGCAATCCATGAAAGAAATACTATCATCGCTGAATAACACATTTCTCAAAACGGTGCGCCCCTCCGCCAGGGCGGCGATTAATAAGGCCCGGTTGGTAATACTTTTTGAACCAGGCACGGATGCAGTAAAGTGTAATGGACTTTTGGGTGTAGGAACTTCAAAAAATTCTTGTTCGCCATCGTGATCGTGATCCTGATCCATATCCCTATTGCGCTCTCTATCCCCATTATTCATTAAAAAACAACCTTTCTCCTTAAAACCGCCTGCCGTTTGGAAGCGATATTTGAAAACAACTATTCCATCCGGCGCCGGATATTCCTGCAATCGCCGGGATATATTTTTTAGGGAGAACTTTTTCTTGAGAAATTTTTTTAAAAATTTCTCAAGAAAAAGTATGATCTACCGATACATAATATGTTATATTATTTGAGGGGTGAAACAGCAATGAATCAAATGCGTCGTCCTGACAAGGCACTGCGCCAGAGGGGAGACAAAGCCGGCAACAAATATACCATCGGTAATTCCTGCCTCTATCAATATAAAGACCTTGAAGGCAGGACCGTTCAGATTAGCCGGCCTGCCTTTATTAAAATCGAGGAACGGGAATAGGGACTCCTTTTTAGCAGTAGAGCCGGATGTTTATACCGGCTCTCATCAATCATTCATGAAATTCAACATTTCTTGATGAATTAACCCGTTGGTTGCCAATACGTTGCCGGGGGCTAGAACTCCTAGCGCTTGTCCATCCCAACGGGTACTCCGGCCTCCCGCTTCTGCCAGAATAATCATTCCAGCCGCATAATCCCAGGGTTGAAGACTGTATTCAAAAAAAGCATCAACCCGCCCGCAGGCAACGTAGGCCATATCCAAAGCCGCAGCTCCTGAACGTCGAATCTCCAAACATCTCCGGAAGATATTTTCCGTTATCCGGAAGGTTTTACCGGCATGCTCCCTTTGATACGGGGTGGTGCCGAAAGCAATCAAGCAATCCTGAATATCCCGATTGTCACTGACCTTGATCTTTTGATGATTGAGGAACGCCCCCCCACCCGTCACCGCGGTAAACGCCTCATCATTAAAAGGGTTGTAAACAACCCCCAAAACCGGTTTTTGGCGATCGAAAAAGGCCAAGGACACGGCGGAATGACGGTAAGCGCGCATCAAATTGGTGGTCCCGTCCACCGGATCAAGAATCCAGGTGGGCTTCTCAAGGCTATAATGGTTATGGGCCGATTCCTCGGTGATAATATTGCTTTCCGGAGCGATCGCCCGCAATTTGGCAATCAGAAAGCTTTGCACCTTCAAATCGACCTGGGTAACGTAATTGGCCTCTCCCTTTTGGATAATTTCTTCTTTCACAATCTCCGATTCTAAAATGAATTTACCGGCCTGTTTTACCGCTGCGACCGATTTTTCCAGCAAAGTTTCCATCGATGCACCTTACTTTGATAAAAAATAATCGAACCATACCCTTTTTCATTATATACCCGGCTTGGCATAGTTTCAATCCATCACTTTCCCTTTCGCTCCGATCCGGGCAAAAGGGGGAGCCGGTATTTAAAAGAACACTCGAAACCCGATGTCAATCCCGTATTGTTCGGTCGTGCTGTCCAGCACTTTGAAGTCAGTCGTGTTCTTTACGCCTCCGTTCTCTTGCGTAGCCGAACCGACCTCGCTTTCCCCGATGGCGGAATATTCGCCCCAAGGGGTCATGGCTATTGCCCACCTAGGGCTGATCTGGTAAGTGAAAGGAATTTCAATCCGGTAACCGGGTTTGTTGCCCAGATCGACTTCGATCGGCTCATACCCGCTGGCCCTCTTTCTCGCTCTCCCAGCCCCCATATATTCGAACGTGAGCTCCATGGCTACCCGCAGGTTCTCCCCGAAGCTTTGTTCGAAACGCAGTCCAAAGGGGATATAAATCCAGCCATATTCTTCTTTTTGGGATGCGGAAAGTTCTCTGGCCCAGTAGCGAGCGCCGATTCCCAGATAGATATAAATGTCTTCGAAACCGGAAAGGGGATTGGCATAGACAAACTCTACATTGTAAATCCGGTTGCCTTCCACAGAATCCACGATGACAATATCCTGAAGAGTTACAAGATGGCAGGTGTCATGCTGGGTTTGATCATAAGCAATTTGCCAATAGCTCCCGCCGTCAAGATTTTGGCTTTTATAGGCGATGTGGATTCCATCCAACCGTCCGCTGTTGGACTCCTCTACAGCTTCCATCCCCTTTCCCCAGTCCACCTGCTGGTCAAAGTGATAATATTTGACATCCAGTTCCAGCTGATTGTCAAAATCGGTTTGAGCCGCCATACAAATGCTACTCCACCCTGTCAATAGTAAAAACCCCACCGCGGCCGACCAAGCTCTTTTAAAAATTAGCACTTGCGCCCTCTTCCTTTCCCGATCCCCCGTCGGGGACAAATCAACGGTTTATATTGAATTGATGTATAAATTCAATAGATAGAGACAATTTCCTTTTTATTGCCGGAGATCATCAAAAGATCCGGACGGATTTCACCACCGCTGTGCATCCTGTCGTTTAAGGGCGTAACAAAAGTTCAACCACCTGTGAAGTTGTCCGAATCCTGCCGATTCTCGGAAAGTATTCCTTTTCCAATCTCCATGAAGATAAACCTTCTTTCTGCTGTCCAATCGCTCATCATCCCAAGGTACAAACTTGTAGTTCATCACGGAGTTTCCTGCTTCAACGGGAGAACGCCCTATTTAATTTCTCCGGAAAAAGGTATTTCCGATAATCCGACGAACGGCATATAAAGAAGCAAAATAATTTCTCGGTGAAGGTGATTTTCCGGAAATTGAATTCCATTAATTCTTAAATACTCTACTTTACATCTCACCACGGTTCTCACAAGAAGCAGGGTTCAACAAACCAGACGAGTTGATGGGACTCCGCGCTTATCAATGACTTGAGTTGCGTAAACCCAAAAGGAGAATGATCATGGTGAGGAAAGCGGCTATCGGAGGACAATTATTTACTATTCATTCTTTGACTCCAAATGACCATAGTGGTCTGGATATCGTTTATTGGCAAGGCGAGGTTGACCGCTCCGCTCTTAAACAAATAACCGTAAACGGTTTTATCACTTTACGATCCGGCAATTTGGAAGTCATTAAAGTCATGGACCAAAATTTATTTACGATTTAAGTTTTGGCAAATCGGTACACCCTGTAAAACTTTCAAAAAAAGATTGCTGGTGAGATTGTAAAAAAAAGACCCTCCGCCTTTCTACTGCGCGGAGAATCTTTTGGGTTTCAAACTTTTAATACTGTTGTCTTTTGGGTTTGTAGCAATTGCGGCAATAAACGGGTTTATCACCGGATGGTTGGAAAGGAACCATTGTGCTGGTTCCGCAAGAGTGGCAAACCGCAGGATACATTTCCCGTTCAGAGGACCTCCCTTGGTAACTCCGTCCTGAATCTCTTCTACCGGCGTTTTGTTCTTTTCTGGCCGCCCTGCACTGCGGGCAACGTCCCGGTTCATTGGTAAATCCCTTTTCAGCGAAAAACTCCTGTTCACTGACTGTAAATGTGAAATCATTACCGCAATCTTTGCATACGAGCATTTTGTCTTGGAACATATAAAAAAACCTCCATTTTAAGCCCGACGGGCTCTTATTTACCTTTCCCTCGGGTTTATAATATTAGGAGGCAACTTCACGCCGATGCGCTCTTTGAACTTGCAAACCACATTATTACTTTCCTAAGTTTGGGTACTATTCTTATAATAACACAGGTTTCCTAAAAACACAAAACATTTCCGAAATAAACCGATTCTTCTTAACAAACTGCTGCAGCACAGAGATATTCTTTAAGCAAGGAATCCATCAAAGTCTTTACCGGTACGATTTCGGTGTTACGATAACCGTTGGAGCCGGAAAAAACAAATCCCTGTTTTAGTTTTCCCCTGCAAGCATTAATGAGTGCCAGCGCGATACAATATGGACTTTTTTTATAATCACAAGTCGTAATGCAATGATAAGCGCATTGAAAGGGCTTTTTATTGCCCAATGCCACATCGGCGATAAAATTATTCTTGATGGCCCGTCCCAGCAGACCCACAGGGCTCTTAATAATAACCAGGTCTTCTTGTTTCAAATTAAGGAAAGTTCTTTTAAACTCGATATCCGCATCGCATTCATCCGTGGTAATGAATCGGGTGGCCATTTGAACGCCGGCTGCTCCCAACCGTAAAAACCGGTCAATATCAGCCCCGGTATAAATCCCCCCGGCGGCAATCACCGGAACTTTCTTTTGGCATTGTTCTTCAAACTTGCCTACTTCCTCAAGCACTTGGGGAATCAGGCTTTCCAGCGAATACGCCGGACTGACAATCTGGTCCGCTTTAAATCCTAAATGTCCCCCGGCCATGGGTCCTTCGACCACGATTGCGTCGGGAACATAATTATATTTTTCAATCCATTTTTTTAAAACAATTCCGGCAGCCCGGGCAGAAGACACAATCGGGACCAACTTGGTTTTTCGGGAGCCCTCTAAGAATTGGGGCAGATTGAGCGGCAGCCCGGCGCCGGAAAAAATGACATCAACCCCTTCTTGGATGGCCGTCCGGGCCATATCGGCATAATTGGATAAAGCCACCATGATATTGACGCCAATGATTCCATTTGTCATTAACCGGGCTTTTCTGATTTCATTTTTAAGGGCCTTGATATTGGCTGCTAAAAAATCCGCGGCGAAATTGGGTTCCAGCATACCGATACCGGCGGTAGCTATAACACCGATACCGCCGGCATTGGCTACTGCAGAAGCCAGTCCGGAGAGGGACACGCCGACCCCCATTCCCCCTTGGATAATCGGCAATTTGGTGGTAAAATCTCCAATGTTTAAACCTTTGATTGGGTTATACATCATAATCCTCCGTTTTTTTGTCGTCTCGATCCATCATAGTATTGGCAATTCCTGGCCAGGAAATTAACAGCTTTTGCTGTACCAGTATTTATTTACGTTGATGCCATTACTCTTCATCAGATCTTTAATCATTTCAAAGCTTTTCCTGGGGATAACCATATGAAAGTCGTTCGTGCTTTGGCATAAGGTTTTCCATTTTTTAAAAGCCCCGGGCTCGTTGACGGAATCGTCGGTCACGATTTCACACAAGGTAAGGTCATCTTCTAAAACCGCCGTTAAATCAGGAATATAACCGCATACCGGGCTGGGTTGCCCGTTGCCGCATTTCTCATTGTTTATTTTGATATCGCAATAGCCCAGCTTCTGATAGTTAATTGCTTGTGTGATCAACATCCTGTTGTATAGATTTTGTTCCGCTTGCGTTTTAATCATTCCCATTTCCTCCTTCGTTATCGATTCATTAAAATCATTTCCCGCTTTATTTAAAAGGTTGGTAAACTGCCGCAAAATCAGGGCCATTGCACTGAATTCCAAGAGCTTGCAGATTATAAACAATCAAAGGAACCGTCAAGTCGGTTAAATCCTTAGCCGCGTTTTCCTGGAGCCAGTGAGTGATGGCGGTGTATATCGACCCGGTGAACAGAACTGCGGCTATTTGGGCATCGGGTACGTTGATAACTTTTTTCTGAAGCAATCCCTTAAATATTTCCTCAAAGATAAGTGAGATTTTTTGATGATTGGCAGTCCTTTTCTTTTCAAATTTGGGGCTCAACCCTACCGAGCGGATCAGTATGATTCCGGCAAGTTCCTTATTGGTCTGAAATGTCTTCAAAGAAAGCGTAACCGCCCTGGTAACACTTTCTACAATACTGTCCGCATTGTCCGTCATGGTGTCGATTGCTTCCTGTAAAACACCCATATACGTTTGAATCGTTTCATCATAGAGACTTTCGAACAACGCTTCTTTATTATTGAAATAAAAATAAAAGGAGCCGGTGGAAATATCGGCCTCTTCAAGAATATCCGTGACTTTGGTTTGATAATATCCTTTTTCCGAAAAAACTTTGGCGGCGCATTCCAAGATATGTTGCCGCTTGGCGTCCTTCATTTCCTGCACCTTTTGCGGGGTCCGGTATGCCATGGAAATCCTTTCAAGCATAGAATGAAAATTCGTTCTACACTTAATTATATACTAGAATCTTAAATATACAAGTGCCTGAATTTTTAAAGGAATAGTAGTATCTGGGATTCTTTTTTTATGCTGTAGCAATCATCGCCAGTAAGGAATCAAACAATCTTTTGCAATGGGAAGCTCGTCCACAAATCACAGTATGATCCGCCCTGGCAAGGATTTCGGGGCCATGCCGGATCTTATGGTATTCGCCTTTCGTCGTATTCCGGGTGGCATTCAAAAGCGAACGTTCCAGCCTTTCTTTGGGAACCGCCTCGACATCCGGATTGTTGGGGAGTGAATGAGTATGGAATCCCTGACCATAATAGGCTTGTAATGTTTTCACATCAGCAATTACCCATGCTTCCATGGCCTGGGTCATCAAGTAGCAATGAGTGTCAGGTATTTGGGGAATATTCCAGGTAGATTCGCATCGGCGGAGATGTTCCCATGGATTTGGATGCCTTATAGGCCCCTCTGCATCAACAAGTAGTATATTAATTGCCCCAGAATGCAATCTTAAGGCAGTATTAAAATTATCTATCGTTGAACCACGGCCACCACAAGCAATCACTTCAAACGATACTTTTTTCCCCCGGGCCATTACCCGTATGGGATCCAAAAACCGACTTATTCCACGTTGAAAAGCAGCTTTTCCAGAACGTTGATCCCCACCGCCCTCTACATAAATTCGAATCTCCATTACCAGCGTTTCCCCCCGATCTCACCCATTTGCCAGATTTCTCCCAAAGAATATTTATGGAGCCATTCGGAAAGCGCTTGGCGTTCAAGCCGTTTCATTGTGGTTGAACTGTTTTCTTTTTCGCAAACAACGACCGATTCAGGTTCGTCGCTGAAAGCATCGACCAAAGCGTCGGAATGAGTTGTAATAATTAATTGGGTCCGGGATGACGCTTCTTTTATAATTTCAGCCAACAAGGGGATAATATCCGGATGCAATCCCAATTCCGGCTCTTCAACGCAAATTAAAGGAGGCGGGTTGGGATGACATAAAACAGCTAATAAACAAAGAAATCTCAAAGTTCCATCGGATAATCTTGTGGCCGGGATGGGTTGATCCATTCCTTTTTCACGCAAAAAAATTTGAACTGTACCACCATGCACTTTTACTGAAATATCATCAAATGACCCTGAAAACAACCGGAGTCTTTCTAACATTTCTTTCCAACCGGGGCGATGTTCTAAGTCATTGAGAATTAAACCTAAATTACTCATGTTTTCTTCTAGAAAATCATCGGGAAGATCGGCTTTTTGCGGTATTCGCGGCGGGGTATAGCGACCCAAGTTCCATTCCCTATAAAACCGTATTTTTGTATATTGGTTCCCTAAATAGGTGATTTCCGGATATTGATCCGGATCCTTTCGCTGCGATAAAACCGACTGATCAAACGCTACATCATCCCATTGTAATTTACGTTCTTTAAAATCGCCGGATTCACATACATTAATCACCGGGTGGCCTTTTTGAAAACGGTAAAAAAATCGGACATCCTTATATTGGGGGCCATCTGGACGGCTATTTTCAATCGACTCATCTTCTAGCTTAAATCGTTGTCCTTCCATGGTAAAAGATATACGATGACAAATCGGTATTTGCGCAAATGGGTAATTTATTTTCGCTTCAATTTCTGCAATCGGAGTATTCGAGGCGCCTTTCCATAGCCATTCCGATACTCCGCCTCCGTCCCGAATCGGGGCAGTTAAATCTTTAGCGGCAGAACGCAAAAAACCAATAGCTTCAATCAGATTCGATTTACCCGAACCGTTCGGCCCAATCAAAATATTCAAAGGTTTTAGATCCAGTTCTAATGGTTTAGGGCCAAATGATAAAAAGTTCTGCAATTTTATTGAGTCGATTAACGGTAATGTCTGCGACATGATTCACCCTCCCAAAACGGCATCAAGGTCATCAATGTGTTTGTAAATTTCGTACTTTCCTTTAATATTCCTCTTTTTCCATGAAAAGAACCAGCCTTATCTGAATGGACGGTTATTTCCTTTATCTTCTTCCTGCAACTTCTCGGCCACTTCCCGGAAGGCTATCCCCAGCTGGATCATGAGCCACCCCCGGACCGTTTCATCCCCTTGATTCCATTTATCCAAAATGTAATGCAAATAAGCCTGTAGTTTTGGATCGATGCTTCCTTCAGTGATCTCTCCAAGCGCCATTAAAGATTGCAATTCCCTAAATTGCGGTTCTCTTAAAACATTCTTTAACCCTAGTCCATATTTTTTTACCCCCAAAGCCTTTATCCCACTAGCCATATGTTCTTCGGCAGTGATAAACATCTCGCCCTCGCCGGTTTTCACCCAATCCGGACTGACTAAAAACCGAGCTAATAAGGCATCAAGAAAGACTTCCGAAGGGGGTTGTTTACCCGCTTCAATTCGGGATACAGTTGATAAATTCACCTTAACTATTTGAATAAATTGCTTTCGAGTTAAGCCAAAATAATCTCGAACCAGTTCAACTCGTTTTCCAATTTCTTTGTGCATATAGAATTTTTCTCCTTGACATTTATGCAATTAGCACATATAATAAACTTGTAATTCAAAACAATTCACTCAATTAAAAATAAAAGCAAATAACAAGAGCCGGCGGCCCAAAATCTATCCCTTGGCGCCTTGGTTTCATTATTTCCTCATGCTAAGTTGCAATCAAATCATATGCATTGGTAGAATGCAACTTAGTATAAAACCAATTTCACCATTCATAAGTATCTGTTAAAATGCAAATTGGTTAGAAATCTCAATTATTTCCATTATACCATGAATAAAGAAAAAGTCGAAACCGGAAAGTTCCGGTTTCAACCCATCGAAGAGATTCATTCCATACGCACTCTGTTTCACTCCACGAATTTCAACTTAAAAACTCCATGAGTCCAACTTGTTTGCGACAGTTTAAGCCGGTTGCCAAATCATGTTTTAAAAAGGAAGACCATGGCGAATCGAAAATCCAAAACCATCAAAGCCCTGGAACGGAAAATCGCCGCCGGGCGGAAAAAGCTCTATAAGATCTACACCGCCCATGGCTGTACTGACGATGCCGTCCTTGACTGCAGCGTCATGCTGGATCAACTGATTGTGCAGTACCAACATTACCAGATCAGAATTAACCAAACAAATTTTAAACCTTAAAGTGCAGGATATTTCTACTCGATATGCCTTGATAATGTTGGGTCTAAGACCCACCCTTGCCCTTAAAGGGTACTCGCCCGATTTTCAAGTTTCGACAGTTAGCCTTCGAAGCTCAAACATCGATTAGCCCACCATTCCAGCCAATTCCCTTTAAGGGGAAGGGTAAATAGGCCCACTTAGTAATAGCTTGGTGATGCAGATTTTTGACAATTAACTGCGAAATCGGTAAAAAATCCCCCAAGCCGCTCCGCTAGAAAACGGCTTGGAGGACGGGGTTACCCCCCAGGGAAAATTTTACATCGCTGCCCTCTCTTTCAACTCCGGGTTCGTTTCCGTTCCTTTCTCCGCATACTCCCCGGCCCGGAATCCGAATGCCGGCCAAGCCTCTTCGGGCAAAGCGATCCGAACCAGTTTCTTGATCATGCCGTATTGCTTGTTGAGATCGGCCATGGTTTGTTCCTGCTCCGCCGTGGCCTGCCTGGAAAGGGCCTTCAGATCATTCCGTTTTTGTTCATATAGGTTGGCCTGGTTATAAAGGGCAGTAAACCCGGCGACTACTTCCGCCGATACTCCCCAGCCGGTCAGCTGGTCGCCGTGGGACTTCAAACCGTCAATCACGGTCTTGGCGCGATTGATTTGGTGCGCAAATGTTCGGTATAGCATCTCTTTCACCTCCTTCCCCCATATCTTGGACTCCGGAGTCCTCCCAAATAGAAGCTTTTCCGGCCCCCAAAATCAAACGAGGCTGTCTGATTGAGACAACCCCGTGTAATATGGCAACGTATGAAAATGGGATATTGAAGAATTTACCCCGCCGAATACTTCTCAAATCCATTTTTCCAAGGGCAAAATCATTTTGCAGACCGCCAAAGTCGTTTCTCCCATCAGCAATATTGTTTTACTCATCTACAAAATCACTTCTCCCACCGGCAATATTGTTTGGCTGGTCTGTAAAATCATTTCTTCCATCCGCAATGTTGTTTCGACGACCTACAAAATGATTTCTTCCCTCCACAATGTTGTTTTACCTATCTGCAAAATCATTTCTCCCCTCTTTTCATATTTTTCGGCGGGAAATGATAAAAAACATCCGAATAACTACCAAAAACGCCGGGTTTAACTACACCACGGCATTTATTAAAAAACCTCCCGGACACCAACTCCGGCAGACTTAATAAGGAGCGAAAATAGAAAAGCCGAGGTTCTCCACCCCGGCTTTGAATCTTCTCATATTTTACCCACTATCATTTTATCACGGAATTTTGAAAAAAGTGTGTCGATTTTGTGTCGGTAAGTCTAGATGCCTAGAAACCAACAAAAAACTTTGATAGGTCCAGCTTGGATAGGAGAACTAAAATGGAAATGCCCGGAACTCAACCCTACCGGCTAAAAGCCGGGAGCTGGAATACCCACACAGGCCATGCCCATGATTATACCAAAACTTTGCCGCCGCTTTGGCCAATAATGATGATTTATATTCCTTACCGCCCGTCTTATAATAAATGAAATCGATCCTTTGCAAAGGAGGCGTATTGACATGATGAAGGGAATTCCCGTTTCCACCGGAATAGCAATCGGCAAGGCCATCGTCATTCATCCAAAAAGCATGCAAATTCCCCATCGCAATATCGCTGATGCCGATATTGAAGGAGAAATACAGCGTTTTACCGAGGGGATCCTACAGGCTAAGCGGCAGATCGCCGAAATACAAAAAGTAACCCTCGATAAACTGGATGGCGATAAGGCCGGGATTTTCAACGCCCATTTATTGATGTTGGAAGACCCCGAATTTCTGAATCTGGTGGAATCGACCATTCGCCGGGAAAAGCTCAATGCCGAATATGCCCTGGAAACTGCGTTAGACTTTTATATTACCGCCCTGCAAGCGGTGGAAGATCCCTATCTCCGGGAAAGGAGCGTTGATTTAAAAGATGTCGGCGCCCGTTTACTACGGATTATGCTCCGTGAAAAAGCGTTCCCGGTTTTGGATATCCGGGAAAAGTGCGTTGTTGTCGCCGGTGATCTCACCCCCTCGGAAACGGCCCAGATGGATCCCAAATATATCATGGGTTTCATAACCGAACTCGGCGGCCCGACTTCCCACACGGCCATTATGGCAAAGGCCCTGGATATCCCGGCCGTTGTCGGGTGTCAAAATGCAACTTCCAAAATCCATAGCGGCGATCGCGTCATCATCGACGGCCAAACCGGGGAAGTGTGGATCAACCCGGAACCTTCCATAAGCAACGAATATCAAAACAAAGAATCCCTATGGAAAAGCCAAAAACAAGATTGGCTCCAACTGAAAAACCTCCCGCCGGTAAGCGCGGATGGCCGGCAAATTGTACTGGCGGCCAATATCGGCCATGCCAAAGATATTCCGCTGGCCCTGGAAAACGACGCTGACGGAGTGGGATTATTCCGCACCGAGTTTTTATTTATGGACAAAAACTCCCTTCCAACCGAGGAGGAACAATATCTAGCCTACCGAAAAGTTCTACAAGATCTAAACGGTAAACCGGTTATCATCAGGACCCTTGATATCGGTGGAGATAAAAAACTTGATTACCTGCCGTTCTCTGAGGAATTAAACCCCTTCCTGGGTTACCGGGCATTACGGCTTTGCCTCGACCGTCCGGACATATTTAAGACCCAGTTGCGGGCGATCTTGCGGGCATCGACAGCCGGAAATCTTAAAGTGATGTTTCCCATGGTTTCAGGATTGGAAGAACTACGAAAAGCCAGGCAAATCGCTAATGAAGTTCAAAAAGAGTTGACGTTGGAAGGAAAACCGTTCCATCCATCTATCGAATGGGGGATCATGATTGAAATTCCCTCGGCGGCCATGATTTCCGATATTCTGGCCAAAGAGGCCGATTTCTTCAGTCTGGGGACCAACGATTTGATTCAATATACCTTGGCTGTCGATCGCACCAATGAAAAAGTAGCCTCCTTGTATGAACCGTTTCATCCCGCTATTCTGCGTTTAATAAAAATAGTAGCCGACAACGCTCACGGCGCCGGTAAATGGGTGGGCATATGCGGTGAAATGGCGTCGGACATCCGCTTACTTCCGGTATTAACCGGATTGGGCCTGGATGAATTGAGCGTCGCTCCATCCGCGGTTTTAAAAATTAAAAAAGCTTTCCGTTCCCTAGATTTTCAAAATTGCAAAGCCATTGCCGAGAGGGCCTTGCAATTAGAGACCGCCGCGGAAGTACGAAACTACTTGGAAAATACTCTTTAAAGGAGCTTTTATCAAAATGAAAGAACTCAAATGTAAGGTTCTCAATGAAAACGGTTTTCATGCCCGCCCGGCAGCGGAATTAGTCGGAATCGTCTCCCAATATCATAGCGCCGTTACAATCTGTAAAGAGGAGAAAAAAGCCAATCTAAAAAGTATTCTCAGTTTATTGAGCCTCGGTATCGCTAAAAACGATGAAGTCCTCATCCAAATCGAAGGGGATGATGAAACCCAGGCTTTGGCCGCTATCGAAAACTTGGGCAAAAAGTCGGAACTTTGGTAATGGTTGACGCTGACGATGATGATAGCGGTCCGGATTGCACCAAAATTTTGCCGCATCTTTTGGAAAGCTATCGGATTTTATATTATTGATCTGCTATTTTATAATGAATTTTAGAAAGATCATTTTAGGATGTGCGCCATGAATCTTTTAACGAAACGTCAAAGAGATATTTTAGCCCTTCTTGTCAAAGAACAGGAAGCGGTCAAAGTGAAAAAGATCGCCGCTATTTTCGGCGTAGCCGAGCGTACCATTCGTTATGACTTAAAATGGATCCAGTACGGCCTAAAAGAAAAAAATATTGAACTGGTAAAAATACCCCGCGTCGGCATTAAGCTCGACTGCTCCATGACGGGGGAAAAACATGAAACCATTATAAAAGAACTTAACGATTTTTGTCATAAGGTATTATCCACAGGAGAACGGCAATTCTTCATTTTACTCCATTTATTGATGAAGCCCAAAGAAGTGGCCATGCAGGAAGTCGCCGATTATCTGAATGTCAGCAAAAATACCATTGTATCCGATATCGAAGCGCTAGACGTTCTCCTGGAAACAGCAGGCCTCAAGATCGCCAGAAAGGCCCATCACGGGATCCTGCTGGCCGGGCCTGAAAAAAATCTGCGCAACTTTTACATCAAAACCCTGCTCAATGGTTTAGGGAAAGAATACATTACCGAAGATGACTTAGCTTTGCTACTGGATGGAATATCATCCGCCCCAATCATTTCAGCCATCGGCGAGGTCGAATCCGGCTTAAAGGCGGAGTTCTCCGATTTATCCAAAAAAGAACTCCATATCGCTCTTTTAGTAGCCATTTACCGTATGGATTGCGGTAAATTCATTGAAACGGACCCGGCCAACCATGATAACACCCCTATCGATTTTACCATCAACACCCTCTATCAAAATTTCGCCTCCGCCAAAAAAATCACCATTCCCCCTGATGAAATTGAGTATATCCGCCAAATTTTCATGGGGGCCCAGTATGCCAACAACCTCATCGAGATTTCCCCGCAATTTCGCAAAACCGATTCTGAAGTTTCAAATATTTGCAAGGGAATGATCCGGGATGCCCGGATTTATCTCGGCGTTGATCTTGATAACGACTTGGAATTGGTTAACGGGTTAACCATCCACCTCACCACTGCCATCTACCGTTTACGAAATAATCTTTCCGCCGTCCTCAACCCCCTTACGCAACAAATTAAGTTTCAAATGCCGTTTATTTATGAAATGTCCAAAAAAATCGCCGGAAAATACGAATCGCAGATCGGGGCGGCCATGCCGGATGATGAAATCGCTTATATCGCGATGTATTTCGGCGCTGCCTTCGAACGCAGCCTTTCCGGCGGATTTATGCCGACGGCAATGGTGGTTTGCGGCAGCGGTACGGCTACTTCGGGATTGCTCATTACCCGCTTGAAAATCATGCTTTCGGAGCTCAGATTGATTGGCCCGGTTCCGGCGGATAAAATTCCGGAAATTCTTCCGGACCATCCGGTTGATTTTATTATCACCACTGCTCCGCTGAAAGTATCCGGCAAAGAAGTCATTCTGGTAAACCCTTTGTTGGATAATGATGATTTGAACAAGATCCGGACGCTGATCTTCAGACATACTTCCAAAAAGCAACTCCAGCATATCTCCAAGTGTTGCATTTTAGAAAACCATAGCCGGTTTACGCTTAAAGATCTCGTGCCGCCCGAAGCAATCCAATTGAATATCGAGTGCAGAGACTGGCAGCAAGCCATTCGGATCTGCAGCCAATCTTTATTGGAAAAGGGGGCTATTACCGAAAAATATGTCAATGCCATGATTAAGGCGGTGCTTAATTATGGCCCGTATATCGTCTTTATTCCGGAGATTGCCTTGGCTCATGCCGCACCGGAAATGGGCGTCAATCAAGAGTGCCTCAGTCTGGCTACCTTGAAAAAACCTCTTTATTTTGGAGATAAAAACCAGGAACTCGTAAAAATCATCGTTGTCTTCGGCGCCATGGATCACCAATTGATATCCCTGCACCGAATGATCAAAATCTTTGAAAACGAATCCAATATGGAGAGGATCAAAAATGCCCTATCTTACGAACAGATTATGAACTTGTCCGACAGGTAAAGGAGATTCGCAATGAACATTGTTGAGAAGGAAAATATTCGCCTGAAAGTCCGGGCCGGCAGTTGGGATCAAGCGATTTATGAAGCAGGCGCTTTATTGCTGAAGTCCGGCAAGATTAAAAAGACTTATATTCAGCGCATGATTGAAGGGGTTACAACCTATGGACCTTATATCGTTATCATTCCCCATGTGGCAATTGCCCATGCCAGACCCGACGAAAATGTACTGGAAGAGGGGATCAGTCTCATTACTCTGGAAAAGCCGGTCCGCTTTGGAAATGAGGCCAATGATCCGGTGGATATTGTTTTCGCCCTTGCCGCGAAATCCAGTCAGGGGCACTTGACAACCATCGCTCATCTTTCAAATTTTTTAGAAAACGAGCAGCATCTCACCGATATTCGCAACTCGCGGGATATTCAAGAAGTGTTTCAACTGATTAACCAAACATCCATAGCGGAGGGGGTTTAAAAATGGCTCGGATTAAAATTTTGACAGTCTGTGGATTCGGAGTCGGTTCATCGATGATCCTGAAAATGAAAATCGATGAAGTTTTGAAACAACACGGCTTTGATGCGGAGGTGGTCACGGCTGACGTAGGGACTGCTACGTCCACACCATGCGATCTGATTTTCACATCCAAAGAATTGGAAACCGGCATTCGTTCCAAAGTAAAGGTCCCGGTGGTAACGATTGTCAATTTCATCAATAGAAAGGAGATTGAAGAAAAAGGCTTGGCTATCTTGGAACAGCTATGCCGCACCCAATAAGTTCGCTTGATTCATTGAATATTAAAGGAGGCATAATTGATGGCTATTTTAAATTTTTTAATCAACCAGATTTTCCGGGAAGCATCCTTGTTTTTAGGGATTATCGCCATGGCCGGGTTGTTGTTGCAAAGGAAATCCTGGTCCGATATTATCAAAGGCACATTTAAAACCATTATCGGTGTAATTATTCTTACCCAAGGCACAAGTATTTTGTGTAATTCAATGGTACCCTTGGGGAATGCCTTTACCGGTCTTTTTAAGATGAATTCCGCCGCTCCCCTGAACCCTTTGGGCACCGATAAGTTTATTGCGCAGTTCGGCTCCCAAATCGGCATCGCGATGTTGCTGGCTTTTCTGATTAACATTTTCATTGCCAAATTTACCCGAATTAAAAATATCTTTTTGACCGGTCATCATCTTTTCTGGTTTTCCTTCATCTTTGTCGCTCTTGGCGTGGAAGCCGGTTTAAAAGGCGGCGCTTTAATGCTGATGAGTACCCTTTTATTGGCGGTTTATATCACGTTTGTGCCCGCGCTCATCAGACCGTTTGTAAAAGCGGTTACCGGTGACGACAGCTTCACTTTGGGTCACCCCACCGTCGGTTTATCGTTGGTTTCCGGAGTCCTCGGTAAATATTTGGGCAATCAATCAAAATCCACGGAAGATCTCAAAGTCCCGAAATCATTGGACTTCATGCGCGAGATTACCATTATGTCTTCCTTGGTGGTTTTTCTGGTTTACCTGGTTGTCGGACTTATGCTGGGCGGAAAAGCGGCCGCCATTTATAACACGGACAAAAATTTGGTAGTCTATTCACTCCTGGAAGGCGTTTTATTCGGCGCCGGTTTAACAATATTATTAACGGGTGTGCGCATGATGCTGGCTGAAATCATTCCGGCATTTAAAGGAATTTCGGATAAGTTAATCCCCGATGCCATCCCGGCGTTGGATTGCCCTATTATTTTTCCCTATGCCCCGAATGCGGTTTTAATCGGATTCATCGTTTCCATGATTACTTCCATCATCACGATTGTCATTTGCGCCAAATCCGGCGTCTTTGCTTATGCGGTGCTGCCCTTAACGATAACCTGCTTCTTTGAAATCGGTACCGCCGCAGTTATCGGCAATGGCACCGGCGGTCTTCGGGGAGCAGTGATTGGCTCGGGCGTGGCGGGAATCCTGATGATCTTTTTGGTCGGCCTTTCCATCCCATTTCTCAAGCATACCGTTTCCGACTTCATTGTTATTTTCGGCGGTAATGATTTCTCATTATGGTCGATTATTGTCGGGTTCGTAGCGAAACTCTTTGGGATGGGAGCTTAAATGAATAAGGGATTTTATAAGGTCTACATTCAGCATGTCCAGGACATCATCGCCAAAGTTATCGACCGGCAGGCAGATAATATCCAAGCTGCCGCGGGCAGGATGGCCGATGCGATTGCCGCCGGGAATACTATTTTTGCCTTTGGATGTTCGCACGCAGGGATTTTAGTCGAAGAATTATTCTACCGCACGGGGGGTTTAGCCTTAATCAATCCGATATTCAATTCAACGCTGATGCTCAATACCCGTCCGGTTACGCTAACTTCCCGCATGGAAAGATTGGAGGGCTTCGGAACGGAAATTATCCGGAATAGTCCGGTGAAAGCCGGCGACGTGCTCCTCATCCATTCCGTGTCGGGAAGAAATCCGGCAAGCGTCGATGCGGCGATGGAAGGGAAAAAGCTGGGCCTCTATGTTATTGCCTTGACCAATTTGACTTATTCAAAACAAGTGGCTTCCAGACATTCCAGCGGGAAAAATCTTTACCAAGTGGCTGATTTGGTGATCGATAACTGCGGTGATTTTGAGGATTCGGCCATTTCAATCCAAGGGGTGGACCAAAAAATCGCCCCCACCTCTACCACTGTTGGAGCCCTGATTGTCAATTCCATTGTGGTAGAAACTGTGGCTCGGCTGGTCGATAAAGGAATAGCGCCGCCGGTTTTTCACAGCGCCAATGTGGATGGCGGGGATGAGGCCAACCGCCAAATTTTTGAGAGCTATCGAGACCGGATCCATTACTTATAAAAGCTGTCACAGGACCATCTTGCCCGGCCCCCCCCCTCTCGGGGCTGTTGCAAAACATTTTGAAATGAAGGAGATATACAATATCGATTGCACCAATCCCTACCCAAAAAGGGGATATATTGTATATCTCTATTATTTTTGTTCATCCGCAAAATCATTAAGTTCCCCGATACTCCCGATTTAAAACAACAAAGCCCGCTTTGACTGTTGATCATTCCGCATGAAAGTGAAGGCAAAGTTAAGGTGAACCCTCCACAATTTCAACCAATGATTTCATGATACATGGAAGTAGCGGCGTTTGTATGGTGAAAGATATTTGTATGCCGGATTTTAACGGTATTGACCTACGGGCGCTTTTTCATTTTGATTTTTCTTGAACGAAATCAATCCATACGTCAATGACTCAGACGGGCAGTTGGAAATACATTGAAAAAACAGTTAACACATTGAGCGTTTCGATTGCTTTTTTTCTCGGAAACCTGAATTTGCATCGGACAGATTTCGGTACACTTATTACAATGAATACAGCTATCCGTATTCCGTTTGACTGTAAAAATTCTAGCCAACGATACAACACCATAGCGAGCCGCTTCTGTACAGAAGTAATTGCAAAAAGGCCGGTCGAAAAAGAGAGCTATCAGTAAAAAGATGGCCATTATCGCCAAGGCTATGATTTGAACACCATGCCATTGGATGATTTGCAAGAAGGCAATCCGTGAGTCCAGGGAGTGAAAATTGAACAAATGCTTGGCGGCCAGTGCCATCAATAAAATTGTCAGAATATACCGCAGAAAAATGAGATATTTTTGGAATTGCGGCGGCATTTTAAATTTCCGCTTCATAAACAGACTCCCCAATTTACCGCAAATATCCTGGGCAAAACCGTAAGAGCAAACCCAACCACAGTAAAATACTCCAAACACAAGGGAAGATAGTAAAAAGGTTAAAGCCAAAATGCGGTTTCTTCCTATAATCATGGTGATAGTTAACACTAAAAAGATTACTTGAACCAAAAACCGGGCGATTTGTAATCGTTTCATCTTTATGCTCCTCTCGGATACTATTTTAGGAATCAAGGCCAGGCCGAATATGGCTTGATATTGATTCCATTTTTGATCATAAAAGAACAATGTGTCCGCTGCATGGAAATTTGGTATGGACTAACTGGAGATTTTATGGAGATTTTTATTCCCTTCACTTTGTTTACTTGGCGTTTCCTCCCCGCTTTGCATAGGCTTTATTGCCATGAAGCCTTGTGACGACATAGCGTTGGTTGTCTCCCGTGATGTATTCATCCCCCTTGGTAACCGGGGCCGAGGAAATATAGGCTATCGTTTTCCCGGTATCCTGATCCACGATTACAAAATAGCTGTAGCGGACCGGCTGGGGACGGCTTACTTTCGGCCCGGGGGGTTGAAAAATCAAAGGAGCAAGATAACGGATCCCTATAAAAATCAGGAGCGCGATTCCGGCAATCATCACCCATAAACGATAACTGACTTTCTTAATTCTCATGCCTATACCATCCCCTGCGCTTTTATTAACCTAGTGTAAACCGCAGGGGAAAATATTATTTATGGTTGACAAAGGCGGGGATTTTTTTTATAATAACGATTAAGTAATTGCTTAATTGTTATTTGGAGGCTCTCTCATGGAAAAAGAAACCAAAATCCATTCCCATTCCAACAATCCGGATATGTGTGACAGTTTTTGCCCGTCAGACAACAATATTGAGGGTCTACGGGAAAAAGCCCTGGAAGTAGCCGGGTTGTCGGAAATTTTCAAAGTCCTCGGCGATGAGACCCGCACCAAAATCTTATATCTTTTAGCCCACCGTAAGCTTTGTGTTTGTGATATTGCCGTGATTTTAGAAATGACTCTTCCGGCGGTTTCCCATCATCTGCGGCTTTTAAAAGCCCTGCGGCTTGTCAAATACGTCCGGGAAGGAAAAATGGTTTACTATTCCCTCGACGACGAACATATCATGAACATGATTCGCCAAGCCCAGGAACATTTCGCCGAAGGAAGGTAACAGGTAGTTTTTATGTTTGCCCTTACAATCTAACGAAAGAAGGTAAGAAGATGCGCTATTCACTGAGGGGATTGGATTGTCCGAACTGCGCCGCTAATATCGAGCGGGAACTCCGGAAAGTTCAAGGTCTTGAGGATGTAAGCGTCAATTTTAGCACTCTCAGCGTGGAATTACCGGAAAGCTTCGAATCCAAAGCCCGGGCCATCATCACCGGGATTGAGCCGGAAGTGTTCCTGGAACGGGAGGGGGGAAATACCCTCCGCTATTCCTTGGATGGCCTGGATTGCGCCAATTGCGCCGCCAAAATCGAATCGGAATTAAGAAAAATCCAGGGCCTGGAACATACCCAAGTTAACTTTGCCGCCAAAAATGTGGAATTGCCCGTGGAACTTTTAAAACAGGCCCAGGATATCATCGCGCGGATAGAACCCGAAGTTACCCTACGAAAAATCGAAAGCCGCGGGGGGGTCGCGCCGGAAGAAAAAGCGGAGAAAAACAAACTATGGATAGTGGGCAGTGCCGGCATATTATTACTCATCGGATTGATATTTAACGACTCCCTACACCGGACCCCATTTTCCTGGGCCGAATATGCGGTTTTGCTTCCCGCCTATCTCTTGGTTGGCTGGCCCGTGATTGCCAGTGCGGTAAAAAGGCTTCTCCGCGGCCGGCTCTTTGATGAAAGTTTCCTGATGACCATCGCCACCGGTGGAGCCATCGCCATTCATCAATTGCCGGAAGCCGCCGGAGTAATGCTCTTTTATGCGGTGGGCGAATATTTTCAAAGCCGGGCGGTTAACCGCTCCCGGCGTTCCATTACCGCCCTGTTGAATATTCAGCCGGAATATGCCAATCTCAAAGAGAATGGCGGCACCCGGCGGATTAAACCCGAAGAAGTGGAAGTGGGCCAATTGATCCTCATCAAACCGGGTGAAAAAGTGCCGCTGGATGGTGATATTGTTGAAGGCTCCTCATTTGTCGATACTTCCGCCCTAACCGGCGAATCGGTTCCCCGTAAAGTGGAACCGGGGGAAATAATTTTGGCCGGTATGATTAACGGCCAGGGGTTATTAACCGTAAAAGTGGCCAAACCCTTTAAAGATTCTTCAGTCTCCCGGATCTTAAACCTGGTGGAAAAGGCCAATGAGCGGAAAGCCCCCACCGAACAGTTCATTACCAGGTTCTCCAATTACTACACACCGGCGGTGGTAGGCATTGCCGCGTTGATCGCCCTCGTTCCTCCCCTTCTCATACCGGAGGCGACTTTCAGTCAATGGTTATACCGGGCGCTGGTGTTATTGGTTATCTCCTGCCCTTGCGCTCTGATGGTTTCCATTCCTTTGGGCTATTTCGGAGGCATCGGCGGCGCTTCCAGAAACGGTATTCTGGTAAAAGGCGCCAATTTCCTGGATGCTTTGGCCGACCTGGATACCGTGGTTTTCGACAAAACCGGGACTTTAACCAAAGGAGTTTTCCGGGTAACCGAAATCGTCCCCAGGAAAGGATTCACCCCGGAAGAAGTTTTAGCGGCCGCGGCCGGGGCGGAAATCTATAGCAACCATCCAATCGCCGAATCCATTCGGAGCGCAGCGAAAAGCCGCGGAAACAGCTTTTCTGAGGAAGATGTGCTGGATTATAAAGAAATCCCCGCTCATGGCATTAGCGCCAGGGTAAAGGGCAGAAGAATTTTGGCCGGAAACGATCGCTTAATGCATAAAGAAAATATTGACCATCAGGATTGTGAGGTAGTAGGCACCAGCGTTTATGTGGCAATCGACGAAGTTTACGCCGGATATATCATCATCTCCGATGAATTAAAAAAGGATGCCAGGGAAACTATCGCCGGCCTGAAACGGCTGGGCGTCCGTAAAACGGTCATGCTTACCGGAGATGAAAAAACGGTAGCGGAACGGGTTAGCCGGGAACTCGGTTTGGATGGTTTTTATGCCGAACTTTTACCGGAAGATAAAGTAACCAAAGTGGAAGAATTGGAAGGGGATTTTAAAAACAGGCGCAAACAAAAACTGGCCTTTGTCGGAGACGGTGTAAACGATGC
Source organism: Bacillota bacterium (assembly GCA_023429995.1). Taxonomy (GTDB): domain Bacteria; phylum Bacillota; class UBA4882; order UBA8346; family UBA8346; genus UBA8346. The sequence continues at coordinate 92,897 of JAEZCE010000052.1, read as the reverse complement.
GCCGGTGATCACCAGGGCCGATATCGGGGTAGCCATGGGCGGTCTGGGGAGTGATGCCGCCATCGAAGCCGCCGATGTGGTATTAATGGAGGACGCCCCGTCCAAACTGGTCAAGGCCGTGGAAATTGCCAGATGGACCAGCCGTATTGTCCGGCAAAATATTCTTTTGGCATTAGGGGTCAAAGGATTTTTCATCCTCCTGGGCTCTCTGGGAGTGGCCAGTATCTGGGAGGCCGTCTTTGCCGATGTGGGAGTGACCGTCCTGGCCGTTTTGAATGCCAGCCGGACCCTGCGCTATGGAAAGAGCGCTTAAAAAACTGGCGACGGATAAATAAAACAACCGGAATCATGGCACTGGCAAACATCAACGGAGGCGTATCATGGATATATTGGGCGGTTCACTGGTTATACCGTTGTTTTTTATATACTGGCTGCTATGGAAAATCAAGAAATGGATACTGGTTAAGACCTCTGGGATTGACCCGGAGGTCTTTAAAAATTCAAAATCGAGCCTGCAAAGGTATCTGGGAGCCATGCTTAACTTACTGACAGTTTATGTCATTTTGATCATCATCACTCACACCGCTAATTTTCAAATTTACTCCCTTTTCGCTCGCTTTGAATTATTGGATGGTTCTTTTTTCAAATTTGCAGGCTTTGGCGCCGGGATCATCGGGTTGAGTGTCTGTCTTTACGCCCAAATCAAGATGGGTCAATCCTGGCGGGTGGGTATTGATGAAAATGAAAAAACCGTATTGGTTCAGTCCGGTATATATAAATTCATCCGCAATCCGACTTATCTGGGGTTGTTTGTGCTGAATTTGGGAGTCTGGCTGATTTGGCCAACCTGGACCGTTTTTATTTTCAATTTACTATTCATCTACACCCTTGAAATTCAGGTGCGATGCGAGGAGGATTTTCTGGAAACTGTCCATGGCGAAAATTTTATTCAATATAAAAAACACACCAAGCGTTATGTTCCATGGATCTATTAAGGCCATGAAGCACGCTAATGGCAATGGCGGTCGTGGAATATGGCGGAAAAACGCTTTCCCTTCTTGATGTTGAACCTGGAGATAACTTATACCTTCTCCAGCTTCTTCAAGATAACCGCTACGATGATCCCCCATAATATTACACATAGATTATTAAACATCACGGTTTCCAAAGGAGCTTTCTCAGAGAGAAACGGCAATCTGAACATGATGGCCAGCGAACAAAAAATGAAGGAAAGAAAGATTCCATAAATAGCTCCCTTGGTTTTATACCCGCGCCAGGATATTTTGGGAAGCAAAAAGGCAAAGATAATGCCCATGCCGCCATCCCAAAAAAGCTGTTGGATCAAGGCGAATATCGTTTCCAATCCATTTTGCGGCAAACCTCTCAATACCAAAATAGCCGCCCAATCCAAAAAACGGATTTTAATGATATGAAACCAGTAATATGCAGGCAAATTGATGGCGCTAACGATTAATCCCGCGCCAACTCCGGCGATAAATCCTTTACAGGTCCGATCCATTCCAGTCCCCTTTAAAGCCGTTGATGACAATCAAGCTTCTTTATTTTCCGTATTTCCGCCCGAAATAAACCTGTTCTCTTCAGCTTCAGCTTGCCGGTAATAAGATAAAATCTCCACCCTCCCGGCCTACATGGAATAAAGCGGTTTTGCGGATGATGCCACGAATTTAAAATAATTCTTACCGTTAAGCCGGATATGGAGGTCTTGCCAATCCGGGAAAATATTTGCGAATTATTTTTGTAAATAAAGGATTTCACCTTAGGATGTTGAATAATGGTAGCATGATTTTAAAATTCGTATTACGAGGTGGTAGAAGTGCATATCCCCGAAGGATATTTAAGTCCTCAGACCTGCGGTGTGATGGGAGCCGCCATGCTTCCCGTTTGGACCATCGCCAGCCGAAAGGTCTCTCAAAGTTTGGAAAAAAAGAATATCCCCATGATGGCAATGGGGGCTGCTTTTTCGTTTATCATCATGATGTTTAATATTCCCATCCCGGATGGAACTACCGCGCATGCCGTAGGGGCAACCCTGCTGGCAATAACATTGGGGCCATGGGCGGCCAGTATAGCCATATCGATTGCTTTGATAATCCAGGCCATCCTGTTCGGAGACGGCGGGGTGCTGGCCCTGGGCGCCAATTGTTTCAATATGGCTTTTTTAGCGCCATTTGCAGGTTATCTGATTTATAAATCGGCTTTAAAATTAAAGGTCAATCCATTTATATCCTCCGGTATCGGGGCCTATATCGGCATCAATATCGCCGCGCTGGCTACCGGTATCGAATTAGGGCTGCAACCCTTGTTGTTTCATACTGTCGGCGGCAGTCCCTTATATTTCCCTTACGGTTTAACCCTGTCAATCCCGGCGATGTTATTTGCGCACTTGACTGTGGCCGGTTTTGCCGAAGCTATCGTTACCGGACTGGTTATTTACTATCTGCAAAGGGTCGGAGAGGATAGTATTTTATACCGGGCCTCGGCAAATGTAAGGAGGATCGAACAATGAAAAAGGCGATCTTTGGGGCTGTGATGATCATTCTGCTCACTCCATTGGGCTTACTGGCGCCGGGTTCGGCCTGGGGCGAATGGGGGCTTGATGAGATTGAGCAGAAGGTCGGCTTTATCCCGGCGGGTATGCAACAATTTAACCAGGTAGTCGCCAATCTATTGCCGGATTACGGGATCTCCGGTTTTGATAAAAACTTTTTCCAATCCGCTTTCGGATATATTTTATCGGCAATCGTCGGGATTGCTGCAATAGCAGTTATTTTTTGGCTACTGGGTAAATTAATTCCCGCCAAAGAAAACACCTAAATGGCAAAGATGGCCTGAATAGCGATTTTGTTTGGAACCCGATGCCATTCCAGGACCGGGTTCCAAATGGTTAATGAGGGTATTATATGATCCGATAGCCATTTCGCCTTACCCATTCAAAACTCTATCCTGATTCGGCTCCATGGAAGTTTTATTAAACCCATGCGACATCCAATGGATTTCGGTCTACAAGTCGATGAAACTTATATTGGGGATAGCCGACCATAACCGCTCCTGTAAAAACTTTATCTTCGGGAATGCTAAATAAAGCGAGCAAGGGTTGATAATTTTTAAAAGCGCACATTTCGATAAGCCCCGCCCAGACCGAACCTAACCCCAGCGCATTGGCGAACAATTCCAAATAGGCAAAGGACAGGATGGTATTTTCACGGCCGTTTTTGAAATCTTTGGGGGCTGTCGCCACAATAAGATGGGGCGCCGCATGCAGGATTCCGTCAATTCCCTTTTCACGATAGGCGCGGATATGTAAAGGAAAGCTCCACCATTGGGACTGATTAACCTCCATCCACTCAACAGTTGTCTCTCTCACTTGCTTAAGAACTTTTTCGTCTTTTATAATAATATACGATATCCCTTGCTTATTACTGGCCGTGGGAGCAAATCGCGCAATATCGACCAGTTTTAATAATTGGTCAGGCGGTACGCTTTTATCTTTAAAACGGCGAATTGAGCGACGGGACCGAAGATATTGATGAGCCGTTTCGCCATCGATCACCGGAAACTTTTTTAAATCAACTTGGTCGGCTAAAGGCGCTTTTATATTATCGATTGCGGCATTGGGGCAAATAGCCACACAATGGCCGCATGCTATGCAATTTTGGGGTTCCACCGCTTTAGGTCCATGTTCTTCCATGCTCAAAATCATCGGTGGACAAATTTCCGCACAAATTCCGCATCGAGCGCATTTCTCGTGATTAACTTTAATTAAATCCATATTGTCTCCTCTTTTCTTGCTCATTCATTAAAAATTATTACAATGTAATATTAAGTTATGGAATAACAAATCACAAGTACGTACTTAAAAGTATCATAGTATCCGTTTATATACCGCAAAACCCGTATTGTCGTTCCAGAGCGCCGGTGAGACTCATAACCCGCCGTAACTCCTCATTGGCGCCGCTAATGATTTTACCCACGCCTTCCATCCCTTCCGCTGCCAGTCCCGCCATGACCGTTCTTCTATCAGAACACCATTCATACTGCCGCATTGGACCGGAAGCTCATCGCCGGCAAAAATATCGTTAGGCTCCTAACTTAATTATTGACTACCAAAATAAGTGGTGTTATACTATAAACAAGTTAGGATCCTAACTAAATTTAACCAAGGAAGTGCCTTATGGAAAATAACGATTCTGCAAAATTGTATACCGCTTTACACCGGCTTGGCCGGCAGCTTCACCGCTGCTCCCACCGAATGTTTCACATGGAGGAGTACTACCGGGAACAGTCGAGATTATTATTGCTGATTGCTGAAAATGAAGGGGTTATTCAGCGCGAACTTGCCGAAGCCATGGACGTCCGGCCGTCCTCCATGGCGGAGATGCTGACCAAAATGGAGCAACTCGGCCTGGTTCTGCGCAAACAGGACGAAAAGGATCAACGGGTCTTGCATATTTTCCTGACGGAACAGGGGAAATCCGCCGTCGAGGAATCCAAAAAGGCCAATGCCCAACTGACGGATACCCTGTTCAAAGGACTTGCGGAAAATGAAATCACCGAGATGCTCCGGCTGACCGAAAAGCTTACCGCCCATCTGGACTCCATGGATTCTTCCGCTTTGGAGCAGGAAGCGCCGCGCGGGCGCCACCGCGGTTTCGGAGGGCATCATGGGTTTGGCGGCCATCACCACGGGATGCGGCACCACTCTGATTTTAGCGACAGGCGGTTCTGGTAACTTGTCTAGAAAGTTGGTGGATCAAAATGATGCCTGCCAATGCCCAACAAAACTTTTTACGCTTGCTCGGGGAAAACGGCCACCGAATGACCGCCCAGAAGCATGCGGTGCTCCAGGCTTTGTTCGATCATGATCGTTCCCATCTGAGAGTGGAAGAAATTTATGAATACGCCAAAAAGATACTGCCCGGCATATCCATTGCCACGGTGTACCGGGCAGTCTCCTTTTTAGAACAGGCCAAGGTTCTGCGCAAGCTTCGGACGGACGACAAACACTATTGTTACGAATTGAACCATCCCGACGAACCGGAAGGACATCCCCATTGCATATGCGCCAGATGCGGGAAGACCTTTGGGATTACGGAGGGTTCCGTGGCGCACTTGTTTACCGTCTGTGAACAGGCAATCGAGTCTCAATATCATTTCCGGATCGATTTGCAGGACATCCTATGTTACGGGCTATGCGAGACCTGCCATGATAAATCATGACCGAACTATCGATCCAGAGGGGGTGAATACTCTTGAATTCTATTTTAGCTGATGATTCACAAATATGACCTGATGGTGCACGATTACGGGCCTGAAAAAGTGATTGCTTCCATTCACGCTGAAATTCCCTCCCGTGTGCCTCTGGTCAAGGCGCATCAGGCTATGGCACAGGTTCAGGAGGAGCTGGAGAAACATGGCGTGGAACTGGTTATTCATATCGACCCGGTTGTGGCGCACGCCAATCCACCTGCGGCGCCCAGCGCCCCCGGCGTCCATAGGATTACCCTTCCGCTGAAATGATGAACAGGGGGTAAGCGGATGAATCATGAAGATTTATCTTGTTCCGAGCGGAATTATCTGAATTCCATCTATCAAATGTAAAACCTTACAGGACTTTTTCAACAAAATTGGTGGGGAAAATACCCTACCTACCAATCAGGATATCCTCAAGATGTGTTGTACGATGAGTAATGAAACCCTTGAAGCGATTCAGGCCTATCTGAAACTGTTAAAAGTCTGAAACCGCATGAATCATTCTTACAAATCACCGCACGCTATTCCAACTACTTGTAGACCCCTGTTTCAAAGTATATAATATTATTTATCGTCTCATAAAATCATTAGTGAGAACGGTTCAAACTAAAATCGCCGCCAAGGGGTAGCCCGGAACGGTCTTCCCCAAAAATTCAGGGATTTTCACTTCTACGTTAGGACGCGATGCCGGGAGTCATGAACAGTAAAATTGCCACAACGCTCAGGACCACCTTTTCCTCATTAAAATACCAAGATTTTCGCAACTTCTGGTTCGGTCAGGGGATATCCCTGACCGGCACCTGGATGCAAAGAACCGCCCAGGTATGGTTGGTTTATACCCTGACCCGCTCACCCCTGTTAGTCGGCATCCTGGGGGTGTGCCAATTTCTCCCCATGATGCTGTTTACCCTGTTTGCCGGTGTTTTCGTCGACCGTTTCCCGAAGAAAAAAATCCTGCTGCTGACCCAGACTGTGTTCATGCTGCAGGCTTTTATTTTGACCGCTCTGACCTATTTCCATGTGGTTCAATACTGGCACATTCTGATTTTAAGCGTTCTTTTCGGCCTGACCCAGACTTTGGACATGCCGGCCCGGCAATCGTTCTTCATTGAAATGGTGGGACGGAAGGACGTAATGAACGCCGTCTCTCTCAACTCGACCATCGTTAACCTGGCTAAAATCATCGGTCCGGCCATCTCCGGCATTGTTATTGTCAAATTCGGTCCGGTCTTTTGCTTTTTTTTCAACGGCCTTAGTTATATCGCGGTCCTCTGGGGGATTTTGCTGATCCATACCCCCGACTTCGTCGTTCAGCGAAACCGCCGCCATATGTTGCAAGAAATCAAGGAAGGGCTTCAATATATCGGAAAAGACCGGACTTTGACCAATAATGCGCTGATCATGGCCGTGGTTTGCACTTTTGCCATGAACAACGATGTGGTGATTCCGGTATTTGCCAAAACCGCTTTGCAAAAAGGCGCATACGCTTACACCGCTTTAATGTCCGCCGCCGGAGTCGGTTCGCTCTGCGGCGCGCTGGTCATGGCCACCACCAGCAAAAAGGGCGTGAAAGAAGGCTTATTGTTTTTCGATGGTTTTGGTACCGCCATCTTACAGATAATCGCCGCTTTCACAAGACAATATTGGGTTTGTATTCTTCTGGTCGCCGCTATCGGATGGATGAATCTGACCTTCATCAACACGGCCAACTCCATTTTTCAGCTGAAGTCCAGCGATGAATACCGCGGCAGGGTTATGAGCGTTTATTCTTTTTTGAATCAGGGTTCCACCCCGATCGGGAATTTTTACGCCGGGACGGTCATGGAACACTGGGGCGGCGGCATGGGCTTTTTGGCCTGCGGCTTGACAACCTTTTTGCTGGTGATTCCGGTTCTCATCGGAAAGAGACACCGCGCCGGGTAAGGTGTTCATAGCCTTAATCTTTTCCATTCAGAGCCGTCGCAGCTGTTAACAGCTGAGCCTTCTCCCGGTTCGACGGTCTACGCCCTCACCCCTTGGGCTATTTCAACGCTGTCTGCCCTCTCCCGTTGCACGGGCGAGGGAAATGAAAGTTATGTTGGCTAGAGTGCTGCAAAACTACGCTATAGGCCCTTTTCCCCTCCCCCATAGCGGATTTTCCGCGTCCATGGGGGAGGGCCGCTACTCCGAATCTTCCCCGGGGGTGAGGTCGTTGGCGGCGTGGCGGCGCAGACGGCCTCCTTTTTTCTGACCGGGATAAAAATACCGGCTTCCCGCTTCTCCTCCCCAATAACCAATTTCCGCGATTTTCCGTGGATGAAGGCCGCTCCTATCAATCCGGTCTACGCGCTTATCGCCTCAATCTTTTTTCTTACCGCCGGGTACTCCGCGGTCGTCGCCTAGACCTTCGCACTTACCGCGCTGACCGTTAGGCCTCCAAATCCTACCATAAATCAAATGAATATTGAACGCTGGAGGGCATATGTGAGGATATGGGGTATAAAAGAATACTCAACTTTCGCACCTTAAAAATCAAGAAAAACCAGTTAATTCATTAACATTCCAGCGAATATAAACAAAAGTTGACAAATGGACTGAAAAAAATAAAATACGCAAATTAAAAACATCCGGAGCGCAAAGTTTCCAATAATCCCGTAAATCGTGTAAATCCTGTCTACGTAAGCTATGAACTTAGGCCTAAATAAAAGGACTTAAACAGGATTAACTGGATTAGCAGGATGAACAGGATTAAAAAAACGTTTATAAACCTTTTTCCTTATTCTCCTCCGCAACTTCCCGGAATGCTATGCTTAGCTGTATCAATAACCAACTCTGAACGGCTTGATCCCCCTGACGCCACTTTTTGACGATGTATTGCAAATAAGCCTCTAATTTCGGATCAAGGTCGCCTTTACCATTTCCAACCGCCACAATCTCTTGTAATTCTAAGAATTGGGGATCATTGAGAAGCTTTATCAGTTGTTGATTAATCTTTTCTTTGCCGAGCAGCCTTCTTCCGTTATTAAGATATTCCTCGGCGGAAAGGAACATTTCTCCTTCTCCGGTGGTAATCCAATCCGGATTGATTGCAAACTGAGCCATCATAGCATAAAGAACTGTTTTAGAAGGCTTCACTTTACCCAATTCAATTTTGGAATACTCCGATTGACTCATACCAATTTCTGCACTAAAGTCAATTTGGTTTAGCTTAAGGTAATCTCGTATATAACGAATACGCGAATTCAAATTTTCTTTAGTCATATTAACTATACTCATATTTCCAAAAATTCGAACCATTTTTATTATACTATAATAAATCGATATGAGAAATGGGGGGAATCGTTTAGAGTTCGATATTTAAATTCTCTTCAATTCATCCATTGGCAACTCGTAACGATTGATTCAAAAAACCATGCGAAAAATCAATCCCAAAACCATTGAATTATTGGAACAAGAAATAGCCGCCGGCTTTTTTAAAGCCGAGGACGCCCAACAGCTCCAGGAAGCCTATGATGCCCGCGGATGTACAGGTTTTATCCTGTAGTATCAAACTGGATAAGCTGATAAACCGTTATCTAACAATGACCATGTCGAAGAAAATGTAGCCGATCGTATGAGTTCTCAAATAACTTGGAAATTTCTCTACATAAAATACATACTTCTAAAAATACAAGCTATATTTTTCAGAAATTCATTCCTCCGATGCTTTAAAGTTATAAATTGGCTTGATTATTTTGTTAATCTCCACCGTGTCTTGGATATTATCGATGATTTCAGCCATCGGCTTATAAGCAAAAGGAGCTTCATCCAGTGTATCCTTGGAAATTGAAGTGGTGTAAATACCCGTCATTGATTTCTGGAAATCTTCCATCGAAAGACTCTTCTTAGCTTGCTTACGGCTCATCAAACGTCCCGCCCCATGCGGCGCGGAATCATTCCAATCGGCATTCCCTTTCCCTGTAGCAATAATGCTGCCGTCTCTCATATTGATCGGAATGATTACGACTTCACCTTTCTTAGCGGAGATTGCCCCTTTCCGGAGAATCATTTCATCAAGATCGATGTAATTATGAATCGTGGTAAAGCTATCCATTAAAGAAAACTCCATTTCAGTAATGATCGCTTTAGCGATCGCCTTCCGGTTCAACTCGGCGAACTTTTGGGCAATGCGCATATCATCCAGATAAGCTAGAAACATTTTTCCTTCAACATAAGTTAAACTGCGATTGATATTTTGTTTCTGTTTCTCAATGGTAGCTTGGATCTCTTTTTGCCGGCTTTGGGCTTTTAATTCTTTAATGATTCTTTCATTATTTAACTTGACAATGCCGGCACCGGCCTGATTTTGATGATATTCTGCAATCTGTTTGCCCAAGTAACGGCTACCGGAATGAACGACCAAGTATAGCTGATCCTCATCGTCAATATTCATTTCAATAAAGTGATTGCCACCTCCCAGTGTTCCAATGCTTAACCTGGCTCGGTTCAAATCCAAATACTGTTTACTTTTCAAATTATCAAGTTCCACATAACGGTTATATTCATGCGGCGACTGCCGGACCTCAAACCCGCTGGGCACCATTTGCCGGATAATCCGATCCAATTTCCTGAAGTCAACCTCAGTTTTCCTGAGCCGGCATACATACATTCCGCACCCAATATCGACTCCAACAAGATTAGGAACAATTTTGTCCTTAATCGTCATGGTTGTTCCAATAGTACATCCGGTGCCGGCGTGTGTATCGGGCATAATACGAATACGGCTTCCTTTAACGAATTCCTGATCACATAATTCCCGAATTTGTTGATAAGCTTTCTCTTCAATATTATCTGTATAAACAACCGCTTCGTTATATTGACCTTTGATTGTTTTCATATCTTGCACCTCACAACTTAACTCCACACCTGGGCCAATGCATCTTTAAAAATCCGATCAAACACTTTTACATCTTCAATTGGCACTTTTTCAACAAAATTAAGATAGTCCTCGATATTCTTTGTTTCAAAGTCTAAAAAGTCATTGATAACTTGAATCCGTGGTTCTAAAGCAAGTTCCTCCCCAGCCTTTTTCCGGATCAACAGTTTATCAATCTCTCGTTTTAATAAATCATCGGAAATTATCGTATTGACTAATATCTCAAACTCCATTGGCGGCATAGTGTTTTTCTGTTTTATCCATAAACAGGCTAGGACTGGCCTTAAAACATAGAAATATTTCTTAACCTTCACCCGGTCCCCTTGTAAATACTCCCGAAAATTTCCTTTGGCCATACTTAAATAGTGATACATACAAGAACGGGGTGAAAATGTTAAAGGACTTAGCTTTCTCATACTTTCAGCAATCGAAGATTTTTCCCAATAAATAATCGGTGACTGAAGCCACTCAAGTAGTGGCGGGTTGGACTTCCTAAATAGTTTCAAAGCTTTCCGGATATCCCAACCGTTAATATCCAATAAATCGTTAATCGGCCGTTCAATGACATCCCGTTTATCGGCGATGGAAAGATACCAATCTATTGGGTGAATATAAATAAACCGGACATCATAATCGCTGTCTTTGGAGGGGAAACCCCAGGCCCGGCTACCGGACTCGCTTGCATAGAGGATCCTGACATTTTCCTGCTCTTCGATTCTGGCTAATTCATTGATGATTTTATCTTTCATTTTAATCCTTCCCTTCCCGATCAAGCTCCATCTTTTCTACCAAAGACAATAAAGATTGCCGGGTATTTAATTCCGGGCTATCGATGACTTTTTCCAATAAGTCAGCTAAGATTCTGCCCATAATTTTTCCCGGTTTAATCCCAAGTGCTTTTAAATCATCGCCGTTAATAGCCAGTTCCCGTGGATGGATAGGTTCTTTTTCCTTGATAATTGCCTCCACTTCAGCTTTTATCAACTGTAGGTTGTCAACTTCTTGGATTGTTTCAGGGCGTTTTACATCGGCAATTTGCAACTCTAATAGTTCGTTAATGTTTTCCACCCCGACCCGGTTGATCAACCGCTTTATGGTATTGCGTTTAGGAGATTTAAGTTTACTCATATGCTCTTTGATAAGCAAAGAAACTTCGCGGATCATTTTTTTGTCAAACTTAAGCCGGGTTAAAATCTCCTTTGCTAATTCATAACTTTTCAAGTTGTGTTCATAGAAATGACCTATCCCATTTTCATCGATACTGAACGTCAAAGGTTTCCCAATGTCGTGCAAAAGAGCCGCCCACCGAATCTTCAAGTCCGGAGAAACGTTCCTGGTTACGGTCATGATATGGTCAAATACATCCTGAGAATGATGGGGGTTCTGTTGCTTAAAGCCATAACATTGTTCAAGCTCCGGAAGAATGAATTTTAATAAACCTGTTTGGTGAAATAAGCGAAAGCCTTCATCAGGGCGGTTGCTCAGTAAAATTTTATTGACTTCATTCCGTATTCGTTCCGGCGATACATTGGCTATCTGAGATTTATTATCTTCGATTGCTTTTAAGGTATCCGGTTCGATATAAAACCCCAATTGACAGCAAAACCGGATAGCTCGTACCATTCGGAGGGGATCTTCCTTAAATCTAGAATCGGGTTCCTCAATTGCACGGATAATGCGATTTTCAAGGTCGACTTTTCCTCCAACATAATCAATTACTTGTTTACCATCGAACAATAATCCATTAATGGTAAAGTCCCTTTTTAAAACATCTTCAATAGCTTCTGTCCCAAAGGTGATTTCACTAGCTCTAGGCCCGTCCGGGTTAAACACTACTTTTCTGAAGGTTGTAACTTCCACTGGAAAATCACCGGCCAAAACCGTAACTGTGCCATACTTTATTCCCGTATCGATTACCTTAGTAAAAAGGCTTTTAACCTGTTCCGGCCGTGCCTTGGTACAAATATCATAATCTTTCGGTTCTTTGTTAAGCAGCAAATCCCTAAGGCAGCCCCCAACCAGAAACGACGGATAATTACTTGACTGAAGGACTATCAAAATATCCAAGACTTCCTTAGGTATTTGAGAGCGGTAGATCATTTGATACTCCTTATTCATTATAAGATGATTGTCCCAGTTCCCCCGGCAAAGGCATTTGATATCTTTTAAGCAGACCGGCTAAAAGTCTTTTTTCCTCATTCGTCATTGGTTCTTTGTAATACAAATCCAGCTTAGTACCATGACCTTTGATTTCTATGAAAGAAGCCATGGAATAAATCGCTTGAAAAAACATATTTTCATCCGCCTGAGTCCAAAAGGTAGGTCCTTGACCCAAATTAAGAATTTTGGTATTTGGATTTTTTATCCTTTTCTTTTTTCTTCGATGTTCTTCATGGAGTTCATTTTCTATTAATTCTCGGATTAATATAAACCCCTTTTCATTGGGTGTTGCTTCAATCCATTGATCATCGCAAGAACTTTCAGGCATCGGATACTGATAAAGGCCATCGGGGACAGCGTAAACAAATTCTTTTACTTTCTCAAATACTTCCTCCGTATCAATTTCATAATAATGCTCAGTAAAAAAACCTTCATTCCATGAAGCATCAATATCGAGCCGATACTCGGAGATATAAAAATCATTTGGGTGATCCCGAAAACCAGCCAGTTTCTTATATTGTTCAATTGCTTTTTCAGCATTTTCCTTTTTTGAATAAACTCCTAGAACCTTGGTTTCTTCGTAATCTTTGACTATTTCGTATGAATGTTGTAATAGAAATACTGGCTCATAAAATTTACCCCGATATTTGCTATATTTGTCCCCTATGACAAAAGGAGAAACTCCCTTCGCTTTCATATAACTCAATCTAAACTATTGAATACGCATGAGATTAGAGTTATCCAACTTTACTTATGGCGTAGTAGTTTGATTACTTCTTTTTTTGTTTCCTTATCAGGTTCCATAGATTGAAGGCGGATTAAGATATCTTTCGCTTCATCCGGCCAATGCTCCGGCTTCCAAGCCTTTAATATTTTTAAAACCATATACCGGTTGTGGATAGAGGAGCTCCATAATGCAGCTAAAATCAGCCGTTTCCCCATTCCTTCATAGTGATCGAGATCCTGAATTATGAAATCCAAACAATGATGAGCCTGAAACTTCCGTCCCAATGGCGTTTCATCTTTTGGTCCACAGGCAATATCTTTTAGAGGTAGGTTATTTTCAGCGAATTCAACGACTTGCGCAATTCGCTTCGGGTTATCGGTCTGCATGACATTGTAATACAAACCGTCATTCAATGGCTCCTCCTTTAATTGTTCAAAAAGTGTCGGCCAAATATCCAGATTTAAAATTCTTCCGGCTTGGATTGCCCGATAATGTCTGAAGCCATCTTGCGATGAAATATCGTTCCAGACCAGTCCAGGCCAAAGCTCCCGCTCAAGGATTTCAATGCACTCAGCCAATGTTGCCGTCCGGATCGGCTCGCTCCAACCCGCTTCCCGGCGTTTAGCCCACTTTTCCGTTTGTTGTTCCAAATAATCTTTGATGCTGGCAATGACTAAAAAGTCGTCCAAATCTGAAGCTACCCTCTTTGAATGGCGTAAAAAATCTACGATTACCTGCCGGGACTGGTTGTAGTCATCCATATCTTCCGCCGGTCCGCCATTGATCAAAGCCTCAATAATCACAGCGGCCCCTTTATAAAGATCCGGGTCAATTTCTTCTTGGACCAGTGCTTCAGCCAGATTACCTTTCACCGCGCATGTGTACGCGAGGTATTCATTCATAATGCGGTTCTGGCAACCATTCCTTAATAGCCAGCCTTTGATTTCTTCAGAATCCGGTTCCAATCTTCGAATAAGATTGATTTTGCCCCAGCCGTCAATATGCTTGGCAAGTTCAAACAAACATGAAGTGTGATTTTCCACTCCATTTTCAATTGCCACCACGGAATACAAGGTGAATTCATCATGTTTGCCAAGGGTATAAAGCAAATCCAACTGGTCTTCACATTGAAAAATGCCCAATAATGCTATTCCCAGTTTTACGGGATTCCGGTGCGCGCTCTTGGCGGCAAGCCAAATTGCTTCCCGCTTAAAAGCCCGTCCATTAAAAGAATATTCCCGGCGAATCATATCCAGCAACGGATCGATATAATCGATGACCTCATGACCCATTGCATACAAGTAAGTGGCGCGACGGTTGCCATCGGTGGGTTTCGATACTTGTTTGCGGAGCAACCAATAAAGCCTGCGGGCGATTTGATTGGCAACCTTTGAATTACCTCCCATGAGGCTATCCATCGCTCCGCCAACCCAGCGGATTTTTTGATCCTGAAAGTACTCTTTACTATCGGGTAAATCATCCCACTCGGAAGCTAATTTTCCGGAAACATCAATATGATCGCGAATGAATTCGTAAATCGGTTCCTTTCCGGACCAAGGGAATAAAGGGATTGTCTTTTTAAAGAGATTCATTTTGATCACCTTTTGAATCGTGAGGGCGAGGCTGTCTACAAAGTACTTTAAAAACAGGAAGAAAGGACTTTGGGACAGCCTCGAACCTACATCGTTTTTTTGATGGCTTCCACCATTGATCCATATCCATTGGTTGCAAACGATATATATTGCAATACCGGGTCGGACCAACCATAAATATAATGGCTTAAATCGTCGGCCGGCGGTACCATTCCAGACCGGTAAGGAGCCAAATCAATCACAAATGCCCTGGCATTTGCATTGTACTTTTTTCTATAGTTTACCAGTTCTTTGTAGAACGGACTACCGGAATTTTGTTGTTCATCCGTAATAATAATGATATTATCAACCCGGGTTCTCAAAGCCCGGACCGGAGCCCCGGTATCGGTCCCACCCTGCGCGGTAATCCGTTCCGCTTGGGTTAATATGGAATCATGCAACGAGGCTTTCGGGTCATGTACTGCATTGTCAAATAACCAGAAAACCCCGTTCCCTTTGGTCTTTTTAAACAGAGCCAATGCGAAAACCGACCCAATCCTTAAATATTCACCATTCATGGAACCGGATATATCCAGAAATACCGCGGTTTTACCCGGAATCTCCGGTAAGCCGTCAAAAGTCATTTCCACTGCCTGCCGTAAGACATCCTTAGCCCAAGCTTTTTCAATGGCATTAAAGGCATTTAAGAACCGGAAAGGCAGAATCTTCGATTTCCGTAAAACCTCTCTGTCGGTTAATTTTCTTTCAATCAAGTTACGGTTTGTATCCAATACTCCGGCCCGGTCCAATACATTCAAATTACGGATCAAGGCGAATACCGGCATTTCCGGAACCAAAGCATTCCATAACTCAGGAGTCATTTTGCAAACCCCGGTTACTACCTCATGCGGCAATTGGCCTTCCCTGATCCAGTGGATTTGTTCTGCCAAAGTTTCAGCTTTTTTGAGTTGCTCATATGCATAAATCTTACCATCTTGAAAACCACATTC
Source organism: Bacillota bacterium (assembly GCA_023429995.1). Lineage (GTDB taxonomy): Bacteria > Bacillota > UBA4882 > UBA8346 > UBA8346 > UBA8346. Next base: position 77,264 of record JAEZCE010000052.1, on the reverse strand, counting down.
TCCAGAAATTAAGTATTTAAATAACATCCCGATTTGTTCGGAATCAGGAACCGGGTGAATAGTCTGAATGATATCAGCCAGGGAAAAACCGCGGCCTTTCCCATTATACTTAATTGCCCAATATTCCGACAAATTCTGATTCAGCCACTTGGCAATAGTATTTTTAACAGCCCGGCCCCCTTGTCCACGCCCGCTTCCTTCCAAAATGGTCATAAAATCCTGTAAATCGGAAGGTATTAAAATGACCTGGGGGAAAATTTCCTTAAACAGTTCCTTATGAGTCTGCGCTAACTTTGTTAAACCAAAAACCGGTTGTAAACGCATGCATCCTTTTTGACGTGCAAACGGTAAAGCTTTTGCAACAAACTCCGAATTCACTTGCAACATCTGATCATGAACGAATACAGTTTCCTGGAACAGTTCATTTTTATCGGCATAAAAAGTATTACTCAGTGTATTAGTTAATAAAGTTTGTAAATATTGCTCTTCTAACGGTCTTTTGTAGGCCGGATATCCTTCACGGTTTTTCAAATCCTGAACCGGGATAGCAAAGAGTTGTGTTAATCTTGACATATCAGTTACCTCCTTAAGCAGATCCAAATCTGCTTTTTCAATAATAAATTGTGAGGAAAAGAGCGAAGGGGAACTATTCACGGCGCGTCTGCCATTTCCGCCACATATTGATAGGATCAATATGGCAGGATTTGAACCTGCACATCCATAAGGTACCGGCTCACAAAGCGAAGTAACCCCTTCTAGCGCCTCACAAAAGTAATTTTTTGGTGGGCAAAGATGGATTTGAACCACCGTAGGTGTTACCCTCCTGATTTACAGTCAGGTGCATTTAACCACTCTGCCATTTGCCCAAAAGTTAATACGAGGAAAAGGATGAAAGGTTATGTCATTACTGACAATACTGAGCTATTTCCACCCAGGGCGGAAAGTAGGAATCGAACCTACGACCTTTTGATTGGTGAATCAAATACTCTGCCGAAGTAACCCATCATGCGCCTCGTAAATTCTTACTAAATAAAAAACCTCCCTTTTTTTAAGGGAGGTTACAATATCCGTTATTGCTTCGGTCTTTTTAATTGCTACCGTTAATGTACATAGCTAAATGCAGCTCACGGTAACCATAACAAGAAATGATACGACCAGCAAAGCGGGATAAAGTACTCCCCTTCAAATAATTTAATTTAGTTTTAAGTAGATCTCGATAATAGCTGGTCATAATGGACCTCCAACAAAATGATTCATTTAAAGAGTGAGGAAAAATTTCGGAACGTACATGATGCTCTACCAACTGAGCTACAGGCTTAAAAACCCTGATGGGATTCGAACCCACGACCTTCCGATTAGAAGTCGAAGTAACGCTCCAAGCGCCTCACTCAAATTTGTACCTTGTATACAGTATACTATCATATGGATAAAATTGGTGTCAATAGAAAATTTTAATTTTATAAAAATTTTTCTGCTGGCATTTTCGATGTAAAGTTTTAGTCTGCAAAACTCTTCCCGTTTAGTTGTCATCGATTGGGAAAAGGTAAGAAATTATATATAACTTATCGAATGGGATTAGCGATTGTCAAGGATCTATACATTAAAGAGATTGTGGGCTGGTATACTGATCATATCCTGGACCCGTGAATTAGCTATTAATAGTCCCTGGATGCAACTGCAACTTTGGTTTTTGACAATTAATTAACAAGGGTAACTATTTATTTCTCTTTTTGACCCAGGTATTCGCTGTTCTACTTATTATAGGCCCAAGTTACTACAAATAAATTGCAGCTACAACTTATTTTTCAAAAAAATTTATTCTTAATTTTGTCCCACACCCAAAATCTTTTAATTTACCTATTATGTAAGGGGAAGTATTGAGAAGTACTTTAAAAATAGAGCACAGAATCCGAAAAGACCTTAATTCAAGGGACTGAAGAATAAACGAAGACTAATTCTTCTTTCAAATGCTTCCCCTAAACATATTTTACTATCTTAATGCTTTTCCCCTTCCAAAAACACCTTTACGAATTGTATTAAAGCTTTTCTCGCCTTTTCATCCTCCAAATGCCATACTTTGGCTACCTGTTGCATCAATTCCCGCAGTTCACCCTTATTCTGCTCGTTTTCAAACATATTGACCGAAATAAATCCTTGAAACTCTGCAAAATGCGGATCTTTCAGAGCGCTCAAAAATCCTTCGCTCATTTTCTCCGCTCCGAATAACTCAATTCCTTTATCAATATAATCTTTTGGGGTAATATACATCTCGCCTTGCCCGGTCAAAATCCAGTCCGGATTGGCGCCAAAGCGGACCATCATCCCATTCAGAAAACGTTTCGAAGGCTGAAACCGGCTTAATTCAAACTTTGATACCTGTCCATGACTCATTCCAATGGCATCACCCAATGCCTCCTGGGATAATCCCATTGCCTCTCTGAACTGCCGTATTCTTTCACCAATATTTTTATCTATCATTTGTAACAAATTTCTCCTTGACGTTTGTTCAAAATGAACGTATAATTAAATTGTAATTTCAGAAAATAATCAATAGAGACGAAAAATAGAACAATAAATAAAACCAACGCTCAAACAACCTCCATTTGCGCCTTAGTTTCGCATTGCCTGAAATCTCAATTATTTCCATTATATCATACTCATCGAAACTTAAAAGGAAAAAGAATAAAGGCTAATTTTCGATACGGTATTATCGTTTACACCGAATAATCGGAGGTGTTCATGAAAAAATCCAAATCCAAAAAAATTAAGTCTTTGGAACAAGAAATAGCCGCCGGCCGTCAACAGCTCCAGGAAGCTTATGATGCCCGCGGATATACAGACTCTGTCGTATTGGCCTATAGTATCAAACTGGATAAACTGATTGTAAGGTATATAAAGATGAAAATGGTTTCCGAGGTTTCGAAGGGGCGGTAATTAGGGATTTATAATTTTCCGCAAAACGCATCGATCATACAGGCAATAAGATTTTTTTGCCGCCATGGTCTTCGTTTTTCACGGTTAACTTTTTCGGGGAAGTTTTTGCAATAACAGATGCCATCCATCCGCAATAAGGACATACCTCTCTTGAAAAATATGTGTTTATCGCTCCCAAAGGCTCCCCTTCCCTGTCCCAGATGGTAGCTTCTTGAAGGAGGGAAGGGGATTGAGGGGTTAGGTAAAATAGGCAACTTGAATCGCCTTACACTTCAATTTTGCCTGCCCCCTTTACCAATGGTGGCTGGTTTACTAACAGTTTACCTCACCAACTCCGCCACCGGCACCACTTCGATTCCGGCCTTAGAAAACTCGGGAAGCATTTCGATAATGGCCTGGGCCGTATTCTCCCGTACATGGCCGATTCCGACAGCCTCGCCCTCCCGGAGCGCGATTTTCATCAATACCCGTAACGCCGCCTTTTTACTGATCAGGTCGGTTTGGTTATCAATAAAAACTTTCCGTTTGGCACAGGGTATTTGATTGTTCCGGGCATATTGGGCCGCTACGGAAGTTGATGCCGTCATGCTATCCACAAAAAATAACCCGCGTTTTCTGATCTCCTTCATTAAAATCTCCATCAAACGGGGATCGCTGGTCCCGGCGGAGCCTTCATGATTATTGATCCCCGTCGCTTCCGGAACCTGTTCCAAATCCTTTTCAAGTTCCGCCGCCACTTCCGCTTCGCTAAAACTGCGTTTAATAACCCCCGGACCGGGGTTGACGCTTGGATTTATGGGTTCCAACGGTAAATGCAGCATAACCCCAAATCCTCTTTCCTTGGCGGCCTCGGCATACTTACGGCTGTATGGGCCGAAGGGGAGGACCGAAAAGGTTAAAGGCGCTGGAACTTTCAGCATCGCCTCCGCAGCTTCCAATACATAACCGACATCATCAATGATAATGGCAATTCTGGCCTTTTTCCCGGCCGGCAGCGGCGCCGTCTGTTCTTCAGCCGCTACCTTTGCCGGGGTGGGGGTTGGAACCGCCTCCGTCGGCGGCGACCCCAAATCCGGTATGATGGGAGGCAACTCCGGAATCAAACCGGGTAAACGCCCTTGAAATCCAGTTACCGGCAAAACCATGGTCAGATGTTCCACGGGCAAACTGGGGCTGTATTTTTTCCCTACCCCCACCGGAAAGCTGCGGTCAAGCTTGACCCAAAGCAAACCGTTGCTATATCCCCATTTCCCGCCATGAATATTAAAACCCGTTTGCCGCACCAGTTCCTTCCACTTAAAAGTCAAAGCGATCAGGGAATTCTTACCGGCTGCTTTCGGCAAAACGATGGTGTTCTCCGAAAAGGTCCATTCAATTGGCCTGTTGCCGATTTTTCTACTCAATTGGCAACTCTTTTGTATTTTATAAACCGCCTTGGGAATGAACCCCTCATGGACCAATATTTTTTGCCATGATTTTTCATACTCCCGCTGCTTTAATTGTAACTGTTCAATGTATCCGTTCCCAAGAGGTTGCTTATGCCCGGCTTCTTTTTGCGGAAAAAGTCCGGTTTTGGGTAACCATAATGCAACCGCCCCAATCAAAGCCGCATAAACAAGGTAAAAAATAAAGGCCGTCTTCGCTGTCCTCGTTTCCGGCCCCAAAACCCTCACTCCCCTCAGGATTCAATTGCTGCTTATCAGCTTGCCAGTTTATTTTGGCGTTGTAAAATATGAAGCTGCAATATTTTAAGCGCTTCCGACTCCTGCAACTCATTCATTCTCTTAAAAGGACCGGTGTCGCCATGTTTGAGCAAACGGTCCAAAGCTCCGGGGATCTCCACAACCATGTCGGGTTGAACTCCCTTTTTATGAATGTTCACTTTTCCCGATGTCAAATAACTGGCGATGGTGATTGTCATGGCGGTTCCGTCCGGAAGTTCCCTGACTTCCTGGATCAGATCCTTTCCGAAAGTATGGGTTCCCACCAGTATCGCCCGTTTTTGATCCTTGAGGGCCCCGGAAACAATTTCCGAAGCGCTGGCGCTCCAGCTATTAACCAGTACGACCATGGGCAAATAGCGATGGGCATTATATTCGGAGGATAAAACCTGCCAGGGTAGATTCCTTCTTTTCACATGAATAATAGGAGTATTCTCCGGAATAAACTCGCTGGCCACTTTGATGGCGGCATCCAGCGAACCGCCCGGATTGGCCCGCAAGTCCAAAACCAATGCTCTACAATCAACCATTCTATCGATTTTTCTTAAATCTTTTTCCAGATCATCCGGGGTTGTTTCGGCAAATTGGGATATTTTGATAAACGCATACTTCCCGACCAGCGGATCCTGGCGAATATCCATTTCAACGGTGGGCACGGTTATTTTATCTCTTTCAACTCTAAACTCAAGCTCCTGACGACCGTTTCCATCACCCCGGGCAATTAACAGCGTCACCTCAGTGCCGATTCTGCCCCTGATTTTGGCAATCGCCACATCGGCGCTGATTTTACGAACAGGTGTCTCACCGATGGCGATGATTCGGTCTCCTTCTTGCAAACCCGCTTTTTCACTCGGTGAACCTTCCACTACTTTTGAAATCAATAGTTCCCCTTCTTTAACAATAAAAAAAATACCAATCCCCGCAAAGGATCCGCTGGTATCTTTTTTAAGCTCGGAGTACTGATCCCGGTCTAAAAAGCGGGTGTACGGATCATGCAAAGACTGGAGCATGCCCGAAATCTGACCCTTCTCCCAGTAGGTCTTCATGAGATCAACCATACTGACCGGCTGGTAATAATTGATTTTAACCACGCTCATCACGTAAAATGCCGAAAGAATGTCGCGATACCGGCCGCCTCTGGCATTACCCTGCCACCACCAGCCCAAGAAACACAGCGCAACCAGGAACACTCCTATGAATGAAAGACTCTTGAAACGGGAGTTTTTCGCCAAAAAAAACCCATCCTTTATAATGATCTTAGCGGGTCTGTCGGGACTCCCGCTTTACGGACTTCAAAATGCAAATGCGGCCCGGTGCTAAATCCGGTGCTTCCCACCTTAGCGATGATATCGCCTTTGGATACCGTCTGCCCTTTGCTTACTAATAATTCGGAACAATGGCCGTAAACCGTGGAGATTTCATTGCCATGGTCCAAAGCGATCATATTTCCATACCCGCCGTTCCGGCCGGAAAAAATCACCACTCCCGAATCCGCGGCGGCAATTGGGGTCCCCGTCGGCGCGGCTATGTCCATGCCCGAATGGTACTTCTTTTTCCGCAAGATCGGATGAACCCGCCACCCTTGATAGGAGGATATTCTCCCCCTGACCGGCCAAATCATTCTTCCGGTACCCAGGGCGGTTTTATTTTTATTTTGTAAGTCCTTGATTTGGGCTTCCATCTCTTTGGAAGTCCGTTCCATTTCATCCAGAGACTCTTCCAAAACCCGCCGGTCTTTTTGCAGAGCGGTCAGTTCTTCTTTTTTATTCTCCATGATCTGGATTTTACGGTTCTGTTCGCTTCGGTTCTTGATTTGCAGCAGCGCATAGGTCTTTTTTTGATCCAGCAATTCCTGTTGCTTATCGCTGATTTCTTCATGCTTCTCGGTGATAATCCCCTGCCGCTCCCGCAAGGATTGAATCATATGTAAATCGTCCCGCACGAAACTGCTTACCATTTCAAAACGGTACAAGAAATCATCGAAACTTCTGGACTCAAACAAAGCTTCCAAATAACTTTGATACCCATATTTATATATAGTAATTAATCTTTGATCCAGAACTCCTTTTCGACCGCCGATGGCATTTTTAATATTTTCCAATTCCGACTGGGCTTTACTGAGCTCCACATTGACAACGTTCATCCGGCGCTCGGTTTGATTAAGATTCCCATTGATTTTTTTTAAATTGAAATTAATCTTATCGATCTCCTCTTGCGTCTTGAGGAGACTCCCGAGGACCCTTCTTTCCCGCTGCTTGGTTTGACTCAGTTTCTTTCGGGTTTGTACGATTTTGCTTTGAAGATCATCCTCCGTAACCGCCCAGCCCATTGGGATAAGAGCCATTACAAACATCAAACCAAAGCTCATACAGGCCACTCCGGTTGTTTTTTCAGCCATCGCCAAGTACCTCCTTGCCTCTTTGCAACACAGATTTGCAGCTTCAAGCCGAAGGGTCTATAGACAAAAAACAATAAGATATACAATATATTATCGTGAAACTTCAAATCATATATTGTATATCGATTATCAAACGAAGCGGCACAATTCCCCGATATCAGCTTGTAAAGGGTTTCCATCATCAAGAGCCTAACCTTTGTCAGACCCTGAGGAATTTCTTAATCGACATCATACTGCCGATCGCTCCGAAGGCAAACCCCACCACCGAAATCAGCAAAAACAAGTTCTCGTTGACGGCGCCTTCCCGGAGTAAGGGGATAAACGGAGCCAATTGATGGATATATTGAAACAAAAAATGATACCCCTTGGAGAGAATAATGCCGGAAATCAAAGCTCCGCTCAGTCCCAGAATAATCCCTTCCAACATAAAAGGCCACCGAATAAACCAATCAGTCGCCCCAACCAACTTCATAATTTCAATTTCTTTACGCCGGGCAAACACAGTCAGACGAATCGTGTTGGTAATGATATATAGAACCACGATTCCGATGATCAGCACCAAACTGAATCCCAGGACCCATATGATCCGGACTACAATCAGCATCGCTTCCACAAAAGTTTTACCATACTCGACTTCATCGACTCCCTGGATTTGCTGAATCTGGTTGACCAGCCTTTTTACCCGAACATCTTCTTTCAGTTTAATATTGATCATATCCGGTAACGGATTATCGGAAGTAACAAAAAGATCTTTCACGCCCAGACTTTTCTCCAGCCACTTGGCGCCGGCCTCGCGCGGAACATAACGGACACTTTTCACTCCGTCAAGTTCAACCATTTGAGCTTGAACGGGACCATGGTCCACTCCGTCCTTAAGATAAACCCTGAGCTCCAAAACACCTTTGGCCATTTCGGCAAAATGGTTAAAATTGGTCACCACAATATAAAAGCAACCTAAAATAATCAAAGACAACGATATGGTCATGACCGCAGCCAAACTCATTAATCCATTCCGGGTAAGTCCTTTTGAGGCTTCTTTAAAAAAATAACCGGCCGTTCGTATTTTCAACTCTCATAGACCCCCTTCTGCTCATCTCTGGCCAAAATACCATTCTCCAAAGCCACGACCCGTTTTCTCATCTTATCGACAACGGCCTTATTATGACTTGCCATAATAATGGTGGTGCCCCGTTTGTTAATTTCCAAAAACAAATCCATGATTCCCCAGGATGTATCGGGATCCAGGTTGCCGGTGGGTTCATCGGCAAGCAAAAGCAGGGGACGGTTCACAATGGCTCTGGCTAAAGACACCCTTTGCTGCTCTCCACCGGATAACTCCGAAGGGAAAACCCGGGCCTTATCCTTCAACCCCACCAAATCCAAAACTGCCGGCACTTGCCGAAGAACCTCCCTGCGGGAGGCTTCAATAACCTCCAGCGCAAAGGCGACATTTTCGAAGATAGTCTTATTGGGCAATAATTTATAATCCTGAAAAACCGTACCGATATTCCTCCGAAAAACAGGAATCTCCGAGTTTTTCATTTGCGATAAATTTTTACGACCCACAAAAACCTTCCCTTGAGTGGCTAATTCCCGGCGGTTGATTAATTTCATGAAAGTCGTTTTTCCCGCTCCACTTGCGCCAACCAAAAAAACAAATTCCCCTTTTTCAATGGAAATGTCGATGTTATTTAAAGCAACGACCCCGTTGGCATAAACTTTGGAAACCCCTTGAAGCTCGATCAAACCTGCTCACCTCGATTTAATCTTCGATTGAATTTACATTTCCTGCTATTTCTGCAATAGTCGCTTTATTTCGACACCAAAACTTTAATTTCCTCCCCGCTTCTGCGATTCAATATATTACCAGCCAAAATTTCCGGCCCGATCCCCCTCTTTTGAAAACAAATATGGCAACAACCGGAAAATGACACACTTTAAAGGAAGATGATGGAACTTGACTCTTGACTCGTTATCCGAAAATGGATATAATAATTAAAAATATTATCATACGGGTTTACGCGATGGACAATAAGGATCAGAAAGATAGTTTGATTTCAAAAGACGTCCTAACATTGGAAGAAGCCAGCCAGCTTTTTCAGGTAAGCAGCAAAACATTCCTAAAATTATTAAGAGAAGAGGACATACCGGCCAGGAAAGTCGGGCGGGAATGGCGTTTTTCCCGCGTTGCCTTATTGAACTGGATTGAGACGGGCAATTCCCGCTCGTATACTTCGATCGAGGATGAAAATAACGCCTACTTTGACCAAGTTGCTCCTGTTTACGATGAGTTAAGAAAAGATTGTTATGGAAGTATACTTCGGGAAAAAGTAATATCCCGCTTTACACCCCTGGAAAGTTACAGAGTCGCCGATATTGGCACGGGAACCGGTTATTTGGCCAAAGGTTTAGCCAAATATGCCGGTGAAGTCGTAGCCGTAGATTCCTCCACCGCTATGCTTGAAGTTGCCGCCAATGATATTATCAAGGCCAAGTTGGAGAATATTCAATTTCTGGTTGGCGACGCCCACGATTTACCCTTGGAAGACGCCGGCCAGGATATGGTATTTGCCAACCTTCTCCTGCACCATTTGCTGGAACCGGCAATCGCCATCAAAGAAATGGTCCGGGTCCTTAAACCCGGCGGCCGTCTCGTTATCACTGATGTAAATCGCCACAACCACCTGTGGGTCAAGGAAGAAAAATTTGATTTATGGCTTGGCTTTGAAAAAAACGAAATCAAACTATGGTATGAAAAAGCCGGTCTTGTTGACATCGACATCGCTGATTTTGATTGTAACTGCCGGACGTCCAATCGCGCCGGAGAGACGATTGAAATTCCTATGTTTTTCGCTGTGGGAACAAAGCCCTAAAATTGAACGACAGGAAAGGATGATCCTCATGAGTATGACCGTCACTGAAAAAATTTTGGCTGCGCACGCCGGAAAACCTCATGTTTCACCGGGAGAATTAATCGACGTATCTTTGGATTTGGTGTTAGGAAATGATATTACTGCGCCGGTTGCGTTTAAGGAATTCAATAAAATCGGCGTCAATAAAGTATTTGACCGCGACAAAATCGCTTTAGTCCCGGATCATTTCACCCCCAACAAAGATATCAAGTCAGCCGAACAAGCGAAAATGATGCGCGATTTTGCCCACCGTCACGAAATTACCAATTACTTCGAAGTCGGAACGATGGGGGTCGAGCACTGTCTTTTACCCGAAAAGGGTTTGGTCGTTCCCGGCGACCTCGTTATCGGCGCCGACTCTCATACTTGTACTTATGGCGCTTTAGGAGCATTTTCCACCGGAGTCGGCAGTACCGATATGGCAGCCGGAATGGCGACCGGGAAGGCCTGGTTAAAAGTTCCCGAAAGCATCCGCTTCATCTATACGGGCAAACTCCCCAAATGGATTGGGGGAAAAGATTTGATTCTCTATACTATCGGACAAATCGGAGTCGACGGCGCCTTGTATCAGGCAATGGAATTCATTGGCGAAGCGATCAGCGCCCTTTCGATGGAAGGCCGTTTCACCATGGCCAATATGGCAATCGAAGCCGGCGGTAAAAACGGGATCTTCGCAGTCGATGAAAAAACCATTGAATACGTAAAGGGACGCTCTAACCGGAAATATACGGTTTACAGCAGCGATCCCGACGCCAAATACGCCAAAACCTATGAATGGGATGTCTCCAAACTGGAACCTCAAATCGCCTTCCCCCATTTACCGGAAAACAGCAAACCCCTATCCCAATGCGACAATATCAGCATTGATCAATCCATTATCGGATCATGCACCAATGGCCGGATTGAGGATCTTAGAGAAGCGGCAACGGTTTTGAAAGGGAAAAAAGTTAACCCCAATGTCCGTTTAATCGTTATTCCGGGAACCCAAGCCATCTGGCGCCAAGCAATGCACGAGGGATTGTTCGACATTTTCCTGGATGCCGGGGCCGCAGTTTCCACTCCCACTTGCGGACCTTGCCTTGGGGGCCATATGGGCATTTTAGCAAAAGGCGAAAGGGCCGTCGCTACCACCAATCGTAATTTTGTCGGCCGGATGGGGCATCCCGAAAGTGAAGTTTATTTAGCCGGCCCAGCAGTGGCCGCAGCATCGGCAATCGCCGGAAAAATAGCCGGACCCGAGGAGGTAGGAGTAAAATGAATCAACTCGAAGGAAAAGTTTGGCGGTTTGGGAATGATGTCGACACCGACTTAATTATTCCGGCCCGTTATTTAAATACCAGCGACCCGAAGGAATTGGCCGCCCATTGCATGGAAGACGCCGATCCGGGTTTTGTTTCCAAAGTCAATGCCGGAGATATCATTGTGGCCGGCAAAAATTTCGGCTGCGGCAGCTCCAGGGAGCATGCCCCCATCGCCATTAAAGCGGCTGGAGTAAGCTGCGTTATAGCCTCCTCTTTTGCAAGAATCTTTTATCGCAATGCCATTAATATCGGTTTGCCGATTTTAGAATCTCCCGAAGCCAGCGCGGCGATTGCCGAAGGGGATCAAGTGGCTATTGATCTCAATACGGGTGTCATTACCGACATCACCCAGGGAAAAACTTTTCAAGCGGAAAAATTTCCCCCTTTTATGCAGGAGCTTATCACCGCAGGTGGACTGATTGAGTATGTTAAAAAACAAATCAAATAAATCCAAAGGAAATCCTGGAGGTTGCCATGTACAAAATTGCCGTATTAGCCGGAGACGGAATTGGCCGGGAAATCGTCCCTGAAGCTGTTGGGACTTTGAAAAAAATTGGAGAGAGATTCCAGATCCCGTTTGAATTTCGTGAAGCTTTGGTCAGCGAAGACGCCTATGATCGATATGGACATCCATTACCTCCCCAGACCCTTGAAATCTGCCGGCAATCCGATACTGTCCTTCTGGGAGCTATCGGCAGTCCCAAAATGGATCAGTTACCGCCTGAACTCCGTCCGGAGCGGGCTGCCCTTCTCCCGCTTCGCAAAGAATTAGGACTTTTTGCAAACTTGCGGCCGGTCAAAGTTTTTGATTCCTTAATTGATTCCTCCACTTTAAAACCGGAAATCATCAAAGGAGTCGATATCATTGTTTTTAGGGAATTAACCGGAGGCCTTTATTTCGGGCCAAAAAAACGGGAAAATCTTCCGGACGGCGCTGAACAAGCTATCGATACGCTTGTCTATAACACTCACGAAATTGAAAGGATTGGACGTTTAGCTTTTGAAGCGGCCCGCGGGCGCAAAAAACGCTTAACATCGGTTGATAAAGCGAATGTATTGGAAAGCTCCAGACTATGGCGGGAAACCATTGTCAAAATGGGTAAGGAATATCCCGACATCGAACTTTCCCATATGTATGTCGATAACTGCGCTATGCAACTGGTGCGCAACCCCGGCCAGTTTGATGTGATCGTGACTGAAAATATGTTCGGCGACATCCTGACCGACCAAGCCGCCATGCTCACCGGCTCTCTGGGAATGTTGCCCTCCGCAAGCTTAGGAGGAAAAACCGCTCTTTATGAACCTTCCCATGGTTCGGCGCCCGATATTGCCGGCAAAAATATGGCGAATCCCTTGGCAACCATTTTAAGCGCCGCTATGATGCTGCGCCACTCTTTCAAGTTGGAAGAACCGGCGGAAGTCATTGAGCAAGCCGTCCAAAAAGTACTCCGGGAGAATTACCGGACCGCCGATTTGATGGCGGAAGGCATGAAAAAAGTAGGTACTAAAGAAATGGGGGAACTGGTAAGGGCGAGGGTTTAAAAAATAAGTCCATGGAGGCTGTCGATGTAGAAGGTATTTTAAAATTCCGGAGATATACAATATATCGCTTCATTGAATACACAAAATAGGATATATTGTATATCTTGATCTTGAGCAACAAATTTCCTTTCGGGACCGGCTCATATCAAGTCCATTGACATTTTTGAATAAAAGGAAAATCAACAACTTTTTACCCTACTTTTCCCAATAAGGTTCTTCGATTATCTCTTTCCGCCTTACTATTCAACTCTCTGACGGCATCCGCAGCCGCAGTAATTTTTTCATACGTGGTGTTTAAGACTTGGAAACCTTTTTCCTCAAGTTCCTCCCGTTGTTCCAATTTGCTAATAAAATAAAACCTTTGTTGACTATTCAATCCTATAATATACATGGCATTAACCTCCGATTGTAATATATTGCCAATCCATACAGTATCGTCTGCATGTCCTTAATTCATACTATGAAAGAGAATTTATATTTATAACCAACTTTTCTTTCTAATTTGCGAACCTATGTTCGAACTATTATATCATAGAATCCTTGATAAAACAAATGTTCGATCTGTTATTTTTTGAGGAGGTGTCTCCGTTGGTTCCGAGGCCCATTCCCCGTGGCTATCACCAATCGGAAGCGATTTATGCCCGAAAAATCTGGTTTATAGCCCTTATTTTTTTTGTTTTAGCCTTCATCCGAATTCCGGTTTTAGTGTGTAAAAAAACTAATTAATTCAATGGGTCAGAGGGGATAAGGCGCGCGCGTGGCGATTGAACAATCTTAACAATAAAGAAAACGGAGAAAAGATACTTTTCCTCCGTTTTCCTTGAGAAACCCAAAAGCTCAAAAATTTTTTAAACTTTCTCCGGTTTGCCCGATTAGAATTGGGAACCATCCGGTAAAGATAGAGCCAAATGCCGGTTAAAAAACAAATACTGCGAATCCATAATCCGTTTAAAGCCCAATTCCTTAAAGACATCATTTATTTTTTGGTTTTTAGTGTTCAATACGGGTTCGTAAATCACGGCATCAACTTCCCGCGCCAAAGTCCGGATAAAATAGGCGATCCCTTTGGTAAGCAGTTCAACTTCCTTTTCATAACCGGCCTCTTCAAACCCGACATCCTCGATAAACAGGATATTCCGGTAACTGATCTCCTGGATAATACTGGCTTTCAGTTCCTGATTTTCGTCCATGATTACATTATAAAGCTCAGATAAGGACTGACTGTGGGAGTCAAAAACATCAAAAAGAGTACCGGCCGGACGGGCAATCCATAAATCAACCGCAATATAACTCCCACTAATATGCCCCATCTTTACCGAATTTGGGAATTTATCTCCATTTACCATGATATCGGCGCGGTAATCATGGACATATTTCAGGGGTTCATCCCAATCAAAATGAGTCTCCATTAATATTTTTAATGAGACACTTGCTTCTGCCATTCAATAATCCCTCCAACAAAATGTTGCCTTCTCTTTTTTTTCTTCATTCTTCTCCGGCATCCTATTCTCCTGCAGTTGGATCAGGGTTTTCGTAAAAAACTCATTAAATCGTGGGAAAACCTTTTATTTATCAATATCCACAGATTTTATTACCTAGCATCCCCAATCCATGCCGTGTTCATGATGGCGTGAATATTTTTCGGTTGGAACCCGTAGCGCTGAAAATTCTTAAATCACACCAAACAATCAGCCTCGATAAAGTATAGAGTTTTTATTTTTGTCAATAATTAAAATCAAATTGTCTATTTCAGTTTGACAGGCCCAAAATTTATTGAGCTGGTATTCGATGATAGTTTCCAAATTTTTTTAAAGGAAAATGTATACCTCTTGTTGAAACCAAGAATATATTGAAAATAGAGCATTTCAAGATGGGTTCGTTAGGTTCGCTTGACTAAAACTTGTGCCAGGGATATATTCAATGAAAAAATTTACATTACTAACCGTTGCCTTGATTCTTTTTCTTATTCCGGAACTTATTTCCGCCCAACCACTCAACAAACCATCGATTAACGCGCGAGCGGCAATTTTAGTCGACCTCAATAGCGGGACTGTTCTTTACTCCAAAAGTTCCCTGGCAATCATGGCTCCGGCCAGCACAACCAAGATCATGACTGCAGTCCTGGTATTGGAAAAATTACCTTTAAACACCATTGTCACAGTCCACCCCGATGCAGCTTCCAAAGAAGGAACTTCAATGAATTTACGAAAATATGAGAAAAGGACTGTCCGTGAATTACTTTACGGGTTAATGTTGGAATCCGGCAATGATGCCGCCACCGCTCTGGCGGAAGCGGTATCCGGTACGGAAGCGAATTTTACCAAAGTCATGAATCAAAAAGCAAAACTCTTAGGTATGAAAAACACTTATTTCAAAAATGCCAGCGGTCTTCCGCAAATAGGTCATTACACTACGGCTTATGATATGTCCATTTTAACCCGATATGCCCTTAAAAATTCAAACTTCGCGGCTATTGTCGGAACGAAAGTAAAGGAGATTCCCGGCGCCAAACCAGGGCAAACCAGACAGTTGGAGAACCATAATAAACTTCTCTGGCGTTACCCTTATGCGATTGGCGTCAAAACCGGATATACGGTAAATGCCGGCGGATGTCTGGTTTCAGCAGCATCCTATCGAGGAAAGACCTTAATTAATATAGTCCTGAAAACCTCGAGCATTTATAATGACTCCATCAAACTGTTCAACTACGGTTTTAACCTGCGGGGTTAATTCACGTAGGACGACCAAAGCCGTTCGTATTTCCGTAAATTTTCATCCCCGGTGATAGAATATAGGGCATGTAATAAATAAATATCCACCGCAAAATAGAAGGGGTCTAAATTGGGTCTGGCCTGGTAAACAATATAACCCAAGTCATAGGAGACAAATCCTCCAACATCATAATATTTTAATATTAAATTCAAGCTCTTAATCCCTGCCGTAAAAGCAGCCAACGCCATTTTACAATTACCATCCGGCGCCCCCGGCGCCAGTTGCCACCAGTCATAACATCCCAAGAGCGAAAACATGAAACCGTTTAAGGTATAAGAAGCCGGTTTTACCGGATATAGTTCAAAGGTGACATAATTTTTCCATCTCGGATTCAAATCTTCCAGTGTATCCATGACTCCACCAGCTGCCGTGGGAGTCAATAAAAATTGAAATGCCTTATTACCCGCCTCCCAATAGCGACTGTCTTTTGTTAATACATAGGCCCTGGCTAAAACGCTTAAGGCTTGGCCTTGCGCCATCGCCGAGACCCACCCGGTTTTGAATTTCCTCCCTGTAAGGTAATAATACCATGCGAAAGAATACCGAAAGGAACCGTCTGATTCTTGTAAATCCAACAATTTATCGGCTACGGCTTTAAAATCATCCAACCTAGCCTGATTTCGAAGCAATTTACCATATTGGAAGAGCCCATACTGCGCAACTGTCACCGGGTTATAATAAAAATCACCCTCATATTGCACAAAAGGAATTCCTTCCTCATCTCTTTTTAACAATGATTGATCAAACCCGGCGGTGTCCTCAAAATGCAAAAAACTTCCGAATGCTTGGTAATCCATGAGATTTCGATGAAAATCGATCCCTTTGGCCCGGTAGGACTGGACAGCTTTTTTTACCAAACCTTGAATATTCACTGGCGATGGATCATGAACCGAATGACTACAAGAGAGTGTAACCATGGATAACGTCGTGAGCAGTGCCCCAAGAAAAAACTTACCAATAAAACCACGGGATTTAGCCAAATAGGACAACTCCTTTGTCTCCGATCGCGACAAATTGTAAGTAAAGACCGATATACTAGCTTTATTGACGAAGAACACAATAAATGTCAACTAAATAGTGGAAAATCAGAAACTGAAGTGTTTTTTGATATGCCCTCTGAAGTTATTAAACAATCAAAGGATGTTTAGTGGTATATATAGAATTATTTATAAAGGCCTGGACAAGAACGTGTGTTCGTGATAAATTATTTATATTAATAATTCTAAAGGTGAATGTTATTGAAAAAAAATAAAAAACTTCAACCTTTTTTAAAGTGGGCCGGGGGAAAACGACAGCTCCTACCGACAATCCGCAAATATATTCCCCAAAAATACGGTACCTATCATGAGCCGTTCATCGGCGCCGGGGCTGTTTTGTTTGATATTCAACCGACAGTTGGAATGATTAATGATAGTAATACGGAATTAATCAACTGCTATAAGGTTATTCGAGATTCCCTCGATGAACTGGTTCTCGATCTTCGACAATATAAAAACGAAAAAGAGTATTACTATGCAATTCGTGATTTAGATAGAAATTCTAATTTTAAAAAACTCAATCCGATCCAAAGGGCGTCGCGAATTATTTACCTTAATAAAACATGTTTCAATGGGTTGTTCCGAGTCAATAGCGCGGGTCAATTTAATGTTCCTTTTGGCAGTTATCATAACCCAAAAATCCTTGATGAACTTTTGTTAAAGGCCGTCCACAATTACTTATCCACCAAGAATATTCAGATTATGAATGTAGATTTTGAGCAAGCTGTAAAAGACGCCAAAAAAGGGGATTTTATCTATTTTGATCCTCCCTACGATCCTGTATCCGATACATCATCATTTACAGGTTATGATTTAAACGGTTTTGGAAAGAATGAACAGCAACGATTGAGGGATGTTTATAAAGAGTTGTCCGACAAGGGCTGTTTTGTTTTGCTGAGCAATTCCGCAACGGATTTTATTTTGGATTTATATAAGGATTTTTCAATCATAACAGTGGCCGCTAGCCGAAACATCAACTCTGTTGCCACTGGGCGCGGAAAAATTGATGAGGTTCTGGTAATGAATTATGACTGTATTAACAAAAAATGATCAGGCTTGGCAGGAATTATTCGATAAATACAGCATATTAAAGGCTATTGAAAGTTCCGGCAGGTTCGAGATTGAAGCCAACACCATCAATACCGTCCGGGAAGCCCGCTTAATGGCTAAGTTTGACCATTTCACCAATCTCCCCCAAATTTTTCAAAAAAACCAGCTGGCCATCCTTCCTGTTTCCCGCTCAAAATATGTCATCGGGAAATTTGAAACCTATTTGTCGGTTAAGTATGATGACATTAAGGCTAGTACTATAACTCCCCCAAGTTTTATGGAAAGCATTCGGTATAACAATCTATATTCTGAAAGTCTGGCATTGCATTATGCTTACCTGGCCGGAATCATGGATGAAATAGCCGGTGAACAAACCTTCTTGACTGTTTCGGGAAGAATGTCCACCACTCAATTTGATTTTACCATTAGAAATGTGGAATCCAAGCGATTGGAGACTTTGAAAGTTAATAATTCCCAATGTGAAATCGATGGCGGCTATGAAAGTAAGAATAGTTTTATTATTGTTGAAGCCAAGAACTATACGGTGGAGGATTTTTTAATCCGTCAACTTTATTACCCATACCGTTTATGGGAAAGTAAATTAAAAAAAACGGTAATTCCCGTTTTTATGACTTACTCCAATGATTGCTTTTCTTTTTTTATATTCAATTTCAACCGGAAAGATGAATACAACTCCATCAAGTTGGTGAAACAATTAAAATATACTGTAGCACCGGACAAAATCGAGTTGAGGGATATTTTAGCCGTATTTCACCACGCCAAAATCAAAAACGAGCCGGCCGTACCGTTTCCCCAGGCGGATCGATTTGAGCGAATCATTGATTTATTGGGATTGCTTTACGAAAATGATTTAACCAAAGATTTCATAACCCAAAATTATCAGTTCGATGTACGACAGACTGATTATTATACCAATGCGGCGATTTATTTAGGGCTTATTGGTCGCGCCCGCGCGCAACATCGGGGACAAGGGGATATATTATATTCATTAACCGATCTGGGTCGGCGAATTATGACTCTTAATTTCAAAGATAAATATTTATCCCTGGTAAAATGCCTTCTTGAGCATGAAGTGTTTTATAAGGTCCTGGGAAGATATTTTGAATTGAACCATATTCCCGGTAAGCAAGAGGTCTGTGATATTATGCGGAACAGCTACATTCACGGAGTCGGCGCCGACAGCCGCAACACGATTGAGCGAAGAGCGCAGACCGTATTAGGCTGGATAAACTGGATTTTAGGCTTGCAAAACTAACCTTATCATAAAAAAAGCACCCGCAGGTGCAATTAGTTAACCGAATGTTCAAACGACAGTCCACGCCTTTGGCAATCTTCTTGGTTCATTAATTGAATATCGATATTATTGAATTCCAACTCCTCCACATGAACCACAAAGCCTTTCTCTTTGATACGATCGAGTAATATGTCCACACCCACCGGAAGCTGTTTACGAGATTCGGAATCATTTTCAACTTTTGAAGTCAGTTTACGAATGACGTCATGATATTTTATCATGAATTTTCCCCTCCTCTACTCTTGGAAATGTTCACCAAAAAATCTATAGTTCCTCCAATTAATTTACAAATTTTTCACAAACTTTATTCATTCGTTTCTTTTTACCGTTAAATCAGGAAATACAAAAAATTCCCAATGACTTACCCGGATCCTACTATAAAATAGAATATGCCCTCACTGGGAATCTCGTTTTAATTTTCTTCGAAAAGATCGGGTTATCATTAAAAGCCTAAAACAAGCCATTAAAGAAGGTAACCAAATTTAGCTACCAATCTATTTACCCTCTTTCAAAAGCCTCCTATAAACCCCTTTTAAACGCTTCACTTATATAATGAATTCTATGAATTATCAAAAAACAATATTAATAGGATGGTACAATATAAAGATTCGGGGCATTATTGCATTATTGATCTCAGCCCCATTGAATGGAGGGAGCAAAATAAAAAATCCTGCCGCAGCAGGGTTTTAAATTTTTATGGAGCCGACACCCGGATTTGAACCGGGGACCTGCGCATTACAAGTGCGCTGCTCTACCAACTGAGCCATGTCGGCAAAATTCAATGAAGCATAAAATATATTACCACAGTTAGCGACAGTTTTCAAGCCCCGGCGATTATCTGGAAAATATTTAATTTTTTTGCATTTCTTCGGCGATCCGGAAGGGATCGCTGGTAATCACACTCGCGGCATAAAGTTCCATCGCCCCAAAATCGGCGGTTCTATTGTTTGGATCGCCGCGGTCGACAATCCTTACCACAGCCGGGAACCCGCTCCAATCTTCGGGTGTCGGCGCCAGTGGCGGTACATATAGTGCCAGATTAAAGCTGGTTACGCACATTCCCATAAACTTTTCCAATACTTTATGAACGGCATTATATAAGGGAACTCCCGGTTTTGAAGCGATTAATACAATTTCCTTCTCTTTGATCGGGGTCAGGTAAACCAGGCCTTTGACTCCACCCTCCCATTCCCAACCGAGTCCCAGTGAGTTATGAACTTTGTAAAGGTCGCTGAATAAACATGTACCGTGCTCCTTCATATACCCTTGAAAAACACGCCGCCAGGATTCTACTTTAGGATAATGGATTCCTTTAGTCAATGTCATCTGCGCATGACCGTGAATAATCGAAGCGCCGCTTTTCCACAAACAATTCCACATAAAAAAATAATATTTTGCTTCCGGATCTTGTTCCCGGCCTCTTCTGGCCCATTCGAAACCCGTTTCAAAATAATCAACAATAGCGTCCCGGGACACCTTTAAAGGATTATGCTCATTAAAAATCACCAGCCCATGATAACCGTCGTATTTAGCCACATTACTGGCAGAAATACAATGACTGCCGGTAACCCGACCAAAGGTATCGGAAGGAGTACCCTCCGTAGGTTTACAGAAAGGATCGCCGGCGCTGTTTTCAATAATGTGGCGCACTTCATCATCAACTTTACAATCCATCGGCCGGCTTGCCCGGATTTCATTAAAAAGGGCTCCATCCATTGTGATTAAATTGGTAACCTTGGTAATTCTTTGACTTTCGACTTTTTCGAGAGAACCAAAATTTTTATGAATCCATCCCGCCATACTTTCCGGCGCCTGTAGCTTTCCGACGGTGGTATCAACTCTAAAAATGCGCTCAAACAATTTTTTTTCAGGGTCCGGCAACTCGTTAAGAAGTTCAGCCAAATAGGCTATGGAACTCTTTGCAGTGGTAATCATGGTTTTCTCCTTTACCTTCCTATATTAGCGCATTCTCTTGCCCATGTCCGCTCAGCCCGATTGGTAATTGCGCAACGGTAAAGTTCTATATATTTGGCTGCTGAGCTTTTCCATGAAAAATCCGCACTCATGGCGCGCTGAATGAGTATCCGCCATATATCCTCATATTTATAGGTTTCGATGGCTCTTACAATCGCAGTATACATCGCCATGGCGTCATATTTTTCAAAATTAAATCCATTCCCGTTATGAGTCCGCGGGTCGAAATTAATAACCGTATCTTTCAACCCCCCCGTTTCCCGAACAATTGGTATACTGCCATAGCGCAAAGCCAGTAATTGACCGAGTCCACAAGGTTCAAATCGTGAAGGCATCAAAAACATATCCGAGCCGGCATAAATTTTCTGAGCTAAATCGCTGTTAAAGGTAAGATAAACAGCGGCCCGCTCCGGGTATCTTTGCTTGATGTCCGAAAATAAATGATGATAGTATTCAGCTCCCGTTCCTAACAAAACGAACTGAAAATCCAGATTATTCATCATCCCTTCGATAACCTGGCCAATCAAATCAAAACCCTTCTGGTCGGATAATCTGGAAATCATCCCGATTAAAGGCGTATGAGACTCTGGTTTTAATCCGACCTCCCGCTGCAAAGCCAATTTATTCTGGAGTTTAAGACCGGGATTATTGAGATCATAATTTTGATAAATGTGAGAATCTGTAGCCGGATTATTGATCTCATAATCGATCCCGTTTAAAATACCGTGTAACCGGTCCCGCCGTTCCTTAAGCAGCCAGTCAAAACCCTCTCCATATTCGGGAGTCAAGATTTCGTGAGCATAGGTTTCACTAACCGTGTTCATCGCATCAGCAAAAAATATGCCCCGGCTCATCATATTGACCTGGTTTTCAGGAGCTAATTCCGGGGGCAACAGCGACTGGTAATTTAATATCCCGGCAAGCTCTAGGACACGTTTTCCGAATAAGCCTTGATAGGCCAAATTGTGGATCGTGTAAACCGAGACTGTTTTTTCAAAAAAAGGGTCATCGCGATAAATCGTTTGCAACCAATTGGGAATAATTGCTGTATGCCAATCATTGCAGTGAAGGATATCGGGTACCCACCCAAACGCCTTAACCATTTCCATAACTGCCCGGCAAAAAAAGACAAAACGATCCGCATCGTCATGATACATATAAATTCCATCCCGATGATAATACTTGCTGTTCTCAATGAAGAAAACCGGGACGTTCCCACCGATCCGGCCTTCATACACCGAAGCCTGCTCGGTTTGTCCATTCATCGGCACTGCTAAATTACTCCAGTTTTCTCTTAACCCGTATTTCTCACGGTCAATAAACCCATAGCGAGGCATGGCTACCCATACATCATGACCAAGTTCTTTCAATGCTTTGGGTAATGCGCCTGCAACATCCGCCAAGCCACCGGTTTTAGCAAAGGGAACTACTTCGGCCGCAAGAACTAAAATTTTCAAAGGGCTTTCGCTCATTAATTTCACTCCTTGTATTTTAGCAAATTCCGTCACTTAGCCATAGTTTGAACGGATCAAGGCTTTTTAAACCTTTTACAGGTGACTTTTTAGTAAAATCAAGGAGTCAAAATAATGGTAAATTCATTTTCGACTGGCTATTACCCGATACCCACTCTCTTTCTCCCATTCCGTAACATTCCCGAAAACCTCAGTGAATTTTTTTTCCAAGCTTTTTGCGCCTTGTTTGGTCATAATCACCGCAACCAACCATCCTCCGGTATGTAGAGCCTGAAAAGCCTCTTCAACAAGGGGGTAAATCACCTGTTTACCGGCACGTATCGGTGGATTGGTCACGATAAGATCAAATTGGTGGCCCAGAAAAGCGGTAAATCCTTCTCCTGCTTTTATCTTTACATTTTCTACTTGATTGGATTCGGCATTTTTCAGCGCCAATTCCACCGCACGCTCATTAATATCACTCATATACACGGTTGATCCCGGGAACAATTTGGCAAGAACCAACCCAATTGGACCATAACCGCAACCCAGGTCCATGATGGTCTTGAATTCCTCTTTGATGGGAAGCGCTTGGATTAATATTTTTGTCCCCGTATCCAAGTGGTTCTTTGAAAATACACCGGCATCAGTGGCTATCCGCAGTTTAATACCCCGTAAATCCAGGGTAAACTCCCCGTAATGGTGTCCCGAAATTGGCTGAGCCGAATAATAATGTTCGGACAAGAAAAATCACCTCTACAATATTATACCGATTTCATCCGCTAAAAGTAATCAAAAAGGACTTCCTTATTTTCACGGAAGTCCCCTTATATCTCGCACTATCCAATCCTTATCCTATAATTTAGAAGAAATTATAGTGAACAAAGATTCGGGCCTCGGCAAAACTGGAGGCTAATAAAAACAACAAGCCGTATATGAATACTTCCCGTTGATCCGGAGTAAAACGAACCGGCCAAAAATTCCGTTTTTTCTCCCAATTCCAGTCAAGCCAGCTAGGTGAGGCCAACCAGGTAAATTGGGTTGTGGAAACGATCAGCAACAGATAAGAGAACCATATCCACAAACCATAACGAGCAAAGAGAATTAAAGATCCTAAAACCCGGTCCGAACCCGTTGGGAAAGGTAAAGAAAGGGTTCCAATTACTGCGCCCCACATGATTGAATAAAGAGCAAAATAAATCAAACTCATATTCCAGCGTCCCACTCTGAAGAAATTGAAGAAAAAGATAAAAATCAACACAAAGATCAAATTATTCAAGAAATTTTCAAAGGTTAACAGGATCACATTGCCCCAGATACCAAAATTCTTAATAACATCGGCATTGGTGGAGCCAAATAATTTAGCCGCCCAAGGACCGACACCTTTCATAATATCCGGCTTAAAGAATTTCTGGACCATAAATGAATTTTCCAACAGATTGATTTTATTATAAGCAAAACTGAAAAAAGCCCAGCTTCCGAAGAAAAGGATTAGGCCAAAAATTAAAAAACCGCATATTCTCAGGTAAACATCATCATGAAATAATAAATTATAGGTTTTTTTGCAAAAACCAGCGAATCCCTTCGATGACTGTTTGTTCTCTATTTTGGCTCCAGCCGGTTTACCAGGTTTCGTTGACAACGGCTTCAAATGAACTTCCCCCTTATTAATTTTCGAGCTGCCTAAAAGGTTCTTCCCGCGTCGACGCGCGTTAGCCCATTTTCCAGTATACAATATCGCTGCATCCACAAAACAGCTCAACATATTGTATAAAACGAGCCTTTTTACTTTTTGTTACAGCCCATTAAAAAATTCATTAAGTTCTATTCGCCATCGTTCGATGTTTCCCTTCTGTTTCCATGAAAAAGACTTCCGGCTAATTATTTAACATCATTGGTACGATTTAGTTGTTCGTACATCATTTTCGCTAACCCGATGCCTTGCCCATTTTCGGCAATTCTTTTGGCCATCTCGTCTTGGAACATGCTTTGAAAATATTCTCCACCAAATCCTTCACCGAACATCTTTTGAGAACTTTGCATGCTTTCCAGCATTTGGCGTATCATCAGAGCCTCAAAATCCTGACAAGCCTTTAAGGTTTCTTTTTGTTTCGAAGTTGTCGCTTGGGGATAAAGTTGTCTTTGACCCTTCAGCTTTTGTACCGTCATCATAGCGCTTAAGTTCATCGAGTCCATATCATTCTCCTCAATTTAGGGAATTATTGAAATTCCAGGGTGCCATATAAAGCGCCGGCTTCTTTAATCGCAACGATTACGGCTGTGATATCTTGGGGAGTAGTTCCCACGGCATTCAAAGCGCGAACAATTGAACCGATCGTCGTCCCATCCGGTAAAACCAAGACTCTGCCACTATTACCATAACCCGCCAACGGATCATTTTCTGTGCCGTTTTCGCTATTGGCTGCCACTGTACCGTTCTGTCCCGTATCATTATTAACCGGGGTATTGACTTTAACACTGATATTCCGGCAAGTAACTGCTACCGGGGCTATTTTAACTTTATCCCCGATGACAACCGTACCATCCCGTTCATTGATAATGACTTTGGCAATCCCATCCGGAGTTATAGACAAATTTTCAATTTCGGAAATAAACCCTATGGGATCCATGCTTTTTTCACGGGGGACCATTACTTCCACTGAGCCCATATCGAGCGCTTTGGCTACTCCGGGAGCAATGTTTTCATTGATGCTTTGCGCCAACCTGGAAGCGGTCGTGAAATCCGGACTATAAAGCGACCACCTTAACTTACCGCTTAAATCGAATTGCATCGGCGCGTCCCGTTCCACAATTCCACCCTGGGACACAATCCCCACAGTCCCACTGTTCCGCTGGTTGCCACCCCCGCCGGCCGATGAAGGACTTCCAATATAAACCGGACCTTGCGCCATGGCATAGACCTTACCGTCGGCCCCGTTTAGAGGCGCCTGCAATAAGGTTCCTCCCTGAAGACTTTTAGCATCTCCCAGAGAAGCGACTTGAACATCCATGGTTTCCCCTATATGTAAATATGGAGGAAGTATCGCAGTAATCATGACTGCAGCGACATTTTTAACCTTTAAATCAGCCGGGGTAACCATAATCCCCCATTTGGCCAACATATTGATGACCATTTGAGTGTTGGCCCTGGAACTATCGCCTGTTCCATTAAGCCCAACGATGATTCCCATCCCGGTCAGTTGATTATTCCGTATTCCTTGCAGTTTTGCAATATCTTTTATTCGGGTAGAACTGCTCATGGTTTCTGCAAAAGTGTCCGTTGAAAGAGCAATCACACCTATGATCATCGACACAATCGCTATGATAGTCACCTGTAGATTCTTCAATCTCACTACGATCACCTCTTTAAGCTATCTAATGTAGGTCAGTGAACACTATTACAAATTGAGTTCGACAGTGCCTTTTCCCGTAACCCTCGTTTTGAACATTTTGTGGCTGAAAGGGTTGATAATCATAATCTCATCTCCGAGCCATCCATCGGACTTTGCTGTTGCTAAAATGCTGATGGCAACATTCTCATCCTTCACAATCACCTTAACCTCTTGAGCCTTGGAAACCAACGGCAGAGGCTGAACCCAATCTTTCCGTAAAATTTCTCCCTGTCGGATCAATTTGGTTACCCGGTTGCCGGATTGAATCTCCCCCAGATATTCCTTGCCGCTTTCCAATTCCATTTCCACCAATTCAAAATCAGAGGAATTAATCACGGATTGATAAGATATATTCCTACTTGCCCGATAAACGCGAGCCGTCGCTCTGAGTTTTCCACTTATGTTCAAAACTCTGCTCTCAGTTCCTTTTGTTAAGATCACTTTAAAAAGTACCGGACCCACTTCCACCGGATTTCCTGCGAATGAAGCCTCAATCTTCCATTCTCCCGGGCTTACAATGATTTTTTCGGGAATATTTCGTATTTCCACCCAGCGTTTCAAAAAATAAGTTTTTTTTCCGGCCACCAATGTATCTATGGCTTTTTGAATACTTTCCGCCTCAATTCGGGTGGCCAACGATTTGACAACAACTGTATCGCCCATTTGGAATTGGATCGTAAATGGAAAACGATATTGTTTTACGATTGCGTTTAAATAATCACGATTTAAAACTCTCTGTTGCCCCGGAATCGGAACGGGTCCCAATTCTACTTGTCGAAGATAATTACTAACATCGGATTGCCCACTCCGGACCACTCCTAAATCCGATAGATATAATTGAGAACCGCTAACCGTTATCGAAGTAGGAATCTCCAAAGTTACCATAGAGGTTCCATTGCCAACTCCGGCTGCAAATGCCGGGAGTTCCATCATTACTAGCAGCAACAGGATCAGCCATTGCTTAATTTCTAGAATCCTAATCATAACTCAGCGCTTCAGATTATTGGCGGTTTGCAGCATCTCATCCGAGGCTTGGACCGCTTTGGAATTAACATCGTATGCCCGTTGAGCAACAATCATGTTAACCATTTCTTCAACGACCTTCACATTGGACATTTCCAAGAATCCCCCCAGGACTTGACCGCTACCATCCGCTCCGGGATTCGAAACCACGGGTTCTCCGGAAGCTGCTGTCTGCGTATATAATGATTGTCCTTTATTGGATAGACCAGCCGGATTAATAAAAGTAGCAATTTGAAGTTGGCCGATTTGTTGCGGTTGGATCTCTCCAGGCACCTGAACGGAAATTATTCCATCCGAGCTCACGCTGATACTTTCAACATTTTGAGGAATAGTGACCCGCGGCTCCAAATAATATCCCTCGCCAGTGACGACATTTCCATCCGAATCAAGCTTAAAGGCGCCATTTCGAGTATAATTGATGGTGCCATTGGGCATTTGGATTTGGAAGAAACCCTTCCCTTCAATTACCAAATCCAAAGGATTTTCGGTTTGTTGAAAATCCCCTTGGGTAAAAATCTTGGTAGTGGCTACCGGGCGAACCCCATGCCCTTCCTGTAAACCGGTGGGAAGCTGGACTTCTTGATGGGTATAGCTACCGGGTTCGCGGAGCGTTTGATATAGTAGATCTTCAAATTCGGCTCGTGATTTTTTAAAACCACTGGTATTAACGTTTGCCAAGTTATTCGAGATGGTATCAATATTCAACTGTTGGGCCAACATGCCCGACCCTGCCGTCCAAAGTGCTCGCATCATGGGGGATATCCTCCTTAAAAAAATAAACTGCCCATCAGAAATAAACATGAGGCAGCTGAGTTTTAATGATTGAAACGGAAGACAGCAATCGGCTAATCTTCCTGAAACCTCCGCAAGCGGTCCGGTTCTCTTTTCTCAAAACTGCCAAATATAAAAATTACCTTTACTCCCGTATTCCGATATTACTTTGCCAACTCATTTACCAACTTATCAAGAGTTTCATCATGAGAAGTTAACGCTTTCTGGTTTGCGTCATAACTGCGGGTGATATTAATCATTTGAACCATTTCCCGAACTGGGTTTACATTGGAATGTTCGATAGCTCCTTGCAATATCCGAAATTTACCTGCAGGAACTGCTCTATCATTTGTATACTGGGTATCGCCTTGCTTTCTCATATCTTTGATGCTAAAGAGCTGGAAAGAATCCACAACTCTTCCGTTTTGCATGATTTGTCCCTCTTCAGTTACAGTAAACTCTCCATTGATACGGATTGGCCCATTGGTTCCCAGAATTTTATAGCCATCCTTATTGACTAAATAATGGTCCTTATCAATTTGAAAAGCTCCAGCCTTAGTATAGCGAGTCCCGTTTTTTGTTTGAAGCGCGAACATCGCATCTCCATCAATTGCAAAGTCCGTCGGATTGTCGGTTTGACTAATTGAACCACTGGAAAAATCAACGACTTGGGTTACGGCCTGAACTCCTAAACCCAACTTGCCAACTTGTTGGGGCCAGCGTTTTGAATAAGCATTAAGAAGTAATTCTGCGAAAGGCACCGTAGTACAATTATCCCGTTTAAAGCCGACCGTATCGATATTGGCCAAATTATTGGCGGTGACATTTTGGCGATCCATTTCCGCAACCATACCGGTACATGATGTATATATCCCTCGTAACAAAATTCCACCTCCTATCCAAATAGAAGAATCTTTATTAATGTTATCGGATTGTCCGTCGGAAAAATTAGAGTAAAAAAGAAAAAATAAAAAGCTCTGTCAAATTTTTTTTTGACAAAGCTGAAATAATCCGTTCGAATTTTGACATTAGAGAACACAAAAGTAATTATTTAGTAAGTTCCGGTTTAAAAAACCGATATATTTTCTTATTCAGAAATACCCCGAAATAAGCTCCAAATCGGTGTGTTCTTGATAAACCCGCTATCAAATGCGCTAGTTTCATAGTGTCATGTCGAATAACATTGGACTTAACGATAATTTTAGTCCCCAACGGTGTTATACCGAGTCCGCCTATTTTATCCAGATCCGCCAAAACCGGTTCAGCGCCTTCCTCGATATAACGCTCTAAAATATCCTGCGGTACTTCTTCCGTATTTGTGATCGCAATGTCAATCAGCCCTTTACCTGCATGATTTATTATAGCCTGAATGTGATCACTGGCTGAATAATGATCGGTTTCTCCAGGTTGTGTCATTGCATTACAGATATAAATTTTGACCGCTTTTGAACCTCTGATAGCCGATGTAATATCTTTTACCAATAGATTTGGAATAATACTCGTATACAAACTACCGGGGCCTAAAATAACCACGTCAGCCTCATTAATAGCATTTACTGCCTCAGGAAGCGTCTGAATATGATTGGGATCAAAAAAAACCCGCTTGATGGGCTGCTTCGAT
Source organism: Bacillota bacterium (assembly GCA_023429995.1). Classification (GTDB taxonomy): domain Bacteria; phylum Bacillota; class UBA4882; order UBA8346; family UBA8346; genus UBA8346. The sequence goes on along the minus strand of JAEZCE010000052.1, from coordinate 48,050 downwards.
TTGGATATTTTCGATTCGCCAGCAACAATAGTGCCATCGACCAACTCCGCTTTTAAAACAACATCCTCCAATGTAGCCGGTAACACTTGCCCCCGTACCGCCAATACCTTGCTGGATTCCCGGATTGCAGCCTCAAAATCCCCAGTAATTTCAGTCATTACTGTCAAAAATAGATTCCCAAAACTATGGCCCGCTAAATTTGTTTCCCCTCGAAAGCGGTATTGCATCAACCTTTCCATGAGCGGTTCCAAGTTCGCCATGGCCACTAAGCAATTTCGGATATCCCCCGGAGGAAGGATCCCAAATTCCCGCCTTAACCGACCGGAACTTCCACCATCATCCGCCACGGTCACAATTGCGGTTAAATTAGGAGTGATTTCTTTTAAACCCCGCAAAATAGTCCCAAGGCCGGTCCCTCCGCCAATCACAACTATTTTAGGTCCTCTGCTGCCTCTCTCTTTGGGTTTAACGTCATTTTGAGAAATCCATGCCACCATCGCCCAAAAGAAATGAATCGTGCTGATTAAACCAATGACCGTTCCCAAAAGGGCGGAAGCAATACCTAATAAACTATTCCCCATTGCCGTCAGGCCAATGTTCCAAAAATGACCGGCCAATAAAATACCCATTACAACCAAAGAAAGCGAGACCCATAACCATAACAACCAAGCCACTACGATAAAATTAGGCCTATGTTTTCCAAACATTGACGGTCTCCCTTCTAGCGCGAGCGCATATCAAAATCGCTAAAACCATTTTCTACGGCTAATACAAGATAATGACTCTAAATATCCCGGTGGTCCACCACGACTTGATATCCCTTCGTACGCATAAAATCTCCCAACTTATTGGCAATGGTCACCGAACGGTGTTGACCGCCTGTACAACCAATACCAACAATCAAATTATTTTTCCCTTCCTTGATGTATTGCGGCCCAAGAAAGTCCATTAAATCATATAATTTTGACAAAAACCTGGATGTTACCGGCCACTTGAGGACATAATTCGCTACCTCCGTATAATTTCCGGTTAACTTCCGCAAAGAATCCACATAATGCGGATTAGGCAAAAACCGGACATCAAATACCAGATCAGCATCGAGCGGAATACCGTTTTTAAAACCAAAAGAAACGAGGGTTACCAGCATTTTTTCTTGTTGAGGCAGTTGGCTGTAATTCTGATTAACCACTTCATGTAAACCACGTACATCGAGGTCTGAAGTATCGACAATCATCGTTGCTTTCCCGCGGATTTCCTGTAGCCTTTCAGATTCCGCCTTTATCCCTTCAAGGATACTACCGGAAGCAGACAACGGGTGTCGGCGACGGCTCTCTTTAAAACGGCGTACCAATACTTCTTCCCGGGCCTCCAAATACAATGTCTCATAAGTAAAACCGTTTTGTTCCAAACTTTCCAAAGCCTCAAAAATATCGTCAAAAAAACTACCGCCTCGAATATCAACCACTAAAGCTATCCTATTGATCCGCCCATCCGATTGTGCACAAAGCTCAGCAAATTTCGGAATCAGTATCGGCGGCAGGTTATCTACACAAAAATATCCGAGGTCTTCGAAACATTTGATAGTCTCTGATTTCCCGGCTCCTGATAAACCGGTGATAATTACAAATCTGATACTTTCAGGCATTTTAAAATCACTCTTTTCCTAAAGTTGTTGTTTTATTCTCCCTTCAAGTACCATTTCCTGCAAGAGCCCTCTCAACTATTATAGAACTTCAAAAAAGCTTCGGCTAGTTGATCATTTTTCAGGGATTGATATTTTTATACATTACAACCGATAACTAGTAGAGCCTATCGTAAATAAATGGTAATCAGAATTTGTAAAACGTTCACACTCGTTGAGTAGTTATTTAGAGAACGTTTTACTAGAAATCGCTCCATAATATTACTAAAAAAACGAACCTATGGTTCGCCTCTTCCTAAAAATCACCTATTCCCATTTCTAGAAGTGAGAGTTTCTTAATAAAAAACCGAGTAAATAATGGATTCTTTTCGGATCCATGACGTTTTACTTGAATTACCGGCCATCATCCCTGACATTTAAAACCTGTTCCGGCTTTAATCCGGCTTTTTGGGCAGCAGCAACCCCGGAACTCAAGCTGCCGACTCGTTCCGGTTGATGAGCATCGCTTCCGATCGCAAACTTAACCCCTTCCCGGGCAGCGATCTCAATGAAATCTACCGACTTAATACCATGGAGAGTATTAATTTCCAAAGCTGTGCCCTTCTTAACACAAGCCCTGGCCAGCTCGGGAGTATCAATGCTAATATTGAGCCCCGGATGAGTAATGATATCAATCTCATTACGGAAAACTGCAGATATCACTGCTTTCGTATTGTTGTTCCTGGCAATTTGTCTTTCCCGAGGGCTCAAGCGGGATAAAATCCAACTTGACATAAATTGGACCCCGTCCCTTAAACTTTTAGGGCAAATCGTAACGTGAAACCCGGCTAAAACCTGATCCAGTCTCTTTTGCAGCTCTAAAGGAATGTCTAAATCCCCCTGGAAACTAACAATATTGGCTTCTGTTCCAGACAAAATGCGGATACCTGAGATTTCTTGCTGGACTTTTTTGGTTTCCTCAATAATTTTTTCAAAAACCTTCAAGTCTGTCGATCCAATATGGCCCCAATTGGCCGGCCCATGGTCAGCTATCCCCAATATTTCGAGTCTTCTCTCTTTGGCTACCTTCGCATTATCATAAATAGTTCCTGTACCATGAGAATATTTGGTGTGAGTATGGTAATCAGCAATAACCCGCCACATTAAAAAATCTCCTCCCATCCTATTTTTACCCGGACAGGAGGAGAATAGTCATTCGATTTGATTGTACTTTCTTTCATGAATTCATAAACATTAGTTCAAATTTTTCCTGAAAGAAACGCTCATTATGAACTGATCTTATTCTGTTTTTTATCCTCATATCGTTCTACAGCTAGCTGCAATAAACGGTCAATTAATTCCGTATAGCTAATACCGGTTGCTTCCCACATTTTAGGATACATGCTAATCTTGGTAAAACCAGGAATCGTATTGATTTCATTGACATAGATTTCATTTTTTGCCTCGTCTACAAAAAAATCAACCCGAGCGAGTCCCGCACAGTCTACCGCCTTAAAAGAATGGATTGCCAAGTCCTGGACTTTACGAGTCAGCTCGGGCGAAATTTCCGCTGGAATAATTAATTTGGAGTCATTCAAAATGTATTTGGCCTCATAATCATAAAATTCGGTGCAAGGAACGATTTCCCCCGGTATAGAAGCTTTGGGTTCATCATTTCCAAGAACCCCGCATTCAACTTCTTTTCCGTTCAACATTTTCTCGACCACAATTTTACGGTCATACTCTGCAGCCAAATCCAGGGACATTTTAAGTTCATTACGCTGATGGGCTTTGGAAATTCCCACACTTGATCCTAAATTGGCCGGTTTAATAAAGCAAGGATAAGATATCCTTTGTTCGATTTCATTCAGTACGCGCTCCGGATTACTACGCCATTCCTTCCGTAGGTATACCAAATAATCACCCACAGGTAGGCCATTCTGCAAGAATACCGCCTTCATCAAAGCCTTATCCATGCCAACGGATGAGGCGAGCACTCCTCCTCCCACATAAGGAATATCAGCCAACTCAAGTAAGCCTTGAATGGTGCCGTCTTCCCCAAACGGACCGTGCATCACCGGAAAAATAACATCAACTTTTTCCAAAATACCCGATAATATTTCTCCTTGTTTTTGGTGGCTTATTAATGGAATCGGTTCATTAACGCTACTTGAACTTAAAAGTCTAACCTGAAGCTCCTTACTTTCGACTAAAGGAGCTGGCGATTGTCCAGGTAACCATCGCCCTTCTTTTGTAATCCCTATAGGTATTACATCATATTTTTGACGATCGATCGCCGATATAACCGAATTGGCCGATAAAATAGATACCTCATGTTCGCCGGATCGTCCCCCATAAATTAGTCCTACTCTAATCTTCGACAATAATGATACCCTCTTTCAATTTCGCGATTCTATAAACGGTGCTCATTTCAAGTCTATTCGATTTCTAAAACTTTTTCCCTGCCATTTTTCAAACTCCCTCATGTTGATTGAACTGAACGATGTTCCACTTTTTCACAAAAATCTATCGTAATCCTTTTTATATGCGTAACGGCAATGCTAATCCAATTCTCGCCTGATTTCCCGAAACTCTTCCAGACTTATTTCACCTTTTACCAAGCGTTCTTTGGCAATAAAAAGCAAGGAAATTTCCTCCTTTGGATGGGAGAGTGCTGTCCATCGTTTATGGAGCCGCCAGCGTATTCCGAAAAATACCACTAAACTTAATGAAACATAAAACAGCCAGCTTTTAGAAGACCATGCAGCATTGATCAGAAAATCCCATATTTTAATGGCCATGGAAGGTAAAAATAAAAATATTATCGCAAAGCTTCCAACCCAAACGGCAACTTTTCCCTTCATGAAAAATCCTCCCATTTTAAAGTCGCTATCTTATTATTACAAAACATACCGATTTTATCCTTTATTGGAAGGAATATATAGTAAAAGGAAAACGTATTATCGTCCTTGATTCAATTGAATGAGGAAAAGTATAAACTTTTCGAAGAAGTTTGGCGGAAAAGAGGAATTTTCATCACCCGATGAAACAAATGGAAACCGCGTTTATCCTCGTTATATTATTTGATTCCCATCATCGCTTTAATAATGTTGATGACTTGACCGCTTTCAAATGGTTTGACGATGTAATGTTTGGCGCCGGCTTGAATCGCTTCCATAACAACTTCTTTTTGCCCCAAGGCGCTACAAACAACGACATTTGCAGAATTGTCGATCTCCAGAATTTTCTTGGTTGCCGTAATGCCATCCATTTCAGGCATGGTAATATCCATGATCACTAGGCTAGGCCGTTCTTTTTCGAAAATTTGAACCGACTCAACCCCGTTTTGGGCCTCTAATATATCGGAAATGCCACATTCTTCAATCACTTTTCGCAACATAGCCCGTGCCAAGGTTGCATCATCTACAATAAGTACTTTCAAAATTTACACCTCTCATTTATTTCTTATAAAAGCCCGTGTGTTGGGATTACATGTGGACTCGCTAAAAATTCCCGGTTACCCGAAAAACCCCATTTATTAATTTCCTCGGCAATCAAATCTAGAGGAAGAACTTTCGAAACAGCGCCATTTTCGATGGCTTTTTGAGGCATTCCAAAAATTACCGATGTTTTTTGATCCTGAGCGATAGTATAGGCGCCCTTGTCATACATGGCGCGCAATCCCTTAGCCCCATCATCACCCATCCCGGTTAAAATAACACCCATTGCATGATTTTCTGCTTGTTCTGCAACGGTTTTCAATGTATAGTCGATGGATGGACAATAGACAGTCTCGTTTTCCCGGGGTGAAAGTTTAATAAAATATCCCGATGCTTCCTTTTTCAGCGCTGCATTTTGTCCTCCCGGCACAACAACAGCCGTTCCTTTCAAAATGGCTTGACCGTCTTTGGCTTCAGTAACCTCTAATAAACCTTGTTGAGCAAGGGTTACCGCAAAGTATTGGGTAAACATCTTTGGCATATGTTGTATAACGATAATTCCCGGTAATCCTGGATGTAATTTTTTAAATATTTCCTCTAAGGCCTTTGTTCCACCCGTTGATGCTCCGAGAATGATAACTCTCTGGGTAACCTCGGTCCGTCTTATTTTTTGCTTCTCCCTAGGGTAAATTTCTTCAGTCCGGGTAACCTTCGAATTTGTTTGTTTTACGTTCAGAGCCGCCATCACCTTGGCAATTATTTCGGCAGTTAAAAATTCCATTCCTTCTTTATACCCGATGACGGGCTTTCCTATTACTGCAGTTGCTCCTAAGGACAAAACCAATGACGCATTATTTGAATGCTCCTGGGTAACGGAACTAAGCACCACAACCGGCGTAGGATAATGATTCAATAAAAACTGTAAAAAGGCTACGCCATCCAATCCGGGCATCTCTATATCGAAAGTGATCACATCAAACTGCTTTTTTTTTAGAATCTCCAGAGCCTTGACAGGATCACTCGCAGTAGTCAAATTATTTGATTCGATTACCGTACTTAAAATGTCTTTCAAAAACTGGCGGACAAAAGCGGAATTATCGATTATCAATACTTTTTTTTCTGATAGCATGAATCCTCATTTTAACTTTTCTGAAAGCCGCTCAAACCGGCTTTCAGAAAAATAACCTCTGATACTATAATCATAAATTCAAAAGGCCATCAATTCAATTATTTTTTTTGATAAATACAATTTTTAACCAACGCCCACTTCGTACTGTTAGTAAAATGTATGGGTTCTGATTGGCCAACCAATAAGTATCCATTTGGATTCAAATATTGATGGAACCTATGGAGGGCTTTCTCCCGTGCCTCCTGGGAAAAATAAATAAAAACATTCCGGCAAAGGATAAAGTCAAATTGAATGTGTTTCGGTATTCCCAACTCCTGATTAATATTTATCTTCCTAAAGATAACCACTTTTCTCAAATTAGGTTTCACCCTAAAAAGTCCTTCTTTTTTGGGATTTATCTCAAAGTATTTCTCCCGTAATAGACTGGGAACGCTCTTTATCTTCTCTTCACTATATACCCCGGCCATTCCTTCTCGCAGCCTTCTTACGCTGATATCCGAGGCCAAAATTTTAATATTCCAATCTTCCCCCAACGCTTCCCGTAAAACTATCGCTAATGTATAAGCTTCTTCCCCCGATGAGCATCCGGCAGACCAGCACCGCACTTTTTTTGTTTGTACCGCCGAATTTAACATAGCCGGAAGCAACTCCCGCTCCATGATTTGAAATTGATAGTTCTCCCTGAAAAAACCGGTAACATTGGTGGTTAATAAATCAAAAAAACAACTTAATTCGCGAGGATTATTTCGAATCATTTTCAGGTATAACTCATAACTGGTTAGGTTCAATTCAGCCAATCTTCGATTCAATCTGGCCTGGATTAGGTATTTTTTTTGGAGGTTGTAAGTAAAACCAAGTTGTTGATTTAAGTAATCGCAAATCAAACCTATGCCGTTATCATTTTCATATTCCATCGATGACTCCGTTTTTAAAATTCCTTTATTTCTTCCTTATTGTCATCCGTGGAATTGACTGGATCAAAAATTTCGTCAATTTCTTGAAAATTCACCAATTTATCAAGATCAACCATTAAAATAAGACGATTTCCGATTTTACCCATGGATCTCAAATATTGCGTTTTAGGTTTAGAACTAAATTCAGGGGTAGTCTGAATATTATCTTCTGCTAAACTGACCATATCTACCACCCGGTCCACAATCAATCCGAAAATCTTTTCCCCGGTTTCAACCACAACAATTACTGTGTAGTCATTATAGTGACCGGGTTCCAATTGAAAAATCCTGCGCATATCGAGTACCGGGATGACTTCACCGCGGAAGTTGATCACACCGCTCACTGAGTGTGGAGCGTTGGGAACCTTTACCGGGACAGAATATCGAATCATTTCTTGCACCTGCAAAACATCGACTCCGAACTCTTCATGGCCTACTAAAAAAATCAATTGTTGATTACCAAAACCAAGATCAGTGAATTGTAAATTGAGGATATCCATTGTTTGATCTGCCATATTTTCTCCTCCTAAGTGCTCACTCAAGTGAAAGCTGTCATTAATGTGCGTACATCTTAATGATTTGATGAGTATCCAGTATCAGCGCGATATCGCCGCTTCCAACCAAAGCCGCTCCGGATATCAAAGGATTCTCCGCTAGTGCTTTATTGATTTGTTTGATCATTATCTCTTCTTGACCAATTAATTCTTCAACGAGGAGCCCATAATGAATAGGTCCTTCCCGAACGATGATCACTATTTTTTTGGGGTCCCGGGTTACCCGTGAGTATTGAAAAACCTCATTTAAGTCAATTAACGAAATCGCTTCCTGCCTTAGAGTAAAAACCTGTTTATCGGTAATATGATGAATATCCTTGTCATGCACAGCTATACTTTCCACAACTTCAAAGGCAGGAATCCCGAAAGTCTGTCCACCAACCTTGATCATAAAAGACTGAATGATCGCTAATGTCAAGGGTATTTTTAATCGAAAAACCGTACCCTCATCCGGCGCAGATTCAATTCCTATATCACCTTTCAATTTCTTAATACTATCATGGACTACATCCAACCCAACACCGCGTCCTGAAATATCACTAATAACATCCGCTGTAGAAAACCCCGGCTCGAAGATTAATTTTTGAATCTCTTCATCCGTTACTGTTTGAGACTTATTAATAAGTCCGTTCTGAATGCCTTTTGCCATGATTTTTTCTAAATCAAGTCCCCCACCATCATCCTGCACACTAATTACGATATCGTCGCCATCTTGACAAGCACCCATCGTAACCCGCCCGATTCTGCTTTTACCTTTTTTTAGCCGGTTCTCTTCACTTTCCAAACCATGATCCACTGCGTTCCGGATTAAATGGGTTAATGGATCTACCAACTGTTCAGCGACTTGCTTGTCGATCTCCGTATCTTCACCGAAAAAAATCAATTCAACTTGTTTCCCTTTTTGTTTAGATATATCATAAACGATCCTGGAAAAACGGGAAAAAATATTCCGGACCGGTATCATCCTAAGATCCATGATTTCTTCTTGTAATCCATCGGTTACCATTTCCAATTTTTGAATGACTCCGATAAGTTGATTCCAATCTATAATTTGATGATTTCTTTGGTTAATCACTTGTAATAAACTGGTTTTTATATGAAGCAATTCTCCAATCTGGTTTACCAATCGATCAATCTTTCCGGCTTCGACGCGAATGGTTCGTTCAACGATATGGGAACCCTCTTTATCATTTTTTTTCTTTGGAGAAGTTAAAGCTTCTTCCGATCGATAGGTCCATTTTCTGACCCTTACACCAATAACATCGTACATAGGATACGATGTTATTGAGAATTCCTGTCCGGGTGTTAATGGCTGTTCCGTTACCAATACCACACGCAATACCGTAAACTTCTCTTCTTTTAAATCTTCTTCCCGGGGTGCTGTTTTATAGACATTACCATACTGCGGCAACATCCTCATAAATATCAAAGCCGAAGCTCCTTGCATTTCGGCTTCCGGATTAAATTCAACCTCAATTCCATAAACGATTTTACCCGCTTCTTGCCAAGCGGCGATGGTATCTTTTTCTGTCATCGATAAAGTCAAAGGAATATCAAACTTCTTAACCGGACGCAACGAAGTTTCTGCCAAACCTGAATTAAAAAAATTCTGCCATCGCTTTAACGCTTCGACGTCCTGCCATTGTCCATTGCTGATATATAGAAGAACCTCATCGGAAAATTTCAACAGCGAATCAATAAGTTCACTATCGAGTTGCAATTTTTCTTTACGGACCGCATCGAAAAGATCTTCCACCACATGGACAGCATCTTTCAATTCCGTTAGCCCCATCATACCTGAAGAACCTTTTATATTATGGGCCAATCGAAATAATTCATTGATATCCTTTTTAGGATCCTCTTGCGTTCCCCAATTCAACAAAATTTCACTAAATCGCTCAAGTTGATCATGGGTTTCGGTTACAAAAAGAAGAGTTAAAGACTCATCTTTATTGAGAGTCTGAGGCATATAAATTTTTCTCCTCCTTCATGACCCGCTGAACATAAACACTATAGTCTTCTAAAACATAAAAAATCCTGCGTCCATACCGGCCTCCCAATTCTTTGGCCATAATCGGTATTCTTTTGGATTCCAAATATTTTAAGGTAAATTGAATATTAGATAGTGCGACATCATTTCCCCGGTTGTGAAAACCAACCATTTGGCTGCCACCAAAAATTTTCGCCCTCATATTCTGATATACCGCGCCTTCCGATATAAGATGGTTCATCATCACTTCCAGAGATTGCAACCCAAAATGTCCAAAACTGGCAAATTGCCCATCAACGCTTTCAGGCAGCATGAAGTGATTCATTCCCCCGATTCCTAATACCTGGTCATATAAACAAACAGCAATACAAGAACCCAGCAATGTGTAAATTACAACATCGGGGTCTCTTGTAACGTAATACTCTCCGCTGTGTATCGTGACTATTTTTTTAGATTCAATATCAAAAGGGGTTCCTCGCTTCATGCCTTTTCCTTATATTACTATTATTTCTTTCATCCCCGGTGTAAAATAAGGACATCTCAATAAAATTATGGTTTAATCAAACATCCTTTGGCGGCTAGTTTTTCCAATGTCAGTCTGGTTAACGGATCAACAATATCCATGGCTGGATTATGACTGATTTCTACAATCGCTAGGTTTTTTAATTTAGTTATCCCGGTAATATTCTTGATTTGGTTTTCGGATAAAATTAATTCTTCAAGTTTAGGTAGTTCCAATATGGGTCCAATATCGAAAATTCGGTTTTTGGAGAGATCCAAATCTCTTAAAAATTTTAAATTTCTTAATGGTTCAAGGTTGTCGAGATGATTGGAACTGATATAAAGCAATTCCAAATTGGTTAAATTGGCTAAAGGAGTAATATCCTTGATTTGATTGGAACGAAGCCATATTTTTTTCAAATTGGCCAATCCTTGCAAAGGACTTATATCGGTAATTTGATTGGCAGACAACGAAAGGACTTTTAAATTGGTAAGTTTTTTCAAAGGACGAATATCTTGAATCTGATTGCCCATTAAATGAAGTTCTTCTAATTGGGTGAGTTCTTCCAAAGGACCAATATTTTGAATCTGATTATAAGACAAGACCAAATCCTTGACTTTTTTTAAATTGGCTAAACTACTAATATCACTGATTTTGTTCCGCCCCAGATGAACCTTAAACAAATTTTCCAAACCCGATAGATCTTGAATATTTTCTAACACATTGTGAGATAAATTCAATTCCTGCAATTTCTGGATTTTCTCAATTCCGGCTGATGTCTGTAAATGGTTTCCCATACCGTGAAAATCTTCAAGCGAGAGTATATTTTCAATTCCTTCCAACGAATGGATATCCTTCCGGGAAGCATTTAACATCTGGAGTGATTTCAATTCATAAATACTAATATCCCCAAAGGGCTTGGCTAAAGCAATTCTTACAGCATCTTCCAATCCGGAATCCGCAAATTTAGCCTCATATATTTTGTCAATCTGTCGTACTAAGTTAAATCCTCTATTAATCAATCCCGATCCATCAAACAAACCCTGATCTTCTTCAATAGACAGGCTAACCATATCCAGAATCTCTTTTTCAGCTAACACTTATCCCATATCCTTTCGCCATCTGAGCCAATTTTGCTTTCGTTATTTGTATTTGGCGATCGAGAACCCTTGCCATTTCCGCCAATAAATCAATGCCGCCGGACTCAGCCTTCTCCACTTTATGTTTTAATTGATAAATAGAAGAATTCCGAATCTCATCCTTTTCTTTTTTAATAGCATGTAATCTTTCTCTAACCTGGGCAATCTGGCGCTGTATCTTTGTTAGCTTATCAATGGAAATATCCGGTTCCAAACTTCCTGCTTTTTTCCATTGTCGTAAAATACTCTGTAAACCGATTTCATCTCCGTCCTGATAAGCCTGATTGGCTTTGGCCATTAATTCTTGAAAACAAACCCTTTCTTGTTCATTCACGGCCAAATCCGGATGGATTCTCTTGGCGATCTGCCGGTATAATTTTTTCAAACTTTCAGTCGGTTTAAAGCGGAAAATCTTCTTTTTATCCATCTCCCGCTGATTGGTGGAAGCTTTCTCGGATTCCTCTGCTTGCGCCCTTGCCTGTTCAGCTTTGATTTTCGCAGCTTGATCTTCTGGTTTTTGCCAGGCCTCAATCTGAGCAATCTCCGCCTCTAACCGGTCAAGCTCGGAATAACGGGAGCCGATGGCGTTGATGTAACGGACTCTAAAATTATGAATTTCACCTCTAAAAGTAACCAGCTCCAGCTCTGCCTGGGCTAATTGATATTCTAGCCGAATTAAGTCGGTTTTTTTTTGTTTATATTCCCATTCTTCTTCGCACGTTTGCGGGCACTCAATTGGAAGGCTAATTTCGTTCCTCATTTTGAAGCTCCTTAGAAATCCGTTCCTCACAAGTCTACTGTTATATGAATAATATCGGCCGCTTCAAATCGAACTTTAATTATTTTTTATGGAAAAGCTTTTTTTGTTGAGCCTCATCAAAAAACCACCACAAAATGTGGTGGTCCGGGAAAATCATTTTATTATTTCAACGCTCTTTATACTATCGAGAATTAATACATATAAAACCGGCTACACTCAAGCCAATTCCTACTATATTGATGAAAGAAAGTTGTTCTTTGAAAAAAATTAACCCAATCGGTATTAATATTAAGGATACCGTCAAGTTCGACACCAGCGAACCAAGAGTTATATCCCAACCGGCCCGATAGGCTAAAAGAAATCCCAGTTCCAACCCTATAATTGCAAATCCCAATAGGAAACTGGCCCAATTTAAATTTTTAAACGAATTTTCAAAGTTTTCCCCGTTTGAAAAGAAAGGCCATAAAATCAAAGAAACCAAGGCCGCCGTGGAATAAGTCACTGTCAGTGAAAATAAAGGATTCGCTTTGGGTGCGATCGATTTTTGAAAAATATGATACAAAACATTGGCGATAACTGTTAAACTGATCGATAAATAATATAACAAATTTTCTCCCCACTTTCTACTGATTACCATATTACCACTTTTTTTTGAAAAAAGGTATCGTTTTTGTCCCTATAATCCTAGTACTTAAAAACTTTACCCATAAAAATAATTTCTTTTTAAAAAAAAGAAATTATTTTCTTACTCAGGCGGTTAAATTGCTATTAGGCTTTTCACCAAATGTTTTTATTACTGGAGAGGGTACTGCTTAGAAAACGCCAATAGTGTGCAGGCTGAATGGTTAATGCACCGTATGTTGGGGAACCTTATCAACCTTAATCACTTCTTGTTCGCCTATGGATTGTAAGATAGCATAAACCGTTCGCAAATCACCGATTTCCATATCCGGTGTTACACTAATCTTTTCTTCTCCCATTAATGATTTGTGAAAATTGAGCAATTCATTATAATAACCTCGCATGGGCCGGAATCCAACCATTTCATGACCGCCATCATTATAAAAAACGTTAATGACCCCGCACTGGTTGTCTTCCATGTATATCATTCCTTGGGTACCGAAGATCCGCAGGCCGATCGTGGGTTTTTGAATTTCCCGGCCCGCCGGATAATAGGCAAACTCACCGATAACTCCATTGATAAAATGCAAATTGACTGTTACGGCCGCATAAGGACTGAAATCGTCCTTTTGTGGGGCTCCAAAGGCTTGTAAATACTGAATTCCCCCAAAAACATGACGAAGCCCGGATAAGGGATGAATGGCTGCATCCAATAAGTCACCCCCCGGATACGCCGGATGTTGCCGCCATTCCTTGGCGGAAAAAGTATCCTTCGTCATGGCGCACGGGAAACAATTGGTATTTTGATAAATAAAATAAACCGTATCACCAATTTTCTTCTGTTGAATCAAATCGCGTAAAATATTAAATTCTTCACTATAGCGGTAATTTTCGGCTATCATCATTGGAATCCCGTAATGTTCCGGTAATTCCCGGGTCGCCTGGGCTTGATCAAGCGTCGCTCCCAGCGGTTTTTCTAAAATAATCGCTTTTCCCGACTGGGCAACAATCTCCGCCACAGGATGATTTTTACTAATCGGCACCATGATATCGATGGCTTGCAAATCTTTACGATCAATCATAGCCTGAAAATCGCCATACACATCGCGTTGAGGATCCAATCCCAAACTACCGGCCCAACTTTCTGCTCTCTGACGATCCACGTCACACAATGCCCTGATTTCATATCGATCCGACAATTCCTGATAAGCCGGATAATGCAGCCTTTCCCAGGCAAGTCCGGTCCCAATAACTCCTACTCTAATCTTTTCCATATAAAAATCCCCCTTTTCATTCGTTAATTTTTCCCGAAAAAGGAGGATTCATAATGGCTTAATTATTATATAAACCCATAATTTAACACCGAAGGAAAGATCCATCTCGCCAATTATTGATCATTTTTCATTAATATTTTAAAATATCTGCTTTTCTCGGTGTTTGAATCGGCAATGTATAAACTGATCCTGCTATGGACATAACGGTAACGTGGCCTTGAATGTTTATGAACCGGGTGTTTGTCGTGATGGTGTAAACGTGGATCAAGGTACTCTTGATGATGATGAGGCCTTGAACCTGGGTATTTGTTATGATGACGCCATCTTGAACCCAGTTGTTCTTCATGAAAATGCGGCCTTGGACCTAAACATCCTTCAGGATGGCACGGTCTTAAACCTGGATGTTCTTCATGGTGTTGCCGCTCTGGAGTTGGATGTTGATCGCGAGGCCGGATTAACCATGGGAATAACGCCGAGTAAGAAGGGGGGGAATGCTTTTCGACATTTCGAAAGGATTTCGAACCAGGCTGATGAATCCCGTTGTCATCCGGAAATTTTATTTTATTCATGGTTGACTGCCCCTTTCCAATAAAATTCACTTATTATTTCGGCAGATGGCAAAAAAACTTAAGGCTCTTTTTTTAATGATTATTCTTATTGGTTAATCATCGTGATCAAAAAAACCAGCCCTAGGCTGGTTGTAATGTTTGAATGGCGGAGAGATAGGGATTCGAACCCTAGAGGCTGTTACACCTACACGCGCTCCAGGCGTGCGCCTTCGACCACTCGGCCATCTCTCCAATAAAAACTAAAAATTAAATTTTAAAAAACTTTTTGTTAAATAATAACAATCATTCAGTATTATCAAATGGCGGAGAGAGCGAGATTCGAACTCGCGAGGGACGTGAATCCCTACCCGCTTTCGAGGCGGGCGCCTTCAACCGCTCAGCCATCTCTCCGGATCGAGCGCTCTCCTATCAATGATTATCTTCGGCGTTCCCGGAAGAACTCCTTTAATATATTACCACATTCCGTAGCCATAACACCAGAGGTTATTTCCACTTTATGATTGAATCGCTCATCTTGAACGATATTCATCAATGTCCCGGCCGATCCAGCCTTTGGATCCTTGGCGCCGTATACCAGGCGGCCAATTCTGGCCATCACCATCGCTCCGGCGCACATTGGGCATGGTTCCAATGTGGTATAAAGTGTGGCCCCGCTTAACCGCCATCCTTGTCTCAACTGGGCCGCAGTTCTTAATGCCAATATTTCAGCATGAGCTGTGGGATCACCCGTTGTTTCTTTAAGATTATGTGCTCTCGCTATAATCTTTTCTTCATAGACAATGACAGCGCCGATAGGAACTTCGCCAATCTTGGCTGCCTTACCGGCTTCGGCAAGGGCTTCACTCATAAACTCTTGATCGGCTTCATTTTGTTCCACGGAAAAATTCTTTGTCATAACGACACCATGAATATATTAACACAGAATACCAGTACTATGCAAGTAAACATTTTTAGAAATTGCTAACATCCTTACCATTTTCATCTTCACCTAAACATCCAAATTTCTGACTTCTTTGGCATGGGAAAGAATATAATCTTTGCGGGGCTCAACTTTATCACCCATCAGCATTGAAAATGTTTCATCAGCCACAATTGCATCTTCCAAGGTAACCCTTAAAACGGTTCTCTTATCGGGATTCATGGTGGTTTCCCATAATTGTTCGGCGTTCATCTCTCCTAATCCTTTATAACGCTGAACCGTGATTCCTTGACGACCGATTTTTGCCAGTAACGTTTCCAATTCCTTATCGGAATAAGCATAATATTCATTTTTATTCTGTTTAACTTGATATAATGGAGGTTGAGCGATATAAACATAGCCATTTTCTACTAAAGGCCTCATAAAACGGTAAAAAAATGTTAAAAGTAAAGTCCGGATGTGGGCGCCATCAACATCGGCATCGGTCATGGTAATGATTTTATGATAACGGAGTTTCGTCTCGTCAAAATCATCCCCGAAACCGGTCCCAAGCGCAGTAATCATTGCTTTAATTTCTTCGTTGGTCAAAACCCTGTCTAAACTGGCTTTCTCGACGTTAAGGATTTTTCCCCGCAGAGGTAAAATCGCTTGAAAACGGCGATCTCTTCCTTGTTTGGCCGATCCGCCCGCCGAATCGCCCTCTACCAAATATAATTCGGAAATTTCGGCTTCTTTGGTAGAACAGTCCGCCAGCTTACCGGGTAGGGATCCGACCTCCAGCGCACTTTTTCTGCGGGTCAACTCTTTAGCTTTTCTGGCTGCATCCCGGGCTTTGGATGCCAATAAACATTTCTCGATAATCTTTTTTCCTACCGCCGGATTTTCTTCTAAAAACTCTGCCAAAGCATCGTTCACCACAGTTTCAACCAATCCCCTGATTTCGCTGTTTCCTAATTTGGTTTTGGTTTGTCCTTCAAACTGCGGAAAACGGAGTTTAACGCTTATAACAGCCGTTAATCCCTCCCGGACGTCGTCCCCGCTGAAAGAGGAATCGCTTTCCTTGATTAGATTGGCTTTCCGGGCATAGTCATTGAGGGTTCTTGTTAAAGCGGAACGGAATCCCGATAAATGAGTACCCCCCTCATGTGTGTTGATATTATTGGCGAATGAAAAGACGTTTTCCACATAACTGTCATTATATTGGACCGCTACTTCCACTTCGGTGTCTTCAACTTTTTTATAAATATAAATGATTTCTTTATGAACCGGGTCCTTGGTTTTATTCAGGTGCTCAATAAAGGAGGTGATTCCGCCATCATAATGATACACCACCTCTTTACCGGCTTTCTCATCCCTTAAAATAATTTTAATACCCCTGTTGAGGAAAGCCAATTCCCGGAAACGGTGAGTCAAATAATCAAAACTAAATTCCACACTTTCAAAAATTTCGGGATCCGCCTTAAACTTTACAATAGTCCCGCTTCCTTCAGCCTTACCGATTACCTTAACCGGTTCATCGGGTTTACCCTTATGATAGCACTGATAATAAAGGCTGCCGTCTTTTTTCACCCATACTTCCAGTATTTCCGAAAGGGCATTGACTACCGAAATACCCACACCATGAAGACCGCCGGATACTTTATAACCATCCCCGCCGAATTTACCGCCGGCGTGCAATATGGTTAAGACAACTTCCAAAGCTGATTTTTTAGCCTGGGCTTGAATATCGACCGGAATACCTCGTCCATTATCATCCACGGTTACCGAACCATCTTCGTTCAATGTGACGATAATGCGGTCGCAATAACCTGCTAAAGCTTCATCAATACTATTGTCAACAACTTCATACACTAAATGATGAAGTCCCTTAATACAGGTGCTGCCGATGTACATGCTTGGACGCTTACGGACCGCTTCCAAACCTTCCAACACTTGAATTTGACTGGCATTATACTCAGAAGAACCGTTTGTTTTTTTTATTTGCTGATCCTGGTCCATTAAGAAACCCCTTCCAGAGAAAAGTTCGTTTCTAACTCGTCAATATAGCCCGCACGTTTTTTCAGCGTTTGGGACGATATCGGGGATAAAAAAACAGTTTTATCCGTAATAACGATGGAAGAAAATTCCTTGCTGATTTTTTTAACAAAACCTTCTTCTTGGGCAACTCGCAAAAACTCTTTGGTGCTACTGGCTCCCATTGAATTTTCCGCACTAATAATCGCCACAATTGACTTAGAATCGATCAAAATATCTTCGCCAAGATGGACAAACATTTTTTCCTCCCTCAATCTATTCGAGTTTTTTTTATTTTTAAATGACTTAATCCTTCAAATTGACTGGGATCGCCAGTATTTTGCTCCGGGTGATGATTTTTTTGATAAGATATATAATCCCGGATTTCCTGATGAACCTTATTTTCACAACAGGGACAATAATCAAACTTGGAATCAATGATCACTCCACAGGATAAACATTCTTTACCGCCTTCCGCCGCTTGCTTTTTCCTGACAAGATAGGATTTTTGCATTAACTTTTCAAAGCACGCCGCCAAATCCGGGTCTTCAATCGAACTTTTACAGGTTTCGATTTTGGATAAATCCGTAGGTTCCAAAAAAAAATCATTAATGGAAAGGTCGGGATTGGATAAGGAACGTTTTATCGATCCAATCTTGACTTTGATGCCCTTTAATACCCCTTTTCCAATAAATCTCCGGTACTTTTCCAAAAAACTCGGTACCATGAACAATATTTGCTGAGCTAGGGCCGGGATATCGGTTTGTAAATATAAATATCCATCTCTGAAACGTACAGCCTCAACTTTTTTGGCAATTTCCGCTCCGGCTACTTTAGGCCAGTAGTATACGGATAATTCTCCTTTCAGTCTTGACCATCCGCCGTTCTTATAAAAAAATTTTTCAATAATTGAACCAAAGGCGCTACTAGCCACGGTCGATCATCCCTCCGGATACCTTAAAAAAAAGGGTATTTTGATCACCGATCGGAAAATCCCTCTTACTGGTGGAAGTCATGAACGTTTGAGCCGAATTGATTAAAACCGTCAATAATTGTTGTTTTCTTTGATCATCAAATTCGGACATAACGTCATCCAATAATAAAATTGGATATTGTCCCCGGCTTTCCTTTATTTTTTCCATCATTCCCAATTTTAAAGCTAAAGCCGCAGTTCTTTGCTGTCCTTGGGAACCAAAGTTACGAAGATCGATTCCATCCCCTATACTCAAGCGGAGATCATCCCGATTCGGTCCCACTAAGGTGACTCTTCGTTCCCTTTCATTATTTTTAACCATTTTTAATTCCACCAGAAACCGCGACTTAATATCTTCCTCACTGATACAATGTAAAACGGAATTTCGAAAACCGACGTATTCCAGGTTTAAATTTTCCAGGGTTCCGCTAATTTCGTGCTGGGCTCTGGAAATGTAACCTTTGACATCTTCGATAAAAGCCAGCCGATACTTGATAACTTTCGAACCTTTTTCCACCAATTGTTCATCCCATACTTCCAATTCCCTGGGATCGCGTATTCCTTCTTTTAACAGGCGATTACGTTGTTGGACCACTTTATAATAGTTATAATAAATAAAACGATACTTAGGCTCAATGAGTGCCAAGTACAGATCGATAAAATCCCGCCGTAATTGGGGTCCACCCTTAATTAACTGCAGATCATCTGGAGCAAAGGTAATCAGGGGGATTTTCCCAAACAATTCACTATTTTTAACAACTTGTCCCTCTATTTTGGTGCGCTTTTCTTTCTCAGCGATTCCTAGCTCAATGATTAAGGGAAAATCATCGGATTCAAATTGACCTTTTAAATAGCAGGAAGTTGTTTCCCATTGGATGAGTTCTCCCTCTTTTTTGGTCCGGAATGATTTTCCAAAACACAACAAAGAAATTGCCTCCAGTAAATTGGTTTTCCCTTGGGCATTTTGACCATAAAAAATATTAACCTGAGGTGAAAATTCCACTTGAAGGTGTTGATAGTTGCGGTAATGCTGCAATTCAAGAGATCGTAAAAACATCAATGTCGGATTCTTCCATCCAAAAAGTTGATAAACTACGAGATATTCCTTTTTACACCGATAATTTCAAAGGCATTACGACATACAAATACTCATCTTTTTCCAAAGCCTGGAGTAAAGTTGGCTTTTGATCCTGGCTATATTTGAAATTAATTTTCGTTGCCTCAACCGACTTTAAGAAATCCAATAAATACCTTACGTTAAACCCTATTTCAATTTCTTTCCCCGAAAAATCAACGGGTAATTCTTCATACGATCGGCCTTTGTCAGGTTCTTTGGCTGTTATAATCATTCCGCTTTCGGAGATGTTGATTTTGATTGAATTACTAACCAGTGAAGTTCTTTCTAAAGCTTCGATAAATTCATTTCTTTCAACGGCCACGACTCCATTAAATTCTTTGGGGACAACCTGTTCATAACGGGGAAATTGTGCTTCCACCAAGCGGGAGGAAAGTGTAATTCCGGAACCTTTGATAAATATCAACTTGTCCGTTAAATGAACAGTTAATTTCTCCTCGTTATTATTACCGAAAATATTGGCGATTTCTCGTAATGAGTGGACCGGAACCAATGCCGTTTTTTGAAAATCGGATTCCACAGGCACGTCCCTTAAAGCCAGCCGATTTACATCCGTCGCCACCAAACGCAATTGCCCGGGAGTAATTTCCCATAATATGCTGGATAAAAAAGGTCTGGGATCATCGATCAAGGTTGCATACATCGTTTGGCGAATGGACTCTTTTAAAACTTCACCCTTAATTTCCACTTGATTTCCGTCTTTTAATTCCGGCATCGTCGGAAATTCTTCAACGGGTAACACCGGTAATTGATAAGAGGAATGTTTACTGGTAATTGTTACCATTTTAGAAGTTTCTTCATATTCAATCGTCACCGGTCCGGAAGGTAAATGGCGGATAATCTCAACGAACGTTTTACCCGGTAAAACAATAGATCCGGGCGTAAAAATTTGAATATTGGGGACATTGACTTCAATCGCTATCTCCAAATCCGTAGCAACGCAACGCAATGAATTATCGCTGGTTTCCAAAAAAATTCCCGTTAAAATCGGTAAAGTTGATTTTAGTGCGAGCGCGCGGGCAGTAATTTGTAAAAAACGCGCTAATTCATCTTGAAGGCATACAATCTTCATTTTTTTTACCCTCCTGTCAACAATGGTATTTCTAAATGATCAATTATTAATATTATATAATAAAAAAGTAGTAGTCATAGTCGAGTTGATACTGTGAATAAGTTGATCAAAAACAACTATCATCAAGCTTTTTAGAAAATCAAGACTGTGAATAAAAAGGGCGGTTTTCTACAAAATAACATAATCCACAGAATTCAGAAAATGAGATTAATAAATTTTCCACAATCCAATCAGATCCTGTGCACAATTATTGACCCAAATTGTGGATTAAATTTTTGATAATCCGATCGACCTCGGGATCACTTTTAATTAAATCTTGGATTTTATCACAGGCGTGGATAACGGTTGAATGGTCACGTCCTCCAAATTCCTCGCCGATTTTAGGCAGAGAATAATCAGTTAATTCTCTTACGATGTACATGGCGATTTGCCGGGGAAGAGTGACATTTTTGGTACGCCGTTGCGCTTTCAAATCTTCCATTTCAATGTTATAAAAATCACATACTGCCTGTTGAATAATGGGGATCGTCAGCCGTTTGGCCTTACTTGACGAAATGACGTCTTTTAAAACTTCATTGGCCAGTTCCAAGGAAATCTGTTTATTATGAAAAGAGGCGTAAGCGATGATTCGAATCAGCGCCCCTTCCAATTCACGAATATTGGAATTGATTTGATCGGCAATATTCACCATCACATCATTAGGTAAATGCCAACCTTCCGTTGAAGCTTTTTTCCTTAATATCGCTATCCGGGTTTCTAAGTTAGGGGCTTGGATATCGGTAATCAGCCCCCATTCAAAACGCGACCGGAGCCTGTCCTCCAATGTAGGAATTTCTTTTGGCGGACGATCACTGGAAATAATGATTTGTTTGCCGGATTCATAAAGAGTATTAAATGTATGGAAGAATTCTTCCTGGGTGCTTTCTTTCCCGGCAAAAAATTGAATATCATCCACCAGTAAAATATCAACGGTTCGATAGGTATCCCGGAAATGGGGAGTTCGGTTAAACCGAATCGCATTGATCAATTCATTGGTGAATTTCTCAGAAGATACATAAACCACCCGGAAATCAGGATGATTTTTTAATGCAAATTGACCGATTGCCTGCATGAGATGGGTTTTACCCAAACCTACTCCACCATATATAAATAATGGGTTATAGGCTTTTCCCGGCGCCTCCGCTACCGCCAGGGATGCGGCATGGGCAAAACGGTTACTTTCCCCTACGACGAAACTCTCAAAGGTATACTTTGGATTCAGCAGGGAGGGTTGTGGAATACTTTGCCCAATATGAGCGGCAGTTTCAGTTTCCGGCTTATTTTGAGCTTCATTACGCTCAGGAGTAATAAACCGCAATTCCACATCTTCTTCCAATAACTCTTTTAATGTTGTGGCAAGTAAAGGCGCATAGCGTGATTCAAGCCAGTCCCGGGCAAAATCATTTGGAACTTCAACAGTTAAAAGGTTTCCTTCCAAAGACACAGGTTTGGTTGGCTTTAGCCATGTTTCAAAACTGGGTTTGCTTAAGAAAGGAGATATTGATTCCAATGTCTTTTCCCAAATCGTATCTAAATTACTCATTAACCCCCAACGCTCCTTACGATCTAGTTATCCATATCTTGGGGATAACTTGTGAAAAACATCCCAATCACTTAAGATTCCTAACGAAATCTGAAAGAGTGGAAAATAAAAAAAGCCTTTACCTTAAGATATTTACATATCCACAAAATATAATTTATCCACAAAACTATTCACAACCTGTGGATAAATTCAAAGGACTATACTATAATAACAAAATCTAACCCTTTTGGCAATTTATAATTAACCAAGCAATCATGAATTCTTCCAAGCTATATATGGATAAAAAAATTATCCACAATTTTTTTTAAATAATTTTTGTTTTATCCTGATTTACTATTGACACTATCTACCTTGGTCATTATAATTATTATCGCAAACTTTATTGCCTAAAATGCGGAATGAGGTGATATCAATGAAAATGACATACCAGCCCAATCGTCATAAATATAAGAAGGACCATGGTTTTATGGCAAGAATGGCCACCAAAGCCGGACGTAAAGTGTTGAGCCGTAGGAGAGCAAAAGGTAGAAAAGTTTTATCCGCCTAAAGAGAAAGTACTTTGACAAAATTAGCTATCATTAAAAAAAACGAGGAATTTCAAGGTATCTTTGAAAAGGGCCACTCTATTTACGGCAGGTATTTAGTGGTCTATTTTCTTCATACCTCTTTCGATTTTATCCGGGTTGGTTTTTGTGTCGGCCGGAAAATAGGAAATGCCGTGATTCGAAATCGAATCAAAAGATTGTTGCGTGAAGCTGTTTCTGCACAGTCTGTGGATGATTTAAAAGGATTGGATGTTTTGCTTGTGGCTAGAAATCCTATTAAGGAAGCTACTCTAGCCAACATAATAATTGAAATAACGCATATACTTGGTGGAGTAAGGAAACGTCTGCCGAGAAAATCCGGTATTTTTGAATGTAAGGGGGAGGATTCCCATTGAAAGGAGTAATCCTTCTTTTTATACTATTTTATCAAAAAGTTATTTCACCCATTAAACCGAGAACTTGTCGCTATTATCCGACTTGTTCACAATACGCTTACCAGGCGATTGAGAAATTTGGTTTAATGAAAGGGTTATACTATGGGGTGAAAAGAATTTTAAGATGCCATCCGTTTTCCAAAGGTGGATATGATCCAATACCCGAAAAGTGAAATGAAAGGATGTAAAATCATATGCCGATTCTGATTAAACCTCCAGGTGCCGATTTAAATTTATTTGACCAATTTATTAATTTGTTTGCCAATATGCTCAACTTTTTTCACCAAGGCGGATTTGGATTTGAATGGTCAATTAGTTGGGGTTGGGCAATTATCATTTTGACTGTTGTCATTAAAATGATTCTCTTCCCAACGACGATTAAACAAGTACAGGCTATGAATAAAATGAAAAATATTCAGCCTAAGTTAAAAGAGATTCAGGAAAAATTCAAAGATAAGCCCGATGAAATGCAGCGCCGGACCATGGAGCTTTATAAAAAAGAACAGGTAAACCCCTTTGGCGGATGTTTGCCGATGTTAATTCAATTACCAATCTTATGGGCAATATTCGGTTTATTGCAGGATCCGACTTTCATTAAAAATTCTATTGGTAATGCTACTTTTTTGTGGCTCCCTTTGGTTCAGAAAGGTGATATTGCTTTAGCGGTCATCTCGGCGATCACTACATTTTTCCAACAGAAATTAACGACTCCAGCCACGGGTGCGGATCAAAATCAAAAGATATTTTTGTACATCATGCCTGTAATGTTTGGCTTTTTCACTTATCAAGTCAATGCCGGAGTTGGTTTGTATTGGGTAGTAAGCAATATTGTCGGTATAGCCCAACAATATATTATCAACGAGTACTTCACGGTAAAAGAACATATTCACAAAGCGGGAAATCATCCTGAGCCTGAAAAGAATTAAAATCTTTGGTCAACAAGGAAAGACAAATCGTTGTATTGTAGCGAAGAATTTAAGGACAGGGGCCAAAGGTTTTGGATATAGGGGGGAGATTATTGAAGTCTGTTGTTAAAATTGCCCACACCAAAGAGGAAGCGGTGGAAGAAGCCCTTCGTGAATTAAAGGCAACGTCGGATCAGGTCCGCGTTGAAGTCATGGAAGAGACCGCCAAAGGTTTATTCGGTTTTTTAGGCAGTAAGGTTGTTAAAGTGAAAGTTACTGTCAAGGAAGACTTGGGACAAGTCGCTGCTTTGTTTTTGCGTGAATTGTTAGTGAATATGGGAGTAATGGCTCAAGTTGAAATTTTTAAACGGAAAGATTGCACCACTTTGAATATTAATGGAAAAGACTTGGGATTATTGATTGGGAAACACGGACAAACCCTTGATGCCATTCAATACTTGGTTAATTTAGCGGTCAATAAGGATCAACTCGATAAAGAAAGAATTGTTGTTGATGTAGAAGGTTATCGTCGCCGCCGGGAAGAGACGTTACGTCACTTAGCATTGAAGGTGGCCGATAAAGTAAAACGCGAAAAACGCAAGCAGGTATTGGAACCAATGTCTCCTCATGAACGGCGGATTATTCACGCTACTTTACAGGAATACAAAGAAGTAATTACTTATAGTGAAGGGGAAGACCCATACCGGCACGTTATTATTTCTCCTCAGGATACTATGGAGTCGTAACCAGGTTATTTAAGTAAATTAAAGATTAAAGTAGGACCTAAGGAACCCGGTTTATCCGGGTTTATTTTTTACCAATTATTTTATCGATATGAACGCCATTCAAAATATTAACCTATAGGATGTATTTTGGTTACTCATAAGGGAGGAACAAGTGAACATTAAAGATACGATTGCTGCTATATCCACTCCGATTGGAGAAGGTGGAATCGCTATCATCCGGGTTAGTGGTTCCAGGGCTAAAGAAATAGGATTAAAAATCTTGCAAACCCCGAAAGGCAATTTTTTTAAGGACTTTCAGGACCGCCATATTTATTACGCAAAAGTCGTTGATCCTAAAAAGCAACGGATTATTGATGAAGTTCTTTTTTTTTACAGCCGCAAACCCCATAGTTATACCGCAGAGGATGTTTTGGAAATTCAGGCCCATGGGGGAATGGTCGGAATATCGCAGATCTTAGAAGTGATTTTGGACCAAGACGTCCGGCTGGCCGGCCCCGGGGAATTTACCGAGCGGGCCTATTTAAATGGGAGGATTGATTTGGTACAAGCCGAATCGATTATTGATTTGATTCGGGCTAAAACTGAAAAAGCTCATCAAATTGCATTATCCCAATTAACAGGACGCGTAACGGAAGAAATTATGAAATTGGAATCCTCATTATATGAAATCCTAGTTTCAATCGAGGCGGTATTGGATTTTCCCGAAGAAGGTATTCCTGAACCCCAAAGAGACCGGCTTTTTGATGAGGTCATCCTTCTTGAAAATGAGTTTCAAGGATTGTTAAACCATATCGATGAAGGGCGTAAACTTCGTGAAGGCATTATGATTGTCATAGCCGGCCGCCCGAACGTGGGAAAATCCAGCTTACTGAATACTTTTTTACAGGAAGAACGGGCTATCGTCACGGAAATACCGGGTACAACCCGGGATGTCATTGAAGCTCAAATCCAGATTCAGGGCATCCCGATCCGCCTTCTCGATACGGCCGGTATCCGGACTACTGAAAATCCCATTGAAAAAATAGGGATTGAAAAAGCGGAGCAATATTTGACAGATGCCGATTTGATTCTGCTGCTGCTGGATGGCAGTCAAAAATTATCCGCAGAGGATCAACTGATCCTAAATAAAATTCATGGAAAACCGGCTATCATTGTTGTAAATAAAATGGACTTACCCCAGAGATTATCTTTGGATGAGCTTGGTCCGCTACAGAATGAATATTCTATGGTGAAACTTTCCCTGGAAACCAAAAATGGTTTCTCGGAATTGGAGAAGATCTTAATCGAAAAGGTAGGACTGGGCAAGATTGAAGTCGATGATCGGCCTTTGCTTTCGAGAGTACGTCATAAACGAGCCTTAGAGCGAGGATTCGCTGCATTGGAAAGCTTTCATGACGGACTTAAAAATTATTTAAGTGAGGATTTGTTAGCGGTTGATCTACGGTCTTGTCTGGAAGCTCTTGGTGAAATTACCGGGAAAAATGTTTCCGATGAGGTGTTACACGGCATTTTTGCTCAATTTTGTATTGGCAAATGACGATAAAAATTCTGATACGATGATCCATAAGATCGTTACGATCATGAAGGAGCTGGCATAATGGAATATGATGTTATCGTAGTCGGCGCCGGTCACGCCGGGTGTGAAGCGGCTCTTGCTTCAGCACGGCTAGGTGCTAAGACATTGATCATTACAATATCTCCGGATACGATTGCGGCTATGTCCTGTAATCCAGCAATTGGCGGTCCTGCTGCTAAAAGTCATCTTGTAAGGGAATTAGATGCTTTAGGTGGTGAAATGGGCAAAATTATCGATCGTTCCTATTTGAATATCCGCCGGATCAATGAAAGTCGGGGCCCGGCTGTTTTGGCCCTCAGAGCTCAGGCCGATAAGCGCCTATACCAGTCCGAGATGACTTTAGTTTTAGAACGTGAACCTAATCTAAGCGTAAAACAGGGATTGGTTTGTGATTTGCTGGTTGATGACAATAGGATAGTCGGTGTCAAGCTTAAATCGGGCAGGAGCTATCAGGCCAAGGCAGTAATCATCGCCACCGGAACCTTTTTGGATGCTCATATCGTTATGGGAGATATACGCTATCAAGGGGGCCGTCAAGGGGAACCCGCTTCAGTCGAATTGAGCATCAGTCTAAAAAAACATGGTCTTATTTTACGGCGTTTTCAGACTGCAACTCCACCTAGAATTCATAATCAATCGGTAAACTATGACAAAATGACGCCGCAAAAATTGATCGAACCGGAGTGGGGTTATTCTTGGGATGGACTGAACCAAAAGCGCCCCCAAATCCCTTGCTGGGTGACATCAACTACTCCTGAAACCATTGGTGCCATTATGGATAATATCCATCTTTCGCCGATCCGTTCGGGCGCCATTACTACGAAAGGACCTCATTTTTGTCCGTCGATCGACCGGAAAGTCATCAATTTTCCTCAGAAAACCGACCACTTAATATTTATCGAGCCGGAAGGAAGGTATACGGAGGAACTCTATTTACTGGGAATGACTACCGCTATGCCGGAAGAAATTCAGGAGAAAATATTGGCGACGATTCCGGGATTGGAGAATTCTCAGATTGTCCGACCGGGTTACGCTGTCGAATACGATTGTTTGGATTCATTTCAATTTAGCCCCTCATTGGAAAACCGCAAAATAGAAAATCTTTTTACTGCGGGACAAATTAATGGAACTTCCGGGTATGAAGAGGCTGCGGTCCAAGGGCTTATTGCAGGGATCAACGCAGCCCGCAAACTTAAAGGACTCCCTGCTTATATCCCGGACCGAACTACTTCCTATATTGGAGTCCTGATCGATGATTTAACGACCCTTGGAACGGAAGAACCCTATCGAATGATGACTTCACTCGCTGAATTCCGCTTATTTATGCGGCTTGATAATTCTTTAAGCCGTTTGGGAAGAGTTGGTTTTGAGCTTGGATTAAATTCGCGTCAGCGCTGGAACCGGTTGGAACAACTTTTGGATGTCGGAACCGAATTGCAAGATCTTCTTTCGAATACTAAAATGAGTCCGGAATCTGATTTTTGGGAACATACGGGGTTGCCTAAACCCGATCGGGGATACCGTTTAAAAGAACTCGTCTTGCGTCCGGAACTGACCGATGAAATATTGGTTAAGGAATTTCCTGTTTTAAAAAGCTATCCCCAGCCGGTTCGAGAATTTATTTGGAATGAATCAAAATTGGCAGGGTATTTGGATCGCCAACAAAACAAAAGAACGCAGATGTATGAGCTCAATCAAATTGGAATCGATCCCCTTTGGGCAGCAGGATTGAAGGGCCTTTCGGATACCGGGCGCGATGATTTGATACGGATCAAACCTTTAACTCTTGGGCAGGCATTAAGGATACCTACCTTATCGGATGCGGACCGGACATTATTATTTATGAATTGTCAAAAAGGAAAGGGGCAAGGAGAAGAATATGGAGCATCAGCCCTATGATGTAATTGTTGTCGGAGCAGGTCATGCCGGTTGTGAAGCCGCATTTGCAGCAACCAAGATGGGCTGTCGGACGCTACTTTTTACAATTAATTATAATAACGTTGCTTTTATGCCGTGTAATCCTTCCATCGGAGGACCTGCCAAAGGGCATTTGGTCCGTGAAATCGATGCGCTTGGAGGTATCATGGGTCGAATGATCGACCGGACTTATTTGCAAATGAGGATGCTGAATACCCAAAAAGGACCGGCGGTGTGGGCCTTGAGGGCCCAAGCCGACAAGGAAGTCTACCACCGGACGATGTTGACTGAATTGGAGAATATACCCAGCCTATCTATCAGGCAAGCGGAAGTGGCTGAACTTCTTTTGGATACTTCGGGTCAATGTATGGGGGTGAGAACCCGTACCGGAATTGAATATCACTCGAAGGTTGTTATTCTTGCCACCGGTACTTTTCTCCAAGGTCGTGTTTTTATTGGCGGTCTTAATTATTCTTCCGGACCCATGGGTCAGCTTCCGGCCAATTGCTTATCGGATGATTTAAAAAAGATCGGCCTCCCACTTAGACGTTTTAAAACGGGGACTCCCGCCCGGGTCCGCCGGAGATCCATTGATTTTACAAAAATGACCCCTCAGCCCGGAGAATTTGAAGAGCATGGCTTTTCCTTTTGGGAACCTTGGCAAATCCGCCAAGAACATCTATGTTGGTTAACCTATACCCAGCCGTTGACTCATCAGATTATTCGAGAGCATATGCAGGAGGCGCCCTTATTTTCCGGACAAATTAAGGGGGTTGGCCCGCGATACTGTCCATCGATTGAAAGCAAGTTGGTTCAATTTCCGGATAAAGATCGTCACCAAGTGTTTATTGAGCCGGAAGGGGCAGATAGCGATGAAATGTATTTAGCCGGCCTATCCACCAGTTTGCCTGAATATGTCCAAGAATTATTTTTGCGGACCATCCCCGGGTTGGAAAAATTAGAAATCGTCCGTCCCGGTTATGCTATTGAGTATGATGCTTTACCGGGTTCTGAATTGAAACCATCCCTGGAACTAAAACATATTCCCGGTTTATTTGCCGCCGGCCAGTTAAACGGAAGTTCCGGCTATGAAGAGGCGGCAGCCCAAGGTTTAATGGCCGGTATTAACGGGGCGCTTAAAGTTCAAGGCAAAGAGCCACTGGTTTTGAAGCGCTCGGAAGCTTATATTGGTGTACTGATTGATGATTTAGTCACCAAAGAAAGTTTGGAGCCATACCGGGTATTGACTTCAAGAGCCGAATACCGTCTCACATTGCGTTCCGATAACGCCGATGAACGATTGACTCCCTACGGGATTGATATTGGTTTAATCGAAGACCGTGAAACCCAAATTTTTAATAAAAAAAAGCAACGAATTCACCATATATATAGCACATTTCAAAATCAATACTTTAATCCGGAACCCCAGATACGCAGAATTTTTGAGGAAGCTCAACTAACGGCTCCTAAAAATCGCTTTAATGTTGCTGAAATTCTTAAAAGGCCTGAGGTATCTCCTGATTTCGCCCAAAAGCTGTTTCCGGAACAAACCATGAATCTGAAGGATTTAAAAGAAGTAGCTGTTCGTTTTAAATATCAAGGTTATCTTGCAAAAGAGAATATCCAGGTACAAAAGATGCTTGATTTGGAAAATAAAAAAATCCCCACGAACATTGATTATGACCAGGTTCCCAATCTTGCCCGTGAAGGCCGGGAAAAATTCAAGCAATTCCAACCCATGACTTTAGGCCAAGCTTCCAGGATTAGCGGAATTAATCCGGCCGATTTAACCGCTTTGCTTTTTTATTTGGAGAATATGATGAGGAATAAAAAATGAATGCTATTCAACAATTACTAACCGATGAGCTTGATAAAGCTTCAATCAAACTTTCGGAACATACTTTGCGCCAACTAATTCAATTTATTGATTTTTTGTTGGATGCTAATCAAAGCGTAAATTTGACCGCTATCACCGATCAAAAAGAGGCTCTTTTTAAGCACATCTTCGATTCATTGGTGATTTTTAACCGACCGGAATATATAGACGCCCGCCGAATTATCGACATTGGCAGCGGCGCCGGAATTCCCGGAATTCCGCTGGCAATATGTTCTCCGGAAAAACAATTTATTTCATTAGATTCGGTTCAAAAAAAAATAAAATTTCAGGAACAATTTTGCAAGCAATTCTGCATACATAATATTAATCCGGTTTGGTCTAGAGCGGAAGATTTTATCACGATTTCCAAGGAGCAAGAGGGATTTGATCTGGCAATTGCCCGAGCGGTAGCCCCTCTCAATATATTAGTGGAATTAGCCTTACCCTTTGTATCAATCCATGGTTATGCAATATTATATAAAGGAAAAGATTATCACAAAGAATTGGATGAGGCTGAAAAAGCTATTGAGATATTGGGGGGGTCGCTTATCGATTGTCTCACAACGGAGCTTCCTTTTTGTTACGGATTCCGGTCTGTGGTGATTATAAAAAAAATTCACCCTACTCCAAATGGGTATCCAAGAAAAGCAGGGATTCCTCAAAAGAAACCCTTATAAAAATTAAATTTCTGAAATTTACTAATAGAAAGTTTATCAACAAAGAAGGAAGTTACGACCTTATCTCGAAAGAAAAAGGAAACCGAGGGGATTGGGAGTGACTTTTATGAAACGAACAAGAAAAAATTCAATAGAGGTTTTAACACAACGCGCTCACGATTTATTTAGTGTTGAAATGGAGGCCCTTCGGAAAAATGAAATCATTTTACAGGCCAAAAGGGGCCAACGGGAGGAGGAGTCAATTATGGGGAAAGTAGTCGCAATCGCCAATCAAAAAGGCGGCGTAGGAAAAACAACAACCGCTGTGAATTTGGGTGCATGCTTGGCTCAAAAAGGAAAAAAGGTTTTAATCATTGACCACGACCCTCAGGGAAATTCCACCAGTGGGATTGGTTTAAAGAAGAGCGAAATTAAAAATTGCATTTATGATGTTTTAATTAACGAGACTCCATTGGACCAAGTCGTATTACAAACCCAAGTGGAAAAACTGAAAATTGCGCCAGCAACCATTCGTTTAGCGGGCGCAGAGGCTGAATTGGTTGGCATGATGGCTCGTGATCAAAGATTAAAAAGAGCGATTGAACCGATTAAGGATCAGTACGACTATGTGCTCATTGACTGCCCCCCTTCTCTTGGCAATTTGACGATAAATGCCTTGGCAGCAGCAGATTCAATTATTGTACCGATTCAATGTGAGTATTATGCGCTAGAAGGTCTTAGCCAGTTGATGAAAACCGTGCAACTCGTGCAAAAATACTCAAATCCCAATCTCGAAATTGAGGGTGTTGTATTGACAATGTATGATAACCGCACCAATCTTTCATCCCAGGTTACCGAGGAAGTACGCCGGTATTTTAATGATAAAGTTTATAAATCGGTAATACCCCGTAACATCCGGTTGAGTGAGGCACCCAGTTTTGGCCTTCCGATTACTCTTTATGACGAGAAATCCAAAGGAGCCGAGGCTTATATTGATTTAGCCAAGGAAGTGATAGCCAATGAATAAAAATCGGGGTTTAGGCAAAGGCTTAGGCGCCTTAATTCCGGAGCTGGCCGAGGAGAATCAGACCAATGAGGCCCAATTTGAAGTTAATATCAATGACATCCAGACCAACCCGTATCAACCCCGTAAAGAATTTATCGATGATAAGCTTAATGAGCTTGCGGAATCCATTAAAATTCATGGAATTATTCAACCTTTGCTCGTCCGGGAGATGGGTGACAAATTTCAATTAATTGCCGGTGAGCGAAGATTACGAGCCGCCAAACTTGTGGGTTTGACTCAAGTTCCTGTTGTGGTCAAGGAAATGACCGACCAGGCGATGATGGAAGTTGCCCTCGTCGAAAATTTACAACGCGAAGATCTCAATCCCATTGAAGAGGCCGATGCCTACCAGCGTTTAATTGATGAATTTCAGCTAACGCAAGACGAAATTGCAAAAAAGGTAGGGAAAAGTCGGCCTGCCATTGCGAATACCTTAAGGTTGCTGAATCTTCCCACCGAAATTCGTACAGACTTAGCCAAAGGGACACTTACGATGGGTCATGCGCGGGCTCTTTTAAGTCTTAAAACTTCGGATGAACAAAAACGCGCTTGGAGTCAGCTTCAACTTCAAGAGATGTCGGTCCGTGAGACAGAGGAATTTATTCGGCAATTAAATTCTCCTCCGCCTGTTTCACGTGAAACAAAGAAAACCACAGCGAAAGTATCCATGCGGAAAGACCCTAATGTAATCGAGATAGAAGATGAATTGCAACAGTTATTTGGAACGAAGGTTATTATTCGTCAAACGGGGAGCGGTGGAAAAATAGAAATTGATTATTATGACGGAGAAGATTTTGAGAGGATATGTGAAAAATTAATTCATTGACTTTCGACGGCGAGTAATCGCCGTTTTTTTAAACTTGTTTCACGTGAAACGGATTGTGTTATGAAATAATACTTCTTTTGATAATTGCACAGAAGGATAGGATGATTGAATTCAATGGATAAAGAAATGATACTGCATTGGTTGGAAGAAATAGCTACGGGCCAATCTCGGCCGGAGGATGTCCTAAAGAAATTAAATGATTTTCCTTATCAAAATCTTGGTTTTGCAAACATTGATACTCACCGTAATTTAAGAAATGGGAACTCTGAGGTTATTTATTGCCCGGGGAAAACTATCGAACAAATCGTTGCAATTTTCAAGAGTCTTGCAGATTGTTCTCTTAATGTGATGGCGTCCCGTGCTACTAAAGAAGTTTTTCAAAGCATTAAGAGCCAAATTGAAGATGTTCGGTATTTCGAAGAGGCTAGAGTTGTTGCATTGTGGAGAAATAAAAAAGTAAGTCAGGGGGTTATTGGTGTTTTATCGGCTGGCACGGCCGATTTGCCTGTGGCGGAAGAAGCGTGCATCACTGCGGAAATTATGGGAAGCAAGGTTCAAAGAATCTACGATGTAGGTGTGGCAGGAATTCACCGCTTGTTTGACAAAAAATCAATCATTGATGAGTGCCGGGTGTTGATCGTTGTAGCCGGTATGGAAGGCGCTTTAGCAAGTGTAGTGGGAGGTTTGGTCGATAAACCCATTGTAGCGGTTCCGACCAGTATCGGATATGGAACCAATTTTCAAGGAGTTGCTCCACTTTTAAGTATGTTAAATTCATGCGCCAGCGGAATTGGAGTCGTTAATATCGATAATGGTTTTGGAGCTGGAGTTTTAGCACATCGGATTAATTTGCTTGGAGAAGCTGCCGATAAATAAACAAAGATATAGAACGAGCTTTATGAAGAGATTATAGGCTGAAAAAAATTCGAAGAATTCAGGGTCTAAGGGCGACCCATCCCTTAAAGGAAACTGGCTCAAATTAAGGTCAATCGCGGTATTTCAAGCTTCGAAGCTCAACTGTCAAAACCCGCGGGCCGGGCCCATACCCTTTAAGTGGATTTTGAAACAATTCCTTAAAAACACTTTGCGTTTCTAAAGGGCTAGGGTAGGGGCCTTAGGCTGTTTGCCAAGATATTTTCTTATTTTATGCTTAGGGATTCGGGGTTTTCAACGACCTTTTCCTTTACCAAAGTTGAGTCATGAATAAATACAATATATAGTTTGATTGTGCGTTTTGATCTCGATATATTGTATCTGTTCTTTTCGGCGTATGATCATACCTGCGCGGACGCTTGTTACAAACTATCTTTGGGGCACAGTGATGAATAAGGGATTGTTTGAAATTTAATTTAAAAAGGCATGAAAGTGCATCAATATATTAAAAGACGCCGATGAAAAGGTAAAAATCCCGAAAGAAAAATTTTAAAAAAATGGAGGAGCAGGTTGATACTTTGCAGAATAATTCTTGTGGAATTTAAGAGTAAATCGATAAAACTGGAAAGGTTGTTGCTCCAATGAACGAGGTTACGTTCTTTAATAATTGGCTGGCCCAAAATATGCTGGTAATTTTTTTATCAGTTATTGGATTGAATGTTTTGTTAATTGTTCTTTTTTTAGCATCCTATTTTACATTAAAAAAGTATAGGAATTTGTTAAAGAGAGCGGAAGGCAGAGATTTAGAACCATTATTGCTTGAATTGTTGGAGAAAACAAATCAAGTTTTTCACAAACAGCAACAAATCGATGACCGTCTCACAAATAACCAAATATTAGAGGAACGGCATTTGCAAAATTGGAACTTGGTCCGCTTCCAAGCTTTTGAAAATACCGGAGGAGATCAAAGTTTTGCCTTTGCAATGCTTGATGCCTTAGGGGATGGAATCGTCATGAGCAGTATTTTCGGACGGGAAGAAGCGCGGGTATATTGCAAACCGGTGCAAAAGGGCTCATCCATTTATCCCCTATCGGATGAAGAAAAAGAAGCAATTGATAAGGCAATCAGAGGGATTGGGAAGAAAACCGAATAAATGAACGAAAGTTTTGGAAAGAACAGGATTTTTTAGGATTTTAGCAGGAAAACCATGAAGATTGTCGAAATATAAAACCCATCCATTTTTCTGGAATTTAAAAATTGACGAAAAAAGATGGGTGAGTTTTTTTCTTGAGGTGGAGCATGAAAACAATCCTGAAATTTATTAAACGGAAATTTGCTAAGGGATTTACCTTTATGCTTGTTCCAAATTCCTCGGGAGGCCAGGTTAAAAGTATTGGTATTCCTTTTTGGTCGGTTTTGTGTATCACTGTAATCATCGGGTTCAATTTGTACGTTTTTTTTGCATATACCATGCAAGTAAAGCAGATATATCATTTCCGGCAAGATGTTAAAGCCAAAAAACACCAGATCGCCAAGTTAGAAAAGGAACAAAGTGAAGTAAAGCCTACATTACAAAAAAGCTATCAGATTGCTGAAGAATTAAGCCGTTTGAAATTGGAACGGACAAAAATTTCAACGATATGGCGGGCTATTCAGCAAAAAGGCGCTAGAACGGGGAAAGCAAACTAGTAGAGGCGTATCGTAAATTAATGGCAATCAGAAATTGGGAAGATACGTTCTACTAGAATCTAGCCGGAATGATGCCAAGTTGTTAGTGTCGGGAAGGCAATGGGTTAAAAGGGTATCAGTTATCGTTCTTTCAATTAGTTATGGCGGTAGTAAAGGGCTCCACCTCCATTATGAGGTTCATATAAATGGCCAGCGGTTAAAGTTAGTATCTTTTTTCAGAAATTAACGGGGAGGGTTACGATGCAATCTAAAGAAGGAATTAATTCGCGTAAAGTGGATACCTTGGTTGGAAAAGAATGTAGTTTTAAAGGAAATTTAGAGGCTCCTGGCGGAGCGTTGCGGATTGATGGTTATTATGAAGGGGAACTTCATATCGGGGGAGACTTAATCGTAGGAGAAAGCGGTAAGGTGGTCGGTAATCTTGTCGCTCGAAATATTATTATCGCTGGGGAAGTGAAGGGTTCAATTGAAGCCCGGGGAAGACTGGAATTAGCGCCCTCCGCTAAAGTTACCGGTGATTCGAAAATGGTGACTTTGGTTGTAGAAGATGGCGCTTATATGCAAGGGCTTTGTTCGCCCCTGCCAAGAGGCGAGCTAAAGGAAAGAGGCAAGGCATTGCGAGTCGACACACCAACTGAAGCCTGAAAAAAAAACTCCTTAAACGGAGTTTTTTTTTTGCCTTTTTTATAAATGATTTGGAGAGGTTAAAATACACCAAGATATTGATCGGTTTCCCATTGATGAACTTGACTGCGGTAGACTTCCCATTCAATGGACTTTGCTTCTAAAAACCGGTAAAAAATGTGTTCGCCTAAAGTCTCAAGAATCAAAGGATCCTTTTCCATTTCGACTAAGGCCTCATATAATGAGTCTGGAAGAGCGGTGATATTTTCAAGTGACCGTTCCACCTGGGACATTAGAAAAATATTCTTTTGAATGGGCGCGCCGGAATTGATTTTATTGGCCAGGCCATCCAGACCGGCTCTAATCATTAAACTAAAAGCTAAATAAGGATTACAACAGGGATCGGGGCTTCTTAATTCCATCCGAGTATTATTGCCACGGGAGGCTGGAACTCGAATCAGAGCGCTACGATTGGAAGCTGACCACGATTGATAAACGGGAGCTTCATAACCCGGTATTAAACGTTTATAGGAATTCACCAAGGGATTGGTAATGGCGGTGATACCCTTGGCGTGCTTAAGGAGCCCGCCGATAAAGTATAGGGCTGTGGGACTGAGCTCATGAGCAGCGTTGGGATCAAAAAAAGCATTTTGGCCATCTTTAAAAAGGGATAAGTGAATGTGCATTCCCGAACCATTGATGCCGAATAGAGGTTTAGGCATGAAAGTTGCATGCAATTTATGGTTTAGCGCAATGATCCGGGTGACGAATTTCAGGGTAGTCACGCGATCGGCCGCTGTTAAAGGATCCGAATATTTAAAATCGATTTCATGCTGTCCGGGAGAAACTTCGTGATGGGAGGCTTCAATTTCAAACCCCATCTCTTCCAAAGTAAGGACGATTTCACGGCGGGCATTTTCCCCTAAATCATTCGGAGAGAGGTCGAAATAACCGCCTTTATCATGGGCGACCAGCGATGGGGAACCGTCATCATTGGACTTGAATAGGAAAAATTCACATTCCGGTCCAACATTAATTGAATACCCTAAATCTTGAGCTTCTTTGATGGTCTGTTTTAAAATGTAGCGGGGATCGCCTTGAAAAGGTTCCAGTTCGGGGGTATAAATATCGCAGATAATTCTGGCGACGGCGCCTTCTTTGGGGCGCCAAGGGAAAATAGCAAAGGTATTTAAATCGGGCTTCAAAATCATATCCGATTCCTCGACCCTGGTGAATCCTTCAATAGAAGAACCATCAAACATGATTTCATTGTCCAAGGCCCGGGGAAATTGGCTAACCGGTATCGCCAGATTTTTGACAACGCCTAAGATGTCGGTGAATTGTAGGCGGATGAAACGGACATCAAGCTCCTTACATTTTTTAAGTACTTCTTCCTTTGTCATGTCGAATCCACATCCTTATTTTCTTTTGTGCTGCAACCAATTATTTAATGCTTCTTGATTATTTACAGGATATAAAGAAGTAAGCTTAGGCGCTTCCGGGCGGTGCGAACTGAACACTGTCGGAGTCGACGGGGCAGCTGGCACGTTAGGCGGTATTACGGTCTCGGTTGTTTTAGGACTATTGATAATCGCCTTGATACCATCCAAATTAAGCCCTTTTTCAAGTAAACTTTTGATTAATAAAAGGTTTTCCACATCTTGCGGCGTATACAATCTTTGATTGCCTTTAGAGCGCGCGGGTTTGATCAGATCGTTGGATTCATAATAACGTATTTGGCGAGCCGTTAAATTAGTCATTGTCATCACGACGCTGATTGGATAAATCGAATCATTATTTGACATTGAAGTACTCCTTAATTCCAATCATTAATAAAATACCATTTTAAATAAGTATACGGGAATGTTAGAGAAATGTCAACAATTAGCCAGCATATGGAAAATCGAGGAGAAGCATGGATAAGTTGAGAGACAGTTGTCGCACCAAAGCCGAAACCCGTCTGGCGCAAGCTCTCCAAAGAAAGAAATGGTCATTTAAGCAGAACCATACTTTGGAAGGGTATGAGGTGGATTTTTGGTTTCCCAGTTACCGGCTGGTTATCGAAGTGGATGGATACACTCATTTAAGCACGAAGCAACAACGCTTGGATCAGAGTAAAGATCATTTTCTGATGGATAGAGGAATTTTGGTGATTCGAATCAGTAATCAGCAGATCCGGGAGAACCTTCCGGGATGTTTAGCGGAAATTGAACAAACGATCCACCGCCTAAGAGGAATGGATAGCAAAGAAATCCGGAACGATGAGTGGAAAAAGCGATTGCCCAAGCTTCAATCAACCAAGGAATCGAACCCTAAAAAGCCGAAAACCATTGAAGATTATTTTTTAAGCCTGGATGAGAAATCTTGAATGTTGTTCCGGTTCGCAAATGCACAGCGTGTTCCCAAAAAAGGTTGTAGACTCAGCAGAAGATTTGTAAGCTGCATATTGAACCATAGCTTTGGGATTACTTATCGCTTTCAAAGTTTTACACAATTGAATTTTGGCGATGGAATTGTTTAAAAGGGTAATAAAATTTTGTCTTAAATCAGAATAGAGCCCATTGACTTTTTCGATGTAATGGAGGGTCTCCCGGATTCGGGGTATTCTTCCTAACCGGGCAACTCGGGTCGGGCCGGCGTTATATGCAGCCAAGATCAGGTTGCTGTCGCTGAATAAAGTCTTTAAATATTTGAGGAACCGGGTGCCGGCATAGATATTTTGTTGAATATTAAAAGGGTCGTGAATATTCATCGGACGATAGACGCAAGAGGTTAACTGCATTAAACCGAGAGCTTTACAAGGTGAAATAGCTTTCGGATGAAATGAAGATTCGGCTGCAATTATACTCGAGATAAAGAAAGGGTCAAAACCAGTGGTGTCGGCTTCTTTCAGTATTGTTTTACATACTAATTTCTTTTGTTCCTGGGTTAAGGCGGGATTATAGGTATCAATTAACCCGAACAATAATTGAAGTTGATACTCAAAAGCGCTGTTTTGCTCATTGCAGTCGGGGAAATCGCTGAATTTGTGGGGAGTCATTGCGAAAACAGAAGATGTAACTGTGAATAAAAGGATTGCAGTCAATGCAATTATATATTGAATGAAGTGTTTACCCATGAATAAAACCTCCTAATAACGACTACTTTATAGAAAGTATTGGTAATTGTTAATGATATTATACATTGGAAGGATATGAGGGTATTAGTTTCACGTGAAAAAACACTTTAACCTCGCTATTTCATTTCCCCATATCAGGATGATTGCTTATTTCCGCATGCCACCGCAATTTAGGATTACGGGCCGCTAAAGTTTCGTCGACTTTGGAGATTAATGTGCGGTGTGGAGCCGTAGTAACTATTTCCGGCGAATGGATCGCTTCATGGTAGAGATCCACCATCATCTCAATAAAACGGTCTAAGGTTTCAAGACTTTCGGTTTCGGTGGCCTCGATCATCAGGGCCTCTTCGATAATCAAGGGGAAGTAAATGGTCGGGGGATGAATCCCAAAATCCAAGAGTCGTTTGGCGATATGTAAGGCCGAGATTTGGTGAGATTTTTTTAAATTGGCAGCCGATATGACAAACTCATGCATGCAAAATTGGGGATAAGGTAATCTGAAATATTGTTTAAGCTTAGATTGCAGATAATTTGCATTTAAAATAGCATCCCGGCTAACTTGCGCTAAGCCATCGGCGCCCATGGCGCGAATGTACATCAAGGCCTTGATGGCTACACCGACGTTGCCGTAAAATCCGTGAATTTTTCCGATACTGAAAGGCCGGTCATAATCCCAAGAATATCCGGGGCCATTTTTTTGAACCACGGGATAGGGCAAGAATTTTGCCAAAAAGTCTTTTACTCCAACAGGACCAGCGCCAGGTCCACCTCCACCATGAGGAGCGGCAAAAGTCTTGTGCAGATTGAGGTGCATAATGTCAAATCCCATATCACCCGGTCTGATGAGCCCCATAATCGCATTGAGATTAGCGCCGTCGTAGTATAATAGCCCACCTGACCGGTGGACCAAGTCGGCAACCGTAGTGATTGACCTTTCGAAAAGTCCCAAGGTATTTGGATTCGTTAACATGAGTCCGGCTGTTGCGGAATTTAAAAGTGATTTTAAATGGTCAATATCAACCAGTCCGTCATCGTTGCAGCGAACTGTTAATGTTTCGAATCCGGCCATCGATGCGCTGGCCGGATTGGTACCGTGCGCCGATGAAGGAATGAGGATTTGAATGCGGTTCGCTTGGCCCACTGATTCCAGATATTTTTTTAAGATGAACAAGCCGGTCAGTTCACCTTGGGCGCCGGCTGCCGGTTGCAATGTAAAGGCATCCATTCCGGAGATTTCAATGAGGTGTTGTTCCAATTCATAAAGAATCCCCAGGGTACCCTGGACCATTTTTTCGGGAAGCAAAGGATGGATTTGCAGAAAATCAGAAAGAGCCGCCAAGTCTTCGTTAATTTTGGGATTATACTTCATGGTACAGGAGCCTAAGGGATAAAAATTGGTATCAACCCCATAATTACGAGACGATAGCTCGGTATAATGGCGAATGACGTCGATTTCGGCCAACTCCGGAAAATTTAAGGGAGATTGGCGTAATTGGCCGGGTTTTATGTTTTGGCTGATGAAACCGTCGGGAACCCGAGTGCTTGGAAGGAGCCAAGCCCGTTTTCCGGAGCCGGTTTTCTCAAAGATAAGCTTAGTATCAAGCCGGAGATTACTTTTCACTGTAATTGCCTCATTTCATCTAAAAAAAAGTCGAGTTGCTCTTTGGAAAATATTTCAGTGGCGCAAATCAACAAGGTATTCTCCAAGTCTGGGTAGGTTGAAAGTAAATCAAAACCTGCCACGATGTTTTTTTCTAATAAGCGCTCGATGTAAAAAGATGCGGGTTTAGGAGTGCGGATGGGAAATTCCAAAAAAAACGGAGTGGAGAATAATGGTTGAAAGCCAATTTTAAGAAATTCTTCCAAAAGATAATGGGCGTTATCAAAAGCTCTTTGGGCAACTTCCCGAAATCCAACCGGTCCCAGGGTCGCTAAGTAAATGGCTGCCCGGAGAGCACACCAAGTCTGGTTGGAACAAATATTGGAGGTCGCTTTTTCCCTACGGATATGTTGTTCCCGGGTTTGAAGAGTTAAGACAAAAGCCCGGTTCCCTTGACTATCTACTGTTTCCCCAACCAAACGCCCTGGAATATTTCGTTTAAATTGTTCACAGACGGCCATTAATCCAAGGTAGGGCCCGCCATAAGAAAGGGGTAGGCCCAAAGGTTGACCTTCGGCGACTACGATATCCGCTCCTAAATGCCCCGGCGCTTCCAAAATAGCTAAGGTCAATGGATCGACATAACAAATGGCAAAGGCGTTGCTATTTTTGACTATCTGCAACAGTTCCGGCAGATCTTCGAGGAAACCCAAGAAATTTGGATTTTGAAGCACGACTGCCGCAGCTTCGGTTTGAAGCAAATTTGCCAAATCCGAAGGACAAATTATGCCGTTTTGAGCCGGAATCCATTCAATGGAGAAGTTGCAGGATTGGGTGTAAGTTTTGATGACCGTTAAAAGATGAGGACTAAGGGTCTCTGGGAGCAAGAGCCGGGAGTTTTTTTTGGATTTAGTTTCCCGGAATGCCATTAAAATAGCTTCCGCTAAGGCCGAAGCGCCGTCATACAGCGAAGCGTTGGCGACCGGTAAACCAAAAAGTTCACTGATAAAGGTTTGATATTCAAAAATTGCCTGCAAGATCCCCTGAGATATTTCAGGTTGATAGGGAGTATAGGCAGTATAAAATTCGGAACGGAAGGCCAAATGGTCAATAATGGCCGGTATATAGTGTTGATAGGCGCCGGCGCCTAAAAAAGATAGTTTTGCTTTACGGTTTAAACCCGCTATGGTTCGGAAATGTTCAGAAAGTTCGACTTCGGTCATGGGCGGAGGAATGTTGAAGGGGTGTTTTAAACGCTTATCGGAAGGCAGGTCCGATAACAGGTCTTCGATAGACTCCACACCAATTTGGTTCAGCATGAAAGTCCGGTTATCATCCGTTAAGGGTAAATACGGGTGGATCATAGTAAGAGCCCAATCCTTTCTACTCAGAAAATAATTTTAAAACCTATTCTCCCGCTGAGGCGCAGGGGCGCAGAGAAAAGACGAAAAACAACTACTTTGACATAGCGGACTTTCTTGAATAAAAAGGCAGGCTAACGACTTTAGCCTTGAATAGTTTGCCTCTGATATCAATCTGTAATTCAGGGAGATTTGTTTGAGTGTAAGGGGATTGTACTAAAGCAAGCGCCATGCTCTTGGCTAAAAAGGGACAATAATTGCCGGAAGTAACGGAACCAATCTGACGATTGTCAAAGTAAACTTGGCAATTTGAACGGGGAATACCCCTATCAATCATTTCAATTCCCATGAGCGACCGCGGTATTCCGGTTAGTTTTTGCCGGTAAAGCGCTTCTTTCCCCATAAAGATTGCTTTATCGAATCGGATAAAACGTCCGAGACCTGCTTCAAGGGGGGAGATACCCGGGGTCAATTCATTGCCGTATAAGGGTAAAGCAGCTTCAAAACGAAGAGTATCCCGGGCT
Organism: Bacillota bacterium; assembly: GCA_023429995.1. GTDB lineage: Bacteria > Bacillota > UBA4882 > UBA8346 > UBA8346 > UBA8346. The sequence continues at coordinate 5,467 of JAEZCE010000052.1, read as the reverse complement.
CCTAAACCTATAGGCGAGATCCCCAAAACCGATCCGGATTGGATAAGCAATTCCCAAACATCAACAGCGTGCTGTGGTTGCAGATAAATTTCAAAACCATCCTCCCCGGTATAACCGGTCCGCGATAGCAAGACCGGGAATCGACCCGCAAGAATAATTTGCGGCATAAATTGGTAATATTTTAACAGATGGATCGGGGAGTGGGTGATTTGCTGGAGTAAGGGAAGGGCATTGGGCCCCTGAATTGCTAACTGCGCCGTTTGGGCGGAGATATTTTTTAGCGAAACATTAAACCCGGTGGCCAGGTTTTCCAGCCATTGTAAGTCGGAAGCAATATTGGAAGCATTAACAACCAAAAGAAACCGGGAGGGTCCGTAACAATATACCAGTAAATCGTCGAGAGCGCCCCCACTCTCATTACATAGAAGCGAATAACGGATTCGGTCGGGCTCTAAAGTTGAGAATTGATTGGTCAAGGCATAGTTCAAAAAAGGAACCGCATCAGGCCCTTCAACCATAAGTTCACCCATATGGGAAACATCGAAAAGGCCGACATGTGTTCTGACAGTCATATGTTCGTTAATAATACCGCTAAATTGGACAGGAAGTTTCCAACCGTGAAAATCTATGATTTTCCCTTGATACTTTGGGTAGATCGGAAAAAGGGGTGTTGTCGGCATTTTGGCTTCCTAACTGTCTAAAATGAAAACCTTGATTAAACCATTCACCGTTTAACGATGGGTGATGATGATTATTTGCAAATTTATAAACTTGATTCCTGGGGTGAGAAAAAATTTTCCTGAAAATCATTATCGGTTTGAAGCTCGATCATGGGCAGACTTGATTTTGGTAATATCGTGAGAATTTAATTCCGACCGCCATTCTGTCAAAGCAGGAATGGACGCTGCCATAACATCTGAAATCAAGCCCAATACGATTGGAATCCCAAGCATCAGCAAACAATCCCCGGGCGCCCAAAGGGAGTTGACAAGGCGGTAAAAAGCAAAGAGCGGTAAATAGCCGATAAACATGGATATAATTGGCACGCAGCCCCTCACCAAACTGAAGCCATCTTTAATCATCATCGTTCCCATGGTAATGGACAATATAGGACTTATCAAAAGGAATAGATAATAAATCCAGGGCAAGATATGAAAAGATAAGGGAGTGGACCATTGGATCCATGTTAAAAAGAATAGGACGGGCAGGATGAGTAATAAAAGGTTGTAGATGAAAATAATAAAAGTGCAAATGACAATTTTACGCATTGAAACACCCTCCATTATTGTATATGAAAAGAAAGTATGAGGTAGAACTATCATCCGGTTGAGGTGAGAAAAAAGGTGAGTATCAAAAGGCGCGGATTCAAAATAATTCTGATTATCGTATTCACATTGTCACCGTGTATGCTGCGGGCGGAAAATTCTTTGAATGGAATGGTCATGGGGAGGGGGGTTTGTCTGCGGGCCGGGCCCGGTCTTCAGGAAGAAATTTTGATGCTTCTGAATGAGGGTTTTTTGGTTGAAGTCATGGAAAAAGACCACTCTTGGTACAGGGTTACCTTTGGCGATGGGAATGGAGGATGGGTTTATCAGGATTATATAACCATGGAAACCAAGGCGATCCAAAACCGGCTCGAACTGATGGATCAAGGGCGTAAACTTGCCGGGTTTGCCAAAATGTATTTGGGTTTTCCCTATGCTTATGGTGGAAAAGGGCCTTCCGGATTTGACTGCTCCGGTTATACGATGTTTATCTATGGAAAATTCGGTTATAAACTGCCTCACAGCGCTTCTTCACAAATGACCTTTGGCCGGGAAATCAGACGTTCAGAGTTGGCCCTGGGAGACTTGATTTTTTTTAAGACGATGCGCTCGGCATCCATTAACCACGTCGGAATTTATCTGGGTGAGGGCAGTTTTATTCATGCAGCTTCAGGATCGGGGAGGATCAAAATCGATTCAGTCTTTAGCCGCTATTATAATAGCCGGTATTGGGGCGCCCGAAGGATATTGGTTTATAAATTGCTAAGGGATCAGGCTCAGGCTCAGGCTCAGGCTCGGGATTCCAAGTAACCGTAAAAAGAGTCCTCCGAATATAAAGGAAGGACTCTTTTTATGATTGGCTTATGAATTATTGAAAAGGAGGATATTTGGATAATTCGTAACGGTTGGTGGGATTCCACAATAAGAAGTCATGAACGCCATTGTCTTGTAAAGCTTTGATTTGCAGGCGCAATTGTTCCTTGCCGTAAGCATGGCCCAGGGAAAAATCTTGAATCCAGGGACGGAGTTTTTTGGCGTCGCCCTTAAGCCGCCGGTTGGCATCTTGCATGGCTTTGGCAATAATCTCATAGGGATAGGAATCAGGATCCTTATAGCCAAAAGAACCTTTGGGATAATGAGACGGGTAAACCATTGGAGATATATAATCGACAGCTGAGGCGATTTTTTCGAGTTTTTGCCCGATATTTAAATCATCCGGTATGGACAACACCAATCCGAAAATGTCGGCAGAAAGGGGAACGCCCATGGCATTAATGTCCTTTCTGGCATATAACAGAAAATCGCGGATAACATCTTCCTTCAATTGACCGGTGGAGTAAGGGTAAACACAATTGCGAAGTAAGCCGTCGCTTAAGAAGCGGACATAATCAAATTGAATCTCAGAAAATCCCATATCGATTGCTTCTTTGGCGATATCGACATTATATTTCCATACTTTCTTCGAATTCGGATCAACCCAGATCGTGCCTTTATAGTCTCTCCACAGGCCGCCATTTTTATCAAGAACTGCAAGCTCATTGTGTTTTTTGGCCAATATGGGATCTTTGAAAACGACAATTCTGCCGATGACATAAATCTTTTGTTGTTTTAATCGGGCGACCAGTTCCCGTAGATTGGGGACCCGGTTTGAGCCGGCTCCGATTTCTTTGGCCAGGGGGATGGATGAAGGATAACTGATGGTCCCGGTGTCGTCTTTCAGATCGATAACGATTGAATTACTTCCCGATTGCTTGATAAATTCGGCAATGCGGTTGATTCTCTGTGTGCCGGCAATCCAGGAAGTACTATAAGCGCCGATTACTGGTTTTGGTGTTAAATGAAAGGGTAATTTGGAGGCAGTCTGTTCCATCGCCGCCGGCTTGGGATTTTCCGGGATTTGTTTGTCGGATACTTTAGCAGTAGCGGTCTGTTGCGGCGTAAAGAACTTTTTTTCCGCCAGCGCCAGGGTATAAAAGCTGCCAAGTAAAACAAAGACCAGTAGAAATACGTGGGTTCTCTTGATTTTCATTGTCGGTAAATCGCTCCTTTAATAGATGTACTTGCATTTTTCGCGAATTTTCTATACTTTCCTTTATGAAAAACGAGGAAACGACAAATATTTTTGCTGCAAAGAGGATAGTTCGATAAGAAATTATTATACTAAATAAGAAATTGGCAATTAAGGGATGTGAAATTTTGCGAGCGTTTAAAAAAGTTGTTATTGTCATTGTGATTTCTACAATAGCAATACCTCTTTTCCATACCAATAACTGCCGGGCCGACTGGACCTATACCGTTAAAAGAGGAGACACTTTATACCGGATTGCCCAAAAAACCGGACTAACGGTCAAGGAGATAAGGGATAGGACCGGTTTAAACCGCTATCATTTAAGATTGGGGGAACGGATAACGATTCCTTCAGGGAGCCGGGGGGCGCGTTCCCCAGTCCCCGCTTCAGGTAATATTAATTTACTCGCTCACGTCATTCAAGGTGAAGCCGCCAACGAACCATATATTGGTAAAGTAGCGGTGGGGAGTGTGATCATGAATCGAATCGAGAATCCCCGCTTTCCCAAAACGATAGCGGGTGTCGTTTATCAACCTCATGCCTTTGAATCGGTGACCAATGGTATTTTTAACCGGCCGGTGTCGAGGGAAAGTACCCGCGCTGCGGTTGATGCCGTTAGTGGCTGGGATCCTTCAGGCGGCGCCCTTTATTTTTTTAATCCCGCAAAGACAAATCACCCATGGATCTGGGCGCGTAGAATCATTACTCAGATTGGACGGCATCTCTTTGCCAGATAGACACCCACCCCGAATCAATCCGGGTTTTATAATGATAAATATCCCATCGGAATAAGTATCCACCTGAAAAATATGATTGAAATTGAAAATCGAAAGGAGGAATGTTTGGATGAAATTGGTTTTGTGGATGATTCAACTTTTCATTCCCTTCATTGTCCTTTATTCAATTGGGTACTATGTACCCGGCTTTAGCGCTTTAACCATACCCTGGCTCCTTTTACTAGCGGTTTTAATATTCGCCGCCAATCTTTTGGTTCAAAGAGGTTTCGGGGGAATCGGAAAACCTTTTGCCAGGATTATCATTGACTTTCTGGTGGCAGCGGTCATTATTTTCACGGTAAGTTTAGCGATTGAAGGAGGCAGTGTCCCTTTGGGGGGAGCGTTGATCGCGGCCTTAATCATAGCGGGAATTACGGAACTCATCTATCCGGAAAAAGTAAGGCAAAGGAGAACAGAGTAAATGAAAAATTTTGTAAACTTAGTGATAAAAATGGCCTTCATTTATTTCGCGCTTTTTGTGATGATTCCCATGCTAGGGAAAAGCACCTGGACCCAGACCATCGTGTTGGGTCTGATAGTAGGCCTTTTAACTTATATTATCGGTGATATGTGGATACTACCCAAATTTGGAAATATCGCGGCCGTGATAGGGGATTTGATTTTGGCCGCACTGGTAATCTGGGCCATCATGAAAAGTTTGCCGCAATTTGTTTTGACTTCCGGGGGAGTGTGGGCTATCGCCGTAGTGTTGGCAATGGGGGAGTGGCTATTTCACCGCTATTTATTGTCCTCCAAGGCGCCGAATAAATAATCATGACTATAAAGGTAACTCAGGAAGAAGATATAAAGAAAAGAAGAACGAAAGGATGGAGAATTGCCGGTTTGGTTGGGTGCGGCGTGAAAAGCTGCGCATTACGTCGTTACTCAATCACTCCGATCCTCGGTGTACATCTCGCCTTCGAAGAAGGCGCGTACACGTCCGGTTCTCGTTCAATCGTTCCTAGTACTGCTTGCTTTTGACGTCGCAAGTTTATTCAGGAAGTTGACCCAACCAAACCGGCAAGGTCTATCTCGGCGCATCTGGGCATAGCGCCGAAACTCGGGTAACCAGCATTATTTTAGAGTCGATACAAATTTACAAAGAGATACAAAAATCGTTCTGGTAAATCAAAGTGGACCTACTTTAGCCAAAAGAGTACGTCATCCGGCGCTTTCACAGCGGCGCGCCGGGATAAAGCTTGCCGAAATGAGAGAGCCAACTTCCTCGAAGATGCTTGCGGCGTCAGGAGCAAGCAGAGCTAGGAAGGCGGGAAGTGAAGACCGGAAGCGTACTCAATATGTACGCGCGCGTCCACAGGACGCGAAGGACTGGAGCGACCAACTGACGACGCTATACG
>JAEZCE010000036.1 GCA_023429995.1 Bacillota bacterium | reverse complement strand
CATAACTTCCCGAGGTTTCTTGAATCCATTGCTGATTGGCACTCCCGCTGTTACCCCATTGGCCGCAAACCGACCCGTTGGAACTCCGGCCCATGCCGTCCAGATACAATCCAGTGGCCCGGTTTTGTATCATTACATAACTTCCTGAGTTGATGAGCGTCCATTGCTGGTTGGTACTGTTGCTGTTTCCCCATTGGCACGCGTTGGAACCATTGGCGGTGGAGCCCATGCCGTCAATGTACAAACCGTTGGCGGCATTACGGAATCTGACATACGAACTTACTGGTGTTGGGGTTGGAGTTACGGTCGGAGTCGGAGTGGGCGTAGGACCTCCTGATCCATAAAACTTCCACCAGTTAAAATTAAACAGGTTCCCTGCTCCACCGGTAAATCGAAAGTAGAGGTCATGAATACCGCTGGCGCCGCTGATAGCACAGGATTTGGTTACCCATGCCTGCCAGCCGCCGGTACTTGAAATAGCGCAAGTTCCTACCAGAATCCCATTCGAGCCGTCAAGCCGGATCTCAATGTTCCCGCCACCGGCTGCCGAAGCGACTCTGGCGTCAAAGGATGTCGCTCCGGTACCAAAATCCACACCCTTAACCTTGATATAGTCTCCGTTTTCGATATTACATACATCCATTCCGCCTTCACCACAGCCTTCTGTTTCGACGCCCGATTCCCAGCAAATGGTTTCGGCTTCAATTTGACCGTAAGGATTGAGATTTCCAATCTGAGACAAACCGGTTGTAGTCATGGTCATCGACTGGATTGTACCATCGGCGTTATACTTTAACGGTTCGGCGCATACCGAACGCTTGTAACTTCCACCTCCCGGCAAAGCGGCGTTATGATAAAAGAAGTAGGAATTTCCCAGATAGTCAATTACTGCCGGATGGTTGGTAAAACTATTGCCCTGCGTAGGCATTATGGTACCCCGGGATGTCCATGGCCCGGTGGGGCTAACGCTTGTGGCATAAGCGATCGCTTCGCTACCCCCTCCCATACTCGCATATACCATATAATATAATCCGTTGCGCTTATAAAGCCACGGACCTTCGACGTAACTCGATGGTTTCGGAGATACCTGGACAACACTACCCGAATAAGAAATCATATCTTGATTTAACTTCACGTAATAAAGGTTGGAGTTCCCCCAATAAAGATAAGCCTGCCCGTCGTCGTCTATAAATACGGTAGGATCGATATCCTGGGCGCCGTTATAGGTTATTAAAGGTTTTCCAAGCGCATCGGTGAACGGACCGGTGGGGCTGGTAGATACCGCTACGCCGATTACCCTGGCGCCCCCGGCGTTTGCTCTGGTCATAGGAACATATAAATAAAATTTACCGTTCCTGTAAATACACTGGCCGGCCCATGCATCGCCTTGCGCCCAACTGAATGAATTGTATGATAACACGGTTCCAAGATCTGTCCAGTTTGCCATGTCTGTTGAGGAGTAGCATTTCCAGTCGTTCATCGTGTAGAAGTTATTTATGGTTACGTCCTCGTCATGATCGGTGTACAAGTAACAAACCCCGTTATAGACCATGGGGAAGGGATCTGCGGTATAAATTGTTTGTACGATTGGGTTGTCCGCTAAACATATTGTGATTCCAAAAAGCATTATCAAAGTCAATAAAAAGATCACGATGATTTTATTTCTCAATTTATAAACCTCCATACATTTAATGTTAACCAAACCAACGGTTGCCTTATCTATTCATAATAAAAATAGGGGCCAAAGTCACTTCCGCCTATTTTATTCAAGTTGACAGGCTGTCCCATTCAAAGTAAAACCAATCGGTTTAGCGTTGGTTCCACTATAACTGATATTAAATCCGAAGGAGACGGAACCGCCCGGGGGGATGATATTGTTATAGGCAACATTTTTAACGGTTACGGCTGTCCCGCTTTGGGAGTAGGTTCCATTCCAGATATTGGTGATGGTTTGATTGCCCGGGAAGCTCCATGCCAAAGTCCAGCCGTTAATCTGCGAGGAACCGTTATTTTTGACCGTAATGCTCACTGTAGCGCCGCCCCCCCAGTCGTTTTGGCTATAACTAACCGAGCATCCCGCGGTCGGAGTGGGGGTAGGGGTGGGAGTTACCGTGACGGTCGGTGTCGGAGTTAACGTTGGAGTAGGGGTCGGACTTACGTCCGGACCTGGTATATCATTAAACCGGAACCAGTCCACATCCATATAACCTGAACTGGAGCCGGTGTTGAAACATAAAATGGCATACTGTTCACCCTGAAAAGTGCCATTCTGCCAATCATAGCCCATGGTTATCGTCGTTCCAAGCTGTTGCCAATCCCGGGCGTCATCTTTCCAGAAAAACTTGGCTTGTTTGGTGTTGAAATTCATTTCAATGCGGAAGTATAAAATATTGGCGGTTATATTATTAACCGTTGCTTTTATGCTGTCTTCTTCCGACATGATGATGCGCTTGGGACTAGTCGTTACGGCAATATAGCCCCGCGGATCGCCCATCATTCCAAGTCCCATTATATCCCCGGACTGCATGGCGCTGCAGTCGATTCTGATACTGCCGGAACTTGTCAGACCCTGCCCTTTCTGGGTCAAGGAATTTCTGGCGCTCCAAAAATCCGGCGCGGTTGTGGGTTTGAGTCGTAAGGCAGATCCTGTCAAGGACCATTTTGTATCATCCGGATTATGATTCCACATCCACTGTTTTCCCAAAGTTGTGCTGTTGAATTCATCCGAAGTCGCCGGTATCATAAGGGGTTTATTGGCAATCGGTTTGGTATAACTTGATTCAACCGTGCCGGTATGGCCTGCCCTTCCAAACAACGGCCAGTTATTTGACCAGGTAATGGGGCAAATATAGGTCATACGGCCAATGGCTCCGCAATCCTTCATAATATAGCCCCAGTCACTCCCGTCAGGCATGTCCACAATACCGCCCTGATGTCCGCCGCTTCCGTCGGAACACAGGGTAATGGTTTCCCCATAAGGCCCCCAGAGACTGGACGAACGGGAACAAACCATTTTCAGCGACCCAGGCACAGCGTTAAATATGTAATATCTGCCGTTGCGTTTAACTAAATGGGTACCTTCAACACCGTTATAAGAAAGAATGGTCCGCTGTGACCCTGTCGTACCGCTTAAGTTCGAATTCAATTGGATCATCTTGATACTGTTTTCCCAGGCGCCACCCCAGGCCAGATAGGTAGTCCCGTCGCTCTCAATGAATATACAGGGATCAAAATAGCCGGAACTAAACTGGTGGTAATTCCACGGGCCAGCAACGTTGGTGGCGTAATAAATACGGGTGTTTTCACCATTAATCGTAACCGCCACATAAAACGTGCCGTTCTTATAAGCGATGGAAGGAGCAAAACAACCACCGGCATATTGGATTGTTCCTATCATGTCGTATTTGCCGCCATGAGGAAATGATGATATACAATGACCGGCAATTTCCCAGTTGACCAGATCCTGAGAATGTAAAATCACCAAACCCGGTACATTCACAAAAGTGGTACTGGCAAAATAAAAATCATTGCCAACTCTGATAATACTAGGATCCGGATAGTCGGCATATAACGGCGGGTTGGTGAATGTGCCGTCCCCATTGTCCGACTGCCAGGCGAATGTGGAACCGTTTAATAAAGAGAATAGACTCATTAATAATAGAAGACTCCACGGCTTTTTGAACCTAAAGTTTTTAAAATGAATTCCCATCATTTTCACTCCTTAAAATACTGATATTTCTAAATTACACTTAAATCCGCAGATTCTTCCAGTCTAATTCATTCAAGCTGACAAGCCGCACCGTTCAGGGTAAAACTGGCCGGTTTGGCGTTGGCGCCGCTATAACTGATGTTAAATCCGAAGGAAACGGAACCGCCGGCCGGGATAATATTATTGTAAGAGAGGTTTTTTACGGTTACGGCTGTGCCGCTTTGGGTGTAGGTTCCGTTCCAAATATTGGTGATGGTTTGATTGCCCGGGAAGCTCCAGGCCAAGGTCCAGCCGTTAATCTGTGAGGAACCGTTGTTTTTAACCGTAACGCTTACTGTAGCGCCGCTACCCCAGTCGTTTTGGCTGTAACTAACCGAGCAACCCGCAGTCGGAGTTGGGGTAGGAGTGGGAGTTACCGTGACGGTCGGTGTAGGTGTTGGTGTTAAAGTCGGCGTCGGTGTGATACTGCCGCTATAATTGCGGATGACACCCAAATCCCAGTTGATCTTCTGGTAGTCAACCGACGTATTGGTAGTACCCTGGATCAGGAAATCGACCCGGTTGATGTCGTTGATTTCGAGTTTTTGATTATACCCCGCGCGAATGAGTTCGCCGTGGGATACGTTAGTGGTCCACTTGTCCGCATTGTAAACGAGATTGCCGCGCCACGCCCATTTTTCAGCTACCTTCGTCCATGGTCCCCCGGCGCTCGAGGACGTCCATAACTCATAATACCGTCCATCTTTCATGTCTTCGATCAGTAGATAATATTTACCGTCGGCAAGGGATTTATAAACTTCCGCACCTTCAAAAGTGTCGGTTATGGAAACCGTAGGCGTGCTCCAGCCGGCCGGGAAGTTTGCCAGGGTCGTTTTACGCATATACAGGTTGCCCGAGCCGTCACTCGGTGTGTTGTACATATAGGCGTATGTATCGTCGCAGATAATGAAATAATCCCAACCCAGGTTTGCGGATATGCCGAATGATTTTGGTCCGGACCAGGAGGCAGGGTCGGCGATATTGCTGGTGGTGGCATAAGCGGCGCCGTAAGTCCCATCCTGATAGACGAGATACCATAAACCCTTGGGTTCGAAATAAAATACTTCCGGCGCACAGAAATAGCTTTCACCGATTTTACTCATATATGTTCGGGATGCGCTTGCTAGTCCGGAAATCGTGGTCGCGGATGTATAAATCATCTGCCAGCCGCCGCTTTGATTGGCGCCGGTGTAAAATACATGGTATTTACCGCCGTAATAAACGATAGTCGGGTCTTTGGCACCATAATAATCATAGGGAAGACATTGGCCGTGATAAATGACCCGCGCATCAACGTACCATGTCGGATTTGGGGTTGCTGCGGCAAATATTGAACCGAATAATAATAGCAACAAAACCAATCCCATCATAAAAACTAAACCTTTTTTCATAACCTGCTTCATCATTTCTCCACCCTTTCTTTTAAAAACTCGGCTTTAATTTACTAGGCCTGTCCATTCAAGACAATTCGATTATCTATCCCCCCTTCCATCACTATTGATGAACAACATCCGAATGCATTGACAATGCGACCGGGATCGCTCGGCAAAATTCTCCCCGTTGGAAATCTTCAAAACATGCATTGCCACGACATAAAAGTTATTTCCTTTTATGGATAATATTTCCATATAACAATAAAAAAAAGAAAGGTTCCTTTCGTAAATATTTTACAGTATTTGTAAGATATTTTTAATATAAACGAAACATTTCCTTAACTGAATAGAAAAAATTTTTTTTTAATAGAATATTTTTTATCTTTGTAACTGAATTATTCTGGAAAACAAAGATTGCCATATGAGAGGATGATGAGTAACTCACATACTGTATGAGGCTTTCATAAAAATATTATGGGCTATCTCTGTTCCATTCCGAGATAGCCCCTTTTGGATCTTATGTACTATTACACAGTTATTTTTACAGTGGAAAAGCCTTCTCAATTTCATCAATCTTCGGCTGGTCGATATTCACGATTTCCCCAATGCTCCTTGAGGCGATAATCGTTTTCGCCGTATATTCCGCCACCTCCAGCCGGTCGAAAGCCTTTACCAAACTGTTTCCCATGACAATCAAACAATAATTTTCCATCATGGCGACAGGATTTTCTTTCGTCAATACCTTCAAGTCCATCTTTGAAATATCGGATTGAAAAGGTACCCGATGAACATTCCGTAATACAATATAGCTTTCGGGAATCGTCCTTGGATCAAACCTTTCTTTGGTTACTGCAAAGGCCATGATATTTGGGGGAGTAGCATCAATAATCGATGAAACCTCCGGATAACTTTCATAAATCAACTGATGAAGGAAAACCGAAAAACCGGGTTTTTTCCCTGCTTCTCTTGAACCGTCTTCAATCCGTACAATTTCATCGACGTTCAAATATTTTCTATCAATACCTTGCGGCGTAATGATAAATGAATTGACTCCGAGGCGAATCGAACAGTTTCCTTGCGTACCGGCAATAAGTTTTTGATCATAGGCCCGCTGAAGAAAAGCGCACATTTCTTTTCGAGCTTGCCTTTCTTCACCGCTATATCTCTGAGGGGCAAACTCCGGCATCACAGCAGCTTTACTCCCCGATTCTATTGCTTCTTGGATGTCCGTTTCCTTTAGCGAATGCAGACATCCGATTTGATGGGCGTTGATTTCCATTTGAGCGCAAAACTCCAAAGTTTCAAAAGCCATAAAAGCTTTGAAAATATTTTCTCCGCCTACCACCACACCATGATTTTCAAGCATTACAATGTTAACGCCACTTTTGAAGACGGTAGAAATCTTATTGCCCAAATCAATACTTCCCGGCAGTCCATATTCAGCCATTTTAATTGGGCCGCAGAGGGAATCCGGCTCTGGAAGCAACGTTGTCATGGGTATCTTTCGAACCATGCTAAATGAAACCAATGCCGGAGGATGAGCATGGACAATGGCTTTCAGATCCGGCCTATTCCGATATATCGAGCGATGGAAAGGAAGTTCACATGAAGGTTGGTATTTGCCGATAATGGTTCCATCTGGTTTAACCCGGACAATATCGGAACCGGTTAACGATCCTTTGTCGATACCGCTGGGTGTAATCCAAATATCACCGTTGCTGTCCAGCATCGATAAATTACCGCCCGAAGTGGTCGTCATCCCATAATGATAAATCCGATCCAACATCATCACCAATTGCTCCGCGGGGGGTAATCGCTGAATATTTTGGGAACAAGGTTCAAATTTATGATTCATGTCTTACTACCTCCGGCTTTAATTATTTAAGAAGTACATCATTTGCCATATAAAGGCCCAAAATTGGCGCAAGCCCGGAAATCGGCTCCTTGGTGATCCATGGCTCCGAACATCCCCCAAGCACTGGGCCTGAAAATGCGTTCTTGCGGCACATTATGCATGCTTACGGGAATTCTAAGCATGGATGCCAGCGTGATTAAATCTCCCCCGATATGTCCGTAACAGATGGCCCCATGGTTGGCGCCCCAGTTGTTCATGACTGAATATACGTCTTTGAAGGGCCCTTCCCCATTTGTATTTGGAACAAACCAAGTAGTCGGCCAAGTGGGGTCGGTCCGCTTAACCAGCACATTATGGATTTCAGCCGGAAGTTCAATCGTGTAACCCTCGGCAATTTGCAATACCGGACCAAGTCCCTTCATCAGACAAATTCGCGACATAGTAACCGGCATGCCGCCCTGGGTGGTAAATTCACTGGAATATCCGCCGCCTCTGAAATATCCCATATTCGCATAATGAAAACTGGTTGCACCGAGACATTTCTCCACCTCATCCGGAGTAATTTCCCAGAATGGTTTCATGGCCGGTTTACCATCGCGAGACTGTTGACCGGTACCGTCCAGACAAGTTGAACCGGAATTAATCAAATGGATGAAGCCGTTTTGAGCCATGCCTTTTAATTTTTTACCGGTAACCCGTTCAACCGCATCAGGGCTCCAATAAGTCCGGACATCCGAGAAAATCTGGGCCGTATTGGTCAATAAATGCCCGAAAAGCATTGGGATGCCGTTCAGACAGTCATTCTCCGTTGCAACAATCAATGGCTCCCGAATCCCATTCCAATCGAAGGATGAGTTAAGGAGCGTTTCCAAAAAATCCCCGTTGGGAAAATGGTCGGTCCATTGTCTTTGTCCTTGGAATCCCCCGGCGATTGCGTTATGTCCCAAAGCTTCCTCACCAAATCCCAGCTCCGCCAATTTGGGATTGCCAATCATCAAATCCCGAGCAATGATGGCCATTTTTACAACAAAGTCCCAGTCCTGAGCCTTCTTTTCCACACTTGCCTGTTGATTCGGGGGATTGAGATCCGGTCCTTCCTTGCAGTTTTCTTTAGCCCATTTTAAGGCCATTTCGTATTCCTCGGGGTCATAAATTTTTTCATCGATCCGGCGGATAAATTCCGATAAGTCGATGGATTCGGAACGCATTCCCAAATAATTTTCCAGAAAACCGGGATCGACAATCGAACCGGCAATGCCCATGGAGGTTCCTCCCATCGCCAAATAGGATTTACCACGCATGGCAGCTACGGCCAGACCCGCTTTAGTGAATTGCAATAATTTTTCCCGTACATCCTGAGGTATAGTCGTATCGGAGGCTTCTTGAACATCACGTCCGTAAATTCCGAAAGCGGGCAAACCTTTTTGATTATGGCCCGCCAATACCGCCGCTAAGTATACCGCTCCAGGGCGTTCGGTTCCGTTAAAACCCCATACCGCCTTGGGAATCAAAGTATCCATATCCATCGTTTCAGCGCCATAACACCAACAGGGAGTAACCGTTAACGATACGCCCACTCCCTCCCTGGCAAATTTTTCGGCAGTCCGGGCTGCTTCCGCCACTCCACCGATACAAGTATCGGCAATGACGCATTCAACCGGCAAACCATTACTATGCCTGAGATTGTCACTAATCAACCTGGCGACGGCTTTCGCCATCCCCATCGTCTGGTCCTCCAGGGATTCTCTGACCCCCCGCCTTCTTCCATCGATTGCAGGGCGAATTCCCACTTTCGCCATACGACCCTGCAGTCTGTTGACAGGCTGTCCCTCTTTAAAGTTACTCATTTTAATTTCTCCCTTCCCTTATTTGTTTTGAATAAGTTGCAAATATCTTTGATAGGTGGATTCCAAATTGAATTCTCCCGGCGCATATTCCCGGGCCGTAAAAGATCGTTCCATAACCGACCGGGCCTCTTGCCGCCCGTTTATAACACCGATACCGATTGCTTGAATCATTAAATTTCCTAAAGCGGTGGCCTCAACCGGGCCGGCATTAACCCGTATTTGCAAAGCATCAGCCGTTAACTGCGCTAAAAATTCATCCTGTGAACCTCCTCCCACAATATGCAGCGATGGTAAAGGTTTACCGGTTAACAAATGCAACTTTTCCACGACATTACGGTATTCCATCGCCAGACTTTCATAGATACACCGGGCGATTTCGCCGATAGTCTCCGGAACTGTCTGCCCGCTCTCACGACAATACCGTTGAATCTCAGTGACCATATTTTCCGGGGCAAAGAAACGCTGATCATTCATATCCACTAACGGGCCATATGATTTTACTCCCCGGGCAGCCTCGGATATTTTTCCAAAAGTGATATTGGAATCTTGAAGCGACCAAATCCGCCGACACTCTTGGAGCAGCCATAAAGCATTAATATTTTTAAACAACAATGCAGCATAATCCGAGCCCCCTTCATTGGTAAAATTTAATTTGCGGGCGGATGCCGTAACGACCGGTTCAGGGTTTATTACTCCCAATAAGGACCAGGTTCCACTGCTTAAAAATCCGGCGTTTGGAGAGGCAAGCGGAGCAGCGGCTATGGCGGATGCCGTATCATGTCCGGCAACCGTCACTACCGGAATCGGCCCGCATCCAAGTTCACTCTGTAAAGACTTTGTCAATACCCCCAAACGTGTTCCCGCAGGAATGATTGGCAGTAATTTTTCCGGGGGAAGTCCGATGGTCGCCATTAATTCCTTATCCCATGAGCGGGTTTTTATATTCATCAGTCCGGTCGTTGAAGCAATCGAAAATTCGGCTGCTTGTTCGCCGGTAAACAGATAATTCAAAAGATCGGGCATTAACAAAATTTTATCAGCAAGCTCCTGCATTTCCGGCTGGCTATGGATATCATCGCCCAGTTGAAAAATGGTATTAAAACTCATAAACTGAATCCCGGAACGTTCATAAAAATAATCTTCGCCATATTGTTGGACAAGGGATTTCATAACCGGTACAGTGCGCTGGTCACGGTAATGGTGTGGATTGGCTAACAGCCTGCCTCCTTTATCCAACAAACCGTAATCGACTCCCCAAGTATCGACTCCAATACTTGATATTTCAATACCTTTGGCAAGCGCTTTCTTAAGTCCGATTTTTACTTCGTGCCATAGCCGTAAGATATCCCAATGAAAATGGTCATTGATCCAGACAGGCTCATTGGCAAAACGGTGAATTTCTTCAAAGCGAATCCGTGCTCCGTCAAAAGCACCCAAAATCGCCCGCCCACTGGACGCTCCCAAGTCAAAGGCCAGCATATGGAGTTCCTTTTTCAATACTTTTCCCTCCTTCTTCTATTTTGCCGGTTGATTCCCGCATAACAAATTGCGGTTCCAAGATGACCTTGGTAGCGGCAATATTTTTATTTTTCAGGCGCCGTAACAAAAGTTCCACCGCCATTTCTCCCATTGCCCGGGATGGTTGAACCATGCTGGTGAAGAAAGGATTCAGAGTAGCATCGGTATCGGCTGCATCGAAACAAACAACGCTCATACTCTTTGGCACTTTTAAAAGGGCTTCCCGCAATGCTCTGACGACTCCGATCGCCAAAAAGTTGTTCGCTGCAAAAATGGCTGTGGGCGGCGAAGTATTTTCCAGAAGGGTTTTGGTAAGCAAATAACCCGTTTCTTGATTGGGTTTCTCACCCCAAAGAATTATTTTCTGATCAACGCGAAGTCCGGCCTTTTGTTGGGCTGTTTTATACCCTTCCATTCGTTGCCGGTAAACCGATATTTCCGGAGCTCCCGATACGAGCGCAATCCGTCTATGTCCCAATCCGATGAGATAATGCACCAAATCTTCAGCGCCTTTAGAATTATTCGAACCCACATAATCGGTTTGTAAATGATTGATTTCGCGATCGATAAGTACCACAGGGATTTCCCGTTTAATAATCGATTTTATATTCGTGCTCTCTTCAAAAACCGCATCGATAATCAGACCGTCCACCCTTCGTTCCATGAAAGTTTGCAAGTAGGAATACTCCTTCGCGCTGTTTTCATCCGTGTTGCCGAAAATGACTGCAAACCCATTTTCATTGGCTTTATCTTCGATGCCACGCAACAAGGTGGTAAAAAAATTATTGGTAATATCCGGTACCATCACCGCAAGAGTATTGGTGGCTTTTCTCACCAGACTACTGGCGTTGCTATTCGGGATAAAATTCATTTCCTGTAAAACTTGTTTGACTCTCTGGCGAGTTTCTTCCTGCACATACGGATGGTTGTTAATCACCCGGGAAACTGTTGTAATTGAAACTCCAGCTTTTTTTGCAATATCATAAATGGTTGCCATGGCACTCCTTTAGAAACATCATTCATTATGAAACCCTTTTCAGCAATATTGATATTTTCATATATGGAGTTTAAATCGAGGAAACACCATTTTATATGAAACCCCTTTCATATTTGGCGATGATCTGTGCGCTCCTGCATGTTAAGACCTTTTCGGGAGCCGGACTTTCGGTTTTAATTTGCTTTTTTAAGGGGAAACAATAATTTTTGAATATCCGGTTGATTATAATTATGCATTGTTACTACTTCCACTCCTGTATCAATCCGTTTAGCAATCTTTTTCCCATGTAAAACGTCCATACAAGCCTCTACCGCAGTATAGCCCATATTATAGGGGTTTTGGACAACCAACCCTTGGATTGTGCCGCTTTGAAGCATTTCGATCTCTAACGGAGAGGCATCAAAGGCTACGATTTTAACTTTTCCAATTAAGCCCCGCGCCTTAACGGCGCGTGACACGCCAATGGCGCTCGGCTCATTGGCGGCAAAAATACCGTCTAAATCAGGATTAGCCGTTAAAATATTTTCCGTTACCGACATTGCTTTGGCTACATCGCTCTCGGAATATTGAACTGCAACCAATTTGATATCAGGAAACTTACGAATGGCCATTTTAAAACCTCTCTCACGAAGGATGGAATTGGAAGCGCCCGAGATATAGGGAATACACGCCACTTTCCCCTTTTCGCCTATCAATGCGGCTAATGTGTTTCCGGCATCCATTGCGCCTTTTAAGTTATCCGTCGCAACCAGACTCAGGGTAGGATCGGGATCTAATCCGGAATCAAACGAAATGACCGGAATGCCTTTTTCAAGAGCTTTCTTGACTGGAGCATATAAAGCCTTGACATCACAAGCCGCAAGCGCAATCGCATTGACGCGCTTATTGGTATAATCCTCAACAATGGATATTTGTCCGGCAATATCGGTTTCCACAGCCGGTCCTTTCCAGATTATTTCGGCCCCATATTTCGCTCCGGCTGCATATGCCCCCGCCCGGACCGTCAACCAGAAAGAACTGGACAGCGTCTTGCCACAAACAAGAATCGTAAATTTTTTCGGCGCAGCATAGGATGGCACAAAGAGTATGAGCACTCCAACCCATATTAAAATGATAGTTTTAAAATATTCCTTCATCATCCATCACCCGTACTCCATTTCATTGCTTGAATTTTAAGACTTATTCATATGACGCTGCCGGTGCTGATCCCAATAGACAGCTCCCACAATAACCACCCCAACCAAAACCTGCTGCCAAAAGGCAGAAACATTCAATAAATTGGAGCCGTTCCGCAATAATCCCATAATCAGGCCACCGACAATCGAACCCATGACTGTGCCAACCCCACCCCGTAGAGAAGCGCCTCCCATAACACAGGCGGCGATAACCTCCAGCTCGTAACCACTTCCGGCGGTAGGTTGACCCGTACTCAAACGGGAAGCCAAGATAATACCGCCAAACCCGGCCAATAGTCCCGACATGGAATAATAACCGATTAAATGATTATCAACATTAATACCGGATAACCGGGTCGCTTCCAAATTGCTTCCGATGGCATAATTCAAGCGTCCAAAACGCGTATATCTCAAAATAAAGTGTCCAACCACAGAAACTACAATCATTAAGAAAACCGGCACCGGGAAACCTCCAAAAAGGGTTCCCATTCCCCACCAGGAAAAAGATTCGGAAAAGCCGGATATACTAACGCCATCGCTAATAATAAGAGCCATCCCCCGGGCTACTCCCATCATTCCTAAAGTCACGATAAAGGGCGGTAATTTTCCTTTACTAATTAGAAAGCCGTTAATAAAACCACAACCGGCTCCCATTAAAACACCGGAAATAATACTTAATAATTCGGAATATCCTTGGACCAGCATGACCGAAGTAATAATTCCGCTCAAAGCCAAAACAGAGCCGCCTGAAAGATCAATTCCGCCAGAAACAATAACCATCAATTCGCCAATGGCCAAAATAACCGTCACTGCGATCTGGACGCCAATCGCGCTTAAATTATCCCCAGTTAAAAAATACTTTGAAAGAAAAGTCAAAAGGGTAAAAATAACCAAAAAAATAATCAACGGCGTAAAGCGCTGCATATTTTCTCTCAAAAAACTTTTCGTTGAATCAATGAAATCCTTCATATATTTATAATGCTCCATTTTTGAAAAAATGGTCTGCCGCGCTTAGCGACAGACCTTCCGTATGGAACTTAAAATAATACAATTATTTATTGCCCAAAGCCTTTTGGGCTTCATCGGTGGCAATATTTTGGGTTGTCACACCAAATACGCCGGTATCAATGAATTTTTGAATGGATTTGCCCTTGATTTTATCCCAAGCAGCTTTAACTCCCATGTAACCCATATTATAAGGGCTTTGAACCATAATTGCTTGGTATACGCCTTTTTTGGTATAGTCTTGGAGAATCGGAGCGCCATCGAAACCAATCGCTACGATCTTACCCGCTTTACCTGCAGTTTCAACAGCCTTACCAACACCGATTGCGGTGGGTTCATTGGCAGCAAAAACGGCTTTCAAATCGGGATTGGAAGCCAAAACATCGGTCATCTGATTTAAAGCTTTGGCGGAATCGGAATCCGAATAGAACGGTCCAACGATTTTCATCTTGGTTTTGGCCTTGATTTCATCGGTAAATCCTTTGGCTCTGTCAACACAGCTTCCGGCGCCGGCGACATAGAGCATTAATGCAACTTTACCGCTTGTCCCGGCGCGTTTGATTAACTCCTGGGCGGCTTTTTGACCGGCGGCAACATTATTGGTGGTCAAGAAAGAATCCGTTTCCGTGTCGAGCGCAGAGTCAATACCAATTAAAGCAATTTTTTGCGCTTTGGCTTTTTCGGCAACTTTCACCAAGCCCTTGGGATCGCAGGGAGCAAGCACGATTCCTTTCACTTGACGGTTGATGGCATTTTCCACCATTGAAACTTGGCCGTTGATATCGGTTTCGGCGGCCGGACCATCATAAGAAATGGCAATACCTAATTCTTTAGCCGCGGCTTGAGCACCCTTATTAACAACTTGCCAATAGGATGAATTGTTGGTCTTCACGATAACGGCAATATCCTCGGTAGCTGCTAAAACATTTCCCAACACAAAACTTAAAACAAAGATTATAACCATCATGAGCATGAGATTTTTACTTTTAAACATTTTTTCCCCTCCTAATGAATTTCCTTCGGTTCACTTGCTTTTCCTTCACTTCAGGATCTTTTATTTCGTAACTGATCAATATAAACAGCTACGATTAAAACACCTCCTATCACGATTTGTTGTACAAATGATGATACACCGAGCATATTTAGACCATTTCGGAGTACCCCGATGATAAAGGCGCCGATCATGGTTCCCATGATTGTGCCAACGCCTCCGTTCAAACTGGTGCCGCCGATGACGGCCGAAGAAATTGCATCAAGTTCGTAAGAACTACCGGCTGTCGCTTGGGCCGTTGATAAGCGTGAGGCTAGCACAATACCTGCTAACGCCGATAACAGGCCCGAAATCGCGTATAACATAAATTTAGTGCGGTTGATGTTCAAGCCGGAAAGCCGCGCAGCTTCCTCGTTGGAACCAATGGCATAAGCATAGCGGCCAAGACGGGTTTTCTGTAATACAAATCCGAAAATTAATGCGACAAAAATCATGATGATGACAGGTACAGGAATGATTGTTCCCGGTATGGTACTGCCTATCAAGTCAAAAAAAGGGGATGTAACGGTAATCGGAGCCGCATTAGTAATATACAACGCGACGCCGCGGGCAATCATCATCATGCCGAGGGTTGCAATAAAAGGCGGCAATTTCATTTTGGCAATCACGAAGCCGTTAAATAATCCACAGATAACGCCTACGGCCAAACCGATTAAAATGGCAGGAACCGACGGAATGCCGGCATTCATTGCCAAACCCGTTGATACGCCGGCAAGAGCGATAACCGAGCCGATTCCCAAATCAATTCCTGCCGTAATAATGACAAATGTGACGCCGATGCCGATAAATGAAATAATACTGGTTTGTAAAGCTACGGTAAGTAAATTATTAACCGTATGAAAAGGCGGACAGATGATGGAAAAAATGATCATTAAAAGTATCAGCGCCGCAAAAGCCGCGAATTTTTCAAATATATCGGGATTAATAAAGCCAAGTACTAAATTATTTTTTGATTTTTCAATCGCCTTCATGTTACATTACCTCTTTATTCTGATTTTCTAGCCCGGTTGCCAGATTTAGTATCCGTTCCTGCGTCATCTCGGCTTTAGTCAACTGACCGGTGAGTCTACCCTCATGTAAAACAATGATTCGATCACACATGCCGATAATTTCCGGAAGTTCGGAAGAGATCATGATTACACCCACGCCTTGTTTTACAAGTTGATTGATTAATTCGTAAACCTCATACTTAGCGCCAACATCAATCCCCCGGGTCGGTTCATCGAATAAAACCACCCGTGAGTTACGGCATAACCACTTGGCGATTACAATTTTCTGTTGATTGCCGCCGCTCAAATTAATAACACGCTGATCCAAACTGGGTGTTTTAATGCGCAAATCTTTGACATATTTTTCAGCCGCTAATTTTTCTTTGCTTTTGAATATAACACCCCATAGGTTGGAAACCGAAAAGATATTCGCGAGTGTTATATTCTGGTCCACGGCCAGATTTAAAGCCAGTCCGTCGCGTTTTCGATCCTCCGAAAGATAAGCAACCCCGGCTTTAATGGCTTCCAAAGGACTCGAGATGGTAATCTCCTTTCCTTCAAGGAAAACTTGCCCCTTATCCTTTTGATCGGCGCCGAAAATCGCCCGAGCCAGCTCTGTCCGTCCCGCTCCCATCAGACCGGCGATTCCTAAAACTTCCCCTTTATGAAGCTGAAATGATATGTCTTCAATAACTCCTTTACGGGAAAAGTTCCTGACCGCAAACACGATATCACCAATTTTCGTATCACGGCGGGGAAATTTATCACTTAAGGTCCGGCCCACCATTTTGGCAATGATTTCATCCAGGGAAAGCTGCCCGTATTCCCAGGTTCCGATGTAACAACCATCCCGTAACACACTAATCCGATCCACAATATGCTTCAGTTCTTCCAGACGGTGGGATATGTAAAAAATTCCCACACCTTCGCTTTTGAGCTTATGAATGATTCGGAACAATTCGTCAATTTCGGCCTCACTCAAGGCGGAAGTCGGTTCATCCATGATTAAAATCCGGGATTTCACCGATAACGCCTTACATATCTCAACCATTTGCTGTTTGGAAACGCTTAAATCTTTTACCAAAGTTGTCGGCTTGATATCTAAATGAAGGGACCCTAAAATTTCGGCAGCCATTTGATTGAGCTTTTTTTCATCAAGCATATTCCCATATATCATAGGTTCTCTGCCTAAAAACATATTTTGGGCCACGGTAAGATGGGGAGCCAGGTTCAATTCCTGATGAATAATGCAAATACCGTGTTGTTGGGCAGATTGCGTACCATGAACTGAAGTCTTTTTCCCTTTTAAATACAGCGCTCCTGAATCCGGTTGGTAAATGCCGCTTAAGATTTTCATCAAGGTACTTTTACCGGCCCCGTTTTCACCGCAAATCGCATGGACTTCGCCTTTGTACAAGTCCATATTGACATTATCCAGGGCTATCACGCCCGGAAAAGTTTTTCGGATGCTTTCCATTTTTAAAAGCAGTTCACTCATTACGAATGTCTCCTTTATCACTCTTGCAAACAATTTTTCAAAAACCCCATCCGTTCATCCATGGCTTTTTTGGAAAACCGAAGCCAAAACGATTGACATTACTAACCCGTTACAAAACACCTCTTTTCAAAATTTTTAAAAATAAAAAAACGCCAACTGTTGATGATAAAACAATCAACAATTTGGCGTTCATCGCCGAATTCCAATACCCACCATGAGCATCGGAATTTTATTCGTTTGTAACTCACATTTAAAGTAATTATAAGATTAAGTTAACAAAAAGTCAACAGCCATCACAAGAAATATTTCTCAGCATTGATAATTTCTTTGGCGATTTCCGCCAATCTTACATTCCGGTCATTACTTAACTTCTGGAGCCTTTTCATGGCCTGTGCTTCGGTAATGTTAACTTTGGCCATTAAGATTCCTTTGGCCCGTTCCAATAGCTTCCTTTCTTCCAGCATTTTCCGCAAACGGTTCGTTTCTTCCCGGGCCGCGGAAAAATCACCATAGTTTTTGACTGCCACTTCGATGGCAGGAGCCAGATTTTGTTTGGTTACCGGCTTGATCAAGTAACTGATGACTCCGGCCTCCGTTGCATCTTTGATCAATTTTTCATCGGAATAGCCGCTGACAATCACCACAGGGATTTGCCATTTCTCTTTAATGGATTTTGCGGCTTCAATGCCATTAAGACGCGGCATATTAATATCCATGACCACCAAATCCGGTTGTAACCGTCCGCATAATTCAATCGCCTCAATGCCATCCGTGGCATCACCTATCACCTGATACCCAAGTTCCTTTAACTGCGCAATAATACTTAAGGCAACCAATGTTTCATCCTCGGCAACAATGATTTTAAGGCTTTTCATAGTCTCACCTGCTTGTCAGTTATTTAAGCGGCAACATTGAGATTAATAATTAACCTGCTTTTTAGGAAATTCAATGGAGATCCGAGTTCCCATTTGACTCTTAATATCCAAAGTTCCTCGCAAATCCCTGCTTACCAAGGTTTTGACCAATGAGAGACCCAAGGTCCCCATGGATTGAAGTTGCTCTTTTTGAAATCCCACTCCATTATCAATCACCTGCAAAAAAACCCGGTTTTCATCATGATGAAGTTGTAATATCACCTTTCCGGCGCCCTCCGGAAAAGCATGTTCAAAACAATTGGCCAATAGTTCATTCACTACCAAACCCAGAGACGTCGCCGAACGATATGAAACATACAAATCTTCGGCATCAATAATCATTTCAATTCTGCGCAAATTGTCCTTTTCATGAAAATTGGCCACGATTAATTTGATTAAGTTTTGAAAATTAATCAAGCCGATTCCCTGTTCATCTTTGGACAGGATTTCATGGACATCGGCAATGGTTTTTATCCGGTCGATAATTTGCCAAATTGTGGCTTCCAAACTTTTTTTGCTCTCCGATTGTAATTGCAAAATCAACATGCTGATAATTGACTGCAAATTATTCTTGATTCGGTGATGAGCCTCTTTCAACAAAGTCGAGCGCCCCAGTAAACGGCTATTTTCTAGCGCTATCGCCACTTGCGTTGCAAAAGTCATTAACAATTCAATATCTTCCTGGGAAAAGTATTTTCTTTGCGAGTAAAACACTTCAATAATGCCATTAATTTTAGTACGCACTTTAATCGGCACACATACCATTGCCCTTACATTACATGGCTTATCGAAAAAACCTTCCATTTCTTCCCGCTCGAGAGATTGAATGACCAACGGTTTACCGCCTGATATTACATTCCGGATAATTTCGTCCTTTAATTCGACGGGGCTCATTTCCTGAGGCAAATGCCAAAAACTTTCCACCACGTTCATGGAAGTTTCCTCCAACAAAATAATATTGCTGCCGTCGGCTTTGGATACCTCGGTAATTTTCTCGGCGAGTAGATTTAATAAGTCCTGTAACTCATATTCCGAGGTTAACAATTCGGTGGAATGTAAAATCGTATCAATAACATCCTTAAATTCGTCATCGCTTACATTATGACTCTCTTCGCGTCCAAAATAACAACCCAAAACTTTCTGGGGATTTTTTTTCGCATAATCAATCGTAAAACTATCCATGGTTCCGCCATCTTTTAAAATTGTGACTCTATCACTCATCTGCAAAATTTCATCCAGCTTATTGGAGAGATATAAAACACCTCCCCCTTTTTCAGCAAATTTGCGGATAATCCGAAAAAAATGCTGCTTTTTGGATTCGCTCAAATCGGCGGTAGGCTCATCCAGCACGATGATGGCGGGATTACGGGCCAATATTTTCATAAGAAACAGAATACGGTATTCTTCCTGATTGAGTTCGGAAATAAAACGGTTTGGACTAAGAGTGATTTCAAATTCTTGGAATAGATCAACGGTTTTTTGGGCTAACCTTTTATTGGAAATAAAAAACGAATCAAACCATAGATAAAGAAATTCTTTAACGGTTAAATGAGGAAAAAAACTGTACTTGGTGTCTTGAAATAAAACCCCGATTCCCAAGGATATGGGTTGTGAAGGCGCCTTCCAATCGACTAATTGATTATTTATATAAATCATGCCCCGGCCGGGCCGCTTGATCCCAGCCAAAATCTGAGCCAAACCGGTCTTTCCAGCCCCGGATTGGCCCATTATCGCATGAATTTCGTGCTTTTTCAAATCCAGATTGATTTCGTTGCATCCCTTGCTGATTTCATCCATGCGTAAATTTTGAATCCTAAGAATATCATCTGCGCTTTCAAGTTGATTTCTGAATGCCACAAAAACACTTCCCGACTTGTTAGATTGTAATAATAATTTAACAAATCATCTATTTTTCCTTCTGGTTAATATTTCAGCAAAAGCGATCATTTCGTTCTATTTTGAATGACTGACCACGCATCCATTCTTAATCCTGTAATCCTGTTAATCTTGTTAATCCTGTCTCCGTTAATTTTTTTTAGGCCAACTTTTTTCAAGAAGTTAATTCAACATCTATCCATGCAGATTTTACATTCTCTTGTTCCTCATAAGATGTCTAAAAACAACTCACCCCCTTAGTCCCCCTCTCTTTTCGGAAGAGAGGGGGATGGTTCAAGAGTAACAATAAGCAAAATCGATCTCAGGGGGTGAGTCGCAGTTAGGCATCCAAATTACTTATTTGAACATATATAGTTTCTGGACAACCCCATCGGTTCATGCAGCTCGATAAGGGATCGGGATTCGATACCTTTTGAATCAATTGCAGCTGAATCAATTCTTTATTCAACCACAACGCCCTTTTTGAGAATAATATTTGCGTAAAGGGCCGATTCACCGGTGGCAACAATGGCATAAGCCTTTTTGGCCCTTTCATAAAAGGCAAAACGTTCAATATTCTCAAACTCCGCCTTAGGCTCGTATTTTTTCACAATTTCGCGGTACTGATCCCAAATCGGGGTTTTGACCGGATCCCCCGGGACAACCTCCATTAAAGAGACGGCGCTTTTAACATAGGGATCCAGTGGATACAATTTTAAAATCGCCTCCAACAATTCGGGCACATTATGCCCATCGGCCCGCGCCAATCTTTGGGCATAGGCCGCGGCAGGAAAGTTTCCATCACCGATTACCAACTCATCGCCATGGCCCATTTCCATTAAAATGGCAAGCAATTCCGGAGAGAGAATTTTAGAAATTCCTTTTAACATTTGACAACTCCTTCCTCATAGTTCTCTGGTTAAATATTCCTTTTACCAATTTTATTGGGGGATTTTTCCGTCCAGATCCCAAAGATCTTCCCAATCTTTAGCGCCTTCCCATAAAAACACCTGTCCTTTAATCAAGCGGCAGTTCTTGTCAATCGCGGCAATCTCTTTCATTTCTTCTTCCGTTAAGGGATCCACGGTTGAACACATTAAATTGCTCATATACTCATTGCGGTGAATCGAAAAAGGAATCGGAATCTGTCCCCGTTGAACAGCCCATTTCACGCAAACCACAGCTGGGTGAACATTGAGCCGTTTAGCAATCTTCAAAATGACCGGATCCTGAATATCCACGGTATCAGTCTCGGTTTTATCACGATCGGGACGGGTCGGGGAACCGATCGGGCAAAAACCAATCGGGACAATGCCGTTATCCATTACAAACTTAAAAAACTCCGGTTGCTGAAAATGAGGATGTAATTCCATTTCATTACATGCCGGTTTAATCTTGGCATCCCTTAATAATAGTTTCATTTTCGCAATCGTCATATTGGAAGTACCGATATGTTTCACCAGGCCCATCTCGACCAGCCGCTCCATTTGCCGCCATACCTTCATAAATTCCTCATGGATATAAGGGCGGGCATGAGGGTCTCTGGAATCGACGCTGACTCCCGGCGCATGGAAATTGGGGAACGGCCAATGGACCAGAAAGAGATCGAGATATTCCAATTTCAAATCCTTTAAGCTCTTGGCGCAGGATAATAAAATATCACCGTCGCCATGCATGTCATTCCAAACTTTCGAAGTAATCCAAAGCTCTTCCCGTTTGATTCCCGCCTGCATCACTTCTTGAAGGGACTTGCCAATCAAATGTTCATTGCCATATACGGCCGCGCAGTCAATATGGCGGAATCCAACCGAAATCGCCCCTTTTACAGCCTCGGCAATGTCTTCCCCGCTAAAACGATCCGAGCCGAATGTTCCCAGTCCAACCGCAGGCATTTTAGCCCCGGTATGGAGCGTTCTTTGGGGCACCTTTGCCGGATTAATTCCATCCGGCGCAATTGACCAACTTTGTGCTGTCATCGAAAAGCCTCCTAGAAAGTTATTTTTATGTAGTTATCTTAGTTTCAAACCGGTTCATATTGAATTTGTTTCAAAAACTTCTCCACCAATTCCTGAGAAATCATTCCGGTCTCAAAAAACTGGGTATTGGCCATGCCGGATGCCATTCCTAGCCGGATGATTTCCACCGGTGGCAGGTTACGGACTATTCCCACTGCGCACCCCGCTACAAATGAATCTCCCGAACCGACAGTGTTCAATACTTCAATGGCAGGCCCATGGAAACGATAGACTTCTTCTGCGATTCCCGCAACACAGCCGTTTCCTCCCAATGTAATACAAGGCAGTTCGATACCCTTTTGCCTTAGTTGCCGAATGGCTCCCGCCTGATCTTTCAAGGTATCCGGAGCAAGATCAAGAAGTTTTCCCACCTCCTCCTGGTTGGGTTTGATCATATAGGGCAGTCCGCCAATCCCTTCAACCAGGGCTGCGCCACTGGTGTCCAATATGAAGGGGATATCCTGAGCTTTCGCCTGGGCAATCAGTATTCGGTAAAAGTCCGACGGCACTCCCTTGGGCAGGCTTCCCGAAGCCGCAACCACTTTACAATCCTTTAATAGTTGCCGGTAGTGTTTTAGAAAGTTCTCACATTCGGAAGGGGTAATCGTCGGGCCCGCTTCCAGCACTTCGGTGGAAGTTTTATTCTTGGGGTCCATCACCGCAATACAAATTCGCGACTCGCCGCTGATTTGCATAAACTCGGCGCTAATACCGGATTCCCGGACCTTCTGTTCAATAAACCGGCCGTTGCCACCGCCTAAAAATCCGGTAGCCACGACGGATTCACCCAATAAATGACTAACCCGGGCGACATTCAGCCCTTTACCGCCTGCCGTGGCAGTCATTTCCCGGGGGCGGAAAACTCCTCCCACCTTATAATCATCCACTGCATAGACTTTATCGATTGCGGCATTCAAATTAATGGCCAAAATTTTGCTCATATTTTCCTACTCACCTGTTTTATTTTAGTTCATCTGCAAACCCGCTGGCATTGCACAAACGGATCTTTTCCCGGACCACTTTTTTAACGGCTTCCTTGGCAGCGCCCATATAGTTACGGGGGTCGTTTTCCTTCGGGTTGCCCGCAAAACTCTCTTGAATAGCCTTGGCCATTGGAATCTTTAGTTCGGTGGCAATATTGATTTTACAGATTCCTCTGCGGATTGCTTCCCGGACGCTTTCATCGGGCACCCCGGAGGCGCCATGAAGGACCAGGGGTAAAGACACCAATTTATGAATCTCGGTCAGGCGTTCGAAATCTAATTTCGGTTCTCCCTTATATTCCCCATGAGCCGTGCCGATAGCGATCGCCAACGTGTCAATTCCGGTTTTTTCCACAAAATCCCTGGCCTCTTCCGGTACTGTAAAAGTTGCCTCACGCTCATCCACGGTCAGTTGGTCTTCGGTTCCGCCAATCCTGCCAAGTTCGGCTTCAACCGCCACCCCGGCAGACTTGGCCACTTCCACAACTTTTTTGACCATCGCAATGTTTTCGGCATAAGCCAATTTGGAGGAATCAATCATCACCGAAGTATACCCGGATTGGATACACTGGACAATGGTCTGAAAAGAGCTGCAATGATCGACATGGAGTGCAATCGGAATCCGGTGAAGGTCGGCGGCGGTTTTCACGATCGCTCCGATATAAGGGATACCGGCATGCTTTAGAGTCCCCGGGGTGGTCTGAATCATCACCGGAGCTCTTTCTTCGGCGGCGGCTTCAACAACCGCCTGAACGGTTTCCAGATTATGCACATTAAAGGCTGCAATGGCTACGCCTTTTTTCTGGGCCGCTGCGATAAATTCCATAGGATTGATTAATGCCATGGTTCCTATCCTTTCAAAAGTATTTTCCCTTTGACTTTGCCGGGAACGGCCAAATCATCAAATGCGCTCTTGATTTCGGAAAGCGGTATGATCCGATCGACGAGTTCGTTAAATCGTAGTTTGTCCTGCCCAAAATAGTAACCGACCATCTCCCATTCCCTGCCGGGAAAAGGCGCCGAATAGGACATCCAGGAACCGCGGACCGTCAACTCTTTCCGGTTGATATGCTCAAACTCTCTCGGCGCTAAAGTAATCGGCCGTGAGGGTGTACCGATAAACATCACATATCCTTTATTACCAGCTATTTCCAGACTTAGTTTCTCGGTGAATTCAATCCCGGCGTTTTCAACGACCATTTCAAATCCGCGTCCGGCTGTTAAATCCTGAATTTGCTGTTTAAAATCAGCATCGCCGGTATTGATACAAAAGTCGGCGCCATATTCCTTGGCCAGTTTAAGTTTCCCGGGATCGATATCCAGGGCGAAGATGCGTTTTGCCCCCAATATCTTGGTAAATTGCAGCGCCAACATTCCGATAGTACCGCAGCCGACGATGGCAACATCCGTGCCGCCGCGGAAATCCATGACCAGCAAGCCGTGGAGAGATACGGTCGCCGGCTCGAAAAGGGCGCCTTGTTCAAAAGTTACGCCATCCGGCAATTTCACCGCATTCATGGCAGGCATCTTAACGTATTCGGCCCAACTCCCGGGAATCCTCGATCCGATAAACGTATAGTTTTTACACTGCGAATACCAACCGCGCTGACAATCCCCACATTTCATGCAGGGAACCAAAGGAGCTCCCGCTATACGATCACCAACCGTGATATTACGAACCGCCTTGCCGACCT
Organism: Bacillota bacterium; assembly: GCA_023429995.1. GTDB lineage: Bacteria > Bacillota > UBA4882 > UBA8346 > UBA8346 > UBA8346. The sequence continues at coordinate 4,547 of JAEZCE010000036.1, read as the reverse complement.
CCACCACCTCCCCGGAAAATTCATGACCCAAAACAATCGGGAAAAAATGGGCTCCATCAGCCAGGACCCTGGGCAAATCGGAACCGCAAATCCCGGTAGCCTTCATCCTTACCAAAATCTCCTGCTCGTTAATTTGCGGAGTTTCAAAATCGGTGTAGCGCAGATCACGGGATGCAAACAAAACCGCTGCTTTCAAAGTTCTACCTCCTTATTTAATTGATTATCTGAATGCTTACAGCCTTCATCGGTTGGTCCCTTCGGGTAGTCGTTGGCGATTCGATAGAGCGAATCATAACTTTCACGCAGCTTTTGGTAAAGCTCCATGTAAAGAGAAAAATATTTTTCATATACCGGGTAATTATCCGGATTGGGCCTATGGGTTCTCTGAATATGAACCGTTTTTTGAACCGCCTCATCAAAACCGCTGTAGATTCCAACACCCACTCCCCCCAAAATGGCTGCGCCCAACGTGGTGGCTTGATCGGAAAATGGGACATGAATGGGCTTGCCGGTGATATCCGCCTTGATTTGGGTCCAAACCCGGCTGTTGGATGCTCCTCCAACGCTAATCAATTCCTTGACCAAAGCGTTAACTTCCTCTGCAGCCTTCAAGTTATGCCGCAATGAAAATCCGACGCCTTCCATCATAGCCCGAATCAAATGGGCCCTGGTTTTATCATAGGATAATCCAAACAACACTCCCCGGGCTTTACTGTCCCAGATCGGGGAACGTTCGCCCGCCATATAAGGAAGGAAGAGCAGGCCGTCGCTACCGGCTTTAATTCCCTCCGCTTCATTATCCATCATTTCATAAGCGCTTTTCCCGGCGCTCTTGCCAAGTTGCTGTTCATAATAACCGAGTTCCTGGTTAAACCAACGCAAAGTTCCCCCGCCGCCTACGGTTCCGCCCTGCAGAAGCCAAAGATCAGGGATAACATGATATCCCAAAATCAGTTTGGGGTGAACGAGGGGTTTATCCAGTAGAATACTCATACCACCGGCCTGCCCCCCCTGTTCTTGGGTTTGACCCGGATGGACCACCCCCGCCCCCAAAGTGCAACAGGCGGCATCCAGTCCACCGGCGACTACCGGAGTACCCACTGCTAATCCCGTTTCAGCCGCGGCCTTTTGGGTAATTGCGCCGACCACATCATGGCAATGGAAAAAGGGGGACATCAAATCCAATGAAATGCCCATTTGCTCCGCAAGGCTCTCATTCCAGACCCCTTTGGCCATATCGAAGAAATGGAAACCGTACCCTTGAGAATAGTCCTGGGAATATTCCCCGGTCAATTTAAAAACGATATAAGCGTTGCTTTGGAGGAATTTTTTAGTCCGGCGGTAAATATCCGGCTCATTTTCTTGCATCCAAAGAATTTTGGGAACGATATAAGCCGGATCAACCGGATTGCCGCTCAAATTTACCAACATATCTTCGCCAATATGTTCTTTTAGCCAGGAAGCCTGTTCTTCAGAACGGCGGTCCAGCCAAATCATGGCTTGGCGAAGGGGTTCACCCTTGGAGTCGACGGGAAGGCAGACCCAACTAATTCCATCTGCCCCAATGGCCGCTATTTCTTCCGGTTGTATTTCATGATGATGAAGGAGGCCTTGGATTTCCTCACAAATGACTTTCCACCATTCCCGAGCATCTTGTTGGGCACAGCCCGCCTTCGGAAAATCCGTATGATACAGGCCGGTAGTAGTTGCAACGACTGTTCCTTGAAAGTCAAAAACTGTAATTTTACATCCCGAAGTACCGCTATCAATTCCAAGCAAGAGACGTTTTGCCATCTTATCGGCTCCTTTTTCGCAAATCGTTTTATAAATTAAGCTTGAATATATAGCGAAACGTTTCGCTATTAAAAGTCGATTCCATCTTTCAGAACCATGATTCGGTTCCGCATTATATTGATGTTTTCCGGCGGATGATTCTGCCTCTGCCTTACAATTCCACTTACGTATCGATACTTCTTACCGAATCCCTTATCAATAACTCCGTTTTTAAACGGACAACCGCCGGAAAACCGCTTAAATCCTTTTTTAACCTTTTTAACAACATTTGGGCTGCTACCTCCCCGATTTGCTGCATCGGCTGCACGACAATGGAAAGGGAAGGCTTGACTATCCGGGCCAGGGCCAGATTATCGAAACCAATGACCGACAAATCCTCCGGTATTTTTAAATTGGTCTCATTGATAGCAATGACGGCTCCCAATGTCATTTCATAATTTGTCACATACACCGCAGTGGGCGGTGGATCAACCCGCAATAGTTCCTGAAATAATTCATAGCCGCTCTGCATCTGGTAATCACCGTATTTGATTAAACCCGGGTCAACTTCCCGGCCATAATCTTCATGGACCCGGATATACCCTTTTAGTCTTTCCTGAGCCGTATAGACATCTTCCGGGCCTACGACAATCCCGATCCGTTTGTGGCCCCGAATGATTAATTGCTCGACGGCGTTGTATGATGCATTGAGATTATCCACCAAAACCACATCGCAATTTACATTATTAATCATCCGGTCGATAAGAAGCACCGGAATTTCCTTGGAGATAATTTCATTGATGAGTTCGTCATTGTCGGTTAACGGCATCATGATCACCCCGTCAACCATCTTATCAAGTAAAAAATCAAGTTTTTCCGCTTCCAGACGGGGATCTTCTTTATAATCGCAAACAATGGTGCTGTAACCTTCCTGGAGTAAACCATTTTCGATATTGGAAACAATACTGGTGAAGAAAATATTCTCAAAACTGGGTATCAACACGCCCACCGTCATACTCCGATTGGTTTTTAGGGCTCTGGCCATTTCATTGACTTTAAAATCCAGTTTTCGAATGGCTTCTTCAATCGACTGTTTGTTTTTGTCCAGGACATTGCCGCCATTGATATACTTTGAAATTGTCGCGAGCGACAGACCCGTTTCCCGGGCGACATCTTTTATTGTTGCAGGTATAATCATTCACCTTCTAGCGCGAAACGTTTCGTTCTTGTGTAATTGAATTTTACCTTAAATTTTAGTAACTGTCAATCTCTAATCATCAAAACGTAAATTAAACAGACGATGTATAATTCAGGTTTTTAAATCAAAAAGTTTCCCCCATTCAACTTCTGCCATAACTCAAAAAACGGAGCGAATTCATCTTCTCAAATTTCTATTATCATTGCATTTCTCGTTTTAATCTCATCATCATGAATGTTGATTCAATTTCGGCCCACTTTTTATTTCGTCTGTTTTCTCCTAACCCTAAGTGAAAACCTTGAACTCCGTAACCACTCTTTTCGCTTAAGTATTCTTTTGGAAAGCAGTATGTACAATCATCACGGTTTGTTTTAAACTGCTCCAAATAATGAATAACCTTTTTATACCAACTGGATTTTACTACTACCGGATAATCCGACAAAATATCAGCTACAAAAAGGAGTTTAGGGGGGGTTTCTTTAGCCGAATCACTTACATCGTAATAACCGGGTAGTTTTGGATCCCACCCCATACTGTGATACTTACCGGGACCAGAAAACAAAATTCCATACCCATCAATAATATTTTCATGAAAATCATCCGTTAAAATATATTGAATAACAGAGTCAACTTGTTTGTTAACCTCATTGTCTTCAAGCAATCGCATTTTACTTAATCCTACAAGATCATATATCATTGGATAACAAAAACCATTTTTTTCTATAATTTCCGGTTTAATGATTGGAGTATTACTCCAATTCTTGGATATACCTTTATATTCGTTGCGATTTGCAACATAAATATCGTAACTCTTTTGGATTGCAAAACTTGACATAACATGAAGGCTTCCTTTCATAAATTCAATAATTGGTGTTGTTCGATATCCGGCTTTTAACAAAATTGATGCAATAATTATTGAATTAAAAAGTTTGCGTTTCCCATCTCCTTTATTACTTTCATTTTCCAAATACTCAATGAACGGTTCAACTATTTCATCAAGCGCGGGAATACCGGCATGAAGTCCTAATTGGATTACTTTTAACATGGCATTCTCGAATTGGTTATCTAAGCTTCCGTGGATAGCATTCCTCTTTAACGGCTTTTCTATTTTTAGGTTGTTTAACCATATTTGTACCTCTAAATTTGACATTAGATCAATACGGATTTTCTCTAAATTTTCATCCTTTTCATTTAATATTTCTCTAGCGGCGCGATAACGAATAACGCTGCCGGCATATTGTAATAACCATTCCACGGTTTTTTGGTTTGGTATCATATTCATACCTCAGTCATTAATGTATTATTGAATGGTTCTCTTTAAATTGACTTCCCAATACTTTCATAACACAAATAGCCTCGGTTGTCCATGGATGGCAACCACTATCGATTATCATTACTCTCATCATAGAGATTCTCTTGTAGCTCTTCTGGTTTCATTCTTTTAATTTTTTTGGTTATAAATTTTACTCAGGAACGCCTATACAAGAACGCACGTTCGTGATAATATGATAATGAACAAACGTTCGGGAGGGATGTTTTTTGAGTAATTATAAAAAAGTATTGAAAAAACGTCACC
>JAEZCE010000034.1 GCA_023429995.1 Bacillota bacterium | reverse complement strand
AGCTTAAAGATTACGTCCAGAAAATAGTCGTTACCAGTAAAGAAAAGGAACAAGCTAAAACCATTTTAAAGTGGGCAAATGTGATTATTTCAAACTCAAAGTCCTATATTTTAGGTACTTATCATGGTTTGCCCAAAAAGCATTTGGATAGATATCTGGATGAATTCTGCTATCGCTTGAATCGGAGATTTTGCGAGCATTTGATATTTGGAAAACTCCTTAATGCTTGTGTTTCTGCTCCTAAAATTACTTATGCTGAGTTAACTTAATAACCATATAATTTTTTGTTGAAATACATCATGAATTGACGGCTTCTTCGAATAAACTCTCTTTGACTATCCGAGCCCCGCCAACAGGAACGGAGCTGATCTGCGGTGTGTGGCGGTGGGCCATAATTTGAAGCCGCCATGGAGGGCACCGCTTACATTTGCTCTTTATTCCATTCTTCTTTTAATAAAGAAAAACAAAAATGATCATAATATTTTCCTCGATATAAATGCTTTTCCCGTATGATTCCTTCGCTTTTAAACCCTAATCTTCTCAGTAAATTGCAGGACTTATCATTTCCTACATATACAAAAGCCTGAACCCGATTTAAATTTAGTTTTCGAAAACCATGATTTAACACTGCTTTCATGGCTTCAGTCATATATCCTTTTCCCCAATAATTTTTGTCTAAATCATATCCGACCTCAGCAATATTATTTTTCTTATCCCAATAATGATATCCACATGTTCCAATTACCCCATTATCTTCTTTTCTAATAATTACCCATCGATTATGGTCACTATCTTCCGGAGACTCGTAAAGCCTGATGATTTTTTCAGCCTCTTCTATTGAAGATAAAGGTTCATTGTCATATAAATATTGACAAACATCATGATTGCTAAAATGCCGGAAAATAAATTCTCGATCATTGGCATTCAATGTTCTTAATATTAGCCTGTCTGTTCCGATATCCGGAAAATTCATTATCTTACCTCGTTACTAAGCCACTTCTTCATATCTTCGATTACCTTTTGGGAGGAGTTATCATCCGATGACAAATTTAACGAATGATTATAACCGGGATATACATAGTAATCGATATTAGTCTTGCCTTTTGCTTGGAGAGATCGCACCATCTCGGTTGCCGGAGATGCCGATTGATCGTCACCGCCTTCAACAATCAATACCGGTGTTGTAGTCTTCGCAAGTAACTCTTCTTGATCCGTCGACAGCATTTTACGCCACCACCAATAACCATGACTACTCATGGAAAGTTCAAACGGTTCATGGGCCAGAATATGCTGGGCAAACTGTTTAAATCCTTCAATGTTTCTATTTAATTCTTCTTTCGTTAATCCACTAAATTTCATACTATGCAAAACATCATCAAGAAAAAAACGTCCCCCGCCGCCAAATGCCACTGTGGCATTGATATAATCGGCTTGAGCAGTAATGATATTGGCTACGAGCGCTCCTTCACTACCGCCGATGATAATTATTTTTGAATAATGATAGTTTTTACGCAATGCGCCGAGCACTTTATCCAGATCGGATACGCGCTGTTCCGGATGATCATGCAAAAGATAAACCTCAGGACAGTCTTTTCTTTCTACATCATCACTATAACGAAGAGCCGCGGTTATTCCGTATTTCTCAACCGTTAACATATCCGCGTCAGGATAGACCTTCCTGAGCTTAGGGATGGCTTTGATTTTTGTAACACTGTTACAATCCGAGCCTTGGAGAATAACCAGGAGCGCCCTGGTATGTTTATTGGGTTTTTTCAGATGAAGATAGTACTGAACAACCGAGCCGTCGTCGCGCTTGACTTCGATTGGATTGAGTAATATTGACTTTGGTTCGGAGGTTTTTACATTATCCAATTCACCGGCGCTGGCCGCGCCGGCGTAGGTAAGCATTTCGTTCCCAGCGCATTGCAGGGGAGTGCTATTGCTTAACATGAATATGAAAAACGCTACCCATAATTTTTTCAATGATTGAATCATACTATCTCTCCTCACTTTGGATGGTAAATGGACAAAAAAGTTCTTTCTGCCCGCCTTTGAATTTGCCTTTTAACACCCTACCATTTGCTACCGCTACCTAATTCTTTGTCAAGTAAAACAAAAAAGTTATTTATCAACTCCCGATCATGTTCCGAGCCATACAAGCTAACGCTGAATGTTATTGAATTATTAAAGCTGGAAAACGCTAGCTGAAAATAAGGAGGATATTTTAAAGCTGTCGTAATAAACGCTTCACTAATCGAGATATTATGGAATTGAAGTTTACGAGAGTCAATCATGCCGATATTGGACATCGTAATCATAGGGTATATTAATTTATTTTTTATCAGTTTTTTAAACTTTGCATAGGGTAATAATTGATACATCAATGAAAGTTCAACAAATCCAGATAGGCCGGGGAAACTTTTCTTCTTCGCATTCATGATGTGATTTATTTTCTCAACCGTTTCCTCAAACTTCTCCTCACCGGAAGCCATATCCGTTGCAATCAACGATGAAAGATTGCAAAAGCCTACTCTCTTTCGGTTCGGATGATATCGCCGCAAATCGACCGTGCAAGGAATCCTGAGCGATTGGCCATTTGGGATATTCATCATTTTGTATAGTACCCGATAATAAGCGGCGAATATAATATCGTTAATCGTAACCTTATGTTCTTTGCCATATTCTTTAAGCGTATTGAACCTTTCCCGGGGTAGCTTGTGAGTCAAAATAAGGGGTTTCAGGTTCTTTTCGAAGCTAAGCGGAAAATGATAACCATTCTTGTTGACTGGATTGTCCTTTAATAAGACTAACCGTAATTTGTTAATGACATTCAATTGTTGATAGATTTGTCCCAAACTTCTGTCGTCATGAACCAAATATTCAGGTGAATCATTTGGGTTTTTTATTAATTCTGTATAGATCGAACTCAAAAAGTATAAATATTCTTTGAAACCCGCCCCATCACAAACCAGATGATTCATAATAATACACAAAGTATCTTTCAAGGCATTTCTTATTACTGCGGCGATGATTTGCGGACCTTTCGATTCCAACGTTTTCTGGGACAAAAACTTGTTCATTGCCTCTCCCGGGTTATTGGCATCAATGAAGGTGATTGCCTGCTCATCGGTTGTCACTTCAGGAGATCTTTCCCAGTAGGAACGGATATTCTTTTCAACGTACCGGCAACCCAGAATTGGAATCGCATGGATTGATAAAAGTATGGCCTTTCTAATGCATTCTCGATCCAGTATATTTTCAAAAAAAATAACACCGCGAATTTGATGATCGTTATTATCCTCTTGGAAAAGGAGTATTTGATCTAAGAGTTCAGAACGAAAACGTTCCGGTTTTTTGGGATTGAACGTCATTTTTATAAATCCCCCTCATCCTCTGCCCCTTTTATGAATACTCACGAAACCACAATCATATGAAGTTACCCGTACAATTCCATATCATTCTTTCTCCCAAACATAGCGGCAACGCCGACTTTCCGGGACGATTGTGGTGCCGCAGGCTTCATGAATAAGCTTCGTCGAATCATCATCATGAACTCTCAACCAACGCCCGAAGTGGGAACGTGGTGTTATCGGGCTGTGCGGTCGGCCATATTTGAAGATTGCTAGGATGGCAACCCACTATCAAAATTTATAAACAAAAAGGATTGTGAAACTCACAACCCTTAATTCGGTTCAATTATTCTTATGCAGGCAAAGGAATTAATGAGTTTTTTCATTACTTTCTGCTTGTAATGCTTTTATTTCTTCCATTGAAAGACCAGTAATCCTAGCAATTAATTCAAGGGACATATTTTCTGAAAGCATATTTTTAGCATCTTCTAATTTACCTTCCATTCTCCCCGTATAGATCAAATTGGCGCGTTCGTGAGCCGAATCCTCTCGTGCCCGGTATAAGGCTAAAGCATCTTCATCACTGCTAATATATTCAAGTTTCTGTTCCGCCCGTTTAATCGCGCTATCCATTGTCATCAGCTCCTCCAATTCCTCATTTGTAATCTTTCTATCAAAAAATTTAAGCCACCGGTGCAAGGGATTTTTCTTTATATCCTTGGGTCCAAATGACTTAAATTTAGGCAATTCAATAAAGTGGATCTCGATCAAGTCTGTTAATAGATAGTCTTCCTCGCCATCCTCCCAGAGATGATACGTAGAATGAAATTTGGGAATGGGTAGAAAGTTAAAATCAAGGATATTCACCGTAATTACTTTGGCCAGCTTAAGATAATCTTCTGTTTGAAAGCATAATCATTTAGCGGGTTAAGCCGGTCCATGAGTTACTCCTAGTGTTGATAATTCAATTATAATCTATTCATTATCGGCAAACAATACCAGATATATGAAAATCTGATTATAAAGTTAATTCAGCAGATCATTTGAATGTAGTGATTTATCAGCTACCTATTGATTCAAAATCAAAAGAATATCTCCCGCGGAGGCGCAGAGAAATGGCGAAGCGCTTTGAGACTATGTTTTCTGGCCTAGACGTTTCCTATTCACCAGTTGGCAACCGATATCACGAATTACTAAAAAATATCTTGCAAAGCGCATCTCGCACTCTGCGCCTTGGCGCCTCTGCGCGAGAATAAATAGGCGGCTTGAGTTGAACCAAGCTGATTTATCTTTATAATCATATATAAAAATTATGAAGGGTGCTATTTCAGATGCGGGCGCACATTGCATCCATGGCACTTAACGTTCCCCCGTTCCTGACATTTTCAAAACCTAGTGACGACGCCGATTGATTTTGAAGATGCGGGCGAGACTGCTTCATGAATAAATTTCATTGAAATACATGAATTGATAGCTTCTTCAAGTAAACTTTCTTTGACTATCCGATCCCCGAAGGAACCGAGCTGTTACATGACGTCTCCACCCCAACTCATCCCCCATGGAGGGTATCGTTATTTTATTGGTATTTTTGGTTTTCAAAATCATTTATTCTTTCAATTGGAAAACAATCAGCTATATCAACAATTTCAAACCTTTTTAGATCTATACTTTTCTGCCCTGTGATTCTTAACATTTGGCATTCATCAAAACACGCGCCCCAATTAACCGTTTTTCTTTCTGTACCCATATCGATAAATTTCTTTAAACCCCAGTTTTCGATAAAGATTTTCCGCAGGGGCATTCCCTACCACTACCGATAAATATGCATTTTCGATTTTCTCATCCGTTGCGGCGCTCAGAATCCCGTCCATTATGTCTTGACCCAGTCCTTTACCCCTATAATTTTGATCAACAATAACATCAAAAATCCCGATGTAACCCCGTTCGATTGCGCCATAACCACAACCAACGGTTTTATCATCCATTTTTTTCCTTACAGCAACAACTTGCCCAAGAATATTTTGTAAAACCGCTTTGGCGGTTCTTTGATATGTTTCATTTTTTAAGTTTGAGCAATTTACAAAATCCTTAAACCAATCATCACTGAACCCGTTTTCGATCAAAATTCCTTCCGGTTTTCGGTATTGATATTCACTCATCTTCAATACTCTTACGGAAGTTTCATCCAATCGAATGTAGTTTCTTTTTTCCAACTCATTGTCAATTCCCCGCGGATGACTATCATGGGTCAACTTAAAAACCACCGGTAAATTTTGTTTTTCATATTCATTTTCACATTTTTTAATCTTCTCTTGTAATTGCAAGGTGGAATGATAGAGTGGATTTATCGAATTGGCTCTTTTGGTATAACCATTGGCAAATCTCAAGATCCAACCATCATACAGCTTTGTTTGAAGTGCCGGCCATGCATTGAATGATAATTCTTCCAATGTTTGTATCACGGGGTTCCCTCACTTCCATTATGATTTTTTTGCCCAGTTACGATGACGGGGAACACTGTTGTATGAAGTATTCATCGCAATAGGCAAAGCGTCATTATTACTATCAATTTTATTTTATAAGTTCAATTGTTGATTTTAAAATAGTCCCTTCAATTTTATATATATACCAGTAAGACTTTATTTTCTTCAAGTAATAATTATCAACATTATTAATACTCAAAACAAAGTCTGAAAATTTAGTACTATTTAACTCAACTTGAGTGAAATTCTTTATCTTATAATCTCTAACAAGATTTTTTAAATTATAATCTCCATATTCCCTTAAATTAGTTGTTACTTTACTTCGATAAAAAACCTTACATACCGCTTCGTCTAGGCCTTTTTTAACTACTTGCATTTTATCAACTTTTGCATCTTGAAAATTAGAAAACAAGATTTGATAATCTTCCGAATACCACGAACATTTTTTTACTAATCCACGGTTAACTGTAAGAAGTTTACCAGTTAGTATATTTTCAAATTCCGAAATTACCTTATTTTGTAAGTAAGCATCTGCTTTCTCTATTCCCATGGAAGTTAATTTATTATAATTCTTCTTTGTAAAAGCCCAAAAATCATTACCCATATTTAAGCACGTATAAACAGTTTTTCTAATTAAAATGTCATCTTTCAAATTAATGCTATGATAAAAATAAACACCTATCAATGTTAATAAAAAAACAGTAATAACTCCGACCCCAATAAAAGCTCTTTTTATCACCAACAGAACCACACTCCTTTAGCCCACCTGGGCTAGTGACGACGCCGACTTGGTCATGAAAATGCGGGCGAGACCGCTTCATGAATAAACTTCATTGCAATCCATCATGATTTGACAACTTCTTCGAGTAAACTTTCTTTGACTATCCGAGCCCCAAAGCAGAAACGGGCTAATCTCCGACACAAAAGCCATGTATAGCGGTTATTCCCTTTCACGCCAGCCGAACCACGGAAGATTGGATGGTGCATCTATGACAATACCACTATAAAATGTTTACTGCTTTGACACTACATCCAAAATAAACTTACCTTTTCCTGCCGTATATTTTTCACGGGAATCCGGATATTTTTTAGCTAAATCTTCTTTTAACTGTTCATATTCTTTTATTAAAGCCGGATTATTTTTAAGAGCATCCCGAAACTTAATGTTATGAATCCGGTTGTTTTTTCCGTATTCTACCACATGGATTAAGTGAGTTGTGATGTCTTTACCTTTTCTAATAGACGTACTGCCGAAATGTTGAATATCCATTACCGAATCACCCAAAATATTTTTAATGAATTTCGATTCATCATTAAAGTATAAATGCCATTCGCCATCGTATTCTTCAAGCATTACCTTTTTAGAATCAAGTCCCAACATTTGGCTCACCTCTATCCTTAAATTTGTTTTCAAACTGGACGTATCCACGAGGCTCGTCACCTAACGTCCCCGCACTCAAGATGTCGGCGGACCTTTTTAAAACCTCGACTCAAGTCGGTCGCTGGGGCCGCGCCTACATCATGAACCTTCATCTTTGAAACCGCTTCGTGATTCAACCTTTTATTTCAAACTAGAATCTAAACTTGCAGGATCAAAGCCTTCTTCCTGAACTTTAAATTCCAAGATTAATTCATTTTCAATGGAATATTCCTTATCAATCACAAAGAGGGCGTTCTCCCCATGTATTTTTTTTTCAATCACTTTTGAAAGATTGGCGAAATCATCCATCCTGCCATAAACCGCATCCTTGGTAATCATTGGTTTATCCCATGTAACAATTTTCAACTCCATATAAGGCCCAAAGTGCTCATGTTCTGAAATCATCTGATTTTGGGGGTTCTGAACATACTGTTCAAGCAACTTGCAAAAATTTAACAGACCAGACTTTGAACCCTCGAATGTCCATTTTCTTTCATCATTTTCGTAGTAAAACCCCAATTGTCTCCATTCATCTATCGTAGCTTGCCTTATCTTTTCATTACTTATTTTTATCACCCTCATTACATAGTCGGCAGCCATGGAAGCCGCTAGTGGCCTAAATTTAGACAATGACGGATAACGTTCCCCCGTTCCTGGCGTTTCCAAAAACTAGTGGCGACCGACTTGATCTTGAAAATATGGGTAAGACCGCTTCATGAACAAACTGCATTGCAATCCATCATGATTTGACAACTGCTTCGAGTAAACTTTCTTTGACTATCCGAACCCCGAAGCAGGAACAGCTGTTATATGCCGTTATCATCACTTTCTAATAGCCAAGGATGGTTGCTTTTTCATTAACAATATTATGAATTGTGAACCTCCAATAAATATAAGTCCCGATAAGAAAATATTTATTCCGTATCTTAAAAAAGTTAATAAGAATGGCAAGGTTTCCAAAAATGGCCATTGTATATCACCATTAATAAATTGATTATAATAACCAATGATACTTCCGGTAATATTAATTACTGCATATGTTATTACGAGAAACCCAATATATCTTGAAGTTATTGCTATTTTAACTATTTTGTTCATTATTTATATCCCTCTTTAGTACACCTATTATATGTCCTAAGGCAACGTAAAAAATTCCCCACAAAATATCCTTTGTAACAGAATAAATTATTGTCATTATTGCTCCAAAAAGTGGCCAACCATTAAAACTCTTAAGTTCAACATTCTGAACCACTGAAAAAATATTATTAGAAAGCTCCTTAAGAATTGCTATGAGAATAAAAATAATACCGCCCAGTTTTAAATAATCTTCAATTTTTAAAGCCAGGATTTTTGAAATAATTTCGTAAGATTTCTCACTATTATCATCAGTTGAAGGCAATTCTTCAACCAAATCAACTCTACATTTTTTACAATAAGTAAAACCTTCTCGAAATTCTCCTTTACATATTGGGCAAAACAAAACAATCCCTCCCCATTTTTTAAGAGCGGCTATGAAAGCCGCTATTGACATTCTTTATGACAATGGCATATAACATTCCAGGTTACTGACGTCAGAGCGTCCTAGTGATACTTCAACTTGGGCGCTCGGATGTGGCGCGCCTAGGTCGTGAGTCAACTTCCCGAGTTAACTTTATGAATTGTCTTTCTTCTTCGAATTACCGCGTCCGAAGCAGTAACCCTGTTATCTGAAGCCGCATCGCCCTACAAAGCCATGCCGCCACGGACGACGGCGTTCCCACTTATGTTTTTTTATAGCTATTTAATTATTTTTATAGAATTGATAATACCATCAATAATATTTTGATTTACTAATTCGTTAGGTAAACATAATGTATAATATTTATCAGATCCTTTGGGCCAAAAATGAATATCTATTAACCTTTTTTTATCTATGCTATCAATTTCATGAGTTAAATGATAACCAACAACATATTTTGTTTTAAACGAGTATACCTTGGAACATAAAAATTTCAACATGGATGATTTTGAAAGTAATAGTGCATACTTAGTCAAAGCCTCTTTCCTAGAAAGTTTATATGTTATTTGATTTGGGCAACAATTAATTAGTTCAGAATATAAAAAATATGTTGATTTAAGTTTTTTAAATCCATAAAAATCTGTTAACCATTTATAACTATCAGGCATATTTTCTTTGAAATTATCGATATTAATACCACCAGGATCAAATATCGCCACTCCTTTATTAATTTCTTTGAATTTTAGAACTTCGCTACTGTTAATCCATTTAGTATCAGTAACTTTCCATGGTAAAATAAATGAAATTTTTTTATGAATAACTAAATATCCATTTAATTTTATATCAGGAATGGATCTTTGAATGGGCTTAATTATCAACTTAGAATAATCACCACATCCGAAAAAATATTTGTTTAAGTTCTTCAGTTTATATTGAATCCATATCTGTGGATATAAATATACAAATAATAAACTACAACAAAGAATAGCTACCAAAATAATTGCACTAAATTTAATTATCTTCATAAATTACATCCTTGACAAACATGACATTTATTTATTAGCGACACGGTGTCGTGCTTGCTTTTGCGTGCGGTTTCAGAAAACTATTTCATTCCCGCCTTATATCCCATCCCCGCACCTATTTCGATCCGATACAGCCTAAGCCGCCTATAAAATTTTAAAAGGCCTGCTATGACTCATTCTTTATCCCAACCAACCGTTCCAAAAAACTCTCTATCGAACCGCCACTCTGTTTATTTCCCTGTGTTCAATTCTTCATCCAAAAGAACATTCCCCATTTACCTGTAATTTCCTGCCATTCTTTCGATTTACCGGAAATATTCAAACTATTGTTAAAAAAATATCCTTTAAACCTCTTTGGCTGCAACAGAAAAACACTCACCCGCCCTGAATCCAAGAGTAGGCCAGATTCCCAGGAGGTTGTGCGCGACATCACTTTATCTTTCTCCAGAGTACAAACTATGGGTTTTACGTTAATAACTCAACTTTCGCAATCGAATTTGCCTTTAAAAGCTCGATATCATTGGGAAAGACATCATACCAACAGCTAAGTTGACAAACGGGATTATACGCCTATCTATATAGGTTGAGTTAAATTTTAGGGCTAAACCCATTGGCAATCCGCGGGTGCGGGTTCAGAGAACACGACAACCTCGCGGCTTCTTAAATCCATATCGGTTGAAACCGATATCCCGATTATGTTTTGACGGAAATTAAAAAATTATCAACTTCAACCAATGATTTCGACTTTAGCCGAAATCCATGTCATCCGGCGCTTTCCCATAAATGCGGCGGGGCGAAACCTTGCCGGATTGGATGAACTTCGTGGGATACTCATTCGCGTCGTCAAAAGTTGTACAGTGCAAGGAACGACCAAGCGAGGAGCACAGATAATACTCACTGTATATCGAGCACCGCAGCGACCGAGTGACGCCGCAATGGGCGGCTTTTCACGGCGCATCATCCAATCCGGCAAATCTTTCAGTTTTACCCAAACGTTTCTTATAACCATTGTCCCACTTCATTTTCAACGACTTGTGGGTAATACATAGGATTTTAATCCGCGGCCTCCATTGATGGCGCGTTCAAATTATTTAACATGGTTATAAAGATAAATCAGCTTGGTTCCAACTCAAGCCGCCTATTTATTCTCGCGCAGAGGCGTCAGCACCTTTTGGTGCTGCAGGCGCAGAGTGCGAGATGCGCTTTGCAAGATGTTTTTTGGTAATTCGTGATATCGGTTGCCAACTCGTAAATAGGATGCGTTTAGGCCAGAAAATATAGTCTCAAAGCGCTTCTTCATTTCTCTGCGCCTCCGCGCCTCTGCGCGAGATATTCTTTTGATTTTAATTTAATAGATAGTTGATAGATCGCTACATCCAAATAATCTGCTGAATTAACTTTATAATCAGATTATTTAATTCAACATATATATTTAGCTAAAATGTTGGTCCACCCCTCATTCTTCGCCTCCATGGAGGCGCACTGAGGCTGTCTAAAAAGCGATTTGAAATCAAGAAGAAATACAATATATGGCATCGTTGAATATACTAGCTTCAATATATTGTATTTCTTTATCGCTAAATTTACTTTTGGGACAGCTCCACGAACCGCGTAGCGCTGGAGCCCTTTTAGGGTTTAAGAAGTTTGACTGCCTTGACAGGGCCTTCGTTTCTCCCGAAGGCGGGAGAAAGCAAGAATGAGGGCTTGAACCCCAGGACAACACTTCCATTCAAGGTGTTTAAAAAAAAATCCCGTAAATCCATAAGATCATGTCAATCCTGTTTCCGTTCTTTTCGTTAGGCCCCAGTATCGTTTAACTATGCCCGATCAGGCATTGATAGGATACCTGAAGGGGTGAGTTGATAGACTTCAAAGAAAACCCGCTACCTTAGGCAGCGGGTCTTCTTTACCTTCTTCCGGCAAGAATACGATATCACCATAAGAATACCCCGAATTCTTATTCGGCCTTCAATATCTGCGGCGCATTCAGGAGCCCCATTTTAACCGCGGCCGCCAAAGTCGGCGGGTGGGTCAATGCTCCCGGTCCGTGAAGTGCGCCGATTTTTTCAATAATCCGGTGCGCCTTATCCAGCAGCTCCTGTTTCCGCTCTTGTACCCGGCGATCTCCGGTCAATTCCGGAAATCCGGCCAGACCGTTTTTAATGACCCCTTTGACAATATTGCAGCTTTCAATGATTTCCGCCGGAGTCGCCGCATGATCCCCTTCGCAAAAACCGACGACATGGACGATATGGGGTTTGACTTGCAATGCCAAAAGAGTGGACGCCGCCAATTGCCCCTTGGCCAGATCGGGATGAGGCGACAAACTGGAAAGTCCCGCTCTTACTTCCCGCCAAATCCGGAAATCCTTATCCTTCAACATCTGAACCATGTCCAATTTAGCCAGCATTTTCGCCAAATCCCGCCAGGGCTCAATTTGAGGCGGGGTATTCCACATCATCTGCAAAATAAAATCGCTCACTCCCTGGGCTTTGGCATTAAAGGCCGCTAAATAAGCCGCGGCAACGGCAACCTCATCGGTGGCCCCGCGCAGACTCCAGTGATGGGCCTCGTTGACCTCCACCGGGATACCTTTTCGGCCATACCAGGCCATGGTTTGCTGGTTCTCGGCAACAGCCCGTTCGATAGTCCGCTTGGAACGGCCGTCCAGCGCGCTGTACCAGTATAACGGAATCGCTCCCCAGGCATTATGGAGTTCTTCCACGCTGAGCTCGGCCCATTTCAACAAGTCGTTGGTGCCGCTGTAAATCCGCAGCAGCGGAAAATTGCCGGCGCGTGACGCTTCATAGAGCCCCCGCAAATCCTGCGGTTTCCGCAGGGGAACGCCTCCGGCCCCGTCCTGACCGGGGGCCATTTTTTCCGGATCAAAGAAAAATTCCTGAGCATTCTGGTCCGGCCCGATCGAGATTACGTCCACGGTTTTGGATTCGGCAATGGCGCGAATTCCCGTAATCGTGGCCTTCAAGTCCGGCAGGCCGAAATGATGCCGCAAAAGGGGATAAGGCTCCTGGTCATGGATTCGCCCAATTAAATCGTGGGCAAAGCCCCTCTCTTTCTCCGCCATCCCATCCCCGTTAAGCCAGCGGATTACCTGATCGTCGGTTTCCTCGCCATTAAAGACCGCATCAAATATTCCACTGCGGGCCGCCTCCTCACAAACCGGCGGTGTCCCTCCAAATAGCCACTTGGCCCGCGTATCGACCGTATTGAGCTTTTCTTTCAATACCCCAAACATAGCTGCGGCAACCTGGGGAGTCAACCGGTAACTGAGGGCGATAAAGTCCGGTTTTTCCTCCTGTAAGGCGGCTAAAATCGTTTCCACCGCCAAACCGGTTCCGGCAAAACGGGTGTCATAGCCACATTCCCGCGCCAGCTGGAAAAAACGAAAAATTCCGGCCACATGAATGCAATTGCCGATGGTACATCCCCAAATCTTTTTCGGTTGTTTTTCCATTTAAAAGCCCTCCAAGGCAATCCGGCGAATTTGCTTATGGGACAGATCGGATAGCCCCATTTTCTCCACTGTGCGTCCCTCGGCCCAATAATCGCAATTATTCATCAAACCGGCCAGATGGATGAGGTGTTTGATAGTTGGCGTAACCACTCCCAATAAATCTCCCAGCGAAGCGATGGGCACCAGACTCATGGGCACATCTTCCCATAAATAACGGTGGTCCATGGTCGGCGGCGCCAAAATTCCCTTATAACCGATATTGTTTTTAATCGCATCATACAATGTTTTTCCATGAGCGTCATAAGCCATATACAACCATTCCCGGGCGGTCATGGCTTTGATCCCCATGGCCGCGGCCACCGATACCCTTTCCCGGTCGAGCGCTTCCAAAACCTGCGCCACCGCTTTGGTAATCCCTTCAAAATAAAACTGGAAATCCCCCCGGGTCGATTCAATCCGGGCGGCGTTGAGCACCATCAGGGCCGGGTGAAATATGGCGCCGATATTATCGAGGCTGGTTTTCACCACATTATCGCCGGGCACAAACTGGGGAAAGACCGGATGAATCATTTTTAAAAGCTCCACGGTTTGGTTTCCGGGCAAAGCCGCCAGCGGGACCGAGTTTTTGATTCCGAAAATTTTAACCTGGGCGGGATTGGTATTCCGGCAAGCGTAAATAAGAGTCTGCGCTTCCCCGATGATCACCTCTTTTTCCACCCCCAGCTCCTTTAATACCTGTTTAAATTCAAAGGCCCCTCCGGTTCTGCCCGGATTTAAAATGATGAATTGCCCATCCCGCAGGAAAGGCGCCACTTGGGTCGCCATATAACGGTGGGCATTTGCGGGGGCCACAATCATCACTCCATCAACCCCGTCCATTACTTCCGCCATATCCACGGTGGCAGCGTCAACTTTACCGAACCCTTCGATGGCGCCTACCATTTCAATTCCGCCGGCAACTTGAATTGGATGGAGCCGCGTTTCACTGCGATTAAACATTTTCACCGGGTTTCCCATAAGCCCCAAGTTTCCCGCCATGGCCATCCCGCCATGACCCGCTCCCAAAACCGCAAAACGAAGCTGACTCATTGACGCCCTCCTTTACGATTTACTCCGTCCCACCAAATGCAAAGCCTGTTCTCTGCCGAAATAGGCGACAAAAATTTGGAAATCATAGTACTCTTCTTTCGAACGCAGCGGGGTCCCCTGGGTCAATTCCAATTTAAAAATGAATAGCAAAAAACCATGAGAGAAAAAACTCATGGTTTAATAACACCAAAGTATCCTCTCTGACAACGCTGGCGGAGTTAGCTGCCGGATTCGGGTCGTAGAGTAACCCTAAAAGCCACTTTGGAATAAGATATAATTCAATCCATTCCAAAGTGGATTCATTCACCCCGTAAAAATTGGATCCCCCGTTCTCTTTTTCAAAGAGACTAAGCGTTTTGGGTTCATATTCAATTTTGACTTTATTTTATTTTATTCGATTTCTTCCTTTATTTGTCCTCTTTTCCTTGTAATATTATTGGGTTATTTTTCTAATTGGAATTCAAACTACTTTTCCGACAGCTTCTTTTTCCACCCGATTGCTTTTTCCCACCCTGTCATGTCATTGCCCTACCGGGGCAGTCTCTTTCTCGGCATACTCCCCTTTGCGGAATCCAAACTCCGGCCAGCATTCCTTGGGCAACTCGAAGCGGACCAATTTCTTGACGATGGCGCAATTGCTTTCCAGTTCATCCAGCAACTGGTCCTGGGCGACGGTCAGTTGTTGGGTATTGGCTTTGAGGACGTTTTTCTTTTGTTCATTTTCGATCGCCTGGTTGTACAACGCGGTGATATTGGTGACAAACTGCTGGGTAATCCCCCATTTCTCCAGCTTGTCCCCATTGGCCGTCATTCCGCTGATGATGCTTTTTGCCCGGTCGAGCCGGGCGGCATAGCTATAATCCATTTTTGTTCACCTCCTTTCGCAGAAACACACCATGATTTGGGACAATTCGTCGGTTCAGGCATAAAAAAAAGCCCGGTTAATAAACCGTGGCGTTTGTCGGCCTTCATTGGAAAATCGGCGGGATTTCTTCGAAATCCCGAAAACACTTTTTACCCATTACCATATTATCACATTTTTTTGGAAAAAGTGTGTCGATTTTGTCCCGATAACTATAGGTCCCTACAAATCAACAAAAAATTTTCCACAGTGCAGCTATGTCTCTAAAAGTATAAGAAAATAGATAATCCATAGGGGTTTTAAAAAAATCCTGTAAATCCACAAAATCATGTTAATCCTGGTTAAGTTCTTTTCACTTGGGTTTGCGTTCAACGTCTAGCATTCGAAAATTTATTTCACCTTATATCGAAGATGAAATCCCTTCTTCCGTTCCTGAAATCCCATCTCCCGGAGATGATATCCCCTCTTCCGTTCCTGAAATCCCATCTCCCAGAGATGAAATCCCCTCTTCCGTTCCTAAAATCTCATCTCCCAGAGATGAAATCCCTTCTTCCGTTCCTGAAATCCCATCTCCCGGAGATGAAATCCCTTCTTCCGTTCCTGAAATCTCATCTCCCGGAGATGAAATCCCCTCTTCCGTTCCTAAAATCTCATCTATCGGAAAGAAGATTCCCTCTCCCATTCCTAAAATTCCATTGGCAGTTCCGATTCAATGAGATGCCAAAATCCCTTTTTCCCGTAATCTCCGGTTAATGCTTTCGATGATATTTCCCTCATCTTCCTGATGGGTAAAATATAACACCTCATTGGGATCTCCCAAACCCTCTTGGCCAATATGAATCCATAACCGGTCATATTGATTCCAATTTAAAATTTCCAGCTCCAGCTCGCTCTCGTCGAAACCGGGGACACTCGTAATAAAAATCGTACCGGCATCCAGGAAGAAATGGGCCAGTTCACCCAAACGGCGGATCATTTCATCGCCTTTCTCGCCACGCGCTAAGGAAACAGCATCCGGACCATTCACAGAATCGGAAAGCCCGAGATAATAAACATTTCTGCCGTCCCCCAACAGTTTTTCTTCCAAAGCTTTGGCCAGCTGTTGCTGAAATGAGACTGACTCCCCTGCGAACAATATCAAAGCCGGTTTTTGGTGAAACCGCTCTGCACGGGTTAAAGGGCTGATATTGCTTTTTTCCCAACGGGTTTCACTTCCGGTTGCATCATCCCCGGTGAAGGGATCTTCCTCCGATATGTTTTCCGTGATGATACCGCCGCCGACAATTTCATAATGATCGACAATGACAAACCGTCCGGTGGTTTCGATTTCACGGGAAATATCATAAGCAATCGGTTTTAAGGTCTGCAGGATGCATTCGGCCACATCGTGCCGGTCAATCTGCTGTTTTTGGCTATTGCTGAGGTCCGAAGCATCCAGTATGTTCTCGATCTGCCGTAAAAAAACAGTCGCCCGGTTGGTGGCAATCTTCATCTTATAATTCTTTCCCGGGAGCATGGGTTGTTTCCCCATCCAAAAGATATTTGCCTTAAACGCAGTCCCTACATTCGGCAATGGATCCGCAAGCCGGCACATGATTTCTCCGGGTTTAACATAAATTTGGGTTTTCAGTGTAAATCCCGTGGCGCAACCGGCCTCAATCTCATTTTTCGGAGGCTCGTTAAACCCTTCAATGCTTTGAATCTGTGATTTCTTTCGGGATGGCAAGAAGATCACTTCTTCGCCGTTTTGAATCCTTCCGGTTTCCACCGTCCCGGCAAAAATCCGGCGCTCATCGCCATCTTCGGTAAATTTATAAATACTCTGAAGCGGGAAACGAAACGACTGATGTTCCTTTTGCTTCTCCTTTTGCAAACTGTCAATCAAATCCAATACCGGCAAACCATCATACCATGGCATCCGGGAGGAATGTCCGACCAGATTGTCGCCTTCCCGGGCCGATATCGGTATGAACGCCAACGGCTGGACTTTAATCTGTTTCAAAAACTCCAGGTATTCCTCTTTAACCTGTTCATAGATTTCCTGGTGATAATCGACCAAATCCATCTTATTCACCAAAACCACAATCTGGCTGATACCCAGCAAAGACAACATAAATCCGTGGCGCCTGGAGTTTTCCCGAACTCCTTCCTTGGCGTCAATCACTAACAGAGCGGCCTCAGCCCTGGCTGCTCCGGTAATCATATTCTTTAAAAACTCGATATGCCCGGGAGCGTCAATGATAATATAACGCCTTTTGGCTGTTTTAAAAAAACAGCGGGCCGTATCGATGGTGATACCCTGGCTCTGTTCATCCTTTAGGGCATCCAGGAGAAAGGCATATTCAAAAGGTTTGGCGTTTAATTCGCAATTGCGCTTGACCTGTTCCAATTTGCCCTGGGGCAATGATCCGGTATCGGCAAGAAGCCTCCCAATCACGGTGCTCTTACCGTGATCGACATGGCCGACAATGACAATATTCATTTGTTCTTCGTCGAAGTTCATCACATATAACCATCCCGTCTTAAAGTCTCAAGGCTGCCGCCATCCTCCCGATCCTGCTCCCGGCCGGATCTCTCGGCAATATTGGCAAACTTGCCGCTTCTGAGTTCTGCGATGATTTCCGCCACGTTTGTCGAGGGGGATTCCACCGGCTTGGTGCAGGGATAACATCCTAAAGAGCGGTACCTGGTGCCGTTACCCTTGTCAAAATAAAGAGATGTAACGGGAATGTTCTCTTTTTGAATATACTCCCAGATATTGAGCTCGGTCCAATCCAGCAAGGGATGAATCCGGATGTGGGTGCCCGGCGCAAAGTCGGTCTTAAATTGATTCCATAACTCCGGGGGTTGATCGCCCACATCCCATTCATTTTGAAGATCCCGCGGCGAAAAATAACGTTCTTTGGAACGGCTGCCCTCTTCATCGGCCCTTACCCCGACGATAACACCGGTATAAGGCTCTTGATTGGAATCAATCCGGTACTGCCGTTGCTGATGATCGAATCTGTAACGGGGCCACTGGCCGGATAAGGTATTTTTCAATGCTTCCGATTTCAATAACTTGCAACAAGCGATTCGGTCAACCTTGCCATCGGGAAAAGTTTGCTTTTGGGCCAATGCCTGTTTATTGGAACCCACTATCATTTGCAGATTCCATTCATAGGCCATCCGGTCCCGGTAGGCAATCATTTCCGGTATCTTATAGGATGTATCGATATGGACCAGGGGAAAAGGGACGTGTCCGAAAAAAGCCTTTCTGGCCAGCCATAACAATACGGTACTATCTTTACCGATCGACCATAACATGCAGATGTTTTTGAACTCCCGGTATGCCTCGCGTAAAATGAAAACACTTTGACTCTCAAGTTTCTCCAGTTGATTCACGACTCGTTCCTCCGTACCAATTTTCCATCCCGGAAATGCAAACCGCATTCTTTATGTTCGGGCGCTTCCCACCACCAACGGCCCGCCCGGATATCCTCGCCCGGCTGAACCGCCCGGGTGCAAGGGGCGCATCCGATACTGGGATAGCCCTGATCATGAAGGCGATTATAAGGGATCCGGTTATTTCTGATATATTGCCATACTTGCTCGGTGCTCCAATCGATCAAAGGATTGATTTTCAGCAATTGGTTCGTTTCATCCCACTCAATTTTTTGAAGATCTTGACGGGTGATCGATTGATCGCGGCGCAAACCCGTGATCCAAACATCCAGGGTACTCAAGACCCGCTTTAGCGGCTCGACTTTGCGGACCCCGCAACACAAGTGACGTTTTTCAATACTTTCATAAAACAAATCGGGTCCGTTTTGACTCACCAAAGTTTCCAGCGCCGACGTCCGGGGGAAATATATTTCAAAGTTCCGGCCATACCGGGCCATGGTACTGGTGATGGTTTCATAAGTTTCCTGGGGCAACCGCCCGGTATCCAAGATAAAAATCCTGGCCTTCGGGTCGATTTTTAAAATGAGGTCGGTCAGGACTTGATCCTCTGCGCCCAGACTGGAAGCCAAAGCGATCCGATTTTGGTATTTTTCTAAAAAGAAACGGAGCAATTCTTCCATCGTACTGTTTACAAACTGTTGCTGCAACTCCGGAACACACTCTCTCATGATTGTCCCTTTTCGATCAATATTTGAAAGGTTTCGCCCAGAGGAGTCACCTTAATGATTTTATGCCCTTCTTCCTTGACACTGCGCGGCACATTCAACATGCCATCACCCTCATCGATAATGATCTCCAGCAGATCACCGGGTGATAGATCTTCCAAAGCCAGTTTCGTTTTGACAAAATTCAACGGACAAACGACACCGTGTAAATCAAGGCGTTTCTTAGGATCTGGCGCCACTTAAAATCTCCCCTTCCACTTTTTCCTCTCCCAAACGATCAATCATATGGCCGAAACGTTCCCGTTTCTTGCCGTTGGCCCGGTAATATTCAATGATCCGCTCCACCAGTTGATAAAGCTCATCCTCTGTTTCAACCAGGACTTTCAGTCGGGTGGCAAGACGGGGAATTTTGCCCATTGTGCCGCCAATCCATAAGGTGTATCCCTTTTTGCCGACGATCCAGGAATTGGTGGGACAATTGGATGTGCAAATACTGCAATAAATACATTTGGATTCATCAATTTGATACGCGCCGGATTTTTCGTAAATGGCTCCGGTTGGGCAACTGTTGATGCAAAGATCGCAATGAGTGCAATCTTCCTTTTGCCACCGGGGCAAAATCCCGCCCATGATGCCCAAATCGTTTTCAGTGGCTTTGGCGCAATTATGGGGACATCCGGTAACCGCCATTTTGAATTTATGGGGAGTATCCTGGCGAAAATACTTTTCATCCAGGTCCCGGGACAGCGGTTTGGTATCAATAATGCCCCAACGGCAAGTGGCTCCGCCGGGGCAGGCAGTCACAACCCTGACTCTGGGTCCGCAAGCTCCCATGGTAATTCCGGCCTTTTCCAATTCCTGGCGGGCTTCTTCCAACTTGGTGTAATGGACATAATGAATCTCAATTCCCTGCCGGGTCGACAAATGAATTTGACTGCGCCCGTATTTTTCAGCAACTTCGATCACTTTCTTCATCTGTTCGGCGCTAAAGTCGCCGCCGACTCCATGCAAACGCATGGCAAAATATTCTTTTTGTTTCTGTTGGATCATCCCGACTTTTTTATAAGCGGCCAAATCAATTTCCTGGACACTGGAGCCCATATCATTCACATCCTTCACTTGATATCATCGGGACCTCGGCAACAACTCCCGAATTGACTTTAAAAGCTTTCAATACCGGTTCTTCCGGATTTTGTAATGATACAATAAGATAGACGATTCGCGGATCATTTGCCAGTCTGAGATCTTCCTCGGATAAACGGGCCGGAGAAGCCGGATGGCTATGATAGACCGCAATTAATTCATAACCTTTGGCCCGGGCATCCTTGACGGCCTGAAACTGTTCTTTGGGGTCAAAGGAAAAATGCTCCGCGCTGTGGTCGATATTGGTCAAAGGAATCACTTCTTTAACAACCTCGCCGCTACCACTCAGATAACCGCAAGTTTCAATGGGGCTATCCCGTCTGGCTAAATCAATCATTTCATTTTGCAGCGCCACCGGTATTTTAAGCATGATTTTCCCCCCGTAGATCACAAGCAGGCAGTTCGTAATCGATTAATTCCGTAATGGAAGGTTTTTCGCCACAGATGGCGCAACGATCATTCCGATGAATAGGAATGGTCCGAAATTCCATATCCAAGGCGTTGAAAGTCAACAAACGGTTAGTAAGCAACTTTCCTTTGCCGATGATATACCGTAGGGCTTCAGCCGCCTGAATCGTCCCCAGCATACCGGCTACAGCCCCCAAAATTCCCGCCTGACTGCAAGTGGGTACAGCCCCTTTGGGCGGGGGCTCAGGGAAAACGCACCGGTAACAAGCGCTTCCCGGGACATAAGTCATGGTCTGACCGTTAAAACGCAGAATTCCTCCGTGCGAGAAAGGTTTCCCCGCCAGTACACAGGCATCATTGACCAAAAATTTGGTGGGAAAATTATCGGTACCGTCAATAATAAAATCGTAATCGTGAATGATTTCGGCGATATTTTCGGAATAGACCCGGGTTTGGTAAGGAACCACTTTTACATCCGGATTGAGCGCTTCCATTTTGGCCTGGGCCGATGCTACTTTGGCCCTGCCGACATCGGCTGTAAAATGAATAATTTGGCGTTGCAAATTACTCAAATCAACCGTATCGGCATCCACGATCCCAATGGTACCGACGCCGGCCGCTGCCAAATAAAGCGCTGCCGGTGCACCCAGGCCCCCAGCCCCGATAATAAGGACTTTAGAGTGTAAAATTTTTGCCTGCCCGCTACCGCCGACATCTTTTAAGATAATGTGACGGCTGTATCGCTCGATTTGACTTTCCGTTAAATCCATCATTTTTAAACCTCCGCTAAGGCTTGATCAAAATCTTCGATGATATCATGAATACTTTCAATACCGACCGAAACCCGGATCAAATCCGGATAAACGCCGGCTGCCAGCTGTTCCTCTTCCGAACAAGTACAGTAAATGGTTGAAGCCGGATGGATGACGACCGTTTTGGCGTCACCTAAATTGGCTAGATTTTTGGCCACTTTCAAGCGGCGAATCAAGTCAAAACACCGCTGCTGCGTGCTTAGACGAATGGTTAGCAGACCTCCGAATTTACCGCCAAATTGGTTTTGAGCGATTTCAAAATTGGCATGGGTCCCTAATCCGGGGTAGCCAACCGATTGAATCCGGGGATGTTCGGCTAAGGATCGGGCCAGTTCCAAAGCATTACTGCAATGTTTCTCCATTCGAAGCGCCAAAGTCTCCAGCCCCAAACATTGCAAATAGGCATTAAAAGGTGATTGACAGCTGCCGGTATTTTGCAACACCTGCCGTCTACATCGGGCCAAAAATCCAAAATCGCCCGCTTTTTTAGCCGATTCCCTGATCAAAGGAGAACGGGCATGGATCCAGTCATAATTGCCTAAATCAACCAAAACGCCGCCAATGGTATGCCCGCTGCCGGAAATATATTTGGAAGCGGAATGAATAACGATATTGGCGCCAAACCGTTTAGCCTCAAAAAGGTAAGGCGTGGTTAAGGAACTGTCGACCACCAATGGAATGTTATTTTTGTGAGCGATCCCGGCAATTTCGGTAAAGTTGGCCACATCCAATTTAGGATTTCCGATGGTTTCCAAAAAAAATAAAGCCGTCCGAGGTGTAACCTCCTTTTCAAAAGCGTTGCTGTCGGTTGGATCGACATAGATAACATTTACACCAAAACTATTGAAGATCTCTTTGAATAGTTGCATCGTACCGCCAAACAAACTTTTGCTTGAAACGATTTCATCGCCGGGTTTTACCAGTGCATAAATGACCGTTGCGATTGCCGCCATACCCGATGCGGTTGCAACGGCCCCTCTGCCGTTTTCCAGCGCGGTTACTCTTTGCTCCAGGACTGCCACTGTCGGATTGGTAATCCGGCTATACAAATATCCGAATTTCCGGTTTTGAAAGGCGTCGGCCAATTCTTCCGCCGTGTTGTATGCAAAAGATGCCGTTTCATAGATCGGTACGGCCGTAGCGCCATTTTTTTCATCTTGATCAAAACCGCTGTGAATGGAACGGGTTTCAAAATCCCATTGATTTGACATGTTTGCTCTCCAATTGGTGCCGTGATTTTCATTGCATTTTTTACACACAAGGGTGTTTTGAAATGTCTTTCAATTCCAATGAAGCGTTCCGCCACCCATAAAATATAAAAACTCCACCTGATCGCCATCTTTGACCAAAGCCGTTCCATATTCGGCCTGGCTTAAAATCTCGCCGTTTAATTCGACCGAAACCATCTCCGGCATTTCAACATTTTTGACTTTAAGCAGTTCTAAGACGGTATTCTCCTTTAAATTCACTGTTTCCGGTTTACCACTAATCACTAGATTCATAGAAATCCTCCTATTTTCTCTTCCCTTTGGTTATATTGAATAATCCTCTGCAAACACTTGAGGATTCCGTAGTCCGATAAAAACTTTTTCACCGGATTGAAACGTTTGATCTTGATATTTTTCTTTACTCAGTTCGACATCAATGAGATCCCCATTATCCGTGCGCTGCAACTCCAGGCGCACAATCGGACCAATCGCCCGAATATATACGATCGCCGCCTCGATATTGGTTAATTCATTGCATTGTTTATCCACTTCAAGCTCATAAGGTCTGGCATAGGCTACCGCCATATCATTGGACTTGGCTTCTCCCCGGGGTACATCGAAGACATTGGTCCCGATATGGATCTGACCATCACTGACCCGGCCCCGGAACAGATTGACATTTCCTAAGAACTTATATACAAATAAATTCGCCGGATGATCGTATACCCTTTCCGGAGTGCCGATCTGCTCAATTTTTCCCTGATTCATGATCACCACCTGATCGGCTACCTCAAGAGCCTCATCCTGATCATGGGTTACAAAAATACTGGTAATATGGATTTGATCATGCAAATGACGCAACCAGCGGCGTAATTCCTTGCGGACTTTGGCATCCAGAGCTCCAAATGGTTCATCCAGGAGCAACACTTTGGGTTCGACGGCGAGTGCCCGGGCCAAAGCGATTCGTTGGCGTTGCCCGCCGGATAATTGATTCGGATAGCGGTCGGCCAGCCATTCCATTTGCACTAATTGCAGCAGTTCATGAACCTTATCCTTGATGGCTTTTTCCGGTAGCCGTTGATGACGGGGACGAACCCGCAAACCAAAGGCAATGTTTTCAAAAACTGTCATTTGTTTAAAAAGCGCATAATGTTGGAAAACGAAACCGACTTTGCGTTCCTGGATACGTTGGCCGGTGGTATCTTCACCGTGAAAATAAATTCTTCCCGTATCAGGAACTTCCAAACCGGCAATAATCCGCAATAATGTGGTTTTACCCGAACCTGAAGGGCCGAGCAACGCCACCAGTTGTCCGGTGGGGACATCCAGATTGATATCCTGCAAAGCTTGAAAGTTACCGAAATTTTTATTTACTTGTTGAACTTCAATTCCCATAAGTATCTCCCGTCAATTCCTTTTTTAATGGGTGGTTTTCCACTCCACCAAACTTTTAACGGCCAAAGTAACCAGCCCCAGTAAAGCTAACAAAGAAGCTACCGCAAACGACGCGGTAAAATTATATTCATTGTAAAGAATCTCCACCTGTAGCGGAATCGTATTGGTCAACCCCCGAATATGGCCGGAAACAACTGAAACCGCGCCAAATTCACCCATGGCCCTGGCATTACAAAGGATAACCCCATATAACAAACCCCATTTGATATTGGGCAACGTAACCCGGAAAAATGTTTGCCAACCGCTGGCGCCTAAGACCAGAGCCGCTTCTTCCTCTTCATCTCCCTGAGCTTGCATTAAGGGAATTAATTCCCTGGCTATGAACGGGAAAGTTACCAGGACCGTTGCCAGCACGATTCCGGGAACTGCGAAAACGATTTTGATATTGTGTTCTGAAAGCCATGGCCATAGCCACCCCTGCCTGCCAAAGAGTAACACATAGATCAACCCCGATACAACCGGCGATATGGCGAAAGGCAAGTCGATCAATGTCAATAAAATATTTTTGCCACGAAAATCAAATTTACTGATAGCCCACGAGGCAGCGACTCCAAAGATCAAATTGAGGGGTACCGCAATTGCGGCAGTTACCAAGGTCAAACCAATGGCCGCCAAAGTATCGGGTTGACGGATAGCATCGAAGTAAGCGCTTAAGCCCTTCGAAAAAGCCTGACCAAAGACAGCCACCAGGGGTAAGATTAGAAACAACCCGATAAAGATGAGGGAAATCCCAATCAGTAAACAACGGACCCCGACAGACTCCGTAGTAGAGGTCGGTATCAAGGCAGCGGGTTCTTTTTTTAAATTAATTGCCATCGGCTTGAACATCCTTTGTTACAAAATAGCGTTTGCGATTCCACCACTGGCCTAAATTGATCAATAAAAGTAATAAAAAAGACAACAACAACATCAACACCGCGATAGCAGTAGCACCGCTATATTCGAATTGTTCCAATTTGGTGATGATCAACAAGGGGACAATTTCGGTACGCATGGGCATATTACCGGAGATAAAAACCACCGAACCATATTCTCCCAAGGCACGGGAAAAAGCTAATGTAAAACCCGTAAGCCAGCTGGGGATGATTGCCGGAAAAATAATCCGGAAGAAGGTTTGGCCGCGACTGGCCCCCAAGCTCGCAGCAGCCTCTTCGACTTCCTTTTCCAAGTCTTGTAAAACCGGTTGTACAGTCCTTACGACAAAAGGCAAGCCGATAAAAGTCAAAGCGATAACCACCCCTAGAGGCGCAAAGGCAGCTTTAATACCGAGCGGTTCCAAAAAGCGGCCAACCCAACCATTGCTGGTATAAATGGACGTAAGGGCAATTCCGGCCACTGCGGTCGGCATTGCAAAAGGTAAATCAATCAGGGAATCCATAAATTTTTTCCCGGGAAAACTGTAACGGGTAAGTACCCAAGCAATGATTAATCCAAAGATACTATTGATGAACGCTGCGATCAAAGAAGCCCCTATACTCAAACGAAAAGCCGCCAATATCCGGGGAGTTGTCACAATCCCCCAAAGCTGTTCCCAGCTTAGGGCGGTTGTTTTCAAAAACAATACCACTAAGGGGATGATTAATACAAAACTCATATAAAAAATCGTGTACCCTAAGGTTAAGCCAAACCCCGGTAAAAATTTGTGATGTTTATAATTGGCCATTTCAAAAACCCCGACGGTTTATTAAATTTAAAAATCTTTTTTCAATATAATTCCTACTAATTGAATGGGATTAATGTCATAATATTACTATATATAAAATTTGGTGTCAATATTTCATTCAAAAACTTAACAATTAAAAATATCCTGCACAAATCAATTCAGGCAGGACATTAAAGACAATCCCAACTTCCAGTATATTGTAAAGTTATTCAATAAAATTAAATAATACCGATGTGAATACAATTATATCGATACCAAAAATCCTCCCCCATACTTTTGTTCCGATTGTTATATTTACTAGATTGTTACAAAAACCAACTGATTCCATTCTAAATCGTATAACTAAAATATTTCTCCGCCTGCAGGTTAAACTCTTCCAATAATTCTTCCTTCATCTTTAAAAATTCATAACTTGCCCGGTCCCGCGGACGGGCTAGCGGCACAGAAATGATTTTCTTGACACAACCGGGGCGGCTTGACATAACAACAATCTTCGTGCTTAAATATATGGCTTCCTCAATATCATGCGTTACCATGATCATCGTAATTTTCTCTTTTTCCCAAATTTTTTCAAGTTCTTGTTGCATATACATTCTAGTCATCGCATCCAGCGCTCCCAAAGGTTCATCAAGGGCAAGGAGTTCCGGACAATTAACAAGGGACCTGGCAATCGCGGCACGTTGCGCCATCCCGCCAGAAAGTTGATAGGGATAACTTTTTTCAAACCCCTTCAGTCCCACAAGGTCGATATATTCTTGAATAATCTTCTGTTGCTCTTTTTTATTAATCTTTGGATCCAGTCCGAAACCAACGTTTTCCAAAACTTTCAACCACGGAAGAAGCCGATGATCCTGGAAAACAATCCCTCTGTTTAAACTGGGACCATGAATCCGCTCTCCGTTGAACAGGATATCCCCTTCATAGGTACTATCCAATCCAACAACAAGCCTTAAGAGGGTCGTTTTTCCGCAGCCGCTGGTTCCGACGATGCTCACAAATTCGCCTGGCTTAATTTCGAGGTTGATGCCTTTCAAAATGGATATCGTTTTCCCGTCAACGTCAAATGTCTTATTAAGATTTTCGATCACCAATCTTTTACTTGAATTCATTTGTTTTACCCCTTCAATGCTGTTTGTTTCCATTGCAATAAGTAATCTTCAATGAAAGCCAGAATTTGATTCATCACAAAACCAACCACACCGATGGTCAAAACTCCCATTATGACAATTTCTATATGAAAAAACTCTCTGGCATCGCTCATCATATTTCCGATACCGCCAGTGGATACTCCAAACAATTCGGATGCCACCACTAACATCCAGGATATGCTCAAACTGAATCTGATTCCTGTAAATACAGTCGGCAATGCTGCCGGCAAAATAATTTTATAAAAAAGCTTCAGTCTTTTAAAAGCAAATACTTGACCAACCTCGATAAATTCCACACGGACTCCTTTAATACCCTGAAATGTGTTTAGAACCACCGGATAAAAAGCGCCCACTGCTATAAAAACGACCTGGGATGTTTCACCAAAACCAAACCAGATAATGAATAAAGGAATCCATCCAACCACGGGAACATTCCGGATAGCATGAAAAAACGGAGCCACGATCTTTTCAGTTGTTTTGAAAAGACCCATCCATGTCCCCAAAATAAACCCGCTTGACGCGCCAATTAAGAAACCTTTGATAACCCGTTGGAAACTGATGAGCAAGTTCTGGAACAGGAAACCATTTGCCCAAGATGTCTCAATCGTTTCTAAAACCTTTTCAGGACTTGAGATGATAAGGGTTTTCCGCGATGTAATATACCATGTCAAAAAAAGCAATAGAGGTAAAAAAAGACCAACCAAAGCGTTTTGAATCCAAAGACTTTTTTTCATGAAAGATCCTCTTTTTTTGTTAACCGGTAATAAATGTTTTACGCCATCGGAGAATGTATCTCTCGAGCCTTCCTATGAAAAGACTCATTAGAAAACCAATTATACCGATGACAACAACACCGGCAAATACGATTTCATACTTAAACATACTGCGTGAATTGGACATCAAAAACCCAATACCCGAACTTGAAGCTATCAGTTCAGCACCAACAACAGACATCCAGGACATACTTACACTTGTCCGAAGACCGATAAATATGGACGGCATAGCCGCAGGAATGACCACCCGGAGAAAGAGTCTCGCTTGACTGTATTCAAAAACTTTGGCAACCTCCAAGTACTCGCAGGAGACATTCCTGATTCCTTCATATGTATTAAGCACCATCGGATAAAAAGCACTTAATCCGATAAAGATAACTTTAAATTCCTCGTCAATGCCGAAGAGTAAGATTAAAAAAGGCATCCATCCAAACATTGGAACTTGGCGAAACCCGTGAAATAGCGGTCCCACGAAACGATCAATGATTCGCGATGATCCCATAGCCGCTCCTAGTAATACTCCCGCGACAGTTCCCCAGGAAAACCCCAATAAAACCCGCATCAGACTTATCCTTACATTCTCAATGAGCGAGCCATCGGCCACCAAATCCCGCAAACTTTGAAACACTTCTTCCGGGGGGACCAAAAGCTGCCTGGGAGCCATCTCAAAGTAAGTAGTCGCTTTCCAAATGATCAGCACGAAAAAAGGAACAATCAATCCCAATAAGAAATTCTTGCATTTTTCAGTTGACACCATCAATTGTTTTCTCCTCAATAAATGAAACGGCTGGTTATTTTAAAGCCTGCTCAAGAAATTTGGGGTCCACCCAATCCCTAAGGCTGAAATCCTTCTCGATATACCCATTTTCAAGTAAAAACTGTTTTTCTATTTCAACGCCGGCCAAACTCTTTGCGGATAAATTCGGGATATAGTCATATTTCTGCAAATCTTCAAAAATCGATTCGGCAGAACCTTCGGTTGTCACCTCGGCTAAAATCCGAGCTGCTTCTGTAGGATTCTTTTTGATCCAATGTCCGGCTTTTATTGAAGCTTTGAGCCATGCCACCACGATCTCCGGATGATTTTCGGCAAGTTCCGTACTCACGGTAATCGTGGTTGGAGTATTCGCTACATGGAGTGTCCAATCAGGATAACGCCCTAAATCTTCAATGGCGGTAACCAGGCCTTCGGATTCAAGCAGTCTGGAACGGCCATGGTTGGCATATACTGCGTCAACTTTGTTTTCTAACAAAACTTTACCTTCATTCCAGGGAACCGATTTTAATTTGCCGTTACCCCAAAACTCGGTCGGAGATTCCGCCGAACTCAAAACCGACCAGGAAGGATCACCGGTCTTTGCTTCAAATTCGGGAATATCCACCCACTGAATATCACGGTGATCGATTCCAGCCAGCTCAAGTGCTAAGATTATCCCCCGGTGCGCAGTTGCTCTTGCAAAGTCCACCCGATCCCCGGTTAGTCTTTTCGATATACCGATTCGTTTCCCTTTAAGATCGCGAACCGAGCGGATTCCGGAACCGGCTTTGATAACAATCTTTCCTCCAGTTCCAACAAAGGTAAGTCCGATCAACTTATTGACCGGCCCTTGAGAGCGGGCCCAAATGGGTGGAATATTTCCGCCATCCCGAAACAGATCGGGACGGCTATGCGTAAAATGCGGCAACCATTCTTTTTTGGGAAGCGCCCTTAAGAACTTTGCCTTAGCACCGACTTTGTTCAATTCCTCATCAACCCACCCTTTAGCAACGGCCACATGGGATGCCACTTGTACCGGGCAGATAGTGTAAAATATCTGTATGGGGTCTTTTTCGGACTGTTGAGACACAGGTGTATTTTTATCCATCAATAATTCCTCCCTAAAATTCGGTTTGAATTAACGCCATTACTCTACCATGTACTATGTACTATTTAATCAATTCTTTCCAAATCACTATCCCCATGATTACCGCAATGCTTGTAATCGTCATTGACGGCACTCAGTCCGTATGCCTTTCGAATGTCATGAAGCCCTTTCACCAGACGGACGTAATACTCCAAGGATGGCTGTTTTTGCCCGGCTAATGCAGAACTCTGATGGGGTCGCCAGACTACGCTTAGAAAAATGACGCCACGCTTAGCAAAGAATTCGCAGGCCTGGAAGTTAGACTCCAGAGCTTCATCAATCGTTTTAAATCCATAAGGCTGAGCCATTTCCACGCCACCGATGACTTGGGTATAAACATTGCCCTTCCCGAACACTTCAACTGCATCCAGCGTCCGTTTGATCCACTCATCCCGGCCGGGCCATTTATTTTTTCCCGAACAAATCCAGCCAAAGAGTTCTTCATCCCATACTTCAATACAAGGGCAATAGGAAGTAAGTCCCGTTTCGTTGTATATTCTTTTCAGTTGTGATTTTGAGTAAGCCGGAGCCATAATCTGGCTTGAGAAACGGCCCCGAAAATTCCGGCCAATGGCCTGCAAAATTTTAATATAGCGGTTTACTTCATTTTCAAATAATTCCTCGCCGCTGTAGTCCATACCCGCAGTCAAATAAATCTCCGAGATCCGGCCGGGTTCCTTAAGAGCCTCCCGCACCGTTTCATAAATATCTTCGGCATCGACTTCCTTGGTAAATGTTGCATCTGCTGCTGCCTGGCGCGCATGTTTGAGATCTGTAAAAAACGCGCAATATTTGCATTGATTCCCCGTTTCCCAAAGATGACAAAACCGGTAGGCGCAAATAATTAATCGTTGTGCCCGTGCACTGGCGATTGATTCCATAAGTACACCGTGACTGGTCTTTTGGCCATAATACCGGGGCCTTGGTGTAAAGTCGATTTCATCGATGATTTTTTTTTCATCATCTAAAAGAACGAATTTACCGTCAACCTGGTCAATGATATATGGTTCTTCATAATGTTCATCAAAAGATACGGGGGCTGTGGTACCGTCCCGTAACAATATTGAGCCTGGAATTGATTTATCGGTTTTCCGGTTTCCTCCCGACTTATAAAAGATTTGCATCGGACCGAAACGATAATCATCGTTTTGAACAGCATCCAGTGCCCTGCTTGTCAAACTGGCGCCCCGGCGGAGAAGATCAAGCTTTAAAATAATAAATCGAGGAATATCGGGATATTTTTCAACCAGTTCACCAAATTCCGAATTAACATATGTCGCCATATTCTGTTCTCCTGCTAATCCAATGCCTTTGGATTGTTTTTTGGCACATCTGAAGGCAAATCATTTTTTATACTGGCCCGATCTAAATGCTGACCGAAATATGGATGAGCTGATTCCAGCTCATGCCGGAGAATCCCTGCGGAGGTATTGCTAATCTTTTCGGGTTGGAGTATCCATACTGTCGAGATATCAGCGTCCTGACCACCAACGGACCTGGTCCGCAATAACATTTCCTGAAATAACTTTCCTGCGATCAGACAAAGATAGGGCCTGGCTTGAATATTAAAACTTGTCCCACCTTGTGTGACATTTACCGATACCGGTTTATCAAACCAAATACTCTGGACCATATTTTTATTACTGGAAGACTTCTCCAGCTCTTCGCTAAAAATCAATGTTTTACTATCCAAGGTGGTCAATGTGTAATTAAGGACGACATATGGCGAACCGTCGGCATTCAAGGTTCCAACTGCTTTTATGCTTTCCGGATCTTGCAGGATTTTAACCAGTTCTCCTGGTAGAATGGTCTTCTCAACATCATGAACCATAATTGAATCGATCCTTTCCAAATCAGCGTCAATGCACAGTTCATTAAATGGGCTCCGTGCCGCAGCAAATCCGTCTTTATGATGATAAACCGCGGGATATCCGGATATCTTTCAATCAAGTTATCCCGCTCAATTTCACCAATATTTCCCATCGAGATCTTTTCTACCAACTTATCTTACAGGCGGTATCCATACCAATTTCTTATATTCGTCGACAATCTTCTGAATTCGCTCCTTTGGCCAGGATTCATCCCAGCCAAGACCGATATCCAGATCAACAAAGATGATATGTATATCCGTACGTTTAGGTTTACCTTCAATGATGGTAAATACGTTGCAAGTGCGGTCCTCACCTTGGCAGTCGACACATTGAGCCGTTTTGACGCATCCCGTTTTAAATGGGCGTCCTCCCAGATCGGTGCTGCGGATTTTTACATGCTGCGGAGAGATTTGGTGACGAATTCGATCGAAAGCAGCATCTAAATCCTTGGTAATCTTATTGCGGCCGATAATCAATACCGAATGTTCGTGCCCATAAAACATTCCTGCCACCCGATTGCCGACTGCATCGACATTCACCAGTCTTCCATCAAGCGTTACTGCATTGGTTCCGGTCAGAAAATATTTGCATTCCGAACTATAAGACAACTCACTCAATTTATGGGTTTGCTCCCATTCCCTGCCCCGTACATGGGCATCATATACTGTTGTTCCGCGTGCTTCGAGGGCTTTTGCAATCCCTAATTGAGTCGCGGAAGTGGAGTCTCCGGTGCCGACTTTTGAATCCAAGGGAATCAATTCGAGAGCAATTTTCCGTGCGCTTTCCCCATCGGGAGCAAAATATGTATTGAAACGCCGGTGTTTAAATGCTTTTAAAACCGTTACAATATCTTGATCCTGAATGGCTGAATAATTTATATCTTGTGAAAGTAAAGTACTCATCGTCAATCATCCTTCCCGAATCCTGTTATCTTGTTTTGTTTAACCTTAGGGATTATCCCCAAAAAAGTGCCCCTATTTCCTGTTTACGATCTTACCTTCCACATCATATGAAGTCCAAAAACTAGTAAGGCGAAGTTCTTTTAGGGTTGCTTCCAGGTAGGTTTTATCTACAAGTTCTTTCACATCAAATCCATCTTTGATTAGATCCAGGTCTTTGACTAATGTAATAGTATCTTTATAATGCCCAATCACAAAATCATCCAGCAAAGGGGAATTAGTTTCAACGAGTTTGGAACCTTCCGCATCCTCTCGAAGGTTTTCAATCGGGGTTCCAGTTTTCGAGCCAGCTAAAAAAAACGCTTCACGGTTGTTTTCATTTGAACTCCACTGGGCGGCTTTAAGAAAAACTTTTACAAAACGCCTTGTTATTTGCGGATATGCCTTTGCAAAACTTTCCGTCACAAAAATACCGCTTTGAGATTTCCACTTGTCCGGAAATTGTTCTTTCGTTGAATAGATAATCTTGATCTTTCCGGCATTACGCGGCGCAAAAAGCTGTGTGCCGTACAGTGCGCCATCAATATTATTGGAAGCCAAAGCAGCAACACCATCCGCCGGACCTAGATTGTAGTATTTGAAGTCTTTTGACGTCAATCCCTTAAATTGAGCAATCCGTTCAAATGCCAATTGAAAGTTCGTAGCGTTTGCCGTAGCAAACTTCTTGCCCTTAAGGTCCTCAAATCTCGTAATTGGTGAACCAGTCGGTACTGCAACATAAGAATTACCGTTCCGGCTTAAACCGGAAATCAGTTTAATTTTTAGTCCGTTAGCCCTGGCTATGATTGCTCCTAATTCACTGGTTGCACCGATATCGATTGAGTTATTGGCAAAGGCCTCATTCAAAGCCGGGCTGACTCCTTTGAAGAAAATCCACTCAACCTTGATACCATCTTTTTTAAACTCATCTTCTAAAAGTCCTTGCTGATGTACAATTCCGATTGTCTGGAGTGAATAGGGATTGCTGCTGCCGGCTGTGAAAGCGCTGCCGATACGGATTACACCTGGTTTTTTATCTAAAGCAAAAATAAGAGTATTGCTTAATGTGGCAATTAACAAAACGACCATTATAATAATGCTTAACAGTTTCTTCATTTGTTTTTCCTCCAAATTAAGATAGTATTAATTCATATGAGACCCTGCGGTTAAATTTCAAGCCTTTCGTGATTTAATTATTTAATGCATTCTTTTTAGCATAAAAAATTGGTTACATTCGCTTCCCCCTTTTAGTTTTAATACTTAGCTTTATTATTAAAACCGTTGCTCCTGTGTATCACTTATTGTCACCATAATTCAAACCCAACGAGTCGAATACTTTTTATTGTTTTTTCTCTGTTTTTTCACGATAAAACTTATATGAATAAGCGATACTCGAATTTATCCACTACGGGCTATTGCAATTGCTTCAATTTCGATTTTAGCCTCTTTGGGAAGCTTAACCGCTTGAATACAAGCCCGGGCAGGGTAAGGTGGATCAAAATATTTGCCGTAAATTTCATTTACTACCGAAAAATCGGCAAGATCTGCAAGATATACTGTTGTTTTTACTACATCATTCATTGTCATTCCAGCATCTTCCAAGATAACTTTAATATTTTCGAGGGTTTGCCGTGTCTGTGTCGCGGTATCCGGAGCCGCCAGACTGCCAATTATATCCAATCCTAATTGACAAGTAAATAAAAAGTCCCCAAATTTAACCGCTTGTGAGTAAGAGCCTATCGGCTGAGGTGCCGTTTTGATTTGAATCGCCGTTTTCATGAAAGTAAATCCTTCAATTTAATTTAGTAAACCAATTTGTTTAATATGAATTGTTGTTGCAAAAAAACCATCTTTATACGATGGTATATTGGAGTAACACACAAGCAATAATGTTTTTGTTGGATTAATTAATAGTATTCCTACTGAATTAATTAGATAATACTATACTCTATATTTGTTGTCAACATATTTTGTCGACAAAAATCGAATTTTAACGGATTTTAGCAGACAGAAAGCAGCATAAAAGTATCTAAAAGCAAAGATTGCATTGATTACAACTACGTGAGCTTTCTCTTTCTATTTCTATTTCTTTAAGCTCGATTATAAAATATGGGGCTGTCTCATTTTGCTTCTGAGACAGCCCCCTTTAAAAACATAATCTGACTTTTAATTATTGTGGCTGATAAATTTGATCGAAGGATCCGCCGTCCTCAAAATGGGTTTTTTGAGCTTTTCGCCATCCACCAAAAGTATCGTCAATTGTAATCAGCTTAATTTTCGGAAATAAATGGACATATTTATCGGCAACCGATTTTAGGCGTGGCCGGTAATAATTTTGGGCCGCGATTTCTTGTCCTTCCGCGCTATAAAGATATTTAAGGTATGCTTCGGCAATTTTCCGGGTACCCTTTTTGGCGACCACCTTGTCAACAACCGCCACTGGAGGCTCGGCCAAGATACTCAATGAAGGCACAACGATTTCGAATTTATCTTTTCCTAGTTCATTGATAGCCAAAAACGCTTCATTTTCCCAAGCCAGTAAAACATCGCCGACTCCGCGTTGTACGAAGGTGGTGGTAGCGCCCCGGGCTCCCGAATCAAGCACCGGAACATTTTTATATAGTTTCTTCACAAATTCCTTTGCTTTTTCTTGAGAATTTTGGTTATGTTTTAAAGCATATCCCCAGGCGGCCAGATAATTCCAACGGGCTCCGCCGGAAGTTTTCGGGTTTGGTGTAATGACTGAAATTCCGGGTTTGACAAGATCGTCCCAATCCTTAATGTTTTTGGGATTACCTTTCCTGACCAAAAACACAATCGTCGAGGTATAAGGAGTGCTATTATCGGGCAACCGCTTTTGCCAATTGGTTGGCAGTAGTTTTGTATCGGCGATGGCGTCAATATCATAAGCAAGCGCCAATGTAACCACGTCCGCCTCTAAACCGTCAATTACCGTCCTGGCTTGTGCGCCGGATCCGCCATGGGATTGTTTAATCGCTACGGTTTGACCTGTCTTGGCCTTCCAGTACTTTGCAAAGGCAGCATTATAATTTTGATACAATTCACGGGTCGGATCATAAGAAACATTAAGTAAAGTAATTTCCCCTTCTGCTCCGGCAAATGATACTACTCCAACCGATAAAACCAAAACAAACAACAATCCTAAAATTATTTTTTTCCTCAAAACCAAAACCCCCTTCATCGTTTGTTTTATAATAAACATATCGGAATACTATGAAATATGGAAATTTTTTTACCGCTTCACGCGGTAAAATTAAGTATTCCTATAAACTTAATTATATTTTTTATACTACTAAATCATTCCTGGTTTGTCAATCATTTTTTCAGATCTCCTAAATAATAAAAATCAAAAGCCGAATCAAGGATGTTCTGCTTCTGAACTTTAATACTTTAGATGAACAACATTTCTCCCAATCCAAGCCACAAAAGCTTATTACCAATCCTTCAAATCTTCAACAAACTTGGGATTAATGACCGCTTCAAAATCTGCAACCGTCGGCGCCTTTTCAAGGGAGTGTTGTTCTACCAAAAATAAGGCCGTATCCTTAAATACCTGGGCCAGTTTGCCTTTCTTGCGGCTCGTTCCTAGATATTTGCTGGATAATTGTTCCTCTTTGGAAATCCAGATAACTTCATCCATCTGCTGTCGGGCCGCTTCCTTCGTAATCCCCAATTCCTTGGCGATGGCCTGCGCAGCTTCATCCGGGTTATTTTTATAAAGTTCATAAGCCCGAGCAAGTGATTTTACATACAATGTAACAAGTTCCGGATATTTATTTGCAAATTGCTGATGGACGATTCCCACGCTACCGGTAATGACCCCTTTTTTAGCCAAATCTTTGCTGGTAATTAAGATTTTTCCATCCGTCAACAATTTACTCAAATTGGGCTGCCAGGTATAAGCAGCATCAATATCGCCCCGTTGCCAGGCTGCTATAATATCAAGCGGAAGCATATCCAAGACTTTAACATCCTGAGGTTTAACTCCGACCAGTTTTAAGGCGTTCAGCAAGCTAAAATGGGACGTTGAACCAATGGTGGTAGCAATTTTTTTCCCTTTTAAATCTTTAACCGACTTCACTTTGGCCTTCTTTTTGACGACTAAACCTTCCGAATCCCCGGCAATATTGTCAATCCAATAAATATAATAAGGTATTTTCTTGGCAACGCCAACTGCCGGAGGTACCGTTCCAAGCAAAGCAATGTCTATCGAATTAGATACCATCGCATTATTGATATCTCTTCCGGCATCGAACTCCACATATTTTAATTTAATTCCCCTTTGAGCCAAATCCTTTTCATACCAGCCCTTGGCCTTTACAAGCATCTCGTCATCGGCGCCGATCATATATCCGATGGTCACTTGACCGGATTGATTCTCACCCATTACCACTCCTGAAAAAACCACTATCACCATCAAAAGCCAAAACGCCAATAAGTTCCAAATTCTCTTCATATTCCATCCTCCTTAAGATTTTATTCTTTTCCCTTCCAGGGAACAATTTTGGCTTCCAGTAGCTTTAAAAGGGCATCCAAAATAACTCCGGTGATTCCCATAACCAGGATTCCGGTAAAGATGATATCGCTCCGTAAAAATCGACCCGCATCCAATACCATCCAGCCAATTCCGGATGTAGCGGCTGTCATCTCGGCAGCTACCAAAGTACTATATGCAACTCCTATCGAAGTCCGCATTCCGGTAAAAATCTCCGGCAAGCATGAGGGAAATATCACATTCCAGAAAACCTGTCGATTTCCGGCTCCGAGCGTATAAGCTCCCAATATGTAACTGGATTTGACATTTTTAACTCCAGCCGCACATGAAATAAAGATTGGCGGAAAAGCCGCCAAAAATAACAAGGCAATTTTTGAGCCGTTTTCGATTCCCATCCACATGACCAAAAGGCTATAATAAGCCAACGGAGGTAAGATGCGATAAAAGTGAACCAGCGGTTCAAACACGGCACTTAAATTTAGGCGATATCCGCACGCCAGACCCAAAGGAACGCCAATGCTCCCTGCCAACAAGAAGCTTATCATCAAGCGGTACATGCTGAAATACAGGTGTTGCAACAATGTATTGCCTTTGTAACCGTTGAAAAACGTCTCTTTAAACGCATGAAAAACTTGCTCCGGCGAAGGAACAAAAATTTCCGAAATCCATTGCATCTTTGTCGTCAAGAACCATATTGCTAGTAACGTAATAACAGTGCTCATGGTGATGATGGTTTTAATTTTCAATGATTTTTTGATAAAATCAGCCGAATTTCTTTGATCTACAGTGTTTGACATGTTGATATTTCCCATTTATCACACCCCCTATTCAAACCTCAATGCCTTTCCATGATCGATTTAGTGTATCCCTGTTCTTTCCTTATAACTTTAATTAAAAATTTCCTTGTATTCCGATTGATTTGCTATTAAAATATCTCATTTATTCCGGAATGTCAATTAATCATTATTTATAGGGGTAATAATTGGTGGTTATCATAGATACCAAAAAACCAGCTCAAAAGAGCCGGCACATTATGTAGTCATACATGTGATAGCTAAATAAATTTTATTTACTATAAAGTTGATTCAGCAAACTGCCTAAAATCAATTGGTCGCATCCAGCCCTTTCGTTACTCATTCTTATAGATACCCATAGCAATTCCCCTCTCTCAAACATCCATATAAAACTATTCTCAAAGAGAGGGGAATTGCTATCAACTTATTATAACCGATAAGATACCTCAATGAGTTGATAGACCAACAGCTTTACTGAGTTATCTTTAGATTCATATAATCATGAAATAAGTTTGCAAATCGAACATAAAGCTTTGATAGTCCCCATGAATTCCTTTTCAATCATGGACACCCGGTGCCTTTTAGTCCAAATCATCGCTATTGTTATTTCAAGGCCCTTAAGGGGTAAAGTCACAATCGTATCCAGGCCGACATAATAATCTTTCATAAAAGCCGGAACAAATGCAATACTATTACCAGAGGCGACGACTTCTTCGATAATATTCAGATTATCACAGCGGTAGGCTACTTTAAAATCGCCATACTTTTTCAAAATTTGCGATATGACGCATTCCGTTTCATATTCGGTATTGTACAATACGACCGGTTGTTCCAATACATCCGTCAGTAGAATATTCTTCTTTCCATCCAAAACCGATTTGCGTCCGGCTAAAACCATTAAATCATCACTTAATAATTCTTTGACAACCACATCATGAAACTGAAGTAATCCATCAGACTTTATAATAATCCCAATATCGGCTTTTCCTGATAAAATATCATGCAGGATATTGTTGGACTCACCTTCCTTTAACATGACATCCACTTTCGGATGTTTGTATTTAAAGCTCGTCAGAATATTGACCATCAGGGTATTACAAAAACTCGGTTCGACTGCAATTTTGATATCGCCGGTCAATTCTACGGCATTTGTTTTGGCAATTTCTTTGATGTCCTCAATTTGATCAAGAATA
Source organism: Bacillota bacterium (assembly GCA_023429995.1). Lineage (GTDB taxonomy): Bacteria > Bacillota > UBA4882 > UBA8346 > UBA8346 > UBA8346. Next base: position 47,822 of record JAEZCE010000034.1, on the reverse strand, counting down.
TTCATCGCTTTATTAATAACCAGCTCGCCAATTTCCGTCGGAAACATACCCTGATTGTTCCGTTTAAACAGTTCAACACCCAATTCCAATTCCAATTTGGCGATAGATGAGCTAATGGCCGGTTGTGATAAATAAGTCCGTTCTGCCGCCAGAGAAATCGATTTTGATTGGGCCACTTCGACGATATGAACTAACTGTTCCAAGCGCATGAAATTACTCCCGCCATCAATGGGATAACCCCAATCTTTAGGAATCATATGACCACTACTTAAATCAACGAAGGATATCCGAATGAATCATTAAAATTTGATCCATAATTTGTTCCAAGGTCTCTTCAGAGTTCAACCCGCGAATCCGTTCCTTCACTTCGCCCTGATCGAAAATTAACATGTTGGGTATGCCCTGGAGCCTGAAACGCTGAAATAGACCTGGGTATTTCTCCACATCAACCCAATAGATATGAAAACGGTTCCGATATTCAAAGGCAATATTCTCTATAATCGGCATTTGCTCCTTACATACAGAACATTGCCGGGTTCCAAAAAAAACCAAACTGGGCAAATAGCTATCAAAAGTATGTTTGTCAAATTCGGTTTCATTCAGGGGGGATAATGATAACTTCTCCATCCGTTCCACCATGGCCATTAATTTTCCAATGCCTGATAAATGACTCCACCCTCGACATTCTCAGGCATTCTCACCCCTGCCAAATGGCAAATTGTCGGAACAACATCCACCATCCTGACTTTTCGTGAAAGCTTTACTCCTTTTTTGACTCCGCTCCCGGCCATCATCAATAAAGCTTTCATAGAATGATCACGCAATTGGTGATTACTTAAACCATTACCATGGCAACGGGTAAAATCGGGCTCCAATATATAGAAAATATCCCCGCAAGAAGGCCCCCCAAGCCCCAGTACTTCCATATCATTACAATTCAAGGCGAAGCTGATAATGCGACGACCGGTTTTTGGATCCCGATAATTATAAAGATCATCGATAATTTTGGAAACTAACCTATCATAATCTTCCGGTTCAACAATGCCCTGCGGATCCCGGCCTTTCAAATTAACATAAATAAAGGTCGCTCGCTGGGCGATAGCGGTTGTACGGTCCCAGTCAATAACCGGTTCTCCATTTTCATCCTTTACCTTGGTATAACCCAATTCTTTCATGATTCCCACATTAATTCCCCACATATCACCGATTAGAGGATGCTCTGTGGCCGGGTTCTTTCCAACGCCCGCATGATCCGAGACAACCAACAAAGTTTCCCGTTTATCTAGCAATTTCAGCATTTCACCAATAAAATCATCGCTAATCTGATAAATCTTTTCGATCAGCTCTTGATAACGCTGATAATCATTGGTTCTTTCCGGGAAAGTATAATCCAGATAAAAATGATTAAACATATCGATACCGTGGAGATGGGTATAAAACAAATCCCACTCTTTGTTTTGAATCAAATAGCGAAAAGCTCTAACGTGCCAATCGTACATTTCGGAAATGGATTCCACCAAAATTTTGTCGGCGACAGGGTTGAGACGATCATAGTTAACCGGTTGCAACATTGGCCCGATTTTCTGATACAATTCTTTGCCTATATCCGTAGGATAAAAGTATTTCTCCCCCTCCAGATCCAGGACAAACGAATAATAAAATTTTAGGCGACTACCATCGGGTGCTAAGTTGATGACTCTAATTTTATAAGCGACTGCAGTCGTTTTACCGTCCACATTGAATTGATCGTAAATCCATTGGCTCCATTCGCCGATTCGCCCTTCGCCAATAGGCTTTTCATGTTGGCGGCTGAGATAAATTTGAATTTTATTATATGTACGCCCATCTTCGGCTATCAGGAGCCCAAAACGTCTTGTTCGCCCATTATTTACTGGCAAAACGACTTCTTTTGCCCCATCGGGAGCTGATTTCCATCCCAAAGCCTGTTTTATTGGCGTTTTTACTTGATCTGCACTAGGAATATCCGCCGAAAGTTCTCCGTCCTCAACCGACGTCACTAAACCGGGCTTAGTATAACCATACCCTTCATAATCCCCTTTACTGATTTCAGCCTTGATGGAACTGATATCACATTCAACCCGGCAATCTGTGCCGCTGTTATTGATAACATGGGGAATTTCTTGAATCGGAAAATCCCCTTCCGTACATTCGTAGACTTTTTCGTAGTCAATATAACCCCGTAAGTTAGTGTAAATGCTGGTACCGTCAATATAAATCCCATTCCTTGTTTTAGGCGGCCAGGCGGTCGGATAATTAAATAAAATGCTTTTCTTACCTGCTTTTTCGAAAGCTTCCCAGATGGTTTCAGCTTTTAATAAATCGGAATTCCAGCCATAATCCAATTCATCAAGGGGGTTGCCTACACTGTGATTCCAAAAGCAGGTGATTCCATGGGTATTGGGCCAAGCGCCGGTCGCTAAGGTGGCCCAATTGGGCGGGGTAATGGCCGGTAAAACGCCTTGCATAGCCAGCGCAGGCGTGGTGGCCCCCGCTGAAATCATTTTTTGGAAATTAGGTAATTTACCTTGACTGATATACTTCTGAATTACTAGCGGATCCGCTCCGTCGAGTCCAATCATCATAACCTTTTTAGATGTTTGGTAACTATAACTCATATCTTTATCTCCTTTTGTTAACTCATAGGATCATTATAGAACCAAACAAAATGAAAGTTAAATAAGGGTTTTTTATATCCCCTATAAATGATACCTTTCTGGTGTCAAAATACAAAAGCTGTTTATTGTAAGATTTTTAAGCCGACAACACCAATAATAATTAGAACAATGCAACCGATTTTTAAAAAATCCACGGTTTCATGAAAATAAAGTATCCCAATGGTAGAGATTAAAATAATTCCAAGACCGGACCAAATAGCATAAGCTACACTGATGTCGATTTTTTTTAGTGCATAGTTCAGAAAAGTGAAACAAAGCAGATAGAAAACAAACATCAACACCGACGGAATCCATCGCTCAAAACCTTTGGAAAATTTCATCGATGTAGTGCCGGCCACTTCAAACAATATAGCGAATAATAGATATAACCATTGCAATTTTTTCACTTCCAACAAGATGAATATATTTTTCGATGTATATTAAATAACATAATTCGGATCCGGGTTATTAATGAGATTGAGGATCTCTTCCCGGTATTCCTGAAATTCTTTGGTATAACGGGTCCGGTTTCCACTCTCACCGGTAATGGAATTGGTGAAGGTCGTCTTCAATTCTTTAATGATTCTTCCAGGCCTTTTTGACATTACCAATACCCGCGTACCCAAGGCCAATGCTTCATCTACATCGTGTGTGATGAAAAAAAGGGTCTTATTGGTTTCCCACCAAATATTCCGCAACAAATTCTGCATTTGCTCCCGGGTTAAAGCATCCAGCGCCCCGAAAGGTTCATCCATTAATAATACTCGTGGATTATTCGCCAATACCCGGGCGATCGCCACCCGTTGTTTCATTCCGCCGGATAATTCATAAATTTTATGCTTGCGGAATTCAAACAAACCTACTTTTTTCAGATAGAACTCAACCGCAATCTGACTTTCTTTTTCCGGAACCTTTCTCATTTTTAAGCCGAATTTGATATTATCCTCTACGTTTAACCATGGATAAAGCGCCGGTTGCTGAAAGACAACACCCCGGTGCCAATCGGGGCCTTTGATCGATTCCCCGTCCATTGTAATGGATCCACCAGTGGGCGGGATAAAACCGGCAATAATTTGTAACAAAGTACTTTTGCCACAACCGGAAGGCCCGAGTATACAAACAAATTCTCCCTCAAAGATCTGAAGATTAATATCTTTCAGAGCTAAAGTATTCGATTGGGATTGATATATCAATTCGACTTGATTTAAAGACAATAGTTCTTTATCGTAATAAGTCAACAATTCAGGTTCAATGGTGGACATTTCAGGCCTCCTATGTCGCATAATGAACTAAAATAAGGAGATCCGCAGATTCCTCTTCATCGCGTCCAAAACAATTTTAAAGTATTTCTATCTATTTACTAATAATTTAATGGAAAATTTGCCCACATCCTGCATTAATGTGGGTAAAAATGTTTATCCATAGATATCTTTAAAACAAGTTGATATTATTATACCATAATTAAATCCTCAATACTCTGTCCCAAATCTCCAATGTCCCATCCAAATCCCCTAAGGTATGAGCGGTTGAAATAAAAATCGTTTCAAAAGGGGATGGTGGAAGTAAAATTCCTCTTCACAAATTGGCACGGAAAAAATTTTTATACCATTCCTCGCTTGCTTTTAATACTTTTTCACAACAATCCACAATCTCCTCGCTAAAAAACACCCCGGTAATCTGCAGCTTCACACCCTTCGATTGGACAATCTTCCGCAATCCGTTCCGCAAATAATCTTCCTTCCTCTGCAATTGACCATAAACATTGCCTTACTTCAGAAGTTGAATGGTTCCATTCCTGCCGTGACCGCCACCGGATTTCCTGAAAGGGTGCCAGCCTGATAGACCGGACCCAATGGTGAGATCATTTCCATGATCATATAAACACCGGCAGCCGTTTTACAGTTACCATCATTTTCCGCAAAAAGGCCCGTTCTGCCAGAACTTGAGTAGCAGTAGGTTTTTGTTTCTTAACTGAATCAAACGTCGCACAATACTGGCAATCTTCAGGCCTCCTTAAATTTAAGAAATCAATGTCTTGGATTGGGAACTTTCAATACTGAAAAATCGCAAGTATATCTTCCCAGACGCTTGTTGGCATAAAGCCTTCGCCTTCATGACCGCCAACTGTTCCAACTGTGAATTCCGGCGGGATATCGCTCCAAAATAATCCAGATCCCAAAGATGATTACCGTTTTGGCAAAGCTTCGGATCGATATTGCGCGGGAAAGAAAAGTCAATCAGAAGCTTATCGGAAAGAAGAGGTCGATGTTCCTCCTTAATGAGTAAATGGGGAGCTGATGTTGCTGCAATGATAACTTCATTCGCCATCATGAGTCGCGCTAAATTCTCATATCCATAAACAGGGGTTAAATCTCCAACAATATCCAATGGCTTCGCCAGCCTTTTTCTGGTAAGCATCGTGGTTGGTAGTCCATTGTATAACAGGACTTGAATTGTTTTTTGGGCAATTTCACCATTCCCTAAAACTAAAACCCGCCGCTGAGCAAGGTTGTCAAAATAGGTCTTCAGTTCCTTCATCAGCAATGTTGTCAGGGAGGTACTATGCTTGCCGATTCCGGACTGCACCCGGATACGACGGGCAAACTGTAATACCTTTTTAAACAGCGAACTCAAGATGGGCGTTTCCTTCCCAAGCTTTCCGGCTATTTCACAAGCATCGGCGATCTGGCCTAAAATCTCCGTTTCACCAATAATCATGGATTGTATCCCGGTAGAGATCTCTAGCAAATGGAATATAACCTCTTGTCCACTATATTGATAAAAAAATTCCCCTTTTACGGATTGCTGATCGGTGAAAACCTTTAAAAGCTCCCAATAAAAAGAAAGCGACCGGTCTGCGTAAAAATAGAACTCCGTCCGGTTGCAAGTTGAAAGAATGAGGGTTTCAGCAGGAAATAAATCTTGCTGATATACCTCAGTAAGTTGATTGAAAGTCAGATGAAATAATTTACGGTATTCAGGAGGCGCCGAATGAAAATCAATTCCAATCATTTGCAAACTCTCATTTTCAGCCATCCCGGATCCACTCCTCCACTTTATCCTCTTCAATCTTTAATAACTCATCAGGGCCCAGATTGGTGAGCCGGTTCAAAATCCGCCTGCGTTTCCGAAAATCCGGTTCCATCCGGCTAAGCTTTTTACGAACGTTTCTCAGCTTCAAAACTAAATCCCGATAACTCACTCCATATCGCAAGACCAATTCTCTTTTAACTTTGCGGGCAAGTGACGGGCATAAACCCTGAGTCGATACAGATAACACCAAATGGCCCTGTTTATGAACGGCTGGAAAAATGAAACCGGAAATTTGGGCATCATCTACCGCATTACAAAGTAAACCGAACTTGACAGCCAACCGGCATACATTACGATTTGTTTGCGGATCATCCGTGGCGGCAATGATTAATTTTTGTCCCCAAAGGTCAAAAAGGGAAAAATGTTTTTGTTTCCAGTTAATCAACCCTTTGGTATGGAGTTTTTGTAAACCAGGCTCCAACTTGGTATCGCACACCGTAACTTCCGCCTTAAAGCGAAGTAATTGAATTACCTTACGCCGAGCGACTTTCCCACCGCCTACGACCAAGCAGGGTAAATCTTCCAAGTCGACCATAATGGGCATAAACTCGGGCATGATTTCTTCCTATCCAATGCTTATTTAAGATCGATAATAGCATATCGGTAAATTTTACTCAATCATATAACCTGCGTCTTTTGAGAAGTGTGTTCCAACAAAAGGTTCACCTTATCCGTCTTTTCCCAGGGCAGATCCAAATCATTCCGGCCAAAATGGCCGTAGGCCGCAGTCTGCCGATAAATAGGCCGGCGCAAATTCAAATAATCAATAATAGCCGCCGGTCTTAAATCAAATACTTTCTGAATCAAGGCGCTCAACTCAAAGTTGGAAAGCTTACTGGTTCCAAATGAATCAACAAATACCGACACCGGACGGGCGACCCCAATAGCATAAGCAACTTGGATCTCCAAACGTTTGGCCAAACCAGCAGCGACAACATTTTTCGCTACATACCTTGCGGCATAAGCTGCTGAGCGGTCGACCTTAGTGGGGTCTTTGCCCGAGAAAGCGCCACCCCCATGCCTTGAGAAACCGCCATAAGTATCCACGATAATTTTCCGTCCGGTTAAACCGGAATCGCCATGCGGTCCTCCAATGACAAAGCGCCCCGTTGGATTGACCAAAAGCCTGATTCGATGATCAAGGTATTTAGCAGGTAATGATTCCTGGATAACTACTTTTTCAATATCACGTTTAATCTGTTCCAATTCAACTTCAGGAGCATGTTGGGCCGATACCACCACCGTATCCACCCGAATCGGTTCTAAACCGCTATATTCTATGGTAACCTGAGTTTTTCCATCCGGCCGCAAATATGGTAAACGGCCATTTTTACGAACCATTGCCAATTGTCTGGCCAATTGATGAGCCAAAGCAATCGGAGTTGGTAAAAATTCCGGAGTTTCATCGGTGGCGTATCCAAACACCATTCCCTGATCTCCAGCCCCGGTTATATCCCACTTATCCCCCTTTTCCCCTGTACGAACTTCTACCGCCTGGTTTACACCCTGGGCAATATCCGAGGATTGCTGGTCAAGGGCCACCAATACCGCGCAATTTTCAGCTTCGATCCCGTATTCTGATTTGGTGTATCCCACATCGGTAATGACTTTTCGAACCACATCACTGACTTCAATTTTGGCGTTGGTCGAAATCTCGCCGGTTATAACCGCCAACCCGGTGGCCACATTTGTTTCCACGGCTACACGCCCCAATGGGTCTTGGGTAATAATCGCATCTAAGATTCCATCAGAAATTTGATCGGCGAGTTTATCGGGATGGCCTTCCGTAACGGATTCCGAGGTAAAATAATAATTATTTTCTGACATGAAGCTTGCTCCTTTCTTTAAGCGAATTAATCATAGGCATATTGGGAGTTTCTTTATAAAACCCATATTAGCCTCCGGTTTACCGGGTCAACCAAAAAAATTATTCACAACGATACTTTTGGGTGAATATTCAAAGAACATTTTTCATACGAAATACTTTACATATTATGAAATTCAGTTTTTTCAGGGTTTTAAATCATCCTGGCCAAATCCGAATCGGGATGATTGCCGCAACGGCGATAATCATCGTGATCGATGGGCAAATTATATTTCTGGCGTAATTCATGAAATTGTTTGGTTAAGCGAACATAGTATTCCAGCGATGCATTGCGTTGTTTCCCCAGGTACGAACCGGGCCGGGGAACCCACACCACAAATACCGTGCCCACACCGGCCATAGCCAATTCCTCAGCTTCTTCCAATATGGCCTGCAACGCCTGATCCTCACTTTTAAACCCATGGGGTTTAGCCAGCTCCACCCCGGCGACAATACAGGTATTGACATAGCCCCGGCCGAAAATATCCACCGCCCGGATAGCGCGGCGTTTCCACTCCTGATAACCCACCCACTTGGATTTTCCGGGACAAGCCCAATTAAAACGCTCCTCATTCAGCACTTCAATATCAGGCGTATAACTTAAAATTCCGGTTTCCTGATAGATACGCTCCAATTGTTTTTCGGTAAAGGCAGTAGCAATGAGTTGACTGGGAAACTTCTTCGTTTTAAAATTTTCGCCGATAGCCTGCAAAATATCGATATAATATTGCACCTCGGTATCGAAGGGCTCCGCCCCATGAAAATCCGAACCCGAGGTTAGACAGACCGCGGTAAAGCGCCCCGGTTCTTTCAAGGCCTCCTTCACCGTCTCGGCTACGTCCCGTGGCTGCAAACGCGGCGGCAGATCCAATTCAGATTTTTGTTGTTTAAGGTTATTGACAATATCACAAAAAAGACAGCCCCGGTTTTCACCCCAAAAATGGCAGTAGCGGCTGGGCATCAGATAAAGCCGTTGCGGCCTGGCGCTGGCCACATGATTCATCGGTATGCCACTGCTGGTTTTCTGGTTATAAAAATCGGGTTTCGTCCAAAATTCTATTTCTTCCAAAGGGGTTCCGTGATCCGTCACCCATAGCTTGCCATCGATCTCGTCGACAATATAGGGATCTTGTTCCAGGGGAGTCGGCGTAGTCAATACTGAAGTGCCGTCGCGCAGGATAAAAGCCTCCGGCCGGTTGGTCAAAATACCGTCCCGGGTCCCGAAAATATGGGTCCCCGCCAATTGGTGCCGCTCGGGATTTACGGTCTGCAACGCCCGTTCGGTATAATAAGCACCTCGGCGGTGTATATCAATTTTCAAAATCGTCAAACGGGGGATTTCCGGATATTTGGAAACCACTTCCGCGAAACTTAAAGCCTGAGATTCCCTTTGGATTGCAACCGACATTGTAATCATCCTCTTATCTTTTTAATTTAACATGAATCCGGCAATGCCTTTCGGACTTTAAGGCCGACTCTATTTGGCGAGGCGGTCTAAATGTTTGAAATAAGGGTGCCTATCCTCTTCTTCCCGGCGGCGGGCAGTATAGCTTTCGTTAATAATTTCTTCCGGCTCGATGACCCACACTGCCGCTAGATCCGTATCCCCGAGTTTCTCCCGTATCCTCACATATTGTTCGCGAAAGACCGGACCGGACACATGGGTCTTAACCGGCCTGCCTTTGATCTGATAACTGATTCCGTCGTTTCCTAACAGCACGATGGTGACCTTTTGCTCAAACCAGAGACTGGCTATCATGTTCTTATTGGTCCGGGATGATTCCAAAAGTTCCAAATAAAGCAATTGTCCCGCCGCATTAATCCAAAACGAATCCTTCACCACCGCATGGGGGACTCCCTGTCGGTCGACGGTAACCAACACTTTCACCGTCGCCGGATCGTTAATTAAATTCACGATTTCCTGTTTAGACAATAGCATCATCGCAAAGCTCCTCACTGTAGCCATCACACCGGTTTACGATTTCATGCCCCAACGCCGCACCGTGTGATGTTCAATATTTAAAAAAATACTATTCTCAACCAAAATCCCGATCAAAATAATCGCACTCAATCCGGCGAATACCGCCGGAATCTCCAGTTGATTCTTTTGTTCATAGATAAACCAGCCCAGCCCCCCCGATCCGGAACTGACACCAAAAACCAGTTCTGAAGCGATTAAAGTACGCCAGGCAAAGGCCCATCCGATTTTCAATCCCGTTAAAATGCTGGGAAAAGCCGCCGGAACCAAAACTGTTAATACTAACCGCCAGCCGTTCAAGCCGTAATTCCGCCCCACCATACGCAAGGTGGGACTGACCAAAGTGAATCCGGAATGAACATTTAGAGCAATCGGCCAAACCACCGATTGGACCAGGACAAAGATAAAACCGGGTGCGCCCAAGCCAAACCATAGCAAGGCCAAAGGTACCAAAGCGATAGCCGGTAGCGGGTTGAACATAGTGGTCGCCAACTCCAACAGATCCGTCCCCAGCCGGCTATTTACCGCTAATACCGTCAACAGACCCGCCAACAATACCCCCAACCCGTATCCGATTAACAAAATTCTCAGTGATGCCCCAATTCGGTTCAGAAGCTCCCCGTAAAACAAAGCTTTCTCGAAAGCCTTCAATACCTCCGTAACCGACGGCATAATCAATGGATTGTCAATCTTGACTGCCGCTAACTGCCACAGACTGAGCAGTCCAATAAATAGAACGGCCTTCCGTAAAAAAGTAATCCGTGTCAATTTTTCCCACAAAGACAGCGGCTGTTTGATCTCACCGATCTCTGCGGCTTCAACTGTTTCCCGCTCATACTCCTGCTGCAGTTCCACCAGGGACCCGGGGTTGATCTGATTCATCCTTTATTCCATCCTTATCATTTAAATGGTATATTCCAGCGCATCTTGAAATAAAATTCGCTGGATACGCTCGTACAAATGGCGATAAGCGCCATCACCCGCTTGCTGCAAAGCGTTTACATCCACATTCAATTCCGCTCTGACCTGCCCGGGATGAGGCGATAACAAAACAATCCGCGTTCCGAGCAGGATCGCCTCTTCAATGGAATGGGTCACAAAGATCATGGTAAAGCGAGACTCCTGCCACAGTTCCAGCAGTTCTTCCTGCATCTTCTGGCGGGTTAACGCATCCAGCGCGCCAAACGGCTCGTCCATCAAAATCAATTCTGCGTTTAAAGCCAAGCAGCGGGCGATAGCCACCCGTTGCTTCATGCCTCCGGAAAGTGTATAAGGATAGGCATTTGCAAATTTCGTCAAGTTCACCTTTTGAATGTAGTGCATGGCTTGCTCTTCCGCTTCCCGCTTAGATAATTTCCGGCCTTCCCGCAAGGCGAAGCTTACATTCTGCAAAACCGTTTTCCAGAGCAACAACTGGTCAAACTCTTGAAAGACCACGGCCCGATCGGGACCGGGTTTCCGGACCTGACGGCCGGAAAGAACGATCTGCCCTTCCACCGGTTTTAAAAAACCGCCCACCGCCTTTAACAGGCTGGATTTACCGCAGCCGGACGGACCCAACAAAATCAGGCGTTCAGCTTGCATAGCCCGGAAACTGACCCGATAAGCCGCCGTAACCAGATGTTCTTTTGTTTTATATTGTAAGGTCACGCCGTCAACTTCTAGAAACGGTTGCCCCGCCATGGTTATTGCCCCTTTTTATTCAGTTTGACCGCCGGAAAAAATAAATCCTTTTCACTGCCGGGTTTACGGTCAATGGAACCGATTTTGTACATGAAATCACTGTATTGAGTAATCCGCAACGGTTTCGTACGATATCCCAGTTGTGGGTCGTTTAATTGGGTTAGAATTTCCTCCACCGATTCGCCCGACTTTCCTGTTTGCGCATAAATCTCGGCCGCCTCCCGCTGATTCTTCTGAATGAATGTAATTGCCTCGCTTACCGCAGCCTGAACCGCGGCGAAGAGTTGGGGATTCTTGGCATAAAACTTTTGAGAGGTGGATAAAACATTGGAAGTATGACGGCCGCCCAGGACATCATAGGAGTTTAAAACCTTATGAATGCCGGCTTGATCCAACTCCCGAAACATAAAGGGCGGAGTGGCAAAATGCGCCGTAATCTCCGATTTCCCGGATAATAAGGCCACGATGGCGTCGGGATGTCCCATCGATACCGTCAAACTATCCAGCTTGGCATAGTTTTTAAATCCAAAGGCTTTGGCAGCAGCCATCTGCAAGGTCACCGCTTGAATCGATACTTTTACCGCCGGCAGCGCAATCCGGTCTTTGTCGCTAAAATCTTTGATGGAATGAACCGCTGGATTCGAAGTGTTTAAATAGAGCGGCGTGGTATCCAAGGCCGAAACCCCTTTGACCTCGCCCTTGGTCTTGGCCCACAAAGTGATAAACGGCGCCACCCCTCCTGAAATAAAATCGATACTGCCCGACAAAAGCGCGTCGTTCATCGCCGCGCCGCTACTCAAGGTCACCCATGTCGTCTTGACATCGAAACCGGCCGCTTTGGCATTTTTCTCGATCAATTGTTTTTCTTCCATGATGATTAGTGGCAAGTAACCGAGTCCCGGTTGTTTGGCTAACCGGATCTCCCTTAGCTCCGCCCCCGACGAAACCAGGGGTAAGCTGGCAGCCAATACCATTAGCGCCAAACATAACAATAATGTTTTTTTCACGGAAATTCCTCCTTTAATATAAAAAATAAAAATACCGACTTCAAAGGACTTCTAGAGATCTGATCCTCCAAAGAATTACCCAGGATGAAATTACGTTTTTATCCAATTATTTAATTCCTAGTAAATTAATTAATTTACTAGGATATATCTTACTATGTTAAAAAATAATTGTCAATTAAAATATGTTTTTACAGATAAATGGATACCTGAAAACCCAAAAACCGGAATCGGCATGGAACATCCGGAGCAAGTGGGGAATTATCGAGTTTGGTAAGATTAATTTTTCACCATCATCAGACTGGTAAACAGTTTTATCAAATTCCAAAAGGGGATATCCTGTGAACTTGTCCTACTTAGCGGCCATTATAAAAAAAACAGAACAAAGCGACACATCTCGCTTTGCTCCGGTTTTAGATTGATTGAATCATTGAAACAGTGTGGTCGACAAGTATCGCTCACCCGTATCCGGCAATATCACCACAATTGACTTGCCTTTATTTTCCGGCCTCTTGGCTACTTCTTTTGCGGCAAAGGTTGCAGCACCCGATGATATTCCCACCAACAAGCCTTCCAATTTAGCTAGTTTTCGCGAGGTCTCAAAAGCTTCATCATTTTTTACTTTAAAAATTTCATCGATAATGGAACGGTTTAAAACTTCCGGAATAATATTGGCTCCTATCCCCTGAATCATATGAGGTCCAGACCGGCCCTCCGAAAGCAACGGAGAATCATAAGGTTCAACTGCAATGATTTTCACTGCCGGATTCTTTTGTTTTAAGACTTCTCCAACACCGGTAATAGTCCCGCCTGTTCCAACACAGCTGACAAAAATATCAACCTTGCCGTCGGTATCCCTCCATATTTCTTCAGCAGTAGTGCGACGGTGGATTTCCGGATTAGCCGGATTTTCAAATTGTTGGGGAATAAAAGAATGAGGGATGGTTTCCGCCAACTCCTTGGCTTTTTGAATGGCCCCTTTCATCCCGTCCGGTCCGGTTGTCAATACGATTTCCGCACCGAAGGCATTTAACAATTTGCGCCGTTCCAAGCTCATGGTCTCAGGCATAATCAATATTAACCGATATCCCTTGGCGGCGGCGGTTACCGCTAACCCAATACCCGTATTGCCGCTGGTGGGTTCGATAATAACCGAATCCTTCCGGAGAATCCCCCGTTCTTCAGCATCCTGAATCATCCCATAACCGATTCGGTCTTTGACACTACCGGCCGGATTGAAATATTCCAGTTTGACGATGATTTTAGCGTGTAAATCGTTAATTTTATCATATCTTGTGAGTTCCAACAGTGGAGTATTGCCAATTAAATCCGTCAGACATTTTACAATTTTGGACATTTGGGCTTCACCATTTCTTATTATTACTATTCATATTAATTTACTATTGATTCTAATCATAATGTTTCAACGATAATTTGTCAATCCATAAGCTATAAAATCAATATCTCAACTTTTGCACCTTGAAAACCAAAAAATTGGTGGATAGAAGTTATTTTGAATATTTTTATAAAGGGAATAAATCATGAAGGATTTTCTCACCATTGCTTATCGGTGATCGTTTCCAAACCCCCCTGCCGTTGGTTCCCGCAAAAATATTTTGCTCGGACTCGGGCGCGCGCGCCCGAGTCCGGTCACTACCGCCGGTGACGAAAGAATAGACATCAATATTGGATAATCCCGTGTTAGCTGCGCTCCAGCTTATGCCATTATCAGCGGAAATAAAAACGCCGCCGCCATAGGTTCCGGCAAAAATTGTTGTTCCATCCATGCCGAGGGAATTGATTGCTGCGTTTGTCAGACCTGAATTAACCGGACTCCAGCTTGCGCCATTGTTGGTAGAGACAAAAACACCGTCGCCAGGCGTTGCGGCAAAGATACTTTTTCCCTTCACAGCAAGAGAGAATACTTGAGGGTTTGTCAATCCTGAATTAACTGCGCTCCAGCTTGTTCCGTTGTTGGTGGAAAGGAAAACGCCGCCGCCAAAAGTTCCGGCAAAGATATTTTTACCGCTCACGACAAGAGAGCCGATATGAAAGTTGGTCAGGCCTGAATTAACCGGGAGCCAACTTGTGCCGGTATTGGCAGAACGGAAAATACCCCCCCCGAAAGTTCCGGCAAAGATATCCTTTCCGTGGACAACCAGGGAGTAAACATAGTGGTTTGTCAAACCTGAATTGACCTTTCTCCATCTTGCGCCATTGTCGCTGGAAAGAAAAATCCCTCCGCCATTGGTTCCGGCGAAGATATTTCGCCCACGCGCATCGCCACGGACGGCAAGTGAGAATACATAAGGGTTAGTTAAACCTGAATCAATCTCTTTCCAAGTCTTACCGCTATTGTCGGAAAGAAATATGCCCGCGCCATTCGTTCCGGCAAAAATGTATGGACCGCTGCCGGCAAGAGATCCGACATGCGTATTCATCAAACCGGAATTGACCTTCTTCCAGTTTGTACCATTATTGGTGGAAAGAAAAACACCCCCACCATTAGTTCCGGCGAAGATACTTCGTCCACGCGCGCCGCCACTGACGGCAAGCGAGTAGACATAAGTATTGGTCAGACCCGAATTGACCTTCCTCCAGCTAATACCATTGTTGGTGGAAAGAAAAACGCCGCCGCCGGTTCCGGCGAAGATATTTTGCCCAGAGGCGCCACCACTAACGGCAAGCGAGTATACATGTTTATCTGTCAAACCACTGTTAACTGCATTCCAGTTCTTTCCATTGTTGACCGAAAGAAAAACGCCGCCGCCATAAGTTCCGGCAAAGATTACCTTTCCACTTATGACCAGGGAATTAATTACTTTGTTTGTCAGACCTGCGTTAACCGGATTCCAACTTTTCCCTTTGTCGGTGGAAAGAAGAACCCCGCAGTCCTCCGTTCCGGCAAAAATATTTTCCGCAAGGGCGTCGCCGTTTAAAGCCATTGAATTAACATGAATGGATCTCAAACCCAGATTGAATGTACTCCAATTTGCGCCATGCTTGGTAATAAGAAAAACCCCGTTGCCGGTTCCGGCGAAAATAATGGGTTGGCGGGGGCTGCCACTTACGGCCAGGGAATAAACAAACGTATGGGTCAATGATGAATCGAGCAACTTCCAACTTGCGCCATGGTTGGAGGAGAAAAAAACACCGCCGCTGGTTCCGGCAAAAATATTATTTCCACGTGCGCTACCGCCGACAGCAAGGGAATAGACATTTTTGCTTGTCAAACCCGAATTGACCTCACTCCAGCTAGCTCCATCGTTGGTGGAAAGAAAAATCCCCCCGCCTTCGGTTCCGGCAAAAATATTCTTTCCCTCGATTGCAAAGCAATGGATGTAGCCGCCACAAGGTCCATTGGTTTGTACCCATTGTGCAGATAGTGATTTTAGAGAAATAAAAAATAACGATACAAAAGACGCGAACAATAGAAAAGACACCAACAATGGAGAGCGGTTAATCTTTTTCATGTTTTTTCCCCTTGTTTCCAGCGTTTATGGGAATTTTTTTCATTTCCAGATTACCTATCCCAGATTGTCGCTAAACCAAATTCCTGCCGGCTTAGCTATGCATCCGATTTCAAAAGGGTCTGTTGCAAAATATTTTAAAAGGATGAGATATACAATATATTGATTTAATTTGCGATTTCTTGCCAATACATTGTATATCCCGGTCAATTATAACCCTTTTGCCAGACCGTTCATCGTACCCCCAGTTTTAATATTGTACGAAACCGAGGCCGCGGTTCTTAAGGTTCTGAATGATTGTGGGTAATGCCGCGATAGTATTTGCGGGCCAATCGTGCATCAAAGGGTTACCGCCGGCCTGCAAATTGTTGCAGTTAGCGATGATCTGCGCAGAGCTGGCGCTGTTCCAGTCCTGGGAGTCGACGGTGGGACTGACAATCGTCAGACCCAGCGCTGAACAGGCTGACTGAATAGTCGAGTTGCTCTCAAGATAGGGAAGCCTTATCCTCGTGGGTTTGGGTGCTCCCCCGTTCTGGATGGCCTGGTTACATTGATTGAGGTCATTATACACTTGCTGATAACTCCAGCTGGTCATATGCTGGTGCGTTTGGCTATGGTTCTGGATGCTAAAGCCCGAGGCTTTGTAGGCATTCCATCCCGTCTGGTTACTGGCGATATTTTGACCAACGACAAAAAAAGTCGCCCCGTTACAACCATTGCTTTTAAGCGTGTTGATCAACGTTTGGGAGTTGCTATTGCTTGGTCCATCATCAAATGAAAGGTAGACGTTACCACTGCTGCCGCCGCCCGGAGTCGGGGTCGGAGTTGTGCCCCCTCCGCCGCCATTCAGGATGATATAATCAAGATACGCATCCCAAGTGCCGGTATCGCTTTCAACAACAAGCCTGACCGTTTGTGAACCGCTGGCGTTGAAACTTAACGTGGAAGCAGTTTCATTGGTACCGGCGAAATAGAATGCGCCTACTTTGTTGCTTCCGATATATAAGGAAACTTGGGCGGTGTTGGAATTATTGCTCGCTCCGTAACAGGTAATGCCGGCGCTACCATTGAACGTGCCGGTTGTCGAAATAGCGTCATTGTTGGCATAGAGCGCAACTCCGCTAAAAGGACTGCTGATATTCCCGCCGTATTGACCGCTCTTGGTCATGCTCTCACATTGAATGGTCGTGCCGGCGCCAGCCGTCGGAGTCGGAGTTGAGGTCGGGTTAACGCCTCCACCGCTTATGGTGTAACGATCAATATAGGCATCCCAAGCTCCGGTGTCGTTTTCCACCACAAACTTGAAGGTCTGTGAACCGCTGGCGTTGAAACTTACTGTGGAAGAGGTCTCCGATGTTCCGGTGAAAGAAAAAGTACCCACTTTGTTGCTACCAATATACAAAGATACTTGGGCGGTACTGGAATTATTGCTCGCTCCGTAAAGAGTCATACTGGAACTGCCGTTGAACGTATAAGTTGCTGATGCGGAGTCATTATTGGCATAAAGAGCCACGCCGGTAAAGGGAGTACTAATTTTAGCAGCGTATTGACCGCTCAAGGACATATTCTCGCATTCACCGCTGGACCCGCTAGCGGGAGGGTTATCTCCACCCGAGCTGCCGCCTTCGCTTACTGTTATATTTGAGCTCCCGCTACTTTGATACCCTTCGGTCGCGACTATCTGGTAATTATGGGTCCCCAGATTCCATCCTTTACTGGCCCATGCGTTAAAATGATTACTCATCGTTACGGTTCCACTGGATCTCTTCGAGGTCCGGACACTCCAGTACTGGTAAAAAGTTGCAGTTCCTATAATGGAAGGTTGGTTGACCCGCTGAGTCCGGTATAAGTTATATGTGCCGCCATCACTGGTTATAGTACCTTGGGATGTTGCTCCGGGAGGCGTCCAGCTGCCATAGTTTTCGACGACATAATATTCTACGAGTGGGTCTGTCGTCCATCCATAGACAGCCAAATATCCATTGCTGCCACCATTGAAGCTTCCCGAATAAGAAATAGTTCTAGCGGCTCCGGTGTTCCAGCCTTTGCCGCAAACAAAATTTCCGCAATTGGTCCAGTTTACACTGTAACTGCCATTACCATTCAAATTCATGGCTACCGACCCGCCGCCATCGGTCCAAAATGAATACCATAAGCCATCCGTGCCGGTTTGATTGGTGGTAATTGTTGCTGCGTACACATTTACGAATGCAAATGTAACCAGCATCAGAATGACCAAAATTTTAATCCAATTTTTTCTTACCATTACTCTCTCTCCTTTTCGCTTTTTCGCTAATGTCTAATGTCCTTGTTTCAGCATTTTCTTGGTCGAAAAATCTTTATTAACCCTATTCCTTTTGAATTGGCCCACATCACCTCCTTTTCCGGACCGTTCCGGAAAGTGAATTATCACAAACGTTTGTTATTTTAACTAAAATTTTTACGAGTGAAATAGTCCATCGCCAAAAAAGCAGTGATTATAACCGAAGTGCCCATCTTAAATGAAATTACCGTAAAACCCGGTAGCGACATATTCGGCGTCGACTTTTTTCAAGCCAAACCCCGAAAATGAAAAAAATTTTTAATCGTTCCGGTTCAAGGAATATAACAAACGTTTGTTATTTTATTAAGAATGCTTTCTCTCAAAGTAACCCCTTATTTTGGATTAACTTTGTCTTCCATGGTTGTATCCGGTTCAAGTTATGCTTGAGAAATTGTCTTTAGGATGTGTGATTCGATATAATCTACTGTTTGAAGGATAAATAACGGATTGAAAACTGAGGCTTTTTTACATCAAAGACCGAAGCTATAACGATAGCAGGAATAACCAAAAAATGTAATCACTTAAAATTATTTCCATTGACAATTTCATTATAATATTTAATAACCACAAAATCAATATGCAGTTAAAATTTTCTTAATAATTTATTAAATAAATTTAAACAATCTCTAATTCCTTCTGTTGTTCCAGCTTGGCCACACATTGGCTTTTAGGCAATGTCTTGTCTTATATTACAAAACTGATTATAAAGATGATTCAGCAAAGTAATAAAATCCTTTTGCCATGCGTCGCTTGAGACCCCACCTCTTTGTCTCCTCCCC
Source organism: Bacillota bacterium (assembly GCA_023429995.1). GTDB lineage: Bacteria > Bacillota > UBA4882 > UBA8346 > UBA8346 > UBA8346. The sequence continues at coordinate 28,953 of JAEZCE010000034.1, read as the reverse complement.
GGAACGGCCTGTTTGGCCGTAACGGAGAGGAGACAGGCTAATGCTTTATGGCCTATTTTGGACTCTTTCGAGTACTTTCAGGTTTATCCCCCAACATAGCTTCGGAGCATAATGGTTACTCTCCCCGAAACGGGGAGAGCTCGCCTTCAATTTGAAGGTGCGAGAGAGTTCTAACTCAAAAATTAAGCTGTCTAATCTTTATAATCAGATTACAAAATATGACGGCTTCGCCACAAGAAGCCGCCATAACTTTTAGCGGGATTGCGCCGCTTGTTTTTCCGCCAGCTCTAATGTATGCTGAAGAAGTCCAAAATCACCCCAGGGGCTCGTACCGTGATTGGCGATTACTATCTTGGCTTTCGGGTAACGTTTCATCACTTCACGTATGGTATTGGGGTATTGGGTGACATCACCGTCAGCTGTATTTCCTAAATTCGTCATATTCATCGGTTTCACCAAACAACCGCCATATAACACTCTGGTTTTGGGAAAATAAACTACAATATTGTCCATGGTATGGCCCGGGCCGGGAAAATAGGTTTCAAACGTCAGATCCCCCACACTGAAAGCTTCAACTTTAGGATTAATCATCCTCTGGGGTTTTTGAAAGCCCGCTTTCACCGCCAATTCGGCGGTAAAAGCCGTACTGGCCGTCTCAATATGTTCAGCGATCAATGTATCAATACCGCCGATCCGATCTCCGTGCCAATGAGTAAAAATAGCCAAATGAATCGATTGATTAAATTTGTCTTTCACCATCTTGAGTAGCTCTTGGGTCTGCTCATTGGTCCAGGGAGTATCCACCAAAACAATCCCCTCATTGGTTATTGCCAACAATCCATAGGAAGGTGTTAGGTTGCCCGCAAAACTAAAATAGCTTGTATGGACCCAAATCCGAGGGTTGATTTTGGTTAGTTCGACCTTACGGGTGCTACTATCCGCATAAACCGTCAACCCGCACAGGAAACAAAGCATTCCGATGAATAAATATTTCTTCATTCTGGTACTCCTTTTGTTTCCCCTTTGGGCCCAAAGGGGAAAGGGAATTATTGATTACAATTGTAATTCGATTTAAATATTACACTCGTAATCAATAATTGTCAATTCTTTTTTTTCTTACATTGTATCCAGCTTGCCTAAAGGAAAAAATCAAAGGTTTCCCTGTCAAGTCGCTGGCCTGATTCCAGAAAATAGGCATTGACTATTTTGATGGCCAGTTGCTCCGCCACTCTCATCCCGTTATTGCCATTGGCCATGATCGCCACTCCGGTTTTACCATCCTTATCGGTAATCAACATCAGAGTAATATAGCTATTATTAAAATATACTGCTATAATAGCTATATTATAAAAAAACGATATCGACGGCTGTTTTTCATACTTTATTCAACAGCCTCCCTACAATAGGATACACTATGTCAATCAACTACATCCAGGATATGACGGAAGGAAATGAAGTTAAACATCTGATCCAATTTTCTCTGCCCATGCTTATCGGCAATGTATCCCAACAATTCTACAACTTGATTGATTCCATTGTGGTAGGAAAATTTATCGGCGCCAATGCGCTGGCAGCAGTCGGCGCTACCAACTCCTTGAATTTTTTATGTTTTTCCATCTGTTTGGGATTGTCCATCGGCATCAGTATCATTATTTCGCAGTATTTTGGGGCGAAAAAGGATGAAGATGTCAAACGGGCAATTGCCAATAGCGTCTATGTTATAGCAGTATCAGGAATCATTATGAGTGTATTAACCTCTTGCCTGGCCCGTCCGATTTTACTGGCCATGAACACCCCTCCTGAAATTTTGGCTGATTCCACCGCATTTTTAAGAATCGTAGCGGGCGGCATGATAGCTGTAGCTGCTTATAATGCTGTCGCCGCCATCCTCAGGGCGTTGGGAGATTCCAGGACGCCGCTGATTTTCTTGGTTTTATCCTGTGTGGTTAATGTGGTGTTGGACTTATTATTTGTCCTTAAGTTTGGATGGGGTGTGGCCGGGACAGCCTGGGCCACGGTAATTTCCCAAGGAAGCGCCGCTTTAGGCTGTATTGTTTTTGCGATAAAAACCAATCCCTATTTTCAATTAAAAAAAGAACACACCGAAGTAAGCTGGCCGATTATTACTAAATGTATCAAAATCGGTATTCCCGTGGCCATGCAAAACTCGATGATTGCCTTATCATTGGTAGCGCTGCAGAGAGTCGTAAACGGCTTTGGCGAAGTCGCGGTTGCAGCCTTCACCGCAACCAGCAGAGTGGAACAATTGATACAGCAACCCTTTAATTCCCTCGGCGCAGCCATGGCTACCTTCGCAGGACAGAATATGGGGGCTCATAAGCTGAAACGGGTGAAAACGGGATATCATAAAAGTATTTCAATCATAGCTGTCTTTAGCCTGATGGCGCTGATCGCAGCCCAGCTCGGCGGGCATGCCATTATGAACATATTTGTTGAGGATCGGGCCGTAATAACCCTTGGGGCTAAGGCAATCAAGATTACCAGCTGCATGTATTTTGCCCTGGGAATGATCTATATCACCAGGGGACTGTTGAACGGTACCGGAGATGCATTTTACGCCATGATCAACGGAATGGTGGAAGTCGTCGGAAGGGTTGGATTTTCAAGTGTTTTAGCACTGATTCCGGCGATTGGAGTTTGGAGTGTCTGGGCTACCACCGGATTGACCTGGCTTATTACAGCCGTTGCAAGTGTCGTACGATATCGGCAAGGCAAATGGAAAAATAAATCCTTGGTTACCTCGGGAAATTTATAAACGGTGGTCATGCAACCGTTACGTGAAGGTGCACAGTCGTCGCGAAGCTTACTTAGTCGTTCGGTAAGCTTACGCAACCGTTGCGCGAAGGTACGCAGTCGTCGCGTAAGCTTACTTAGTCGTTCGGTATGCTTACGCAACCGTTGTGCGAAGGTACGCAGTCGTCGTGTAAGCTTACTTAGTCGTTCGGTATGCTTACGCAACCGTTGCGTGAAGGTACGCAGTCGTTTCGTAAAGATCAATCTTATGAGGGGAACGAGGGGCAAGAGGGTTATAAAATAATAAAACAAACTCGAGAAATGTGCAATATTTTGTGTAACTGGTTTTTTGCCTTTAATTTTTTAAAGATTGGGAAAAATAATTAACTCCGGTCTTTCTTTATAGGAGACATATTACTATTATCATCACCATCAGCCATATTTCCCAAATGGTAATATCCTTCGGTTTCACCAAATAACCACATAAAAAAAGTATCAATAAAGACTCACCAAAGAGTCCTGATTGATACAAACTTAGGAAGCATTCATTTTTGAAAAAACTTCTATCCAAAATAAACCGGGTGAAGACAAAAAGCTTATTTCAAAGGTTTTCTACCAAATAAAAGGAAATAATTTGTATTTTGTTTCCCGAGAATATTCCGCATACCCGGTTAACTCGCGATGAAGCATCCTATCCTCAAGAACTGTTCTGACGATTAACAAAATGATTGCCATCCCAACCGGAATGGAACTAAAAATAGAACCCGTAACGAAAGGAAACCCTAACCAGGAAATGATCATTCCCAGATATCCGGGATGACGGACCACTTGATAAAGCCCCCTGTTACAAACGGTATGCTTTCTTTCTTTCTGGATACGAGCTACACTGGAAAAAAAGTTGTTTTGAATCTTAGCAATCAAAAATATCACCTGGCCAATCAAAACCAGCAGGATCCCGGCCAATGGGATGGCAATTCCTAAATCCGGGGACCAGTGGAACCTTCCGGAATCAAGCCCGGCAACGATATATGACAATATGGTGAGTATCGCTGAAACTCCCAATATCTTCTTATCCCATGCTTTTACATTGACCCCAGGCCGGGATCGCTCATTCATAAGCTGTTCATTGCTTTGAATCGCCAAAATATTGAGCAGCAAGCCGAAGATACTTAGGGAATAATATAACCATCCTTGAGGATAATTTAATTTACCAGCTGCAGCAAACATGAAACCAAAGAAAAATGTGATTCCCAAAAAACTTTTTAAAAAATAGCTAATTTTGTTCATCGTTTCCTCCCGATCCTTTCCACAATCCTTAACGCCAAGTTTATTCTCAAAACGCCCCGGGATAATTCTATAACTCACGAATGATAATTTAGATATCTTTGAATCAGTTGTTTGTGCTTCATCTGAGCCGGCGAGCGAACACTACCGACCATTTCATTGAATAAGTCTTCAAGGGGCAACGCTGTTTTGTTGTAAAGCAAGTCCTTTAAAAGTGGAGTATTTTTGATGAACTCGGCGGCTTCCCGGGCTAAAATTTCAATTTCCGGGTCATCTTCAGACACATCGGCTAATTTAGCAAGGCGTTTTCCATATTCCAAAGCTGTTTTGTATTGCCCGGGATGAGTTTTAAAATACTCAGCTAAAGTTTGAAAAGTTTTCCGGTAATCACCCCATTGAAAATGATCCAAAACACCGAATATTTTTCTTTGCTGAAAAAAAAGTTCCGGACAGGTTAGTATATATTCCTCAACTTGCTCGGGTCCCAGTATCTCTGTAATCATTTGAAAAGAAACAGAACTACCGGAATTGTCATCAAGTTGTACCCTCTCTTCGCTCAATAACATTTCAATCTTGGCCACTCGTTCTTCCAGGTCTTTCTTTTCGTTTAATAGTTCAACCAGCAAGGATTGTAAAATTTGCCGTAAGGTTGAGGGATTATGTATATCTCCCAATACTTCTTTGATACGCTTTAAATCGAGTCCGAAAGATTTTAAATATTGGATCAATCGCATACGAGTCAGCTCTTGGGGTCCATATAAACGGTATCCTCCGGAAGAGCGTTCCGGTTCATGCAATAAATCTATTTTGTGGTAATACATAATCGTTTTTAGGGTATTTCCGGTTAATTTGGCAAAATCGCTGATCTTTATCCGATTATCCGCTTTTATCACACCTTTTTTTAGATATTATAAACCCCACCCTTAGGGTAGAGTCAACGAATTTGAATTAACGCCTCATCTTTTGAAGAATGCAAGAGACTATCCCAAAAAACTTCCCTTATCTGCAAGTAAAAATATTCCAGTTTATATAAAGGGTTCATTGAGCAGCTAAAAAAATTTGGACCGTAATTTGAAAAATAACTACTCTTCGCAAGCGCAACATCTTAACCACGCATAGTTTGATGGTGGGGTATCTTCTGACCCACCCGATTCAGAGAAGTTTTTCCATCACTTAAAGCCCTGCCGATTCTACGATAATACAGGGGTGAACGTCCCGTAATTTTCCGGAACACTCTCCCAAAATGAGTCCTACTGCCATATCCGACGGCTTTAGCGATGTTTGCAACTTTTTCCGGAGATTCCTCCAGAAGTTTCTTGGCTTCTTTGATTCGTAAGTTGTTTAGATACTCAATAAAGGTAAACCCGGTCACCTCTTTAAATGCCCTGCTCAGGTAATAGGAGCTGACATAAAATCTTTCAGCTAAATAATGAAGACTCAGATCTTGAGCATAGTTACTATTAATAAACTGGACAATTCCTGTGATCAATTGATGCATCGGACTGGGATGGATGAATTCCTTCACCCTGTTTTGTTCCACAAATCTACAACAATAAGTCAGTAGTTGAACGATTAGAGCTTGCGCGTATATTTCGAAGCCGGTCTTTTTTTGTTCCACCTCCTGCAGGACTTTATTAAGAAGCTCTTCTACGTAGATTTGGCACTGGAGTGGGAGGCTGATAATTGTGTACTCTTTTCCAAGCAAAGCGAAGAGAATCCCGGGAAACGAATATTTTGGGGTAGTCAGTTCATCCCTGTGAAAATTGACAATGATATTCTCATGCCCTAATGTCATGGCGTTGGTAGTCCTATGCAATACATCGGGATTGATCAGCACTAAATCTCCTTCTTTTATACTGAATGTTCCCTCTTTTATAAAAAAGTTCCTTTCACCTTTGACCAGATAAAATAATTCATAAGTGCTATGAAAATGATCCTCAGGCATCATATGACTTTGGGCTTTCCGATGGGATACCGAAAATGTATCACCTTCGTTACCATAAAAGAAATACTCGCTATCCATCTAATTTTCCTCATTCTTTGATATTTTACACGCCATTGCGGTCCCTGCGCGAACTTAAAATAATCCTACCACATACCCGCCAATTTAAGCAAGATTTGATACAATTAATATAAATTACGCAAATAATGTACATTTTTATATGATATTATTATTGGTGACAATTCAATATCCTAGGAGGCTTGAAATGATCTCACCAGATACAGGAGAAACTACAAACAACAAAAAAATCCCTGCCGCCCCAATAGGCTGGGCGGAAATAGCCTGTTCTTCTCTTATGGAAAAGTATGAACCGGAAGCGCTCCCGCCCGTGGGAAGGTTCCATTACCACCAGGGAGTATTTCTTTCCGGTATGGAGAGATGCTGGAGGGTAACCCAAAAAGAAAGATATTATGAATACCTTAAGCTTTGGGTTGATAGTTTGATTCTTCCTGACGGCGGCATCAAGAATTATGATCCAACCCAATTGGATGACATTCAACCGGGAATCCTTCTTTATACCCTTTATCAAAATACCGGAGATAAACGCTACCAAAAAGCGCTCGCCATATTGGTCGCCCATTTGCGTAGCTGGAATAGAAATAAAGAAGGCGGTTTCTGGCATAAAAGTATGTATCCAAATCAAATGTGGCTGGATGGGCTCTATATGGCAGGTCCTATTGCCGTTCAGTATGACAGCACCTTCGCTGAAAAAAGCTTCTTTGACACGGTAACATTTCAGGCTTTACTCATGGAAAAACATATGAAAGATAAAAAAACCGGCTTGCTTTATCACGCCTGGGATGAGAGTAAAAAAGCAGAATGGGCCGACCCCGAAACTGGAAGATCCGGTGAATTCTGGGGCAGAGCCATTGGTTGGTACACTACTGCCATTGTCGATATCCTGGACTTTCTCCCCCAAACCCATAAAGATAAAAATGAACTGATTAAAATACTGAAAGACCTGCTGCTTTCATTAATTAAATATCAGGACAAAGCAAGCGGACGATGGTATCAGGTCGTGGATAAAGGCAATTTCCCGGATAATTGGCTTGAAAATTCCTGCACTTCCCTGTATGTCTATTCGATTGCCAAAGCTATTCGAAAGGGATATCTGGAACATCATTATCTTCAATACGCCTGGAAGGGATATCGGGGAGTCATTGATACACTGAAATTGGATGAAAATGGAGGTGTGTTAATAGGAGATATTTGTATCGGCACCGGAGTCGGGGATTATGCCCATTATATCGCCCGCCCCACCACTATCAATGATCTTCATGGTGCAGGCGCTTTTATTCTGATGTGTATAGAAATGAATCAAGCAGATTAAAAATTATATTTGAATTATATAAAACATTATGCTTATTCTTTTCTCACAAGGAAGCGTTGACTTTTTTGAAGCGCCAATTAAGCATCATTGGCGCTTTCGAGTCCACCGTATCCTCATTTATGATTGATTACAAAGGTATTCGTCAATTGCCTTGGCCGCCTTTTTACCCGCTCCCATGGCCAATATAACGGTTGCCGCACCCGTCACGGCATCGCCCCCGGCAAACACCCCCGGTCTGCTGGTGGCCTCCGTCTCTTCTTCCACGATGATGCCTCCCCAGGGATGAGTCTCCAAGCCCGGAGTGGTGGATTTGATTAACGGGTTGGGGCTTTGACCGATGGCTACGATGACCGTCTCGACATCTACGATATGTTCGGAACCTTTCTTGGCCATGGGTTTCCTCCTTCCGGAGGCATCCGGTTCGCCCAGCTCCATTTCAATGCATTCTACCCCTTTGACCCAGCCGTCTTCGGTTCCCAATATCCGGGTTGGATTGGTCAATAACTTGAATAAAATACCCTCTTCTTTAGCATGATGCGCTTCCTCGGCCCGGGCCGGCATTTCCGCCTCAGATCTTCGATAAATGATATATACCTGTTCAGCCCCGAGCCTTTTAGCACTTCGGGCCGCATCCATCGCGACATTTCCGCCGCCGAATACCGCCACCCTTTTCCCCACTTTAACCGGGGTATCGCTTTTGGGAAATTGATAGGCTTTCATCAGATTGATTCGGGTCAAAAATTCGTTGGCCGAATAGACGCCGTTCAAGTTTTCACCCGGTATGCCCATAAAGCTGGGTAATCCGGCCCCGGAACCGATGAATATGGCCTGATACCCTTCGGCCATCAGCTCATCCAGGGAAAATACTTTGCCAATAACCATATTGGTTTGAATGGATACACCCAATTTCCTTACGTTATCAATCTCCCTTTGAACCAGTGCTTTCGGCAGCCGGAACTCCGGTATGCCGTACATCAGCACTCCTCCGGGTATGTGGAAGGCCTCAAATATGGTTACTTGGTAGCCCATTTTAGCCAAATCCCCCGCGCAAGTCAGTCCGGCAGGTCCCGAACCAATCACAGCCACCTTCCAGCCATTCTTTTGTATGGTTTCTGCTTTGGATCCTGCCACGGCAGAAGCCACGTTCTCCATAGCCCAATCGGCTACAAAACGTTCCAGCCGTCCGATCCCTACCGGTTCACCCTTTTTTCCCCTGACGCAATACTTTTCGCATTGGGACTCCTGAGGGCATACTCTGCCGCAGACAGCGGGCAGACTATTGGTCTCTTTGATCTTTTGATAAGCGGCGCTGAAGTCCCCCTCCGCCAATCGTTTAATAAATTCGGGAATCTGGACATTGACAGGGCACCCTTGGGTACAAGGCTTATTTTTGCATTGCAGACAGCGCTGAGCCTCTTCTTTAGCCATCTCCTCGGGGTATCCCAACGATACCTCTAAGAAGTTTTCATTTCTGACCGCCGGATCTTGTTCCGGCATCTTTACTTTGCTTGGTGACATATTAGGCATTTTTAAGACCCTCCAGTTTACACTCGTGGTCGGAGAGAGCATGTTTTTCTTCACTTTTATACATCATCTGCCTGCGCATGGCTTCGTCAAAATCGACTTCATGTCCGTCAAAATCAGGGCCGTCAACACAAGCGAATTTTATTTGACCGCCCACCGTTACCCGGCAGCCGCCGCACATTCCCGTCCCATCCACCATCACCGGATTCATGCTAACCACAGTTTTAATGCCGTAAGCTTTTGTCAAATTGCTGACCATCTTCATCATGATCAAAGGTCCAATGGCGATAACCATGTCATAGCGGTTACCCTCTTCGATCAATTTCTTCAAGATATCGGTTACAAAACCTTTCGTGCCGTTGGAACCGTCATCGGTCGCTACAAACAGGCGGTTACTCACTTCCTGCATTCTTTGTTCCAGGATGATTAAATCCTTGTTGCGAAACCCAACGATGGCATCAACTTCGGCGCCCATATGATGAAGCTTTTTTGCCTGGGGATAGGCAATGGCAGTCCCAAGACCGCCGCCGACCACCGCTACTTTTTTCAATCCCGCAAAGTGGGAAGCCACCCCAAGCGGACCTACGAAATCAAGCAAGGAATCCCCTTCATTCATGCTACCCAGGAGTTTGGTAGATTTGCCCACCTCCTGAAAAATGATGGTGACCGTTCCGGTTTCCCGGTTGTAATCGGCAATGGTTAATGGGACCCGCTCCCCGTCTTCATGGATCCGGAAAATGATAAACTGGCCCGGTTCAGCCTTTTTAGCGATCAATGGAGCTTCAATCTCCATTAATTTGACTGTGGGATTCAATACTTCCTTTTTGATAATTTTATACACGCATAAACCTCCCCAGGATTCCAACGGCGAAATCTATTTTTTAAACGGTTTCGAATTTAATTTCTTTATGTTAATTCCATTAAAAAGCCTGTTTCCCTTCAATAGATATTCCCGTTTTCACGATAATCCCGCCAAACGTTTTCAAAAAAATCGTCACCAGCGGGGATTTCGCGAACCTTGCGCCAGGTAAAATCGCATTTTTGAGGCCGGTACCATACTTCTTGAATGAAATGACGCCGTGAGCCGTCGTCCAACATATAACGAAAAATCTCCGGTAAATTTGCAGCAGGCAACTTACCGTTCTGATTGGAATACAAAGCAGAACCGCGACTTTTTCCGCTGTGTTCGATATAATCGGCCATGGCGCTTAAATAGACATACTGGCTGATCAGCATATCATAAAGCCGGAATACCTTGTTCAAATCCTGAACATCCTTAATTTTAACCTTTGTTTCAAAATTAGCAAGCATTTCCCTATCTTTAGCCAAGCATTCCCGGATGCCTATGGTGTCGCGAATTGCGGCGCCATAGCGGCTCATGTCCCTAGTCGCCTGATCCCAAAGCTGCCGGACATTTTCGGATTCTCCAATTACGCCTTCACTGGTGGCGATGGTACTTGCCAATAAATGACGGCATTGATTGAAAAAATCCTCCAATACCGGCCCTTCCCCTTGGCGATGTCGGGCAATATATTGGGCCGCCCGGGTGGAACCGACTTGTCCCGCATTTAAGGCGCTGCCGCCCGGCCGGTACACACCATGACTCCCGCTGACCTCGCCGACAGCAAAAAAGCCTTGAAGATTGGTATGCCACCACATATCGATACCGAGTCCGCCGTTATTATGCTGAGCGCATAAAGCAATTTCCAGCGGCGTAGTTGATAAATCCACGCCTTTATCTTGATAGAAAGTGATGGCCGGCGCATTCATATGGCGCAAACGGTCAAGGGGCTTTCCAAAAGTGGCCCCGGCCTTTTCCAAATAATCTCCGGCCTCTTTGGAGAGAGCCGTATAATCGATCTCAACATTACCGGGGTTTTCCCGGAAATCAAGAAAAACACGCCGCCCTTTGAGACTGCTTTCAATATAAACCAGCAGATCGATAATGGAAGAGCCACTGTCGATCTTCCGGACATCAAAAGGCCATTGATAACCCTTGAGAAATATCATGTTCAGCATTTCGGTTCGACTCGTAAAAAAATCCGGCAGAAACTCCCGTTCATTCCGACCGTCCGGGTCGCTCGAGATGAATTTGGGTAAAACCTGCATATAAGTGCCGGAAACGTTCCATCTGGGCTTTATCGACGCCAGGCCGTATTGCCACTCGGTTAAGTTTTTCCCGGCCACTCCGGCTTCAAAGGCTAGTCCGCTGGCGCCATAATGTCCGAGAGGATAGACTGAGTCCGCGTACATACCGGCGGGACCACCGGTGGCATAAATAACATTCTTGCAACAAAAGGCCACAAATCTTTGATTTTTATCGGCAATGTTCTGAAGATTTAGACATAACAAGCCATATAATTTCCCATCCCCGGCCAGAACTTTAATAACTTGCATTTTGTCATAAATCCGGATCCCTTTTTCCCTGGCCGAACGTTCCAGACATTCCGTCATCACCTTCGAAGTATACGGTCCAACCGAAGTGGCCCTTCTGCCAGGGTCATGATCTGTCTTATACCCTACAAATTCGCCATAACGGTTTTGGGGAAACGGCACACCGAGTTCCACTAAATTTAAAAAACATTTCGTCGATAAAGCGGCTTCGGTCAAAGCGATATCTCCATCGACACATTCACCGTCATAAAGGGCTTTGGCAAGTTCAGCAACGGAATCGGCTGCATCGCCGGACAAGGTAAGTTTATAATAGGTTTGTTTATCCGAACCCGTATTGCGGGAAGTTCCAGCCAGGACATGATCGGTAACCATGGCGATATCGCGCTGACCGCAACTGTAAAGCCGGTTTGCCGCATTAAACCCGGCGGCCCCTGTTCCCACGATGATCGTGTTATAAGAAAACACCGAGATTTCATACCCGCTGACATTGATTATACCGCTGGACAATCTTTTATCCCCCTCTAGGCTACCGTCTTCACAACCGCTGAATGTGAAAACCGCCGTCAACATCGATATAATTGCCGGTTGTATAAAGAAAACGATCCGAACAAAACGCCGATACAGCAGCTCCAATATCCTCCGGCTGTCCCCAGCGCTTGATCGGAAATGCGCCCTCATTTAAAAGTTTATCGTACTTTTCTTTCACTCCGGTTGTCATATCGGTAAAAATAACACCCGGCCGTACTTCATATACATAAATGCCATCGCCGGCCAGACGGTCGGCATAGAGTTTGGTCAACATCGAGACGCCCGCTTTGGAAATGCAATATTCCCCCCGGGATATGGATGAGACCACGGCGGAACACGAAGAGATGTTGACAATAACCCCGCGCTTTTTGTCTTTGATTTCCTGCTTTAACATTTGTTTGACAACCCGTTGGGTCATGAACATGGTGCCTTTGGTATTAATACCGATCACCCGGTCAAAGCTTTCTTCGGACATTTCCAGTAAATCGGTCCTTACCAGCGGGGCCACACCCGCATTGTTGACCAGCACGTCGATGCTTCCGAAGCAAGAAATTGCCTGGTCAACACATTTCTCCCGGTCGCCGCTTTGGGAAACATCGCCCTGGACATAAAGATAATCGATTCCCAGTTGTTTTAATTCCTCTAACCGTTCTTGGTTTTTTTCCAACGGGCTTACCGCCATAATGACAATCTGATAGCCATCCATTCCTAGCTGTTTTGAAATTGCAAAACCTATCCCTCGGCTTCCTCCGGTTACAATTGCTGTCTTCGACATGCTTTCCTCCTTGATTTAATCTTCGATTTAAGGCTTTAGGATCACTTTAACGGCGCCTGAGTTTTTATCCAACGATGTTTCCAAGGCTTGCTGAAGTTGGGCGAGTTGGAATGTGTGGGTAATCAGCTTTTCAATGGGAATCTCTTCCGACATTTTTAAAGCCACCGGAAAATCCCAACAATAACCCTGGGAACCCTGAACCTTAATCTCGTGCGTTATGAAACGAGTAACCGGAATTTGAATCTCTTTTTCTTCGAAAATACCGACAATGGTTGCCAGGCCATTTTTTTTCAATGCCATCATAGCCTGGCGAAAAGTTGATTCCCTGCCGACGCATTCAAAGGTTTTATCCATCCCCCTACCCTCCGTGAGTGTATGAACCCGCTCTAAAACATCCTGCTCTTCAGGATGAATCGCAGTTGTGGCGCCCAATTCCAGCGCTAATTTTAACCTGGCGGCCGAAAAGTCGACAATTGCCACTTCACTAGCACCCATCCTGCGGCACAAGGCCGCCGTCAACAATCCTATCGCTCCCGCGCCGATAATGAGGAGTTTTTCCCCCAATTGAATCCCGGCTCTCCGTACTGCATGGGTGGCGACAGCTAAAGGCTCTATTAACGCGCCGCCATCATAAGAAAGATGGTCCGGCAATTTATAAACATAGGGCTCAAAAACGGTGATGTAATCAGCCATGGCTCCATCCCCATTCCGGTATGTGAAACTTATATTTTCGCAATAGCCATACTCTCCATGACGGCAGGCCGCACATTTTCCACAGACGATGACCGGCTCCACTGTGACCCGCTCTCCAACGGTGACGGTTTGAACATCCTTGCCCACAGCGATGACATCACCGGCAAATTCATGGCCAATCGTTGCAGGAAGAGAAACAGCCGGGTGTTTTCCTTTAAATATATGAAGATCGCTCCCGCAAATACTGCTGGAAATAATCTTGATTAAAACCTGGCCCGGACCGGGATCGGTTACATTGCTCGTTATAAAGTCGGTTTTCCCGGGCGCCATAACCCGCCCTTTCCGATTGACTAGTTTTTGTTGTTCAGCCATTTCAAACCCTCCATTAATGATTATTTTCTGCGGAATTTCTGGCTTCATTATAAAGGGACATATAAACTAAACCGTCTTTGATGACACAACCGGTACGTCCATGGTCCCGCATAATCTGGGTGCACTTGCTGCAGGCAATACAACATTTGTTGGGTGTCATCGCGCCCTTTGTTAAAATATCTTTGGGTGCATCCGGATAAGCAAAAGCTTCACGCCCTATTCCCACCATTTTACAGCCGTTTTCCATTAAGTTTGCGGCGCCGGCGTTGGCTAAAAACTGGCGCAGCCAACTGTAACCGTTGCCGATGACGGGAACCTCACCTGCCAGTTGTTGAATTTTACGGCTGAACCCAAACAGTCTGGCGACACTTTCCAGTGGGTGTTCACTGGGGGTTTCGCCGCCGAGGGTCGGTTGGTCAAAAGGCCTTGTAACTTGTGGGAAACGGAAATATGGGTTACCTGAGGAGTTGCTAAGCAAGTCAACCCCATTTTTTACTAATAATTCAGTCAAACGGACCGGCTCGGTTAAATCCGGCTTCCAGCAATCGTCTTTATCGACACCCCAGCCATAAGGATAGGGATGGGCATCAAATACATTGAACCGCGAAGCGATAATGAAATTGTCGCCGACAGCTTGACGGACTTCCTTAATAATCGTAAGCAAAAGGCGAGTCCGGTTTTCAAAACTTCCGCCATACTTGCCCTCACGGGTATGGCTTGCTAAAATTTCCGAAAGCAGGTAACGGTGACAGGACTTGATGTCAACCCCGTCAAACCCGGCTTCTTTTGCCAGGACAGCCGATTGGACATATTTTTCAACCAAACTGTCCAAATAATCATCGGAAAGGACTGGCGCATCAGGGTTCAGGGAAACCCGCGGGTCAAGCAGCGGATCATGTTGCGGTACCAAAGGCGCCGGTTTATCATCCGGCCGGGAGTACCGCCCCGAATGGGTAAGTTGCAAGATACTGACCGGCCGATGACTGCTGCCGCAGGAGTTGGCTGCCGCCGCATTGGCCTTTTTAAGCATTTCCGAGAAGGCCGATACATTGCTCCGGGTTAAATACATTTGTAAGGGATTGGCTCTTCCTTCATGCGCCACTGCGCAAGCTTCATACCAAATAAGCCCCGCCCCGCCCGATGCAAAACGTTCATATCTTCTTCTTACCAGTTGGGATGGACTGCCGTCCCGTTCACTATCACAGCCCTCCATCGGCAAAATGGCCATTGCGTTCGGTGTGGTATATTGATTGATCTTTACCTGCTTTGACAAGGGGGATAAATCTTCGCTGAAACGAATTTCGGCCCCTAATTGAAGGGCTTTTTCCCGGATGTCGTCTAAATTTTTAAAATTAAATTTTTCAAATGCCGCCATAGCTCACCGCTCCCTTGTTTTATAAATGCAATCGTTTTCAAAATCAACAATAAAAAAAAGACTCTTACATTGTCAATAAATTCTTCAGATAGTGAATTCCTTTTTCAGCCAATTGATCCGGACTCTCATCCAGTTGACGCCAAGCGCCATCCATTCCACCCGCAGGAAAACTTTCGATGGTTATATTTCCACCATAATTGTACTGTTTTAAAATTTTTACCAACTCAAGCCATGGCAAATGTCCGCGGCCCGGCGCCGCCCTGTTGGAACCGCAAGCATGAAAATGAACTAGTTTACCGGCCTTACACACCCGCCCAAGCGCATCCAAAATATCATCTTCCTCGATACCGGCCTGATACGTATCGAAAAGAATACCCACATTCGGGCTTCCAATATCCGAAACCATTTTCAGAGCCTGTTCAACCGTATTCACCACACTGGTACGGTAACGGTTTATCGGTTCCAGTGCAATCGTCACCCCATGATTTTTTGCAACGCGGGACATTTCTGCAAGACCCTTTACCGCATAATCCCATTCGCGTTTTTGATCGTCGGGGCTCAAGAGATGCGTCTTGCCGCCACCGGCATATACCGGACCTCCAAAAATCTTTGCCCCCGTCTTTTCTGCCGCCTCAAAACAATCGCAGAAATACTGTTTGGTGTTTTGCCGGATCTGCTCATCAAAACTGGAAATGTCTCTTCCTTTGATGAATGCTCCGCAAAGCGTTAACTCCATCTGGAGTTCGCCAGTAATTTTTCTGACGGCGGCATAGTCAAAATCCGTGCTCACCATGCCTATTTCGCAAGAATCAAATCCAAACCGTTTAGCTTTTTCAAACAGATACAGTTCCTTGTCGCTAAAGGAATCGATCCAATTCCAAAAATTAATCCCCAGCCGGTTTATCATGGCAATCTCCTTCTTTACAACTTAGCGGGTGGATTTTCGAATGATTAAATCGGTTTTCAAAAAGTCGATGGAAGGTTTGACGGTTCCTTTACCTTTAATCATCTGAATCACCTTTTTGGCTGCAAGGGCTCCTATTTCATATAAAGGCTGCGATACGGTGGAAAGAGGCGGTTCAACCAGCGCGCTGATTTCAATATTGTCAAAACCCAAGACCGAAATATCCTCGGGAATATGGAAACCCATGTCTTGAATAGCCCGCATAATCACGATGGCCTTGGGATCGCTACTGGCAAAAATGGCGTCTATCCTCGGGTCTTTTTTTAAAATTTCCTGGGTCAAATAATAAAAACTATTGGTGCCATTGGTTTCATGAATAACGAGCTCGGGATCGATTCCAAAGCCATGATCCTTAAGCGCGTCGATATAACCCTGATACCGCTGCTGATATATGGAAAGTTCCATCCTTCCGAGCGCTAGAGCGATTCGTTGATGATGCGTTTTAATCAAGTAACAAACCGCATCATAAGCGGCATGATAATTATCAATTGCAACGGTACTGATGGTGTCGTCATAGTAACGGCCCGTTAAAACCACTGGAAAATCTTCAGCGCACAACGCCCGGATATGGTCGCTACCGGGCAGCATGGAGGCTACTATAAAGCCGTCGATTAGCCTGGTTTTTAATTTATCGATATAGTCTCTTTCAACTTTCATATCTTCATCGGTATTGCAAAGAACGACCGTAAACCCATTCTTCCGAGCAACATCTTCAACTCCCCGCGTAATCACGGGAAAAACCTGATTTTCAATACTGGGCAGCATCAACGCAATCGTGTTGGTGTAGCCCAGCTTGAGTCCTTTAGCCAGGATATTCGGCTGATAATGAAGACGGTTCACTGCTTCAAGAACTCTGGTCTTGGTTTTTTCCTTGACGAGATCACTCCCGCTAAGAACGCGGGATACAGTGCTAATGGACACTCCGGCGTCTTTGGCGACTTTCTTCATATTAATCATTTTGAGACTCCATCAACAAATTGAATCATTTACCATTTCAATGATAGCCGTTCAATGAGGGAAAGTCAATCATTTGAGCCGTTTCATCAGAATGCCGGTCATTCCCAATAAATTGTTCCGCCCTTATCTGCGGATGAAGTACACTTCTTATAAAGTTTCAACCATCCCGCGGCCGGTTTTTCAATTTTGTTCCAGTGCCGTTTGCGGTTTGCAAATTCTTCATCCGAAACATCAACCGTTAATTTTCTGGCTTCAATATCAATATGAATGGCATCCCCGTTTTTCAATAAGGCAATATTTCCACCTTCATAGGCTTCGGGAGACACATGACCGATTGCCAATCCCCCTGTAGCCCCTGAAAAGCGACCGTCGGAAACCAGCGCAATCTTGGTTCCAAGCCCTTTCCCCAAAACGGCGGCCATAAAAGTCTCCATATGAGGCATTCCGGGGGAACCTTTCGGGCCTTCATAACGAATAACGACTACATCCCCGGCGACAATTTCATCTTTGAGAATCGCTTGCCAGGCATCATCCTGAGAATCATAAACTTTGGCGGGTCCGCTAAAGTTTAAAGCTTCTTTATCAACCGCTGAAAACTTAACAATCGCGCTTTCCGTGGCAATATTGCCTTTTAATACGGCCAGGCCCCCCTGAACGCTAATGGGATGGCTTACTTCATGAATCACGTCTTGATTCTTGTTTTGCGATTTGGCAATCTTATCCTCGATAGTCCCAAACATACCCTTGGCGGAAGTTTCAATCTTTCCGGCTGCGGCAAGTTCCTTAAGCACAGCGCCCAATCCGCCCGCTTCAGAAAAATCAGCCATTGTATAGGTTTTATGGTTGGGATAAATCGCGCTAATCACCGGAACATCCCGGCTGATTTCATCAAAGAACTCGGGTGTGATCTCAATGCCCGCCTGCCGGGCGATGGCCGGGATATGCAGGATAGAATTGGTCGACCCCCCTGTAGCCATCATGTAACGGACCAAATTTTCAAAATTATCGGAATCGATAACATCAAGGGGCCGGGTTTCGTTTTTTACAAGCTGAACAATTTTCCGAGCTGCTTCTAAAGCCATCTCGCGCCACTCGGGGCTTTGAGCTCTTACACTGGCATTCCCATCGGGTGAGAATCCTAAAATCTCTGCCGTAGCGCACATGGTGTTGGCTGTCCCCATAAAAGGACAGGCTCCCGGTGTCGGACAGGCATTGCGGACGATATCCTTATATTCTTCCTTACTCATATCCCCGGCAATGTAAGCGGCATAAGCCTGTTTGGTATGGGTCAAAGTTATCATTTTTTGATTATGAAAACCTGGGGCCATAAAACCGCCGGTAAACATGACCGCTGGAATATTGACCCGCATGATGCCCATCAACATACCCGGTACGACCTTATCGCAACTTGCCAGTAAAATCATGCCGTCCAGCATATTAAGCTCGGCCACAGTCTCCACTTCTGACGAGACTAAATCACGGGTCGGCAGTGTATATCGATCTCCCGGTGTATTGGAACAAATACCGTCGCATATGCCCAAAACCGGTAACTCGCGGGCAAGTGCACCGGCTTTGTTAATTTCATCCTTAATCCCTTCAATCACTTCTTTGAAATGAAAATGCCCCGGGTTCATCTCGTTCCATGAATTGATGATGCCGATTACGGGACGTTTGGCTTCCTCAGGCGATACTCCCATCGCATAAAGCAACGCATTGCGATGATCCAGTGATTCTTCGTTCCAATTGCGAATCATTTTCCTATTCTCCTTTGCGACATTTTATCTTTGCAGCAAATGCACGGCAAAACCGGCAATTTCATCCTTGATATAAATTACGATTAAATTTCCCTCGGCATCGTACTTGGCGGATTCATCCTGAAAGGCACAGCCTTTTCCTTCCAAATACGCTTTAGCCTCATGAATATCGTTTACCGCAACCGCGATATGACCATGGGTTCCCCGTCCGCCGCCTTTCATAATCTCAAGTTTGGGTCCGGCGTAAATCGATTGGGTTCCTTCTTCTACCGACCACCCAAAAAAAGTTTCAAACCATTGAGCTGTGACCAACGCCGTTTTTGGATCGCTCTCATTGATTCCCAGGTGAACAACTTTAAAACCCATTTTTTCGAGAATGTCATTTTTTGATTCCATCTTTATCCAATTCTCCGTCGGAATATAAAGTATTGGTACATTAACGCTTTACTCCCCAAGATAGGCCTTCTTAACCGCCGGCGAACAAAGAAGCTCTTTCCCGGTACCGGTTAAAGTAATCCGCCCATTTTCAAGAACATAAGCTTTATCACATAGGCTCAAAGCTTTTTTGGCATTTTGTTCCACCAGCAATACCGTTATCCCGCTATCGCGAATCGCCGAAATAAGCTGATATACTTGATTGACGATCAGCGGAGCTAATCCTAGCGAAGGTTCGTCTAGTAAAATAATCTTCGGATTTGCCATCAGTCCCCGTCCGATAGCCAACATTTGCTGTTCACCGCCGGATAATGTTCCGGCAAACTGATGGGCTCTTTCCTTTAGAATTGGAAATAAATGGTAAATCTTTTGAATGTTTTCATGAAGCACTTTTCCGGAAAAAAGATACCCGCCAACCAGGAGATTGTCATTGACAGTAAGGCCGGAGAAAGTATGTCTTCCTTCAGGAACGTGAACGATTCCTGTCTTTACGATTTCATGAACTTTATGGGGCGCTTTTTTTCCTAAAAATTCGATGTTGCCCTCTGTCGGCCTGACCAGACCGGAAATACAACGCAACAAGGTGGATTTTCCAGCGCCGTTGGACCCGATGATACTCACGATTTGACCCTTTTCGGTCTCGATGGAAACGGATTTAAGCGCCTTCACATAGCCGTAACTGGCGCTCAGGTTCGATATTTTCAGCATCCGCAACCCTCCTCTTCACCAAGGTATGCTTTAATAACCTCAGGGTTGGCACGAATTTCACTCGGTGTTCCGGCAGCAATGGTATTTCCAAAGTTCTGCACGTAAATTCGATGGGAAAGTCCCATGACCAACTCCAAACGATGCTCAATCAATAAAATGGCAAACCCGTATCTTTTGCTTAACCCGGCTATAAGCTCGGTCAATTCTCCAACTTCGGTCGGATTCAAACCCGCTGCGGGTTCATCCAGCAAAAAAACCTTCGGGTTACATACAAGTCCCCGGGCAATTTCAAGCCGCCTTTGCAGACCATAAGCCAAATTTTCCGGGCGCTCGTTTTTATAATCAATTAAATCAACGACCTCCAGAAGATGCTCGCATAGTTCGCGGCCGCGTTTTTCTTCTCTTAATCTTCTGGGTGAGGGGAAAAAGCTTTCGAAAACCGAATAGTGCGAAAACGCATCAAATGCGCACATCACATTTTCCAAGACCGTTAAGCCCTTAAATAATCTGATGTTCTGAAAAGTTCGTGAAATACCGAGCTTCGCAATTTTATATTGTTCCATTTTGGTGATATTGAGATCATTCAAAAATACTTCACCGGAACTTGCAGGGTACACGCCGGAAATCACATTAAATATCGTTGTCTTGCCGGCCCCATTGGGACCAATGATACCCGTAATATCGCCCTTGTCGGCCGTGAGGGAAAAGTCAATAATGGCATTGACACCACCAAAATTTTTACTGACATTTTTCAGCTCAAGTAACATTTCTTTTTTCTTCCCTTCTTTTACCCGCGAAAAGTTTTTTGATGTTTTGATAAGACAATTCCCATTCACCAAATAATCCGGCCGGCTTATAATTGATGATCAATAACACTAATACGGCATAAAACACCATTCTGTATTGGGAGGCAAAACGCAAAGTTTCAGGAAGTACGGTGAGTATCAATGTAGAAAAAACCGCTCCCGTCAAACTGTTGACACCGCCGAAAAACACCATAATCACCCATTCGGCGCTTTTCCTCCACCCAAACAACCCGGGTTCGACATAGGTTGTATAAAAAGCATATAAAACACCGGCATAGGCTGTTAACCCAACCGAGAACAGAAAAACGGTCATCTTGATACGGGGCACGTTGATCCCCATCGCCTTCGCCGCAAGTTCATCACTTCTCAGGGCGATACATTGTCTTCCGAATTTCGATTTTTTGAAATAAGCCACCATAGCCATACAAACGATAATCGAAATCAAAGTCAATAAAAAAGTCGTTGTTTTGGGGATTCCCGAAAAACCATTGGCCCCGCCGGTAATCGATACCGTCTGATTGAGCAAAGCAGTGATTGCCTCTCCAAATCCCAATGTAACCAAGGAAATATAATCCCGTCTTAAACGGATAATTGGCAAACCCACAATAAAACCGACCAAAATACTGACGGCTATGGCTAATATTGCGGCAATTCCAAAGGGTAATCCCGCTTTTACCACCAGCGACGCCGAAACATACGCGCCAATCGCCATAAAGGCGCCCTGTCCCAAAGAAAACATACCTGTCAAACCGGTAAGCACATAGACCCCGACCACTGAAATAATGGATATAAAAGCAAAAGTAAGAATCGAAAGATAAAATTCCATTGAATTTCTCCTAACTTTTAGGCCATTTCTTTCTTTATGCCTTTTCTTGAATATTTGAACCTGCAATACCCCGGGGACGAATGATTAAAAAGAGCAACATAATCAGGAAGGTAAATACAGGTGTATAAGCCGTACCAATAAAGGCGATCAGCGAAGTTTCCACCAATCCAAGTAAAAATGCGCCGATTACCGCGCCCGAAATACTGCCGAGTCCTCCGATAACCGAAGCAATAAAGCCTTTCACCACTAGATTGCCAAGCTGGGGATACAAGGTATAATTAATTCCTAAAAATACGCCGGCTAGTCCTCCCAAAGCACCGGAGAGCAAAAAAGCAAATTGAATAATCCGGATGGAATCGATTCCCATAAGGCCGGCTGTTTCCCTCTCAAAGGAAACCGCTCGCAGCCCCCTACCCAGTCTGGTTTTCTGAATCAGTATAACCAGTAAAAACAAGGCTGAAGTTGAAATAACGAACATAATAAAATCAGAGGTTGAAATTACAATATCTCCCAATTTAATGACTGGGTTTTTAAAAAAACGCGGGTAGTTATAAAAATTGGGACCGACACAAATGGTAACGATGGCTTCATATAAAGTGCCTAAAGTAATCGACGATACAAAATAATAGATGGGGGATGTATTCCGCAGAGTTATTTTTCTGAACGCAATCAGCTCACCTAAAAGCGCAACCAATCCTCCTGCAGTCATGGAGACGATGATTACCGGAAAAAGCGACCAACCGGTTTTGGCAGAAACATAATAACCGATGAAAGCGCTCAACATCATTAAAGCGCCATGTGAAAAATTAGAAAATTTTAAAACATTAAATATCAAAGCGAATCCCACTGATATCAGCGCGTAGACGGATCCAAGCGCTAGCCCGTTAATCAGTATTTGCAGCGACATGTCTTCTCCTTTATCCATAGCCAGCTATTCCAAAAGAAAATCCTCTGTTGAACTGTCATCCTTTGTCAAAGTGACTGTGCGATGATTATCTCAACAACCACTTTTAGCCGGTTGTTCTTGAGCTGGCCTATCCGATATTCTATATCGGATAGGCCAGCAATTGAGATTTCGGTTCCTTTTAGAAACAGCTTTATATGATCGATTAACTTTTTAGATCCAATTATCTTGGTTTATTTCTCGGGAACCGAATATTTTTTGATAAAGGTATTCTTCTGAGCTTTGATTTCATGCATATACATAGATAGTCCCTTGGTTTGGTGCGTTTTCGGGTTGATGGTGATATCGCCGGTAACGCCGGGATATGCTTTGAGATTTTCAACTGCTTTTTGGATTTTCGTTGGATTGTCGCCAACCTTACCGATAATCTGACTCAACGCATTGACAACGTCATATCCCAAGAAAAATTTATTGGTGGGGTTATTACGGTTTTTTTCCTTATATTCTTTGGAGATCTCTTGAACCTTAGGATCATTATCCGTGATGTTGTTGATATAGACAACGCCATCGGCTTCCGGACCCGTCAGATCGAGAAATGGAGGCGCCGCATCCAGCCCACAGATGATTGGGCCATCATATCCGATCGCTCTTGCTTGCTGTACAATAAGCACCAATTCCTGGGTATAGTTGGGAGCATAAATCACGTCGACTTTTGCCGAATTAATCTTGCTGAGCAAGGTTTTAAAATCTTTATCATTGGCTTGGTAAGGAACTTCCGCTTTGATCGAAGCGCCATTGAGCCCTTTAAGGGTTCTCTTGAATGCCTCGACCAGCGATAATGAATAAGCGTTGGATTGATTGTAAATGATGCCGAAATTTTTGAATTGTTTTTCCTGGACAGCATAATGGGCCATGATATCACCCTGCTGATCGGAGGAAGGTTGGAGCAAAAACATATTCTTATAGGGTTGGCCATTGCCTTTGATGGTTGCCCGGTTGTCCATGGCAAATCCCAGGACCGGCACATTATACTGCTCCGAAATTGGAGCGATGGCAATCCCAATATTCGCTACCGGCGGGCCAATAATCGCACTGACCTTGTCTTTCGTAACCATACGAGTGAAAGCGCTAATTGCTTCCTGAACTTCACCTTTTGTATCGTAGGAGACCAACTTGACTTTTCGTCCTTTAATTCCTCCTTGGCTGTTGATTTCATCAACCGCCCATTTAGCGCCGGACTCGATCATTTTACCAAGGATAGAAGTTACTCCGGTCGTATCCTGCAAACACCCAATTAAAATTTCACCCTTGTTAGCAGCAGAAGCCATACCGGATGGGCCAAGGTAAGAAATGGAAACGATTGCAATGAGAACTAAAATTGTAATACTTAATAAGTGACTCTTTTTCACGCTTGCACCCCTTGTTCATGTATTTATTTTCATCCGTTAACTAAAACACTGGCACTTAGAATTTGCGAAAAACCTCCTTTCCAAATTGTGATCAGAAATCAGGGACAAGAATTCAATAGCTTAAATATTATCGCTATAATGAAATATTGAATGTCAGGAATCAAATATTTTTGAAATCGATTGCAAAAGTGGAAATTAAAAGCATTGTCCCTCGTACTTAATCGAATACGCTGGAAATCCCATGTATCCTAAGTTTCCCATGCTTTGATTGAAATAACCATCCCGGCTTCTATCATAAAAAATCATTTGTAAAATTCATTAAAATGATAAGGTTTGCAAAAAAAACCAAACCATTTCCGAATATACGACCTAAAAAACACCATTGAACGGCTGAATCTTTTAAAAAAAATGACAGATAACTTTCAGTAAATCCGGAATTGATCGAAAGGCAAATTAATTGCAATCGTTTTCAGTTTTTCCAAAATAAATAGAGACGCATCATGTTGTAAACTGTTTTCACCCGCATATTTCTTTCTGATTCGTCCCCGATATATTATCCACATGTCCATGAAAAATAAATGTTAAATGAAGAATTTAATAACAGTATAACATATTGTCTCCAAAATGCAATATAAAGTTCATATGAACTGAAAGCCCAAAAGCTGGAATTTAAAGGCTGCATCCCGGGTTTTAATGTCCATAATGTTAACAAGGGCATAGGGCATCTACTGCGTCACTGCATCGTTCAAGGTTTCTTTGCTTTTGGAGAACCTACAAATATAGTGCCATAGATCCAAGAGCATCGACTTTAGATTTTAATACAGGTTTGTAACCCTGCCGGATTTCTCTTTTTGCCTGCTCCACCCCGCTTAATTACCAAATACTTCAACTGCCTGTCTCGTCTTATTTGCGATATCCACACAAAAAGGACAGTTTTTATACATAACCCGCATCCTATGCACTCGCCGGCCTGATGTCCCAACAGGGCACAATGGTTCATCAATGTTTCGGGAACATCTTCTTGAATTAATGCCAAATCTAAATACTTGTTGACTAATGCAAATATCGATCCTTTTTGAACAAGGGGAACAATGTCCGCTCAATGAACGTCCCCCCGCGTTCTGACAAGTTCGGTATAAACTTCCCCGTTTTGGATCAATGCCTCTATAAAACCAACTATTTAAAATATGGCATCGACTAACAACCCTGAAACAAAAGCAAATAGAAGAACATATCCAAGGTAGAAAATGAAGTGTTTTGAATGAAACAATATCTTTAACGCACTTAAATTAGTTATTTTTGTTGCCGGTCCTGATAACATGAAAGCAACGGCGCTTCCCGGACTCATCCCATTTTGCAGCCATTCTGCCAGTAGCGGTATGGTTCCGCCGCCGCAAACATAAAGCGGTACACCAAGGGTAGCGGCTATAAGAACTCCAAAACCGAATAAGTTTGCCACCCATTCCTGCGGCACATATCGCTGATACAGAGCAGTTAATACAATCCCAAGTAAAAAATAGGGTCCGGTCGCTTTTATATTTCTCCAAATATTGAACATTAGACGCGTGATAATGTTCGGCCGGGTATCACGGTTTCCCGGTTCATCCAGTTTCGCAAAGAAGAAAAAAGGCTTTCCATGGAAAAAAAACCTTACACATAGCCCGGCACAAACGCCGCCCAAAAAACAGAAAACCAAACGAAGCACAAACATTTGTTTACCCAGTGCGGCACTGTAAATCAGTAATTGCGGATTGAGCAGCATGGAAGACATCATGAATGCCGCCAGCCAATCGTCCCGCATGCCTTTCTCCGAAAATGAAGCTGTAATCGGTATCGTTCCATACATACAAAGAGGTGAAACAATTCCAAGCAAGCTGGCAGGAATGATTCCAAAAACCCCAAGATGTTTATTCTCGAGGTTCAAAAATAGGGAGTGGATTTTTCCCTTGACGAATACCGAAACGAACGAACCGAGTAAAATTCCCAAACCCCAGTAAAAAACTATTTGTTCGATCTGGACGTTAAGATAATAGAAAAGGTAAATTAATTCCCGTTTGAATAAATCAATCATTAATTAATTTTTACCAAAGTGTACTTTTGGCTGCCCAGTCCCAGCGCTTCGGCATGATCGAGGGTATGGAGACCGTTTCTGGACTCCATTCGTTCTCTTAATGATTTACTTTCTTTGAGATCAGCCGAATATACCAGGTCAACGCAGGCTTTATCCAGCGCTACCGGATCAAGTGAAGCTAAAATACCGATATCTTTCATTTCCGGAGGAGCGGGATGACTGTCACAGTCGCAATCGACGGACAGGTTATTCATCACGCTGATATATAAAATATTATTACCCATCTTGTTCATAACGGCTCCCGCCGCTTCCGCCATCGATTCTAAAAAAGCGTTCTGAGGCGTACTGAAAGCAATGAAAAAGTCAGTCTTGCTGGTGCCGGCGGTGTGAATCCAATTTTTGCCGTTGGAGGATGCGATACCGATCGAGATGTTCTTGATTGCGCCGCCGAACCCGCCCATGGTGTGTCCTTTGAAATGTGAAAGAACCAAAACGGAATCGTATTTTGCAAAATGCGATCCGACAAAATCTTCTTTGATATTTTTACCGTTAGGAAAGGGCAGACTCATGGATCCTTCCTCATCCATGATGTCAACAGGCGCTATTGCAGTAAAGCCATGATCCTTTGCTACCTGTTTATGCATAGCCGTACTGGCCCGCTGACCTCCGTAGGCGGTATTGCATTCGACAATCGTACCGTTTACCGACTTGACCAGATCTTTGATCAGATTCGGTGAAAGGAAGTAATGACCTCCGGGTTCTCCGGTGCTGAGTTTTACCGCGACTTTTCCCGGCAACTTGCGTCCTAAAGCTTTATAAACCACATCTAATCCGGTAGGACTTATATCGGTCGTCATATAGACCTTGGGAAGTTCTTTCAATGCGGCTGGTTGTAATTTTGAATTCTCGGAAGCTGTTTTTCCCGGACTGGAAGTACTTGCTGAAACGGAACTTCCGCCTACAAAATTGTACAGCAAAGAGAAACCTGCGCACACTCCGACACAAATTAAAAAGAAAATCGATATGCGGAGCACTTTGGTATTTTTTAATCCTTTCATTTTTTGCCCCCCTTCAAATAATTGTCTACCGAGATGTATTTCATTTTTATCATACAACATGAAGTTCACTCAGAGTCAAGAAAATTTTTAAAAATTTTTATATTGATACTTCGCTATCTATTTTCGGTGATCCCTGCATGACATGGTAAAAGCTGGTTATGAACACTATCCAAATTAGAGATTCCACCATGGAGAGGTATGAGCGGATAGGTCGGCATCGAAGAAAACCGTTTCTCCTATTTTCGGGGCTATGAGGTTAACGTTTTCTTTCTGAGCCGCCTTCAAGGCCCGTTCGATAGGTTCTTTCCAACCATGAAAAGCCAATGTAAACCCCCCCCAATGCATCAACATCATATTTTTACCCCTTACATCGAGGTGAACCTGAACAGCTTCTTCCGGCGTCATATGGACAGAAGGCCAACGTTGGTCGTATTGACCGCCATCCAGTAGGGATATATCAAATGGCCCGTATTGATTTCCAATTTCCTTAAAGTGGCTGCCGTATCCACCATCTCCGCTGGTGTAGAGATGGTTATTTTTTCCGAGAATAACCCAGCCGCCCCACAAGGTAGTGTTGAAATTGAAAGGTGTTCTTCCTGAAAAATGTCTGGATGGTGTGAATGCAACGGTCAAACCTTGATACTTCTTTTCATCCCACCAATTGAATTCGGTAATTTTTTCTTTGGCAACTCCCCAGCGAATCAAATGAGAACTTACACCGAGCGGAACAAAAAAGCGTGCAGTCTTACCCTTTAACTTTAGAATGGATTGATAATCTAAATGGTCATAATGGTCATGGGAAATAAAGACTGCGTCAATAAGCGGCATTTCATCAATAATATGCAACATATCTCCGGTATACCGTTTACTTCCAACCAATGGAACCGGTGAAGCAATCGGACCCAACATGGGGTCCAGAAGGATCTTTTTATTGTCGATGCTAAGTAGAAAAGCAGAGTGTCCCAGCCAAGTTAAACTATCTTTTTCACTTTGAATTTGGTTCCAATTGATGGTGGAAATATCAATTTTGCCAGGCGGATTACGGTCTTTTCCGCCTACTAGAGAATCCTTAACCATGGATAAAAAATCCGATGGACTTTGGCCCATCCTTATTGGAACTTGGTTGACAAATTTTCCAGCGCCATAATTTTTTAAACTTTGAAAAGTTCTTTTTTGATCGTTCGTTGGGTTTCCGCCAAAGGATGGATAAATGCTGATCAATAAAAAGATACCAACACAAAACAGTACCAAAAAGCTAAAAAAATACAAAATCATCTTTTTCATATTTTCCTCTCGCGGGTTATAAAAATATTATATTCTGGTTTGTACACGCTTTGTCATGCGTGCGCTTGCATACGGATTTCCTTTCGGGACAGCCCTTCGTTCATAATTTATTAATAATACTGGCATTATAGTCCGCGCCGAAACCATTATCGATATTCACTACGCTAACACCGCTGGCGCAGCTGTTCAACATGGATAAAAGAGCCGAAAGGCCGCCAAAATTGGCTCCGTATCCAACACTTGTAGGTACGGCAATAATGGGTTTATCCACCAGCCCGCCGACAACACTGGCAAGCGCTCCTTCCATTCCGGCGACGACTATAACAACTTTTGCTCCCCGAATCACATCCATTTTGGCAAAAAGACGGTGAATGCCGGCGACTCCCACATCCATGATTTTTTCCACCCGGTTTCCAAAAATACTCGCTGTCTCCGCTGCTTCTCCACAACCGACATATCGGAAGTCCCTGCTGAAATAATAGCAATATAACTCTCGGTAAGATTTTCTTGTCTCTTCCGGATGGTGATGGTTCTTCCCAAAGGGTTATATTGGGCCTCTTCGCAGATAGCTTTTACTGCTTGATACATCTTTTCGCTGGCCCGGGTTGCTAAAATATTATTTGGTTATAAATTTTACTCAGGAACGCCTATACAAGAACGCACGTTCGTGATAATATGATAATGAACAAACGTTCGGGAGGGATGTTTTTTGAGTAATTATAAAAAAGTATTGAAAAAACGTCACC
>JAEZCE010000022.1 GCA_023429995.1 Bacillota bacterium | reverse complement strand
GGGAAGTGAAGACCGGAAGCGTACTCAATATGTACGCGCGCGTCCACAGGACGCGAAGGACTGGAGCGACCAACTGACGACGCTATACGCCGCTCATCACGCCGCACTCGCTCATTTCGGCAACGTCTCTATTATTTACTGATTTATCTTTATAATCATATAAACGAATAAGTTAACGACTACCGGAGGTATGGAAAAATTGATGCTGGACCTGTTGGTGGATTATGGATTTGCCGTCATTCTTGATGGGTTGATTGGGGACCCTTATTGGTTGTATCACCCGGTCCGGATCATTGGACAGCTGATTCAAACGATAGAGGCCTTATTGCGGCGGTTGCAGAGCAAGATTCATTGCCGCCATTATTCCCAAGCTATTTGCGAACGGGCTTGCGGTATTATTCTAGCCGTTTTAACCGTGGGAATCACTTCTACCGGGATTTGGTTCCTTCTCAAAATCGGGGCCCGGATCCATCCCCTATTGTTCCACATTATGAATATTTATTTTTTATACTCGGCATTAGCGACCCGCTGTCTAGCGGATGAGGCTTTAAAAGTTCATGCATTGCTCCTCCAAGAAAATCTCCCGCAAGCCCGGGAACAGCTTGGCATGCTGGTTGGCAGGGAAACCGCACATTTGGATGAAAAAGAAGTCATTCGGGCAGTGGTGGAGACTACGGCAGAAAATACAGTGGATGGGATCATATCCCCCCTCTTTTACATCGTTATGGGTTCTTGTTTGGGAATAGCCGCTCCGCTGGCCTTTGCATTCAAAGCCATTAGCACGTTGGATTCGATGGTGGGATACAAAAACGAGACCTATCTCCACTGGGGATGGGCATCCGCCAGGCTCGACGACCTTGCCAACTATCTCCCGGCAAGACTCTCCGGTCTATTGATTCCCTTTAGCTTTTTATTGATGGGTAAAGGATTTCGCAATAGTTTTACCATCATGCGCCGTGACCGTCGAAACCATACCAGTCCCAATTGCGCCTTCCCGGAAGCGGCTGTAGCCGGTGGTTTAGGTGTCCAACTCGGCGGAACCAACCTCTACCTCGGTAAATGGGTCCAAAAACCGGTAATCGGCGACCCGGCCAGGGACTTAGTGAATCATGATATCGTGCAAACGGTTAAAATGTTATATTACACCTCGGCAGTGACCGCTATCATCGGTTTGATGGTGATTTTCGCGGCAAGTTTGCCATGAAGAAAGGAGAGGCCGGATTGCTGTTACCTGATAATCAACATGGGGGAAATGTTCATCAAGTTGCCCAAAAGTTGCATCGCAACCCCCAAACACTCCTGGACTTCAGTTCCAATATCAACCCGCTGGGGATGCCGAAATCCCTGAGAGAACGGTTCATTAAAAATTTAGACCATCTTTCCTTTTACCCGGACCCGGAATATCAAACTCTTCGTGAAAATATCGGTCAATATCTGGATGTCCCCTCCTCCCGGATCATTCCCGGAAACGGCGCCTCAGAAATCATTTACCTTTTGCTGAACACATTGAGGCCGAAGAATCTGCTGATTTATGCGCCAACTTTTAGTGAATACGAAAAAGCAGCCCGTTTAATGAATGGGAATGTCCATTATTATGTCTTGCCGGAGGCTGATGGGTTTAAGCCTGACTTAACAAAACTTGCAGCAATAATCGATAGGGTTGATTGCCTGTTCCTTTGTAATCCCAATAACCCCACTTCAACTTTGCTTTCTCCTGCGGAGCTGATAAGCCTGGTTGATTTGGCAAAAAGGAAAAAGGTAACGATGATCCTGGATGAATCCTTTATTGAACTCACCATACCCGGTAACAGCTACTCCATGGTTCCATGGCTGAAAAGTTACGATAATCTGTTTATTATCCGCTCCTTTACCAAAATCCTGGCCCTGCCCGGTTTGCGGCTAGGCTATGGTTTAGGCCCCGCCTCATGGATCGAAAAAATGGCTCAAAATAAAATTCCCTGGTCTGTTAATGCTTTATCCTGTATCATCGGCGATTACGTATCCGAAATCCCCGGATTTTTGGAAAAAACATCCTGCTGGTTGGCAAAGGAAAAGGAATGGCTTTTCCAAGCATTGCTTGAAACCTCCTCCCTAAAACCATTCCCGCCCCAAAGTAATTTTATTTTGGTCAAAATTGATACGCCCCGGATTTCGGCGGCTCTTCTCCAGGATAAATTGGCTCTTCAAGGTATTTTAATCCGCAATGCCGCCAATTTTCCTTCGTTAAGCCAACAATTTTTCCGCGTCGCTGTTAAAGATGATCAAAGTAATCGGAGGTTGATTGAAGCTTTACATACCAGTTTGGATAATTGCTTGTGAGGGATTAGGGTGTAATAATCCAGGAGTTCATAAGGTTTAAGCATATTCCGGCGCCAGAAATCCCAAAAATAGCTTATCGGAAGAAAATGATACTTTTTTCATAACTTCTGATAGCCTTCTCCACAAACGGTTGTCCATTCAAATTGCATCCTTGCTTTCATTGCCAAGTACCGCCAGGAGCTGGGAAAATTCCCTGCAATACAGAATTTTTCCGGCCATAGCGCCCAATAGGTTCCGGGCCTCTTCGAAAGGCCGCAGGCTGATCACCACTTTTCCGGTTTCCAACGCTGCTTTGATTAAATCGATATTTTTCCGGTTAATCATTCCAACAGGAAAACCGGCATCGATTACTTCATGGTACCGGTTTATTTGGGCTAACGCTTTTTGAAAAGAAGTTTCGTCAATCATTTCAAATGCCTTTGCGGTTACCATCTCAATTCCCAGGGATTTGCCGACATGATAATCTAAATCGTTTTCATGAATGATGCCGGAACAAATTCCATAATGATGGCGGCTCAAAAGACGAAATACCTTTACCCCCGAACCATTCCCTCCCACCACAAAAACAGTGGGAATTTGAGGATTTTGTAACTCCGTCACTCCCAACAGCTCATGATAGTTTACTCCCTGGAAATCATAAAGCTTGCGAATGCTTTCTTCGGTAAGCAACTGCTCGGGCGGGCCATAACCCAATATTTGATTTCCTTTGAGTAAAAAAACACTATCACAACAGCGGGCCGCCAATTCGATATCATGTAATGATAAAACAATGGTGGTCTTCTTTTCACGAGCCAGCCTGATAAACCCGGCCATGATTTCATAACGGTGACGCGGGTCCAGAAAACTGGTGGGCTCGTCTAAAATCAGCAGTTCCGGTTCCTGGGCAAGAGCCCTGGCTAAAAGG
Source organism: Bacillota bacterium (assembly GCA_023429995.1). Classification (GTDB taxonomy): domain Bacteria; phylum Bacillota; class UBA4882; order UBA8346; family UBA8346; genus UBA8346. Next base: position 33,718 of record JAEZCE010000022.1, on the reverse strand, counting down.
ACTTTCTGTTTTTCTCCATCGCTTAATTCCGAAAAACACTCCCCGGCCAACCCGCTCCCATTAACAAACTCCAGCGACTCCCAAACCTTGGTGGTATCCTTCGAAGACAACTTATCGGCATAACCGGTATAAGGATACCGGCCCAGGGCAACAATTTCAAACACCGTCGTCAAAGGGGCGGATACCCGTTCCGTTAAAAGCACCGCCAGATTTTTCGATAATTCCGTGCTGCTGTAAGACATTAAATCTTTTCCATGCAGATAGATTGCGCCTTTTACCGGCGCCAAAAGGCCGCTCAGTGTCTTTAATAAGGTAGTTTTCCCGGAACCATTGGGACCGAGCAAACCCACGATTTGACCTTTAAGGGCCTGCAAATTGATTGGATCCAATATAATTTTGGAACCATAACCAACCGCCAGTTTATCGGTCCGGATCCCCTTCATAGACTATGGTTCCTCCTTAACAAAAGTACGATAACCAGCGGAACCCCAAAAAATGAAGTAATCACACTGATGGGTATTTCCGCGGGTCTCAATGCCGTTCTGGCCACCAAATCACAAAAGCTGGTTAAAAACCCTCCCAATAATATTGTGAGCGGGATTAATACGCGGTTATCCGAAGTTTTGCAAGACAAACGTGAAATATACGGCACAGCCAAGCCAATAAAAGCAATGGGACCGGCAAAGGCAGTCATGGTGCCGCTTAAAAAACAAGAAATCAATATAATCCCTATGCGAAGCCTTTTAATGGGAACTCCCATGCTCCGGGCGTAATCTTCTCCCAGTATCAGCGCATTAAGGGGCTTACAAATGGCCATGGCTCCGCCTGTCAGAATAGTAGCCACACTCATCAAAATCCATGTTTCCGGCCAGGAAAAACCCGAAAAACCGCCTAAGCCCCAAATCGTAAATAAATGCAATTGTTCCTTCTGGGCGAAAGCAATCATCAAATTGGTAAGGGCATTGCATAAATAGCCCACCATGATTCCGACTATCAACAGAGTGACAATATTTTTTATTTTTCTGGCGGTTGCCAATACAATGAGCATCACAACCATAGCGCCAATAAAGGCGGCTATTGCCAACAAAAAGGGATGGACGGCGTTTAAGCCCAGGGCGGCCCCTAGGAAAACCACCAATCCCACAAACAAACTCGATCCGGGGGTAATTCCTAAAATAAAGGGATCAGCGAGCGGGTTCCGGAAAAGGACTTGTAACAAAAGGCCTGACAACGAAAGGGCCGCTCCCCCGAAAACCGCCGCCAGCGCCCGGGGCATCCGGATCTTCCAGATAATATTGGTATAAACATCGTCGTACCGGTGGAAACCAAAAATTGAATCCCAGATTTTGGCGACCGGAATATTAATCGGCCCCATTGCGATATTGGCAATCAACATAGCCAAAACAGCCGCTAATAGAAGAATTGAAATGGTTACTGTCATCCGGTATTGATGATTCATGAAACCCAGCCCCTCAAACCGTCACTCTTCACGGTCTTCTGAATATAACCCTATCGAGGCGGAAGCTTTAAAAAGTTTTCAAGCCGCCTGTTTTTGATTGCTTCGGGATGAAAAATCGAAGCTAAATCCAACAAAATTTGGTCATTTTGGTCCACCCTTTGATTATACCAAGGCTGCATCGACCAGACCCGGCCCCGGCGAACCGCATTCAGATCTGCTAAAATGGGAGCCTGGCTTACCATGGCTTGAATGGAGGGAACCATGGGAGCATAAGCGCTATTCACCAAAATGTCCGCGTTCTTGCTTTGCGCATAAAAGGTTTCGATATTGAGGGCGGTATTACCTCTTACCAGTTGTTTAAAGAGATAGTCTCCGCCGGCCAAGTCGATCATTTTGGCAACGTACGAATCGCCTGCGGCAACATAAACTTTCCCGTTATAAATCATGCCCCAGGCAATTTTGGGCCTTTTTCTTCCCCGTAAATTTCGGGCCGTATCCAGGATTGTTCTTTCGCTCCGCTTAAAATATTTTTCAGCCGCCTGCCCCTGATCGTAAAAGGCAGCGACGAATTTAAGCCATTCCAACTGTCCCAAGGGATCGGCTTCCAAATATTCATTATCAACAGCGTAGGGAATCTTCAACTCGGATAGTTTTTTCATCAACTTGAATTGGCCGTTGGGACCGCCGTAGGCAAAAACGATTTCCGGTTCTAATGCTTGAATCATCTCAAAGTCCGGTTCATAACCATCTCCGACATATTGGATCGACCCATTTTGCAGCCCTTTGCGAATTTCCGGGATATACCATTCCCTCGACGGGCTGGTGACCCCGACCACACTGGCCCATATTTCCCGATTATGAAAAGGCCTCAATAAACAAACCTGGGTCATCGAAGCAAACAAGGCCCTTTGAACCGGGACGCGAATCACCGGGAGATTGCGAAAGCCCTTGGGAGGTTTCATGCCATGGGGGACCAACAACAATTGGTTGCCTTGTCCGTCGGTTATTTTCCGGCAACGGTTGCCGACTTCTTCAATTTTAAAATGCCGGGTATAGCCTAAACCGGGCAACGCTGTGGGAGCCGGCAAGACCTGGGCCTGCCCAACCAATTCCACCATACAGAGCAATGTCAAAAAAACCAGGATTTTTCGCTGTGGTTTCAATATCTTTTCACCTCTTGAATCAGCAACGCAGGCCCCTGGCTTAGGTTGCTCTTGCCGCGAACGGGGACTACTTTCTGACTTCCAAAGCAATCTTCGTCAGTTTACACCCTGCCGCCAAATCCAATAAATCAACCACCCAGGAATAACGGCAATCTTTGTCCGCCTTGATCGTAAAGACAGTATCCCCGGGCTGTTTTTGAAACAACTCTTTCAATTGAAAGCTATTCAGGGACTCTCCCCGATAAAATATTTGGTGTTTTTTATTCAACTCCACCACCAACCCCCTGTCAGCCTGGTCCGGGATTCCGGAATGCCGGACTTGGGGTAAATTGATACCGATATTCCGCTGGGATTGATCCGCCACAAATGTTGAAGCCAGCATAAAAAAAGCCACCAAGGTAATTAAAACGTCGATCAGGTTCAATATTTCCAAACGGGGTTCCGGAAGGGGCTTTAAATGAATCGGAACTTTTTTCATGGCTCTTTTCCTTCAAAGTCGCCATCTTGAAGGGAACTGTTATAATCCGCTACATAACCATCGAGGCGGGTATTGAAATAATTGTAAAATATCGTCGCAATCACCGTAATAATCAAACCGGCAGCCGTCGTCAGCAATGCTTCACTAATCCCGAGGCTCAATATCTTGGGATCAAAAGTGGTGGCAGCCGTGATTCCCAGCAAGTGAAAGCATTTCATCAAGCCAACCACCGTACCGATTAAGCCAAGCATTGGCGCAATGACGATGACAGTATAAAGGATCATCAGATGAGCGCGCAACTTTTTAATGACCTCCTGCGGGTTATCCTGGTTTACCAAAGGTTTTTTCATGGTTTGAGAAAAAATAGTTAGCCGCTCCAAAATTACCGCCACCATGATAATGGAGCAAAGCAACAACGGCAACATGAAAAAGCCGCCTTTTTGCAATAAACTCATTTTAATTATCCTCCAGCTTAAAAGGGATTGTGATTCGCAAGGTCCAATCCATAGGGACTCCATCTTTGACAACGGGTTTATAACGCCATTTCTTTACCATCCGGATGGCAGTATCATCTAATATTTTATATCCGGACGATTGAAGCAGTTTTATGGATTCAATGCGTCCTTTCTTGTTCAATGAGGCCTCCAATTTTACCGTGCCTTCCCAGCCTTTATTCCGGGCCTCCAGGGGATAAGAACGCGGCTGATCAATAGCATGCGGCGTTATTTTGTCTCCCCCTTGCTTTCCTGTTCCTCCCGCAGCCTCCTTGTCAAAATCATTCCCAACCAATCCCATGTTCTCGCCAGGAGACAGGCTTCCGTTGGAATTGGTTCCCGTCATGGACGCGCTTGGGATATTAAGGCCGCTTTGATCGGTTTTCCCTCCCCCGCCGCCATAATAGGCGGCGGCCTCATCCTTCGGTTGAGACTGCCGAAGCTGATCAAGTCCGGCTTGCAAAGTCTTGGCGTCACCGGACGCCTTTTTAAGATAAGGCACATTCGCTGATCTTGTTCTCGCTGCAAGTTGAGTTTCGCCAAAATTCTCTGCCGTTCCTCCCGTATCATAGACATTGACAGTCATCAATTCAAATACGGCCGGCCTCGGCTGCGCCGGTGGATGGGGCGAGTAAATCCCCGCTCCGGTTATCCATAGCATATGGAATACGATTGAAGTCACCAAACATTTTCTAAACATCCATACCGCCTAAAAAGTATACTTTGTGCTTAAAGTATAACTCCGTCCGGGCATGAGATACCCATAATTAACTTGATAAGTTTCATCGGTGACATTATCCATTGCAAGGCTAAAGGTTAGACTTTGATGGACGGAGTACTTAACATTTAAATTGAGAACGTCATAATCCGGCATTTCAGCGCCATTGTCATTGGGGCAACGTTCTTTGACTAAATACCAATTTACCCAATATTGCCAGGCCTTATATTGAAAGCCTAAACCCAATTTCCATTGCTGTTTACCGAATGTATTTAAATCGTCGTCATATTTACCGGAAATTATATTATAACCTTCCTTGTCAAGCCAATTATAACCGATGGTCGTTGTAAATAAATCAAGCCATTGATTGATCCAATCGAAACGAATACCCCGGACAAGCATTTTATCGATATTCATCACCGTATAACCATCCGGAGTGGAAATCCAGTCAATTCCATCCTGTAAATTGCTTTGGTACATATCAAGCGATATGGATTGATGGTTTTGTTTCCATGCTACGACTATATCGTAACGTTCACCTTTCTCGGGCTTTAAATCAGGGTTTCCTATGTTGGTATAATTAAAAGTATCGCCATTGTAAATATAGGTCCCCGTTTCATACCAGTATAAATCTTGAAAACTTGGGGCGCGAAACGTTTTTCCATATCCCGCTTTAATAGTCAATTGGTCAGTGATTGCTCCCACCAGTGTTACTTTCGGCAATAATGGCGAAGAAAAGTCACTGTAGTAATCTTGACGTAACCCCGTTACTAAACTAAGCCAGCTGCATAGTTGCCAATTATCCTGTAAAAACAAACCGATGTCATTCCGGGAATGGTCTCCAAATGCGGTGCTTTCAAAACTTTCATACTGAGTTGTTAATCCGCTAAGTACCGAGTGATTCCCCAGTTGATATTGTCCCCCACAATCAATACCTTGACTAAAAACCTGATGCCGGTAAGCTTCGGTGTCATCATACCGCAAATCGTAATATTGTCCGTAAATTTTGTACTCCCAGATTCCGCCCCAAAATTTCCTCAGTCCATTTAAATTCATGGCGACATTTTGATCCGATTGAACCGCTGTAGAGGAAGAGTTAAAGTATCCCGGTTGTTGTCCGTGTTTGCTTAGATCTTGAATATATAACTTAAGATACTCATCGTTTGTCTGATAAAAGTTATATTGACCCATCAAATAATTAGAATACGTTTTGGAATGAGTGAGATAACCCTCGGATATGCCACCCCCAATTGCCAGCCCCCAGTTTTGTTGTTGAGTCAGAAAATCCATACTTTGGGTATTAAAACTACCTCCCCTATGGTTAAGCTCATTCCGGGGTTCTCCGGTCAAGTCGGTAATGATATTGATTACGCCACCGATTGCACTCGAACCATACAATGCAGATAAAGGGCCATGAGAAACTTCAATGCGCTTTATAGCCGCTGTCGGTAAGTAACTCAAATCCACCGAACCGCTCGGACCGGAACTAATGGGTACTCCATTTATTAATACCAGTGTCTGATATTCATCACTTCCATCCAATCGAACAGTTGCCGCTCCTGATTTCCCGCCATTTCCCGAAACAGTAACACCGGCATCTTCCAAAGCTTCCGCCACGGTCGTCGCCCCCGACGCTTCAATCTCTTCCTTAGTGATTACTTCCGTTTTCCCCGGGGCCTTCGCCTCCGGCTGAGCCGTCCTTGAAGCGGTTACCACCACTTCCTCTTCGGAAACATTATTATCCGAATCATCCGCCCAAATTACGGATGAACAAAGTAGCCATCCTATTATTGAAACAATCGTTAAGCAAATTGCATGCTTCTTCACAAATATAGCTCCCTTCATTTCCAGCGCTTTTCCATTCTCCCAAATTGAACCGGGAATTTTTTTAATCCGGCCAATAAAAAAGCCTTATCCCCATGCAAATGGGAAAAGACTTTAATGGTAACACCATGAACCCACTCCCATCTCTCGTAGGCTGGACGGATACTCCAAGGCAGGTCTCCTGACTCAGGCTCATCGTTTCTTATCGTCTTCCCGGATTTACCCAGTGACTAAAACCATTATTCAACGAATGATGGTTTCTTAAGAAACTCCCCAATTACAGTGGCGGGACCGTACAGGATTCTAACCTGTTTCCCTGTTAGGCTATAAACATAGCACCCTGGATTCAATCTGGATACCATTATATACCAATCCGCCCTAATTTACAAATGCTTCTCAATAGAGTCCCCGGCGGCTCTGAAATATATCTTCCTACCCGGAAACGATCTTCTTGATTAAAATGAAGGTTTCAACATTAAAATACTTCAGGTATACTTATGACATAACAAATTTTGACACTTCCGATTAACGTTAGCTACAACTTGAAATGGAGGTTTTTCCATGGGTCACCAAATCGCCACGGCGCTTATAACCGGCGCCTCCCGGGGCATCGGTAAAGCAACCGCCCAATTATTCGGCTCCCGGGGCTATCATGTTTTGCTGAATTATAACCACTCCGAGGAAGCCGCCCTCGCTCTTTTAGAAAATCTGCAAAAAAAGGGGATATCTGCGGCGGTTTTCCGGGCCGATGTGGCCAAAAAAAACCAAGTCCAGGCAATGGCTGACTTCTGCGCCGAAAAATTCGGCGGCATTGATATCTTAATCAACAATGCCGCCATTGCCGCCTCAAAATTGTTTATCGATATTACCGAAGCCGAGTGGGATGAAATGATGAATGTCAATTTAAAAGGAGTATTTAACTGCTCGCAAGCGGCGTTAAAATTCATGATTCCCCAAAAAAAGGGAAAGATTATTAATATCGCTTCCATTTGGGGCTTGGTCGGGGGGTCCTGTGAAGTTCATTATTCGGCAGCCAAAGCCGGGGTTATCGGACTAACCAAAGCCCTGGCCAAAGAACTTGGCCCTTCAAATATTCAGGTCAATTGTATCGCGCCCGGCGTTATTCAAACCGAGATGTTGAATTCGTTCCGGGAAGAAGATCTGGCAGAGTTAAGGTCCGCCACCCCCTTGCAACGTTTAGGAAAACCTGGAGACATCGCGGCTGCAGCTTATTTTTTAGCCTCCGAAGAAGCTGATTTCATCACGGGCCAGGTATTAAGCCCCAATGGAGGATTTGTGATCTAAATCAAAATTTGAGCGGTGGATTTTCGAAGCTCGTTCCCGTTGACTGAATATTCGCGCTATGATAATATTTTTACCGACAATAAATCGCGATAAAGGATAGGTTTCATGTTTAAACTAACTTTCCCGAAATTGACGTATGAAAAAAACAAAGAATTTCTGCTTATCAATTTAGGCTTAGCTCTTGTAGCGGCTGGAATTCATTTCTTCAAAATTCCCAATCATTTCGCCACCGGAGGCGTAAGCGGCATCGCTATTGTGACGCAACATTTTTCCCCCAATATCAATGTCGGTCCAATCATGCTGATCATCAATATTTTGTTTCTAGTCGCCGGTTATGCGATGATTGGGCGGAATTTCGGTTCTAAAACCGTATATTCCAGTCTGATGCTTTCCGCCATGGTCTGGTTTCTGGATAGAATATTCCCGATGAATATGCCTTTCACCAAGGATACCATGCTGGAGTTAATCCTGGCGATCCTTTTGCCGGCAGTGGGTTCGGCAATTACCTTCAACCAAAACGCTTCCACCGGCGGAACGGATATCGTCGCCAAAGTCCTCAACAAGCTTACCGACATTGATATTGGCAAGGCCTTATTAATCGCTGATTTTGTAATCACAATATCGGCCGGTTTTGTTTATGGGATTCGCATCGGAATGTACTCTTTTTTAGGATTGATTTTTAAGGCATTCCTTATCGATTCGGTGATCGAGAATTTAAATCTCCGTAAACAATTGGTCATCATCAGCAATAAACCGGATTTAATTCAAAACTATATCCTGAATGTCCTGCACCGGGGAGCTACGGTTCATATTGCCCACGGCGCTTTCACCGATCACGAGGAACATGTAATTACCACTGTGGTAACAAGAGCCCAGGCTGTCAGCTTGCGGAAATACATCCGGGAAATTGATCCGGGGTCATTTATCACAATTACCAATACTTCGGAAATCATCGGAAAAGGGTTTCGCAGTATTTAACCCTTGATCAGAAAGGGCGCGCCGAAATGCGCGCCCTCAGGCTTTTCCCGCTTAGCGGTTTTTTTGAGTTCCCAACCGGATTCAGGCGGGAAAAACAACTTTCCTTCTTAGTGAAAGCCTAACATTAACCCCAAATGATATACCCCAAAAGCAACCAGCCAGGCGATAGAGATGGTGAATACCGGTTGCAGAACGGCATATTTCCAACCGCCGCTTTCCTGACGGATGGTGGCAATTGTCGCCATACAAGGGATGTATAAGGATACAAAGAATAAAAAACTGAGCGCGCCCAAGGGTGTAATAAACTTGGGAAGAGCCTGGGCCAGAGTGGTAGCGCCGACTCCATATAACGTACCCAAAGTTCCGATAATAACTTCTTTCGCTACCACCCCAAAGATTAAGGCCACGGCAAAGGTCCAATCGCCAAATCCCAAGGGTTTAAAAAATGGGCTGATAAAATGACCCATTTTACCAAGTAAACTGGCTTCCGAACCGTAAACGACCCCCGCAGGTAAGCTGGCGAGTGTCCAGATGACCAGTACCGAAGCGATAATGATGGTTCCAGCTTTTTTAATAAATTCTTTGGTGTGGTACCAAGCATGTTTGACCACATTGGCAATGGTCGGCATCCGATAGGGAGGCAACTCGATAATTAAAGCCTGTTGCCCCTGACTCCGAATCAAGCGGGATAAAACAAAGCTGGCCCCGAAGGAAATCAATATGCCGAATAGATAAAGCATGATTACGACCAGGCCGGCTTTTTTGGAAAAAAAGACACCGGTAAAGAGAAGATAAACCGGTAAACGCGCTCCGCAAGACATGAAAGAATTCGTAAAAATGGCGATCATTCTTTCCCGGCGATCCTTAATGGTCCGGGTCGCCATAATAGCCGGAACATTGCAACCAAACCCCAGAATCATCGGGATAAAAGTCCGGCCCGATACCCCCAATTTTTGAAAAAGCGGATCAACCAGAACCACTGTTCTTCCCAAATAACCGCTATCCTCCAATAAAGCAATGAGCAGAAAAAGAATGAAAATGAGAGGCGCGAAAGCCAGTACCGAACCCACGCCCCCAATAAATCCCTCCGAAATTAAAGAATTAAGTAAACTGGGCATTTTGATCAGGCTGACGAGTTTGCCCAAATATCCGAAGAAATCATGGATTACATTGACCAATGGTCCGGATAGCGTAAAAGTAGCCTCAAACATCAACAATATCACCATCAAGAAAATAGGAAAAGCAGTGTACTTATTTAATAATACCCCATCTATTTTTTCCGTTCTCCGATTGGTCTTTTCCGTTGAATAAAAGGGCGCCAGTTTCTCTTTAAAAAAAGCCACCGAGTCATCGTGATGAATTTGATAATCTTCCTTCAATAATAGCGGAAGATAATCCGGAACCCCAAATTCACCTTGGGCTACCGCCAAAACGGTTTTTAACAATTCATCGGTATTTTCGCCTTTATTAGCCTCGATGGGTACCACCGGAACCTGCAGCACTTTTTGAATCCCCGGAATATCGACGGCGATCCCCCGCCTCTTTGCTTCTTTGTTGAAATTAAAAGCCAACACGATCTTTTTCCCCAGAGCCAATAGCTCCATCGTCATCAGTAAATTACGCTCCAAAGCATTGACATCAATGGTTTGAATAATGACATCCGGATCAGTGGACATTAAATAATCATGCGATACCTTTTCTTCCTCACTGTAGGGAGCAATGCTGTAAGTGCCCGGTAAATCGACAATATTGATCAGCCGGTCATTGAAATAGAACTGCCCCTCTTTTTTTTCAACGGTTTTACCGGGCCAATTCCCTACATGTAAACTCATTCCGGTTAAAGCATTGAGCAATGAAGTCTTTCCCGTGTTGGGATTTCCGATTAGCACCACATGAATGGGCTTCTCCACATCATTCATTAGGAACCTCCACCTGAATTTGCCGTGAAATATCATTACGCAAGGCTACCAAGGTGTTGAGACATCGAAATATTTTCGGACTTCCCAGCGGCGACTTACGCACTGCCTCAATCTCAACACCTTTTATTAAACCTAAACTCTCCAGTCGCTCTTTCGTCACATGATCGGTTTGAATGGCCTGTATGGTTCCCTTTTTACCAATGATGATTTGATCAAGACACTTTACCATGGTGTTCCTCCTTCATATTGGGCCTCAACGACGGGGATTCGAATTCCAATAGTTGAATTTGATAATCATTATCAACCGGCAATCATAAAAATTATTTTCCTAGACAATCCGCACAAATTCCGTATAATTCCATCCGGTGCCTTAGCACTTTAAAATGATTCCGGTCCGCCAGTTTTTGTTGAAGTTCTTCAATCTCCGGGTCGCAAACTTCCGTGTACTTGCCGCACTGAATGCAAATGAGATGATCATGATGTTCATGATCAAAGAGATGCTCATAATGGGCTACTTTATCGCCAAACTTGACTTCATTGGCCAGCCCCGCCTCACATAAAATCTTGAGCGTGCGGTAGACGGTCGCTACTCCGATTTCCGGATTGTTTTTCTTAATAATGTCGTATAGTTCTTCCGCTGTGATATGGGACTCAATACCGAGAAAGGCATCCAATATGATTTTCCGCTGTCCGGTCAGTTTAAGGTCTTTGTTTCTTAAATATTCATAAAGGATATCCTCTTCTTTGCTTATATTCACCACTTCCCTTGATATTGATAACCATTATCAATTACAGTTTAAGTATAGCGCTTCCTTTTTTTAAAGTCAAATCATCGGACCCGCTTTAATAAAAAGTTAACCAACTTGGGATGGTGATTTCAGTATCCAGGAGTTTCAAAAATAGAAACCGCCTTGTTTTCTAGGCGGCCTCTTGAACCATCACTCAACAATTTTTATTTTATATTGACCCCGGATGGAATTTCTGACTTTATCGGCCAAACTTTTGGGTACCGAGAGGGTAGCGGGATCTCCGTCGCTGATAAACCTGTCGGAGGGATGCTTTTGGTAATAGGCAACATACGCTTTGGGACCCCATGCGGTATCACCGGCTTGGATCCGTTCCAGTTTATAAGGATCAAAACGATTCATAAAGGGAGAAATAGCAGGGCCCGATCCCACCAGTAAAACCGAGTCGTTATGATAACGGGTATCTAGATAAACTCCCTCACGTTCCAAGATACGGTTTTTGGCATGAACACCAAGGGGTAATGCCAGAGAATGCACCCGGTATCCCGGCACATAGGATTGCACTTCTTTGACACATAAGGCAATCATTTTTTGGACTCCGGCATCATCGGTTTTACCGAGATTTTGATGCCAATAGGTATGGTTGCCGATTTCGTAACCATGGGTAGCCAGGTATGCCAGCTTCTGTTGAATATATTCTTCCTGGCCGAAAAGGCGTAATCCTTTTGGAATTTGAGGCAATACGTAAAATGTTGCCGTCAGGGGGAAATCAGGATGTCTCTTTTTGAAAGATTCCATGATGCCCACCGCGCAACGGGGATCAACCACCACTTGGTCTCCTTGTTTCAGGAAACGGAATTGTCCTTGGCTGGAATCGTCAAAAGTAATCACAAAGGGAGTTTTACCGGCCGGAACCTTCAAATTGCCGGTTACCATGTCTTCCAACGGCACCGGATAATAGCCATTACCATATAGCATCTGCAAATCTTTACGGAAATTATCGGGGGTCCGCCGCCATTCCCCTTCGGGCTCACCGATTAAATGATATTCCAAAATCATAATACGGCCTAATTCATTGGGCGTTATACCATTGCTGGTAACCGGCGCTTTGGAGAAAACCACGGTCCCTCCGGACTGGGCTGCGGTTCCCAATTTTGGAACACCCACGATCAGGGCAATCCCCAGGGCGATAAATACCATAAATTCTATTGGTTTTAAACGCATTTTGATTTCCTTTCCGGTTTTGTTGAAGTTTAGCCCACCATAAGCACAAGGAATGTTTAAAACGAAAAAGATTTCAAGCTTCCCCCGCCTTTTCCTGCATCAAACCATTGCCAATTTCAACAAAATAACCCAAAAACAGCCGAGGCTGTTGCAAAAGTAATTAAAATCAAAGGGAAATACAATATATAGCATCAAATAATGAGCAAGTTTTATATATTGTATTTCTCTATCGAGAAATTTTATTTTGCAACAGATCCTTTATTAGACCACTTTTTTCAATTGTTCCACATCTGTAATGTCAATAGCCCTGGTATGCACTGTATGTACCCAGTCGTGGCGATTACGATTGATGAAACCTTGAATGATTATGGGAATCCAGGTAAGGCTGTAAATCGGAAATATTAGGAAATAAGCGACAATTTTTTTTGTCAGTTTGCCTTCAGCAATTACAAAAATAATATAAATATAGGTCAAAATGGCAATAATCCCAATATAAATCCAGGTCTGACCGGTTATCATCATCTGGTGAAGAGCAAACATCTTGCTGCAGTATTGAACCGTTCCTAATAACATTCCCAGCCCGTTGATAACGATTAAAAAGGGCTGAATCAAATATAATGCGGCGTCAAAAGCTACCATATCATGTTCATGAAAAGCCTTCAAAAATAATTTTGCGGCAAAACGGCGGGCGCAATCGCTATGTCCCTGCATCCAGCGAGTTCTTTGCCGCCATGACTGCGACAATCGCAAAGGCTTTTCATCATAGATCTTCGCTTCATGAGCCCAGGCTACCCGCATTCCTTTCAACACCAATTTCATTGAAAACTCCAAATCTTCCGTCAAACATGTCGCACCCCAACCGGTTTCCCGCAAGACCTCGGTAGACATAACAAATCCGGTCCCCCCCAAAGCACAGTTCAAACCCAAATAATGCCGGGGCAATTGAAAAAGCCGGTTGCTAATCCAATAAGCAATGGAATAGTTGCCTGAAACCCATGTATCGTGAGGATTTTTGCTATCCAAATAACCTTGAATCACTTTATGTCCCATGCAAAGATATTTATTCATTTCCGCAAAAAAATTTGCTGATACCAAGTTATCAGCATCCAAGATACAAATTGCGTCATATTTGGTTTTTAAACCAAAGAGATTTTTAAACATCCATTCCAGCGAAAAACCTTTTCCCTTCTTCACCGGATCAAATCTTTCATAAACATTGACTCCATGAGCCCGGGCAACCTGAGCCGTATTGTCCTCACAATTATCCGCAATTACAAAAATTTCATAAAGAGATTTCGGATAATGGGCTCTTTTTATACTGTCAATCACACCGGGTATGACTGTTTCTTCGTTATGGGCTGCAATTAATACCGCAAATTTCGTTTTAAAAGGGAATTGGCTGGCTAAAGGTTCTTTTCTTTTAAACCAACCAAATATCGAAATCACCGCATAATAAATAAAAATCCCCCATAAACCGATTTCAGTTATAAAAAGCAACAAATTAAGAGAATATTTAAACAGATTCCAGCTGTAATGCAAAGCCATGTTGACCCTCCTGTTAAAAAACAAAAATACCTTAAAAATAATACTTTATCTTAATATCATTAATTTCTTAGAAATCTATTAGAGTTCGGTTAACTTTTCATAACAATTATAATATGCGTAATGAATTTTTATTTTTCAAAGAATGGTTTTCTATGAAATATCATGACAAATCGGGGATTTTAAATGCTTACAAGCTTGTTGAGGAAATGAGTCAGGCATCACCCTTTTTTCCTAATTTTTGAGAGGGTGCAACCTTTAACTTATGAATCTGATTTTTTTGCCGATGATTAATCTATGGATCTGATTCTAGATGAGTATTTATAGATTTGATTCTAGATGATTATTTATGGAGACGCGACTTATCATGAATATTTTAAAACAACGATTCTTTTGGGGATTTATTGGGGTGATGGTTATTGTTTGCTCGTCGATGGGCCTTTGCGCTTCCCTGGATGAAGTCCAGAATCAAATCATCCAAACCAATAAAAAACTGGCCGAAGCCAAAAAGAAAGAAAAATCGGTCTTGGGGACGCTTGTTAAAACACAACAGGAGTTGGAACAAATCGATCATAATTTGGCCAACTTAAATAATAAAATCGGTAATACCGAACAACAGATTTCCGTAATCTCAACCCAGGTCAATAGAGCCGAATCGGAGTTAAATGACGTTGAAGCGCAACTGAGCGGTAGAAAAGAACTGCTCAATAAACGCTTACGTACCCTTTACATGCACGGCTATCAAAATTGGTTGATATATTTATTCGGCGGCAAAGACTTCACTGATTTTGTCGCCCGTTTTGAAACAGTCGGTCGTTTCGCCAGAATTGATATTAATATGATCCAGAGCTTGCAAGGACAACAAAAATTAATCGCTGAAAAAAAACAGGAAATCGTCCAAAAAAAGCAGGAGTTAAACAACCAAAAAGAGCTGTTTGTTCAATTAAAAGATCAAAACAAGCAGGCTATGGACAACAAATTAGAAGTCACGCAAAAAAAGCAGAAAGAACTGGAGAGCATCCAGGGTAGCCGCAATGAACTGGAAAAAGCCCTTGATGAGTTGGAGCAAACATCCAAACAAATCGAAGCGGAGATCCGCCAATATCAAGAAAAAAATCAAACCAACCTCGGTACCGGTAAATATATCTGGCCGGTCAGGGGACAAATTGTACAGAATTTCGGATGGCGAATCCATCCGATCTTACGCAAACGCCAATTTCATACCGGTCTTGACATCGCCGTTGAATCTGGAACCCCTATCTTGGCAGCGGACTCGGGAGTCGTCATCTTCTCAGGGTACAATGGCGGATATGGCAAGATGTTATTAATTGATCACGGCTCCGGCTTTTCAACTCTTTACGGTCATGCTTCGGCATTGTTGGTTGATAAAGGGCAAACAGTCGTTAAAGGGCAGATTGTGGCGAGAGTCGGCACCACAGGATTAAGCACCGGCCCTCACTTGCATTTTGAAATCCGTAAAAATGGGACCCCGGTGAATCCCAGAGATTATTTATAAGTTTTGGCAAGCAAAAAGAAGGTCAAGTATTTTAAGGGTAACTTTTAGTACTCGACCTTCTTATTTTTGGTAAAAATTAACTTTTCGGGCTTTTTTATTGTTTTTAGTGTCCGGTCCACATATCCATAACTAACTTATTAAAGACTTTATAAGACATATAACAATAGCCTTGATCTCCCCATTCCTTCCCCCAACTATTGCGGACAAATAAATTTCCGCTTAAGTCGCCGCCTTTCTCTTGGTCGCAATATCCTACCGCCAGCACCGCGTGTCCTCCCAAGAATTTTTCATCTTTTTTCGGCATCGGTATTTTCCCTGTCTTCACCACTTGTTCGGATTCAAAAGATTGATAAACCCGGAACCCGAAGACAACCGGGATACCCTCCGACAAAGCGACCTTAAGGCTTTTCAGGTCGACAATCCGGTGATATTCATTGATCCTATATTGAGCGGCATGGGCAGTCGCCACCGGACTGGGCGCCTCGGTGAATTTCGTTATATCATAAGGATAATCTTCTTCCGGGCAGACACCGATTTGCGCTAGAACTTTCATCCCGTCCCTCAACGAAGCGCCGCTGTCTTCATGAATCGTGTTTTGGAGCCTTCTTTCTTCGTAATAGAGAAAGAGCCTTGATAAACGCACCAGTTCTTGACCCGCCTTTATCTCCAGATATTCCCGGAGTCCGGAAACAATAGCGTTGGCAGTACATGAACCCAGCGGTCCCTGGTCAACGACAGGCGACATATTATTGCGTAAATCGATGGCCTTCGGTAATTCTTTAAGAGACTTCAGAGTATGACTGCGGTAAAAGTAATCCCGTAAATCCGGGTTATCCGGCTTCAATAAGTATTTTCGATCCATAAAAGATCACCTCCTATAAAATTTTACCATTTAAATCCATAAATTACAATTATAACTATATAAATTTCCCAATCCCCCCAATTTCCCTTATAAACAAAAAGCCTCGTCTTATCTTATTCAGATAAACCGAGGCTTTGCTTCTTCAATTTAATTTATTTTAATATTTCAACGGTTAAAAAGTGGAGAAATCAGCATCACCAGGGATAAGGCAATAATAAAAACAACTGTAATCCAGGAAATCCAATTTTGTAAGGGTGTATTTTTATATTCACCCATAATCCCTTGGTCATTTACAATGAAAAGCATAAAAATCAAAATCACCGGGACTAAAATTCCGGCTATCTGCTGAGTTACCAAAATCAATTTCATAAGCGAAATCCCGGGAATCAGAATCAACAAACTCCCGAGTACAATTAATGCCAAATAGATTCCAAAAAAAGCGGGGGCCTCGGATATCTTATTATTCATCCCGCTCTCCCAACCGAAAGCTTCACAAATTGCATAGGCAGTGGATAAAGGAATAATCGACGCCGCCAGAACAGAAGCCCCGAAAAGCCCTACTCCAAATAAAACAAAAGCATATTGACCCGCGAATGGCCTAAGCGCAGTTGCGGCGTCCTGAGCGCTGGTAATGGAAACACCCGCTTTGTAAAGGGTTGCCGCCGTACAAACAATGATAAAGAAGGAAACGGCATTTCCCCAAAAAGCTCCCAAATAGACATCTAATTTTTCATATCTGTATTCATCTAAAGTCAAATGCTTATCCACGATGGAAGATTGCAAGTAGAATTGCATATAAGGTGTAATCGTAGTGCCAATCATTCCGATAAAAGCAAGCAAGAAACCGGGATTCATTTCCAGAGTGGGGACGGTCATTTGTTTAAAAACATCTCCCCAGTCCGGTTTGGCTAAAAACGAAGCGATAATATACCCGAAAAAAACAAAGGTAAATAATAAAAAAATCTTTTCCACCTTGTTATAAGAACCCTTGGTAACCAAAAACCAAATCGCGACAGCCACAAAAGGCACGGAAATAAATTTGCTTACGCCAAACAGCTCCATACTGGCCGCCACTCCGGCGAAATCTCCGAGAATAACTCCAAAATTAGCGATTAAAAGGACCGTAATTGCGAAGAAAGTCAGTTTAACTCCAAACCGTTCCCGAATTAAGTCCGACAGCCCCTTACCGGTTACCACCGCCATTCTGGCATTCATTTCCTGAATAACTCCAAGACTGAATGTGATTAAAAAGAGCCCCCAAAGCATTTTATAACCATAGGAAGCTCCTACAGCGGCATATGTGGCGATACCGCCCGCGTCATTGCCGGCGTTAACCGTGATCAACCCCGGGCCAATCACTCCCAAAATAAACATTAAGTTTTTAAAACGTTTGGAAAAGATATTTTTCAAAGTTGACCCTCCTCAAGCCCTTGGGGCGAAGAACCCAATTTCAATAGAGAAGAAGCATTACGCCAAGATGATGTTGCTTTGCCTTGAGGAGAATGCGCATTTGTGCGGAACACACCGATCAGCACAAATGCCCCAGTATTGACCTTATCACCCTTGGTCAAACCATACCATTCTGCAAAGATTAAGGCATGAAACCATAGCAAGTCACAAAATCCAACCTACCATCGTCTGCTTCCATTTAATATCCATACCTCTTTTTCTCTGGCGCGCGCGCGCAATTACTACTTTTTTACAATACTACCATCATTCTTTGGTGTCAAGGATTAATCGATGAATCCGGAAATAAAAAAAGCTACCGGTAACAACTATCCGGATAGCTTTTATTTTATGAGCAAGGATATTGATCCAATGATATTTTACCGCATTCTGTGACGAGGCAAAGCCACACAGCAAATAGGTCCACGTGGGGTCATTACGCAACGACCTTCAATAGGTATTGACCGAGGAGCGCCACACCCTTCAGGCATTGGCATACACGGATTTTCCATTGGCATTGGACTCTCTCGATCCCAACCTTCACAACGGTCACGGTGATGGTGATGATGATGATGATGATGGTGATGACATTTAGACATAAAAATTCACCTCTTTTCATCAAACTTCGGGGGCTTCCCCTACCATTCTATGAAATTATCGCGTCATTGCGCCAGGGACTAAATATAATGTTGATTTTAAAGAAACCCTTTGGGTCAATGAATCATATGATAACAGCATGGAGGGGATGATATCGTGGAAATGGAATTGGAACATGAAATTCCCGATTTAAAACCATCAATCAATTACACTGTTGAATTGATAGCTGCTTTAAGCAACACCATGCGCCAGTTGAGCTTGAGCGCTCTAGACCTGCAAAGTCTGGCCCTAAGTAAAAAGCACCAGATTGAAAAAAAAATCGATATGGTGGATGACTTAGGGGATATTGTCGATGATCTGATTCATCTTTTGGGACAAATGAGCTCCGACTATATTGCCCACCAAAACCCCGGCCCTTAAAAAACGTATGATCCATCGAATCATGTTGTGGGCGTGATTTCTTCTTCTACTAATATAACCCTCTCTTCGTCAACCCCCTTTTTTCCAAAAAGCAGCTGACCTCCACACTTGTTTTAACTATCCCGCAAAGGCTTTATGATTATTTGAAATCCGCTACAGGGTTATTCGCTAAATAATGATTTCCAAAAAGCAACTCCCCGTGATTACTCTTCCCTTTGTTGAAGTAATCAAAGCGAGCCTTTTGACTCGCTTCGATTATACCCTCGTTTTAAAAACCATTCGGACTCAATCCCCACCGGCTAAAAGCCGGTGGGTTGAGACAATCCATTCAAGCGATCTTTTTAATAAGTTCTGTCATAACCCTGAGAGGGGCATATCCTGCCCTGAGGTGTCATAAAACAGGATCCGCCCGCACCGGTCCCGGGACATACCATTCCTCCCGGTCCCATGTAGCAGCTTCCGCCTCCCGTTCCCGGGCAAACCGGCCCGGTGGGAGTCATATAGCAGGAACCGCCATATCCCTGCATTGCATCTACATTTTCACTTGGGGAATAAAAATCCGGAGACGGAGACGGTTCAAAGCCGGGCATAGCTCCCATAGGATATGCCAAATACATCCGTTCATCACAATGTCGTCGATGATCATGCCTTTCGCGGCACCGATCATGGTGATGGTGTTTCGACATCTTATTGATCACCACATTTCTATTATTTGGTTTTGACCTTTAGGTTTTTACCCTATCATATTCTATTACTCATTCATAATTTGGAACCAAGCTTTTCTCACAGTTAAAAACCAGTGAATGATCTTTAACGGCTTGCAACCAAATTTTGCTTTTCGAAATATCAAAATCCATAACCCGATAAACTTGTGTCTCTTTCCATAAATAAGGGCCCCGAATACCCCCGGCGGTTTTTATCCAAAGATCAGGAATCCTTCCGACCCTCTTCATCCCTTTTTTTTCATCTCCAAGATACTTTAAAAAAATTTCACCGATAAATTTTCTACTGTCATTGTCGAATATCTGAAAAAGGTCCTCTTCTCCCAAAATCTCCATGCCAAACTCCCCTTCCCAACTCATGCTAGTATCTTATTACTTTCCATAGGCTACGGTCACTCTTTGGGAAAAAAAGGCTATTGGCATGATATACCCGAACCCGGTTGGCCCGGATTTGTATTTATATTTTTTGGTTATAGCGTTGATTCAGTAAACTGCCTAAAATCAACTCACCCCTTAGTTACTCATTTTCTTATCGATACCCATAGCAATTCCCCTCTCTCTGACTGTCGGCTATTTTATGAAGCCTGAGAGAGGGGAAAGTCGATTAACCGGAGTTCTTAATACGAAGTCTTTTCCAGGCTAACCCATTCAAGTTTTTAAGCTAAATCTTCATAGCTTGCTTTTCAAAAATCGAATTGCTCAATAAAATTTGCTTCCCCTCTCTCAAACATCCATATAAAACTATCGTCAGAGAGAGGGGAATAGCAACCATGTTACTATTACCCATAAGATATCTGAAGGGGTGAGTTGATAGGCGAACAGCTTTACTGCGTTATCTTTATAAGCATATATATTCTTGTTGCTAAAAAACACCCCAAGTCAAACCGGCAGTTTGTATAAAAAAGTTCGAAAAGGTTACCATACCTAAGGAGATCCTGTCTAAGTCCTTTTCACTTGGGTTGGCGTTCATCGTCTGACATTTACAAAATTTATTTCATCTTATATAGAATAAAACTGGAGTGAATATCTTGAAAAAAAGACAATTTGGTTTTGTTTTAATCCTGGTTTGTGTCATTTTGGCCGCTGTTGTCGTGGGTGTCCGCATGGGAGGCCGTCATCAGGTTGCAGACAGCGCCAAACCCATCGAGGGTTTCCCGGCTCCCAATTTCACTTTGCCCGATTTAAACGGCAAACCCGTCCATTTGAAAAAAACTACCTCGCTTCATAAAGTGACCATTATAAACTTTTGGGCTACCTGGTGCGCTCCTTGCAAGGCTGAAATTCCCGACTTTGTAACCCTTTACAACCGGAATTCCCAAAAGAGATTGGCTATTTTGGCCGTCAACTTAAAGGATAAGCCCAGTGTGGTCAAAGCTTTCGCCGCCAGAGCCAAAATGAGGTTCACCGTATTAACCGATACTTCAGGGAAAGTAGGCGATCTTTATCAGATATTTTCCATCCCCAGCACTTTCATCATTGACCAAAAAGGCACCATCCGGTCGGTTATTAAAGGATCGACAAATCTCCGTGTTTTAGAGCAAAGAGTACAGCCTTTATTAAAGGGGAAATGACAGATGGAGATTACATTCTGGATTGCCTTCACTGCAGGATTGTTATCCTTTTTATCTCCCTGCATTCTACCGATTGCCCCCGGATATCTGGGAATTATTTCCGGTACTTCATTAACGAATATTAAAGCAGATACCATCACCAAGCGAAAAATATTATCGTCCACCATCGCTTTTATCTTAGGATTTAGTGTCGTTTTTATTTCTTTGGGACTTGCAAGTTCTTTTTTAGGTCAGTTTTTATTAAAATACCGCCGTTTAATCGCTCAAATAGGCGGTTTGGTGGTTATTGTTTTGGGGCTCCATCAAGCGGGATGGCTCCCAATTTCCTGGCTTTATCATGAAAAAAAGATGCAAGTCAAGCATCAAATCGGCATCAGCGGAGCTTTCCTCACCGGCTTGGCTTTTTCCCTGGGCTGGACCCCTTGTATCAGTCCCATTTTAGGTTCCATTTTGACTTTAGCCGGTAGCCAGGGCCAAATCGGTAAAGGAATGTTGCTTCTCTCTTGCTATTCTCTGGGATTGGCGATACCTTTTTTGCTGCTGGCAATCGGATTTGAAAGAGTCTCCCGTGGCATGGCCCGAATGAAACCCTACATCAAATATTTCGAATGGGCCTCCGGAATTTTACTGATCATTATGGGCTTGTTGCTGATTACCGGGAGTTTATCCATACTCAGCGCATGGTTTAGTCGAATCACAGGCGGGTGGAGTCCGGAGGACCTTTTTAAAAAGCGCTAGAGATTTAGCTTGATCCGATTTAGAGTAATCAATCTAATGAAGCTTTAAATACCAAACCCAAGGGCAATTGCTTTTGATCGATGACCTTGACAAGGACTTCATTGAGCTCATTTACTTTATAGGGTTTAATAGCCATTCCGCTAAAACCGTATTTCCGATAATCTGACATTACCTGATCATTAGCGTATCCACTGGTGATGATCGCCTTGATATCGGGATCCATTTGGCGGAGCACCGCCATAGTTTCTATACCGCCTAACCCTCCCGGAATGGTCAAATCCATAATAACAACGTCAAAGGCTTCCCCATTTTCTTTGGCTTCCTTATAGAGCTTGATGGCCTCCTGACCATTTCTGGCTAAACTGACCTGATAGCCAAAATAAGTCAACATTTCTCCGCTTACATTCCGGATGCTCTCCTCATCGTCCATCAACAATATTTTTATTCCATCACTGATCACAATCTCGCTTTTTTCTTTTTTGACTTCCAGCGGTTCTATGGATGCCGGAAGAAAAATATAGAAAGTTGTCCCTATTCCCGCGACGGACTCGACTTCCAAATATCCATTATGTTTTTTGATAATCGAATAGCTGGTGGAGAGACCCAATCCGTTTCCTGTTTTTTTGGTGGTAAAAAAGGGGTCGAATATTTTGTCAATAATTCCTTCCGGTATTCCAATCCCGTGATCTTTCAGGGTTAACTTAACATACTTACCGGCAATATGCTGGTCTGTTCCATCCAAAGTAACATTCTCTCCGAAAATCTGAAGCGCTCCACCGATGGGCATAGCCTGTTTGGCGTTGATCGTAATATTATTGATGACTTGAGTGATTTGCCCTTCATCGATATCAACGATCCACAAATCCTGAGGAAGATAAAACTCAGCCTTTACCTTAGAGCCGCTTAGGATAAAATGCACCGTATCCTGTATTAAGTCAATAATTGATGTCGATTTTCGAACCAGATTTCCACCTTTGGCAAAAGTAAGCAACTGTTTGGTGAGCTCACTCGCCTTACGCGTAATGCCGGCCGTGGCCTCCAGGTTTTTAGAGATGTCTTCATGCCTCTTCAATTTCGTGGCCGCCAATTGTAAATTGGCTAAAATCCCTGCTAAAACATTGTTAAAATCATGGGCTACACCACCCGCCAGTATAGCCAAGGATTCCAGCTTAGCCGTTTTCAACATTTCCTGATCAATCTTTTGCTTTTCCGTGATATCTTCAATCACAAATACCGTTCCGATAGTCTGGCCCTTGGCGTTTCGGATGGAAGAACGGTTGAGCATCACCGTTACTTCCCTTAGATCCCGCGTCACCAAAATCAGTTGATGGACGGGGTAATCCGCCATCACGTCTACCGGTTCGCTGGTAAGATCGTTCAAGAAGTAAAAAATTTTCGATAGCGGTTTTCCAATGGCTTCCTCAGGAGAATAACCAGTCAAAATACTGGCCGCCTTATTAAAAACGACAATTTGGTTTTCCGGATCGGTTGTTACAACCCCTTCATCCAGGGAATTAAGGGTTACTTTTAATAACTCGCGGTCAAAGGACAATAATTTTTCCGCTCGGCATTTCCGCTCGGTAATATCCAGTATAACCATGATCGCCCCGACCTGGTGTTTATCCCTGTCAACAATGGGCGAAAGACTTAGGGATTGCCACTGAAGCTTGCCCGAGGAATCCTGAATCAAAATTTCCTCATCCCGAACCGGTTCCCCATGTAAAGCCCGGTACAACGGTGTTTCTTCCCATTGATACAATGACCCGTCATCTCGATGGAGATTGAATTGAGTATCAATCTCTTCCCAATTTTCTACGGCTTGATTAGCTACCTTGTCGCTAAAATATTCCTTTTGAATGACTTTGCCGGTGCTATCAAAAATAACGACTTTTGCAGATATGGAGGAGAGAGCGGCCTTTAATTGCCGGGCCTTTCGTTCCGCCTGTTCGCGCCCTATAGCCGCTCCGGTAGTTTCATTTAAAAATACCGCGTAAATTCCCCTTTCCAGACTACATACCCTTACCCCAAAATGCCGCTGGTATTTGAGATCATCATATTCCTTCAGGATATGGCTTCCGCTCCCGACAAGCTCACCAAGTCGTTCCAGCCATGATGCATCAAAATAACCAATCTCGCTCCATGTTTTGCCTTGCAACTCCGAAGAACTCATGCCGAGAATTCTTTCAAATGCCGGATTGACTTCAAGATGAAAATAATCATAAAATCGACCCGACTCATCCCTTATCGTTTTCAACAGGATGATTCCTTCGTTCATCGATTGAAAAAGTCTTTTATGAATATCCAAAGTCCCGTCAAACACCTCATTTATGGAATCCAAAACTCTCAGCTCCATCCTTTAGGTTTTATAATCCCAAAATTCATATTTGCGAAATTGAAATACATAAAAGAATTTACGGAGTAGACCCAATTGATGTGAATGTCCCAAAATTATACTTCTAGCATTTCCAGAATAATCCTTCCGGGCATCGAAATCTATTTGTCACGTTTTGTTAAATTTCCAACATAAAAAGGGCGACAATTTTAAATTGCCACCCCTACCCCTTTCCATGACCGGTAGCCAAGAACGCTACCCATGGTAATTTTGAATTTTATTCCGGACCGGTTTTTCCCTCATACCAGTGTTTGCGGCAAAGGGAAATATAACTTTCATTTCCCCCAATCTGGATTTGTTCCCCTTCATATACCGGTTTGCCGTTTTTTAACCGGGTATTCATAATCGCCTTTTTACCGCACCAACAAATCGTCTTCAATTCTTCAATACTATCGGCTAACGCCAGTAATGCCTCACTACCGGGAAAAAGATTCCCTTTAAAATCACTTCGCAAGCCGTAAGCAATAACCGGAATATTTAAATCATCGACAACCCGGCATAACTGGAATACATGTTCCCGGGTCAGAAAATTAGCCTCGTCAATGATCAAACAATGAACGGGGTGGTTGCTGGTTTCGCCCTTAACATATTGATAAAGATCGGTATCCACTTCCACCAACACCGCTTCACTTTCCAATCCGATGCGGGACTTGATATTGTCCGTGCTGTCCCGGTCATCGATGCCTGGCTTCATTAATAGGACATTTTGGCCACGTTCTTCATAATTGTATTTTACTTGCAGCAGTTGGGTTGTCTTTCCGGCATTCATCGCGGAGTATCTGAAATAAAGTTTGGCCATATGCATCCCCTAAATTTTTTTCTAAAATATTTTAACATAAGTAGCGGGGGAAAGTAAAACCAGCCAAAGCTCCTTTTCATTCAATCTCTCCCTTTTAAAGTCGCTTGAAAGTGTTTTTTCAAGAATAATAAAACGAAATCGGGAGAACAATAACGAAAAATATGATAGAATTTTGGAGTTCTTCCATGTGGTGCAAAATTAAGGACATCGACTCAAGTTACAGGAAATTTCTTACGCCAAAACAATTGGACGCTCTGGGTTTATCTTCAGCCGCGTCTCCTCAAGGCAAGGAAAAAAGGGATACCCATAGCCGAAATCAACCCAATGAATTCACCAAAGAATTATCCGACGACGAAACGATTATTTTGGTCATCCCTCCCTATGAGGATTTACAATCTGAATTACCAGGTTGTTGTCACAGTCCACATACACTTCCTTAAGTTCTTCCGCCCGGTAATTATCCTCAATTTTATCGCTGGGGATAATCAACAATTCCCTGCGGGCATTATAAGCCGAATTGAATACGGTAATGATTCCCTTGGCCATCATTCGTCCGTCCTTCCATATCACCACGGCTTGATTCTGATTTTTTTGAAAAACATCCCAAAGGGGTGTTACCGAAATATCCGGTTTCTGCTGCCCATGGCGAACCGCATTCACAAAATTAATGGTCAAATAGGGATGAATAAAGTTCCAAACCAGAGCCACCACGATACAGGAAATAATGGTAATCAAGAGATAATACACAACAAACAGGATCTGATTAAAAAAAACTTGAATTTCGAGGAAAGTCTTAATATGGAAAGTTACGGCTAAAAAGCCGTAATTCATGGCCAAAACCCAGACGCTATAAAAGATTGACGACAGGATTAAACGGATCCCGTTTTCCTCTCGTCCCCCGCTGTTTAAATACTCATAAATACTCCGGCAGGCAAACCCGGGGGCAATCAGGAGTAATATCCATATATAATCAAGGCTCATTTCAACACATTCCTTTGGGTGGGTTTGTCTCAACCCCGGCTTTCAACCGGGTTGCAATTGCGCTTGATACAAGATATTACCCAAGGCCTGAAAATATGATGCCGGATTATGATGATCGAAATAAAATCCCAGCTTTTACTGATTGTCTCCTGAGCGCCTGATGGTTCATGATTTTTTTTGTATCAAAAAAGCCCCTAACTCCTTATCAACCGTTGCAATATGCCCCAGCCACCACTCCGAGAGTTTTCTTTGGGTTTGAATCACCAGGTTTGAAGATGGCCCTGCCGTTTCCAGTTCTTTTTTGATATCGTTAAAGTTCGAGGTGAACGTTTGGTGTTGTTCCTTGTGCTGGTTCATCTGAGGATAATGATATTCCCCCATATATTTTTCTTCCGTCCCGAAATGGCTTACAACGTAATCATCTAAAAATGCCATGACCTTTTGAATTTCGTCCTTGCCCTTCCCTTCATGCATCGCTTGTAACAGGTTATTGATACGGTTAAACAACTCCTGGTGCTGATGATCAATCTCAGCGATGCCGATTGACAATTGTTCCGTCCACTTCATATTCATGTTGTTTTCCTCCAACTGGAATGATTTTCTTTTGCGGCTTGCCATATATTTTTCCTGCATCAACCATTCTTTTAAACCAAAGGCAAGAGCAATCATCCGGAATAACTTTTATTCAATTCAATCCAAGGGCCGGTCCTTTAAGTAAGCGCCCAATAACTTATCGACATTACGGATATGACTATTTAGCCAACCCACCACCACCCGGTTGGTCATAATCACAATATGGGGTCCCGGTCCGTCCGTCTCGAATTTGGACTTCAATTCTCCAAAACTTTTTATAAACTCCCCGTGATACCCTTTGTGCTTTAGGTAATCCGGGTAATTGTATTTCTGCATGTATCCTTCTTCTTGGCCAAAATGAGTTACTACATAATCTTCCAAAAACCCAATGGTTTCCCCGACCACTTCACGCCCCTTACTTTGAGAGCAAGCCTCTAAAAGCCGGTTAATTCGCTGATATAATTCCTTGTGTTGATCATCGATGATTTCAACGCCTACCGCCAAATCCTCCGTCCATTCAATTGCCATCCCGATCACCCTCCTTGTTTTTCATCCGAAAAAAAAATTAAATAACATTAACTATTTACTATATAAATATTTAATATCTTTTTTGTTTCTCTGTCAAGTACCTACCGGAAATATTTTTGTTAAAGAGGGGACCATCAGGGTGAATTAAATTTTTGAATGCCGGCCGTTGAACGCAAACCCAAGTGAAGGACATAACAAAGGGGACTGTCTCTGTCTTATCTTGGGCTCGGCATATTTTCGATAATAACTTTATTTGATAATTTTGTAAGAAGTTTTACAACTTATTCCCAAAAAAATACCAAAACATTCAAATCTCCTCATTAAAATTTATTTACATTTAATTTTACGGCAGGATTTATCACAGAAACTAAGAACTTATAAAAACTTAAGTTTTTAAAACTTTTTCTTTAAAAACCGTCGTTTCCAATTTATGCTTTATTCCCTCAACTAACACTAGTAGAGCGTATCGAAAGTAAATGGTAATCTCAAATGGGGAAGATACGCTCTACTTAAGTAAAACGTACCCAATCATTGCGTAGTTATTGAAAGAACGTTTTACTAGATTATTACCCAAATCGAACCGATCGGATAAAGTAAATATTTTCACGAAAAGGGGCAACGAAATTGGATCAATCACTCGTTAAACCGGACTTTTGCGAGAGAGAGCATTTGATTTTCCTGGAAAAATTAAATGACAAAGGGGTTAATATGTTTGTTGCAGCACCCCACCTGGAAAGGGAATTTGGTCTATCTAGCGATCAATCCAAAGCAGTTTTAAAATATTGGATAGCCTCCAAACGGTAATAAAAATGAATCCCAAATGGGCCAAAAGAAAAGCCGGTCAGAATTTAGGCGTCACTCTGACCGGCTTTTCTTTTTTACCCCTCAGGGTTGTTTTCCAATGTAGGCTAAGATACCGCCGTCAACGTAAAGAATATGTCCGTTGACGAAGTTGGAGGCCTCGGAAGCCAGAAAGATCGCCGGAGCTACCAGATCATCGGTAGTTCCCCAACGGCCGGCCGGCGTTTTACTGATGATAAAGTTATTGAAGGGATGCCCTTCTACCCGTAAGGGGGCGGTTTGCGGAGTTTCGATATAGCCGGGCCCGATGCCGTTGCACTGGATGTTATTTCCGCCGTACTCGGAACAAATGTTGCGGGTCAACATTTTCAAACCGCCTTTGGCCGCAGCGTAGGCCGATACGGTTTCCCGGCCCAATTCGCTCATCATGGAACAGATATTGATGATTTTACCATGGCCCTTCTTGATCATGCCCGGAATAACGGCCTTGGAAACAATAAACGGCGCATTCAAATCCACATCGATCACTTGGCGGAACTCGGCGGCGGTCATTTCAATCATGGGAATCCGTTTGATGATCCCGGCATTGTTTACCAGAATATCGATAATCCCGACTTCTTTTTCGATTTGACTGACCATGGCCGCGACTTGTTCTTCATTGGTTACATCGCAGACATAGCCCCTGGCGTTGATTCCGGCTTCTTTATAAGCCGCCAGGCCTTTGTCGACCAGCTCCTGCTTGATATCGTTAAAAACCACCGTAGCGCCAACCGCGGCAAACCCCTTGGCAATGGCAAACCCAATGCCGTAGGAAGCGCCGGTGACCAAAGCCACCTTGCCCTGTAATGAAAAGTTCTTTAAGTAATCCATTTCCCAATTCCTCCTTTATTAAAATCCGATATGGCCATGCGTTCCTATGGTTTGAAAATCCGAATCGATACGCTTACCATGGCGTCCCAATTCGATACTGAAATTATAACACAACAAATGAACATATTCAAACCTAAACAAACCACAAACGAACCCTTCGGTCCTTGGGAATCCGGAACTAAATTCCTTTTAGAAGTTCCATTCCATTCCTGCGCCATTCACCATCCCGTCGCCGGAGGCATAGCCTTGGTGGCGTTGATTAGTTGCTCCCTGCCGGTATCGGTGTAACATTCAAAGGGCGTTTCCCCCACTTGAATGAAGAGTCCGTTCGTAAGCCGTTTGATCTCGGTGGCATAGGGGTTGATTTCTAAGGCTTTGCCGCCTTGCTTAGCCTCTTCTTCGGGGCCGAAAAAGTTAAGCCAATAAAGGCCGGATGCGAAGAAGGTTCTTCTACTCATTTCACTATAAATATCATATAATTGTTTACTATTCTCATCCAAATGACAAGATGCATAAGTAAAAGGAATTGCTTGGGTGATATCAATAAAAATTTCTTTGACAAGGATCGGGGGCATCTTTTCGGCTAAAGATGATTTGATCCATAATCCGAAAGCACTTTTTTTGCCTGCTTCCTGCATTATGGTTAGGGAGATATTTTTATTTTCATCAAAAATTTCAATAACATCCCGATATTTATCAAGAGCGTCCGACACCATATCCGATTGATACTGTTCAATCTTTAATAATGGGCGACCTGAACGCATGATATAGTCCGGTTTAACCGGTAAACATTTGTCAAATAGTTCCAGCAGAGGCTTCATGGTCACACTATCCAATGCTCTTATTTTTTTGATATCAAAAGAAAACCATAATGCATCATTGATCTCATTCATTACAATCTTCCTTCCTGTAATGTTTTAGTGATATAATAAATTTCTACATTTCTCCCAAATAAGACCTCAAGTATGCTCTTGTTTTTTTGTGCAAACTCCTTTGAACTGAAAATAACTTTAATCTTCATGATGGGTTTTCCTTGATATTGAATATTATCGATCATAAGCTCGGCATACTTAGCAAGCCTTTTATATGCATCCGTTCCTTTAGTAAAAGCTTCACCCTCACCCATACTGAACTTAAACTCGCCGATTTTCCATCCGCTTCCGATATCAACGATCCCGTCGGGAAAACTGTTCGCCTCGAGGTTCCTGATTCCTCCTTCAACTTTCCCCCAGGGCTCCTTGGAAACCCGTCTCACCAAGCCCTCAAATATGGACCCGCTGGTCTTATTATCCATCACCCGACCCATTTTCATGAACTCATCCAACCAGTTTTCACCGGAGGTATAAAGATGACCGACCGCCGCCTCCCTTACTCCCTGCCGGAAGGAGGATTCAATTTTGCTCAGGGATTTGGAATCGCCGATATCCTTACTAATTTTGGCGAAATCGGCCGCATCCATCCGGCTCAAAGAGGGCAAGGAAAGCCAACGGCGCATGGTAGCCAGGTTTTTACTTTTAAGAAAATATTCCTGCATCAAACGTTTTAATAATTCTTCACCCAGATGATTCCGAATCAAATTCATGCCTTTCAAAATCTCTTGAGCGGACCCGGATCCTTCCCGGCCCAGATATTCCATTACCTTCAGGGATTGCTCCCCATTCAGCACTTTGTAAATGGTGGTATAACCTTTGGCCGCGTCGCCGTCAAAGAGCACGTGTCGGCTCAATCTGGCCAATACTTCGGGCCGATCTTTAAATGAGCCTAAAATCTTCGCGCACGTGGCCGGATCTTCTTTAAAGATCTTCATCCATCCGGTTCGTTGGAGCGGGGAAACCTCAATTTTTACCGTCTTGATCAGCTTATCAAATTCAGCAAGTTCTTTGGGTAATAATTTCGTTTCCGCCTTGGCATCCTGGATGATTTTAATAAACTCGCTCCGGGTAACGCCTTTGCCAACTTTTCCCGCTTTAGCCAATTCATCATAAAGCCTGCCGGCCTCCGCAGCAACTTCGGTAGACTTTTCAGTTTCCTTAATGGCTTTGGCCGCGCTTTTAACCATTTTTAATCCGGCAGCACCGAGACTGGCTACATCAGCCACTAACCCAATCACGGCAAATGTTACTCCCAAAATGCCGGGATCATCCGACAACTCACCGCCCAGCGTGGCCTGGGCGGCATTGGAATGCAACTGATACGATGACAATTCAAAATAAAGGTCAACCCCGCTGACGATAGCGCCGCCCGCTCCAACGGCCAGTGCAGCCCAGGTTGCGCCGCCGGTGAAAAACCCGGCAATACCCAAAGCAATTCCCATGGCCGCTAGTCCAATTGACCTGAAGGTGTTGGCCCTTTCGACATCTTCCACCCGATCCCAGATTAACTGTCCGGTCTTGTCCTCTTTAAAAATATTCTCATCGATCATCGTCAACTGGATTAACGGTACCAGTTCCCAAACCTTGGATGGATTATCATACAAAGTTCCCAGGGTTTTATGGGCTTTTTCCTCACGGTCGCCCAGAATATTCATGATTTCTTGCTGTAATCCCGCCGGATTGCCCCGGAATTTCCGGGCTATGGAACGGAAATCCGTATTGACATCCGCTAAGATGGGATACACAGAGGCGTCGACGGTCCGCATCCTGGCGACAGCCTGATTTTCTTTTTCTTTAGCGGCTTTAAACTCGGGGTATTCCCTATAAACTGAACCCGGATCGATGATTTGAGTCATTGCGGTAGTTACCGGGTTATTGTTTTCCAGTATAAATACAGCGATTTCCGCCAGATCCGGCGGGAACTTGGCGATAAACTCCACCAGCTTTTCTTCCGAAGCGCTTGACGCGAATAGCCCTAATAAATCTTTAAGGAGATTGATTGGGAATGGGAGAAACCCGCCCATTGCGGAACCCACCGAATAACCCGGATGTTTTTTCAAACAACGCCCCAAGGCTCTGGCCCGTAAAAGATCAGCTTCGTTAAAACGCCGGGCGTAACTTCCGGTCAATAACTGATATAAGCCGGAGAAAGCCCCTTCTTGATTCTTTTCATCCTTGGTATTGCGTAGATAGCGTTCTCGTTCTTCCCGGACTATTTTCCGGTTGTCAAAGATTAATTTTTCAGCCTTGGCGACAGCGTTTACTTGAAATGCTATGATAAACTGAAATAAATCGGCAACGGATAAATCATATTCCTTAAGCCGCTGATTGAGTCTAGCCAGTGAGATATTCTCAACCAGCATGTTTAGTAGTAAGCCGCTAACTCCGAAGGCGCCGACCCTTAAAACATCACCCCAGGAAATACCGGTTATATTCATAAACTCTTTAATGAGTTTAGGATCGAGACTAAATATTTTATCTTTGACAGCTTGATCCGGAGGGGCAACTTTCGCAAACCTCGGTTTTTCAAAATCTTTTTCTTTCCGCCGAATTTGAGGGATTTCCCCCTGCTGCATCACATGGGTCAACTCATGGGCCAATAATTTTTTTCCTGCCCCGCTTTGAGGGGCAAACTCTCCGGCCCCGAACCCCACATCTTCACCGATGGTGAAAGCGCGGGCCTGAAGGGAACGGGCAATTTCATGAGACTGGGGATCATTGTGAATCCGGACCTGCCCGAAATCCTGATTTAATTTGGTTTCAAAAAATTTCCGGGTCCCCTCCGGCAGCGGTTCCCCTTTGCCCTTTAAGCCGTTGATTCGGGAACCAAGGCCCGGGTCTTCCTCCGAAGCGGCGGCAGCCGTGATCGCCTTTTTCCTCCGGATAATCCGGGGTTCTTTACCGGACAGAGACTTTTCTCCGTTTTCCGGTTCGGCGCGTTCATTGGCTTGATCCTTATTAGCACCCGCGATCTCGCTTGACCGGGGGTCAACCTCCAGAGGTTTGGTGTGGATGGCCGGAGCGGTTTCATGGTTTACGGGTGCGCCCTCACCGCTTTGGGTGATGGATTCCGCTACCCGGTCCGCCTCCAATTCCGCCCCATCGCCGGGCTGACCAACTTTTCCAACCGGTGGCCCTTGACTTTCGGACTCTCCGGTTTCAGTTGACTCCGGCCCCTTTCCATCCGGGACCTCTGCTGTCTGGATATCCTCGCTTTCCCCGCCCTCTTTGGGAAATACGGCGCCGGGCGGCGGGAGACCGCGGCCTTTCGTTTTATTCTGGATCAAGTTGTTGACCGATACATAAGAAGTTTTCCCCGGGGGTTCTTTGGCGTAAATCATCAATCATTTCTATCCTCGCTTTCGCTATTGTTTATGGAAATAAAAAAAGAGCGGCCGTTGGGTCACTCTTTGGGTTGGGTTTTACGTTTCATTGGGTCATTGGGTTTTAACAGCCACTATTGCTCATCATAAAGGGTATAGCGACCCGGAAGAAAATCCCCTTTCCTTCCTTTCCCGTATCCGAACTCCGGCCAAGTTTCCTTGGGCAATTCAGAGCAAACCAATTCCTTAATCTCGACGCAATAGCTTTCAAGCTCTTCCAGCAACTGCTTTTGGGCAACTGTAATCTGCCTCATGCTCCCTTTGAGGATGTTTTTCTTCTGTTGGTATACGTTTACCTGGTTATACAAGGTGGCCATCAGGGTAATCAATTCTTGGGGAATCCCCCATTGCTCCAGTTTGTCCCCATAAACCGTCATTCCCTCCAGTAGATTTAACACCCCGGCCATGCGCCGGCAATAGGATTTATCCATTTTCGTCTTCGTTCACCTCCATTTTTTGTACGAATTTGTCCATTGTAGCTGAAAGCCTGCCAATCCTCCATCTTGCTTCCTCCCTGAAGGGAGGAACGAAAGTTTTGGCTCACGAAGCACCAGAACATTCGGACCATGGAGCCTTTAAAGGCCGACAAATCGGGCGGTTCGTTTCTCCCTTGAGGGAGAAAGAAAGAATGAGGGTTGGCATCAAAGTTTCTCGGGTTTCGACGTTGCCCTTCGAGGCTCCATCATCATCGATTGGCCCTCAAATGGTTGTTTTCATTTTGTCCATCGTAGCTGAAAGCCTGCCAATCCTCCATCTTGCTTCCTCCCTGAAGGGAGGAACGAAAGTTTTGGCTCACG
>JAEZCE010000020.1 GCA_023429995.1 Bacillota bacterium | reverse complement strand
GACTTTAATGGCATTAAGCACCTTTGGAAATCCTGTATAGGGGATACACTGTAAAAAGGTTTCCACAATTTTTTCAGGTGTAACGCCAACATTCAACGCCCCATTAATATGCACTTCCAACTGTGGTTCACATCCTCCCGCCGTAAGCAAACTAGTTATGGTCACCATCTCCCGCTCTTGCAGATTTAAACCATCCCGGCAATAAATATCCCCAAAGGCAAATTCAATGATGTATTTTCCTAAATCCGGAGCGATATTTTGCAATGATTCGATTACATCTTTCCCTCCTTTGCCATCAATTTCCGACAATTTTTGCATCCCTCGTTCATAGCGATTGTTCATTTTTTTCATCTCCAATTTGTAGTATAATATGAGCATACAACCTGGAGTTAACTCCAGGTCAAGCAACAATTGGGAAGGTAAGCAATGAGTTATTCAATTGGAGAATTTTCCGCAATAACTAATTTAACCATAGATACCTTGCGCTACTATGAAAAAGAACAGCTCATTTTCGTTACAAGAGATGCTGTAGGAAGACGCCGTTACACAGAGGCGGATATCCGTTGGATTCTTTTTATCAAAAGACTGAAAGATACTGGTATGCCAATTAAAAAGATCAAAACATATGCCTATCTTCGTTATCAAGGTGATATAACTCTGTTTGAACGGTTGGACATATTGGAGCGCCATCGTTTATTGGTGTTAGAGGAAAAAGCGAAATGGGAGTCCCATCTTAAGCATTTAGAAGAAAAAATTAGTCTCTACAAAAATAAAATTGCTCAAATTGCCGACCCACATCACCCCCAAACCAAGTCCCCACCGGGCCCCAACCCGTTGGCCCACCCTTGACCAGGGCCTTACATAAAAAAACGTTGGCAAATTCGCCCCAAAAATCCCTTTTATTTTTATATCATTCGTGCCCCTCCTACCCCTCCTACGCCTCCAAACCTCGCCATTGCTGTAACTATGGTTCAGGAGGGGCAGGAGGACATAAAAAAATGAACCAGAATAAAAACAGTTATCCATTACTTATGGTACTTAGTCCTTGCGTCAAGGTACTCAACCGTCGCGTATTTTTTTCTTTGCTGATTTCTTCCCGTCAATCGTCTCCATCGCTCAGGAAATCGCAGCTAACCCCCAAAAAGGGCCGTTTGGGTTTTCCGGAACCTTTGCCGTTATGCTCTGTAGTCTGTGCAACAAACCTATCGGCCCTCAATTCCAGCCAATTCCCTTTACGAGGGATAGGGTAATGGGCCCAAAACCTACCCTAGCCCTGAAAGGGTATTCGCCTGTTTTTCGGGTCTTGAGGGCTACGCTCTGAAGTTTAAACACCAAGGCGTTAAATAAAAAAAACGACGAAGATCACGGAAGGGGCCACCCCCCTTTTTGGTGTGACCCATTGGCTGAAAATAGCGTGATTGCTGCAATGGTGGCTTAGGAGGGGCAGGAGGACATAAAAAAATGAACCAAGATAAAAACGGCCATCCATTATTTATCATTTTAATCCTGTGAATGAGCCTTTAATAAAGGCGTTTAATCCTGTATCCATTAACCTTTTCTTATTTACCCATCATCCTTAAAGTTCTTTCTCTGTGTCTCCGTGGCTCTGTGGCTAATTCGGACCAGGATTTCACGGATTGATCGCCATTTTCAACGGCGCCGGATTTAACGGATTTCCACTGAAGAGCGTATGCCTGCTGAGTCGTTGCGCACGCATACCGGACGACTCAGTATGGATACCCGACTCTCGCGTATGCATACTGAACCGTTGCGCACGCATACCGGACGACTCAGTATGGATACCCGACTCTCGCGTATGCATACTGAACCGTTGCGCACGCATACCGAACGACTCAGTATGGATACCCGACTCTCGCGTATGCATACTGAACCGTTGCGCACGCATACCGGACGGCTCAGTATGGATACCGGACTCTCGCGTATATGCATGCCGAACCGGCAAATGAGGTTTGCAGACCAGGGATTGGACCCGGATCCCCCGGATTTTAGGATGATTATGATATAAAAATGCTCTTTCCGAGCTGGAAAAAACTCCCTCCGGAAGGAAATATCCCAAGCCTTGCCGAATAAAAATTAGTTGCCTTAACCTCAATGAAGGGGGCTTTCCGTATTGTATAACACCATTCTTTTTGATCTCGACGGCACGCTGACCGATCCGAAAGTCGGCATTACCAAATCCGTTCAATATGCCCTGAAGAAACTGGGAATTTACGAGGAAGATCTGGAGAGTTTGTCCAAATTTATCGGCCCGCCGCTGCGGAATTCCTTCCGGGAATACTACTTGATGGATGAAACCCGGGTCCAAAAGGCCATCGAATATTACCGCGAGTATTATTCTCCTTATGGGATTTTTGAAAATGAAATCTACCCGGAAATTCCCATACTGCTCCAGGACCTGAAAACAGCCGGGAAAATTTTAATTGTAGCAACCTCAAAACCAACCGTATTTGCGGAGAAAATTCTCCATCACTTTGATATCCATCAATATTTTGATAGCGTGATCGGCAGTAATCTGGATGAGACCCGGACCACCAAAGAAGAAGTCATTGAATACGCCTTAACAACCATTGGTGACGCGGACAAGAAAAAGATTGTCATGATTGGGGATCGAAAACACGATATTATTGGAGCCAAAATCAATCATATTGATTCCATCGGGGTGACTTACGGTTATGGATCTTTGGAGGAGCTACAAATTGAAAAACCAACGCACCTTGTCAATGATGTTGAGGGCTTGCGTAACCTGTTATGTGCTTAGTCTGAGCTATAACAAGTTCTTATCACAATCTTTACGATTTCAACGACGCCTTTTTCTCTTCCAATTTATTTTTATAGGCCATTATTCTTCGATACCAGAAAAAAGTTAAAAAGATACTCAATATTTCCGACACTATCAGAGCGGTTAACCATGTCGAATCGATAAAAAGCTGAAAACTTCGTACCCCCGTTAAAATAGAGCCAACGATGTTCAAGATGGCAACCGCCAAAAAATTGGTGAGAAAACCCATCCAAGGCATATGGCTAAGTCTTAAAAAAACCTGGAAACAAAAGATCATCGATAGGGTCCCAATGATTGCCCCAACTGCCATACTAAAAAACGCGTTGCAAACAACAGGGCCTATTTGTTGGGCTACTTCAAAAATCAACTGCTGAAAAGAATGAAAACAACCCCAGGTAAATAGGTAAACGACCCAAACAGCCAGGCCTATTAGACTCGATGCCAATGCGTTCAACAAATAAAATTTAAGTTTAAACATGTTTGCCTCTACATCCCTAAAAATTCTTTCAAATTTTTCACATAATTGCGGGAAACTTCAATCTCGCTTTTTCCGTCAACAAACCGCAATATTAAGCGCCTGCCGAACCAGGGAATGATTTCATTGATGTTTTCAATATTCACGATGTACGATTTACCAACCCGCAGAAACCGGTTATGGGGAAGCCGGGCTTCCAGTTCGTATAATTTTTCCTTAATCCTGTATTCACAGGTGGCGCGATCGGCCTGGCCGGTGGCGATACAAAAGACATTGTTGCCCCTGGCTTCAAAGTAATAGACTTGGGGATAAGCAATGATTTGAAACGAGTCGTCACGGGACTTGCCGATGATCGTGTTCGGATTATCGTCACTCATCCTTCCCAGCTTGTCCAGGAACTCAACCAACTGGCCCAGATTGGATAATTCAAAAACAATGGCCATTTTACCCGTGGGAATTTCCAAACCCGATTCAACCAGGATGATGCCGGATTCTTCATCGATCTCGATATTACGGGCCATCAGCAATTCCCGAAGGACTTTCTGAATGCCCAAGCTACAATGTAAACTCAGTTTCATTTTTGGCTCGCAATCATAAATATTTCAGATAAATTATATAAAACCCTATGAATGGAGTAAATCTTAAAATTTAAAAAACCTAAAAAGCCTCCATAAAATTGACATAGATATAAGCCCCATCCTCACTGAACCCCTGATCCAACCGGAGTTTCAGTTTTTGTTTCGGATAGAGCTGGAACCGGAAACCAAATCCCGCCGCAACCTTGATGCGATCAGCCGTAAATTCATTCACCTCCGGAGCCACTTCACCTAAACCGGCGAAAAAAACGCCGCTGACCCGGCTGCCGATTGGATAACGATACTCACCCTGCAAAGCAGCATAATTGTTATCGCGATAAAGGCCCGAATAACATCCCCGCATGACGGCATCTCCGCCTAAAGAAGGCATCATCTCAAAAGGTACGTCGCCCCCGCTTATATTGAGAAGCGACATCAAAGCAAACGTTCCTCTCTCCCGCACCGGCCAAAAATGTTTATACGTTATTCCATACTGAACGAAATCCTGATCGCTCCCCCATTCCCGCCGGAAGCTGATTCCTTGTAAATTCAAGACTGATCCGTGTTGGGGCGCAAATTCGTCATCCCGGGTATCCAGCAATAACTGTAAACCGCCGCCGGCTACGGTTGTCCCGTCAGAACCCAAAATATTGCTCGTCTCCAACATACCGCCCGCTTTTTTGTCTTCGATATCATACCGGCCATAGACCATGCAAGGCCCCAAGTAAACATTGGGGGAGATTTTCCAGAGAAAACTTCCGTTAAAGCCTTTTTGAATATAGGTATAATCTTCTTTGGTGTCCGGATCGGTATCGGAACCAATCCCAAAAAACTCGCTGGGGAAATCCACATAACCCAAACTAGCCGTAAGCATGGCTTGGTCGCCCCTTAGATACTTTTTGACATTGAAAGTACAAAGCATTTGTTCCTTTTGAGTATAAACGATCACTGCATTCAAAGTATCCTGCTTCGGTTGGGGAAGAGACGAATCTGAATTGCGATATCCCATCACATACCCGCCAAGGGCCACTCCGGTTTCAGGTCCGCTGAAAATGACGGGAGAAACACCCCAATGTATCTGTGAGTCATTCTGGATGGCGGTTGGATCATCAGTCGCAAAAAGCATACTTGAAGATAATATAAACATCAATATGCCGATAGAGAACTTCTTATCGATTCGCATGTTAAAGCCTCCATTTTAATTATTTACATGATGATCCCAATGTTGAAAAAATTTTTCGGCAAACCCCGGCCTAACCACCATGAGCTCACCGGCCAAATCCGTGTATGCATGAATGGTGTATCCCCAGACCGCCAATTGTTTATTTTCGTTGCAAATCTGATAACTGAAATTCATTTTAGCGGCTTCCGTCCAATGACATCCTGTCTGAATCGATATATTCTCATCCGAGCGAAGGGGATGATAATAATCTGCATAAAACTGAACTATGGGCATTCCAAAACCATTGGCAATCCTGTCTTGATAATCGAATCCGTATTTCTTTGCCCATTGCGCTCGCCCTTGTTCAAAATAACCGGCATAACGACTAAAGCAAACCACGCCGAAAGCATCGACTTCATCCAATCGGACTCGATGAAAACATTCAGCCTTCAATGGCGCTTTTTCATCCTGGGGAAATAAATCAGCAAATTTTCGAAAAGTCATCGTTCTCATCCTTTTTCAATGGTAAGAGCCTTAAGGGATTGTGGGTTTATCGATTGATCAGCAAGACTCTGACAACTCTTTCATCGTTTACTTGATCGACCGATTGGATCCCTACAACGTAAGGCTGTTTGTTCCTTAACCGGGCTTGATTCCTTATCAAATCCAATTGGATTTTAAAGTCAACGGTTCCATCCTGATTGTAATCGATTCCCTCCCATAGTTTTTCCGGCAGAACTCCCCCCTTTGGCTGGAAATCAATGCGGATAAAACCCCGGCTTCGCTCCCCAATTAAACCGTCAAAAACAGCCCGATGAATTAAAGTCCGATAGGCATTGTGTTCAATGGTTTGGAGAATATCGCCGCCGGTAAACCAGGGAGATACCTTGATACCGGTAAACAACACGAGTTGATGGGCTAAAAAACCGCCTCCCATAAAGGTGGCCAGAATAATCGGTAATGCAAGCAGAGCCCACAGATAGCCCGTACCCGCGGCTAACTTTCGGCGAAAACAAACCATGTTTTACCCTCCCAAAACTTAATGCTTCCACTAATGAATCATTTTTCCGGTCGTCAATAGCAATAATATACGGTAGATTGCATTTTGGATCATTCCGCTCCCCATAAACAATAGCACCAAAAATGCCGGATATAGAAAAGTCAGGGGTATTCGTCTTCCTTTATCACCAGAAGTTGCTGTTCCCCTAATCGCCAGTGAAATAGCTTGAGTTGGACACTGGCTGATGCATTTTCCGCATTTCGTGCAAGTCAGGTTGGCTTTCCCCTCATTCAAATCGTCCTCATCCAAAGAAAAAGTCGGGCAAACGCCAATACATTTTTTACACCGGATACACTTATCTTTATGAATCCGGATCTCAAAAGCATTGATTTTATTGGTGAGTGACTGCATGGCTCCAAAAGGACAGAGAAAGCTGCACTGGGTCCGTTTTTTGGTCACTATCGGCAGTACTACAACTAAACCGATGAATAACAAGACAAAAATGAGAGTTTGAACCAACACCAAGACCGAGGTTATCTTTTCGTACTCCGTAACAGCCTTAAACGGACACAGCCATGTGCAATAGGTGGGTGATAAGGTAGCGATTGAAGTTAAAACCACTCCCAGTAAAACTGCAAACGATAGATAACGCCATTTCGAATCGATTTTTTTGATAAGCGGCTTTTTTAGGATACGGGAAAACCCATCTTCCAGCCCTCCATAAAAACATCCCCAACTACAAAAGCCCCTCCCCAAAGCCAGGGTGACTCCAATCCATATTATCAACATACTGGCAATGGAAGCGAAACCTTCCAACAATGAGCCTGGAAAAATAATCGTCCGCTTCAAAACGGCGGGAATCAATGTCATTGGAATTACAATATGGCAAAAAGGAATTTTACCCGAAAGCATATCGGCTGAAGTGAAAGTATTGCTGCCGCGCGCTTCGATCAAACCGGGGATAAACGAAATAATAAAGCAAACCGCATAGGTAACAAATAAGATCGCCCGGTATTTATCAATCCGAC
The DNA here is from genome assembly GCA_023429995.1 of Bacillota bacterium. GTDB lineage: Bacteria > Bacillota > UBA4882 > UBA8346 > UBA8346 > UBA8346. The sequence goes on along the minus strand of JAEZCE010000020.1, from coordinate 97,916 downwards.
CGGAGTGAACCATCATCAAAAAAATCAAATTCATCCATGCAAAAGTGACTATCACCGAAATCAATTCCAGGGTACCCTCGCGGGTAACTCTGTCTATACCCTGGAGATTATGGCTTACCAGCAAGAGCGAAAATAAAAACACCGGTAAAACGATGAATAAGGATCGCCGGGGATTCTTTGAAGAACCGAGTTGGGGCGAACCTTCTTGGGTCGAAATTTCCGCTCGACTCATTGCTTGATTCCTCCAATCAAAATCAAAATTCCCATCAAAAAATAATAACTTCCGATAATGCCCGCCGCCATTTTACCAATCCACTTTGAAACCTGGTTTTGTTTTAAGAGGCCCAGCAACGGAATGGGCACAAAGAAAACCAAAGTTCCCAAAAAAAAGCTGCCGAAAAAAGCCAATGATCCCAAAAGGTCGACTGTAGAAGCAGCGCTAGTGAATGCCAATAAAAAAGGGGGGCATAAATTGATACCGGTTAAGAAACCCAAAAAAACCGGTAAAAAAAGATTAGCGGAACAAAAATTCTTTAAAAATCCTTTATAATATTCTGCCGCGCAAAAAATTTCGGGCTTTCGAAAACAGTAATGGATTAAAAAGCCGCCCAGAACGATATAGGACGCGCCAAAAAACATCTCCCGGTAAAATCGATATTCGGCTAAAAAAAGTCCTAAAATCCACGCCAATAATGCAAAAATTAAATACCCCGATAGCCTCCCGATTAAAAACAGTCCCAATATCCGGTAATTGCCTTTTATGGTCCGTCCCTCTCCCAATAAATAGGGAATAACTACCGGGGCACAATAGGCCAGGCATACCGCACCACTGGAAAGTCCCAACAAAACACCGCGCATCCACACACCTCAACAGTCATTGGCTCTTTTTAACGAAATATGATTATAAAGATGAATCAGCAAATAATAGAGACATTGCCGAAATGAGCGAGTGCGGCGTGATGAGCGGCGTATAGCGTCGTCAGTTGGTCGTTCCAGTCCTTCGCGTCCTGTGGACGCGCGCGTACATATTGAGTACGCTTCCGGTCTTCACTTCCCGCCTTCCTAGCTCTGCTTGCTCCTGACGCCGCAAGCATATTCGACGAAGTTGGCTCTCTCATTTCGGCAAGCTTTATCCCGGCGCGCCGCTGTGATAGCGCCGGATGACATACTTTTTTGGCTAAAGTAGGCGCACTCCGAATTTACCAAAACTTTTGTATCTCTTTGTAAATTTGTATCGACTCTAAAATAATGCTAGTTACCCGAGTTTCGGCGCTATACCCAGATGCGCCGAGATGGACCTTGCCGGTTTGGTTGGGTCGACCTCCTTGAATAAACTTGCGGTGTCAAAAGCAAGCAGTACTAGGAACGATTGAACGAGAACCGGAGGTGTACTGGATGTACACCGAGGATCGGAGTGATTGAGTAACGACGTAATACGCAGCTTTTCACACCGCACCCAACCAAACCGGCAAATTCTCTCTTCTTTCGTTCTTCTTTTCTTTATATCTTCTTCCTGAGTTACCTTTACAATCAGATAGTGAAATTATAAAATAATGGAAGCGGATTGTATCGCTATCGCTTCTATTCTGTGTTAATATCATTGCAAGAGGTACATTTTTGGGGGTAACGTGTTTGCTGTTTTCATAAAAAAACGTTCCCGGCATCTACTCAAACAATGATGATACCGGGAACGTCATCTCAAAAAATTTTCAGAGGGCGCAAACATCGGGCCTCACAGGGAAGCCTGTTTTGATTCCACGAAATTGATAATGTCTTGGATGCTTCGGATTTGAGAAATTACCGCACCGTCGTTTGCCCGGTCAATTTTAAAATTAAACGCCTTCTCAAGGGCTACAATTAAATCCACGCTATCTAAACTATCCAGTCCTAATTCTTCAAAAATCAATGACTCTTGGGTAATCTGATCCGCTTCGATTTCAAATTCGTCCACAAACACTTTTTTAACTCTCTCAAAAATTTGGTTAGTTTCCATGCTCATAACTCCTTAATAATAATATAGAATTAATTCCACCAAAAGCAAAACTATCCTTCATGATCAAATGGGATTTCATCGCTTTATATTCCCGTAAATAATTGATATCGCCACATTTGGGATCGGGATGATCCAGATTTTTGGTGGGGACGAGGCGCCCTCTTTTCATCATTTCCAGACAAACAATCATTTCCAGAGCAGCGCTGGCCCCCAATGTGTGCCCCAAATGCCCTTTTAAACTACTGACATAGGGATGATAACCCCGCCCGTTAAAAACTTTTTCCAAGGCAATGGATTCTTCGGCATCCCCTAAAATCGTCCCTGTGCCATGAGCATTGATATAGTCCACATCAGCCGGGGAAAAGCCGGTTTCCCCAAAAAATCTTTCGATTCCGGCGACTAATTCTTTCTCCGTCACCCTCGACATATGATCGCCGCTGGAGAAAGTCGTAAAGCCGACAATCTCGCCCAGGATCCGAGCGCCTCTGCTCCTGGCGTTCTCTTCACTTTCCAAGATCAAAACTCCGCTGCCTTCCCCACAGACCGTACCGTCTCTATCCACATCAAAGGGCCTGGGAGTTGCGGAAGGATTATCATTATAATGAAATGAAGCGGCTTGAAGCAAGTCGAAAGTAGCCGCGGTTGTGGCATGCAATTCTTCCGCTCCGCCGCAAATCATTCCCTTTTGTAAGCCATACTTAATCGTTTCATAAGCGAGCCCCATGGATTGCGCCGCCGATGAGCATGCGCTGTTCGGGGAGATGACTCTTCCTTTAACATTCAAAAAACAGGCGATATTCGCGGCGGTTGTATGGGACATGACTTGAAAAAATTGTCCCGATTTGATGGATGAAAGACGCTTTTCTTGTATGAACCGGCCCATGAAGTCATAAAGCGATTGGCTGCTGCCTGTGGTAGATGCAAAGGCCACTCCATAGTCACCCGAAGTAAAATGTTCTTCAGTAAGCCCTGCCATCTTAACGGCTTCTTCTGCGGACAAACAGGCCAGGATTGAAATTCTTCCCATATTCCTGCGCATTTCGCGGGGAATTCTTTTTTCATTTAACTCAAAGGCCGCGGCGCCACCCACCTCGCATAAAATGTCGGTAATTTCTTCTTTCCATTTGGAACCGACATTTTGAATACCGGAGCGGTTTGAGTAAACTCCCTCAAGTAAAGCATCCACTCCGTTACCAAAGGAGGATATAGCGCCAATACCGGTTATAACGACTTTGTGAAGTTTCATGGATCGATTACCCTCTGCCAAAATTCATTGGGTTCAAATAATTCGCAAGCCAAACTAAAACTGGAAATCATCGAACCCAAAAAACCCGGATAAATCGCCTGGCCCACCAAATACAATCCCCGCATCGGAGTTCGATGCTGAAATCCCATGGAATTTAAGGTTTGCTTGATTCCATAAGCCGAACCATTCACGGTACGGGTGTAGCGTTCAAATGACCATGGCTTGAGAAAATCTAATAAAACCATCTTGCCTTTCAAATCAGGCAATTGATCGCAGATTACATTTTCTAAAAATCTCAACTTTTGCTGGGAACGGCAAGTTCGTTCTTTTTCATCCAAAGATATATCCTGATCTTTGTCTTCCATTAAGGCGCAAAGTATTTTATGGGAACCCGAATGATTAAAAGTGACTCCCAAAGTTGTTCCGGATTCTCGATGAAAATAAGCGAAATTTTCAAATTCCAAACCATTCAAGTTTTCAAGCTTGTAAAATACCACATAAAACCCTAAAGTGCTTTCCGCTTCCTCCAAGCGGCGCCGATAAATTGGACGTAGGGATTTGCATGTTACTTCGTTATTTAATAATTTGGGATGAAATGAAGCAATGACTAGAGGGGCTAACCAACGTTCTCCCCGGCGGGTTTTGACCCCGATGGCGTTTTTATCGCCATCCATTAGAATTTCATCCACTTCGGAATTTAAAAACAACTCTACCCCAACCTTGGCAAGTTCCCGCTTGAAATTAGACAATAACCGCTTAATCCCGTCAATTGTGAAAAAACCCAAGGAACGATAAAAACCTCCCAGCACCAAAGCATGAACCTTAAAGGGCACTTCGTCAGCCTTGCTACCGACAAGAATGTTATTTAAAGTTCCCAATACCTCAATGAGTTCTTCCGAAGCGTGATCCCTCTGTAAAGTTTCACGAAGCGTATAATTGTCGGGACTCATAAGCTCTTTGGCATTTCGAAGGTTGGGATTGGCTTGATGATTTAAGTAAAACGAATCTTCATTCACTTTTTGGATTTGCCGGATATAATTGTGGATTGCCGTCGCATTTTCCGGAAAATAGGTTAGAAGGCTCTTTTCAACATTTTCGAGCCCTCTGGGAATATGATAGCAATGGCTTCCCACAATCACATTGCCAAATCCCTTCTCGATTAATCCTTTTTCGACTCCATCGGCGATATTTAAATAACGAAAAAAAGAGGCAATCACTTCCCCTTCATCCATCCAGCCGCTAATATGGAGTCCCGGGCTACACTCGCAACCTTTGCGAGCATAAGGTCTAATTAAGGGCGCAATCTCCTTATCCCTCTCAAATACCGCGACCTTTTTCCCTTGTTTCGCCAAAATCAAGGCCATTGTTAAGCCACTGATGCCCGAACCGATAATAATCGCATCATGCGCGCCCACGCGTCGGTTTAATATGCTTTGATGATTAAGCAAGAATTAGTTCCCCCAAATCCGGCCGAATTTAGCAGCATCAGTTGCAGTTTCTTATCGATGGTCTCCGTAGCAATCTTTAAAGGGGGCGCCCCTTCTTCTTGACCGGTAAAATTAATATTGGGGGCTATAAAACCTGCCCTGGACATCAATAGTCCGTATACCACAAGCGCCGCTCCAGCCATCCACATCTCGTGACCGGTCATGGATTTTATCGAAGAAATCCATGGCATATTCTCTCCAAATATATCATGGATAGCTTCGGCTTCCCGAAGATCGCCAATCGGGGTTGAAGTGGCATGGGCAGAAATATAATCAATATCCTGCGCCCGGACTCCGGAACGGCTTATTACATCACTCATGCATCGTTGCAACCCGGCGCCGGAAGGTAGGGACAGTTTAAAACCATCGGAAGAAAATGAATATCCCAGAACTTCACCTAAAATATCGGCATTTCTTTGTTTTGCCAGATCCATCCGTTCCAGGGCTACAATGGCCGCTCCGCCGCTTGGAACCAACCCATCCCGCTGTTTGTCGAAGGGCCGTGAAGCCTTTGTAGGATCGTCGAGCCTGAGCGAAAAAGCTTCGGTCGCATCAAAACTACAGACAGCCTGCCAATTAATTTCCTGCACTCCACCGCAAAGAATCCGCTCCTGCCGTCCGCCGGCAATTAAATCAGCCGCTTGACCAATGGCGTGTCCGCCACTGGCGCAAGCGCCGCTAATCGTCCAACTTGCGCCCTGGGTTTGCAGTATCGTATTTAAATTCATCGTGATATGAGAATTTAAAGACATAAAAACCCGGGTGGCTCCAATCGGCAAAGTTCTTTTTTCATTTTTGACGATTTCCACAGAATCCGAAACCGGAATCGCAGTGCTGTCGTTGCCGAGTATAAGACCGGTTTGAGGGCTTGCCAGTTCTTCCTCATTCCATCCGGCCTGCGTGTAAGCGTTAACGGCCGCTGAATAAGCTTGGACCGTTTCTTCCGTCATCGTCCGGAGTTGCTTGTTTTTTAATTCGGGTTTGACAAATCCCTTGATTTTTCCCGTTAATGGGCTTCGGAAACCCAGTTCTACCCTTTGGGGATCGATAACCACACCCGAAGCTCCGCGGCGCAGTGAATCGGTGACGGTTTGATAGTCCGACCCCAGGGATGATACAATTCCCATTCCGACAATAGCGACTTTATACATAAATTCCACCATTCACCGCAATAGTTTGCCCCGTAATATAGGAAGCCCCGGGAGAACACAAAAACGAAACGACTGAGGCCACTTCGTCAGGATTACCCATTCTCTTCATGGGTATCCTTTCGACAATTTCCTTCAAAGGCAAATTGGAGGTCATTTCGGTTTCGATAAAACCCGGAGCAACCACATTCACCCTGATCCCCCGGCCCGCAACCTCAAGGGCAAGCGATTTGCTGGCGCCGATAATCCCGGCCTTCGCCGCAGAGTAATTGCTTTGTCCGGGCAAGCCGCTTTGCCCCGCCGTTGAAGAAATATTGATAATCGAGCCTTTTCGTTTCTGCATCATATAAAAAACCACTTTTTTGGTTACGTTAAAATAGCCGTTTAAGGTAGTGTCGATTACATCATGCCAATCCTTATCCGTCATCCAAACCAAAAGTGAATCTCTTGTAATGCCGGCATTATTAACCAATACTTCCGGAGTTTCCTCTTCCAACATGGGCTGCAATACCTTTTCCGTCTCTTCCATCGAACCGACGTCAAACGGAAGCAGCAGGCATTCCTGTCCGATTGCTTCGATCTTTTGTTGCAACTGTGCCGCAGCCTGATGGTTGCTTCGATAATTGGCCCAAATGTGATATCCGTCAGCAGCCAATCTCAAAGCGATTGAGGCGCCGATTCCCCGGCTTGCCCCGGTAATGAAGGCGACTTTTTTTGCCATATTCATTTCCCTTCATCTTTAACTTTTGAATCAAAAATTGAAATCCGGTTAATTATTACAATTTTTCCCAATTTAGAAGATAAGTCAAAAACCCAATACCAAAGAGAAAAACATTAAAAACAATTCTAACTTATTATTTATTATACTTCATCATGCTTGTTTTTGCAAAAGGAAATAGCCCAATTCCTTGATATTCTCAAGGCTTTAAGGCTAAGAGAAACCGAACCGGATATCGGGAATTCTTCCCAAATAGTAAAAATCCCCCTTAATTTTGAAATCCGTTATTTATTTTAATATCTGAATACTCAACCGATACATGTTTGGCAAGATTAATTTGATCCAATAAAAACATTTTTGTGACAACCGTTTTGCCGTTCAATGGTTTGGCGCCGGTATAAAAAACAGTCATCATTTTTTTGCCGCTCAGGGCATAAAAGTCTGCTTTGACGGGAAGAAAATCCTGTTGTTCAACCCAAATCATAATTTGATGATAACTTTGCTTCGCTTCCTTGGCGGTTAGTTCAAGCCGATAGCAATTTTGAGCGGCGGAGTTCGTCCCGTCGGAATTCAGGCCGGTAATTTCTTCTTCACCATTGATTTTAGCCTGAAAGCTACTGGCATATTTAACTTTCACAACATCGCCGTAAGATATTCCGCCCATCAGTTTTTGAGAGGGTGTAACATGAATGGGATTCTTAACCTTCGGGATGATAATCCACATATCGTTGCCTTTTATTACGATTTTTCGGTCTTTCATATTGGCCGGTTCCAAAAAGACGAGCGAAGTCATCTCACCGTCATTCACATAACCCTTCATAACGGTGGGAGCTTGGGTCTTATTTTTATTGTAAGTTTCGACACGGATGGTCATTTCAAAATTATTGGCAATAAAATTATGGGCATCAACCTTTTGGATAATCTCTTCCGCTGTAAGCCCGCTCCCGTTTACCGACGCGCACAGCAATAAAGTCAGACCCATGACCGTCAAGTACTTCAATAATTTCATTTGTCCTCCTTTTGACACTCCTCAAAAATTTATATGATTATAAAGATGAATCAGCAAATAATAGAGACGTTGCCGAAATGAGCGAGTGCGGCGTGATGAGCGGCGTATAGCGTCGTCAGTTGGTCGTTCCAGTCCTCAGCGTACATTGAGTACGCTTCCGGTCTTCACTTCCCGCCTTCCTAGCTCTGCTTGCTCCTGACGCCGCAAGTATACTCAACGAAGTTGGCTCTTTCATTTCGGCAAGTTTTATCCCGGCGCACCGCTGTGAAAGCGCCGGATGACATACTCTTTTGGCTAAAGTAGGTCCACTTTAGATTTACCATCATTATTTTTGTATTCTTTGTAAATTGGTATCGATTCTAAAATAATGATGGTTACCCGAGTTTCGGCGCTTACCCAGATGCGCCGAGATAGACCTTGCCGGTTTGGTTGGGCCAACTTCCTTGAATAAACTTGCGGCGTCAAAAGCAAGCAGTACTAGGAACGACTGAACGAGAACCGGAGGTGTACTGGATGTACACCGAGGATCGGAGTGATTGAGTAACGACGTAATGCGCAGCTTTTCACGCCGCACCCAACCAAACCGGCAATTCTCTCATCCTATCGATGTTCTTTTCTTTATCTTCTTCCTGAGTTAGCTTTATAATCAGAAAAATTTATTTAAATCCATCGCAAAGCCTCGGTAATGGAAATTTTTGATGCTCTCCGGGAAGGGAAGATGGAGGCGGCCATCGCCACCAGGGAAAACAACACCATACAAATGATAATTCCTGCCAGGGTTGGATGAAAAAACACCCGCATTAAAACCCCTTTTTGAGCTCCATGGATTACTACCGGTAAACCGCCAATCAATTCAGTAAGGCCGATCAATAAATAACTCATCACCAGTCCTATCAATCCGCCGATTAATCCTAACAATAAACTTTCAACGATAAATATCAATGCAACCTGGCCTCTTTTGGCGCCGAGAGCCCGAATGGTCCCTATTTCACGAAATCTCTCGGAAAGATTCATATTCACCGTATTGGATATGGTAAAAACGACTATTGCCAATACAATAAAAATAATAATATCAAAAACCACATTATACATTAACTTGAGACTGTGGTAAAACTCGGCTAAACTTTCCCAATCCCGGTATTCAAGATGATATTTTTTAGAAATCCGGGTCAAAGAGGGAACCATTCCTGACGTATCACGGGTATCTTTTAAGAGGATGACCATCTTTTGCACACTGTTGTCAATCCCTAACAGATTTTGGATCACGGTCAACGATGTGACGACTGACAAATTGTCCAATTCTGAATACCCACTGCGGGTAATGCCGACTAGTTTTAAGTCGACGGCGTTAATCCCGCCGTCCCTCATGTTTCCCATCAAGGTTAAGGTATCTCCGATTTTAACTGAAAGCTTTTTGGCCACCCCGTCGCCAATCATGATCCCATCGGGTTCTTTATTGTTTAAATAGCTTCCCTTTGCCAGATAGGAGTTGGAATTCAGTTTCGTTTCATTCTCAGGATTTCCGGCTTCACCGGTAACCACGGTGGATTGAGTAGCGGATGCCAAAATACCGCTGAATGTCATCCGGGCCGTAACCAGCTGAACTTGGGGAATTTTTTGCAATTCTTTCATAATGGGCGCAGTGTCGGATATCAAATATTGGTAAGGATCATCATTGCCATATTTGGAGTGACCTGCCGCATATAACTGATAATGGCCAATTCCATTATGAATCATCGATTCTTTCAGCACATTCATATTCCAATTAAAAAAGCCGTGAGTCAACAGACAGGCAACCATGCCAATGATAATGGATGTCATGGTAATCAAAGAGCGCCGATAATTTTTGATGATATTTCGATAACCAATCTTCAAATAAAACATATCCATCTCCTTTAAATCCGGCGAAGGGCATCAACGATTTGTAACCGGGCAGCCCGGAATGCCGGATAAAATCCAGCCACTGTCGCTGTCATCAAAAACAGCATCCATAACCAAAGCGCCTGAATAAAACCGGGCCTGAAAAAAGCTATATATCCCCTGGCATGTCCGGGGGGAGGAGGGATGGGAATACCGCCGATGGCATTGAAAATGCCCGCCAAGCCGTAACCGATGACAATGCCAAGCAAACCGCCGGTTAAGCCGATGAGAAAACTTTCGGAAATAAATATCTTCCCGACCTGGAGCCTTGTAGTCCCTAGAGAGCGGATTGTCCCAATTTCTTTAATTCTCTCTTGCATTGAAAGATTTAAGGTATTGATAATCGACAGAATAACTACCAATACAATAATCACCATGATCAGCAAATACACTAAATCATAAAAGAGCTTGGGTTGGGAGTACTGTTTCCCAGCCAATTGGCTCCAGTCGCGCTGCTCCAATCCCAGTTTCACGCAAATTTTTTCAATATACGGCCTTGTCTTTTCCAGACTACCGGTCTTGTCCAATAATAAAATGACACTGCTTACCGAGTTCGGCAAATCCATAAAGGTTTGAATCGTCGGTAGATTGGCCATCAATAACACATCGTTATAGGCTTTAATCTGAGCTTCCACAATCCCGATAATTTCCACATCGAGAGCGTTAACTCCGCCGCCCTTGATGGTTGACATCAAAGTCACCGTGTCGCCAACACCGACATGGAGCTTACGGGCCAGGCCGCTCCCGATAACCACTCCAAATGGTTTATCATCCCGTAAAAAAGACCCGCTTTGTAACATTGTGAAAGAATTTAACTTTTGCTCCTCCCGGGGAATCCAGGCGCTTCCCATAAAAATCCCGCTTTTATCTCCGGATGAAATCATCCCTTGAAAGCCAAGACGGGGCGCAAAAAGTTTAATTCCGGGGACTTTTTTTAACTCCTGAAGTACCCTTGGTGAATCGGTTATCAAATATTGATAGCTGTCTTCATTGGAGGATCCCAGGTAACCATGGTGATAAATCTGAATATGTCCGATTCCTCCATTGATGAGCGATTCCCGCAAACCCAAAAGCGTATGGGACATAAAACCCTGAACCAATAAACAGGCGCTTAGCCCAATAGCAATCGAAAGCATCGTTTTTATTGAACGGCGAGGATTTTTAAGTAAATTACGAAATCCCATCTTTATGAAAATAAGCATCATTCCCTCATTCCCTATTCATGTAGCTCACCATCAAGAATGTTAATAACCCGTTTGGCGTATTTGGAAACCATCTCATTATGGGTAGAAAATAAAAAGGTCACCTTATGGTTGGTATTCAGTTCCAATAAAAGAGAAATGATTTTCTCCCCGGTTTTTGAATCAAGGTTTGCTGTGGGCTCATCCGCCAATATAATGTCGGGGTTGGTTACCAGAGCCCTGGCAATCGCCACTCTTTGTCTCTGTCCGCCGGAAAGCTCGTCGGGACGGTGTTTTAAATAATCAATCAAGCCGACGGATTCGATGATTTTCAGCACTTTATCTTTATCCACTTTTTCGCCCCGAATCATCAGCGGATACTCAACATTCTCATAAACATTTAAAACCGACATCAAGTTAAAACTTTGAAAAATGAAGCCGATATGACGATTGCGAAAGACCGACAATTGACTGTCCTTCATATTTTGAATTTTCTGGCCGTATATTTCAACAGTGCCTTCCGTGGGGTTGTCCAGACAACCGATGATATGGAGCAGGGTTGATTTTCCGGCGCCCGAAGGCCCCATCAGGGATATAAAATCACCCTTTTCGATAGCCAGATTAACATTTTGGAGGGCTTTAATCTCGACCTTACCCATTGTATAAACCTTGGAAACATTTTTGGCGTGGATTAACATTTTTCTCCTCTTTCAAAACTCTTCCCATCAGAAACAGTTTCTATGGGTTGGATGTGTTCATCAAGGGTTTTTTGAATAACGGATTTAGCGGCTTTTCGCATCCGGATCATTTCTTCCTCGGGATTATCATGAACATTCGGAAAAATCGGGTCGAGTAAAATTAGTTTAATTTTACCCGGGCACATCACTTTTTTACCCGGGGGCAGGAAGTTCCCCGACCCGATGATACAAACCGGCAGGATGGGAAATCCGGTCTTCACTGCCAGAGAAAATGCGCCATTTCGGAAACGGCCTAAACGGCCATTTTTGGAGCGGTGCCCCTCCGGCCAAATAATGATGGAAGTACCCGAATCAAGAACCGCGGCGCACTTCCGGCAGACTATCTCCCAACCATCGTTGGCGCTGACATACCTTGCCAGGCGCATCAGAATTCCATATACCGGTATTTTAAAAGGCCATGTGGCAATGAAACAAGCGTCAATAAGCAAGGCGCCAAACAGAAAAGGATCGATCGCCGAACTATGGTTGGCTACCACAATGGCAGGAAATTGAGGGGTTTCAGTACGGGACTCAACCTCAACCGGTGCAAAAAAAGGAACAATTGTAACGAGAATCCATCCGTATACAACAATTCCCCTGCGCAAAGCAACATCCATTTTTCGTTTGAAAAAAGCAATGGAAGCCAACAGATATAGTGGTAAAATAATGAAAAATAAGATCGTAACCATCGTAAACATCGACCCATAATAAAAATTGAACAGAAGCTGTTTTATTTTTATGGCCATGGCGGCATTCTCCGAGTGAATAAAATCAAAGATAATGTTGGTCTTTAAGGAACCGGATTGTTTCCTTCACTGCAAGCACGGTGGATTTCCGATCGGTCTTGCTATGAATAATGGAATCATGAAACACAATAATTGCCGGGGATTTTATTTTTTTCTTGATTTCTGCCATGATTTTTTCATAGGATAAACGTGTATCCCAGGTCCGGATATCCCACATCACGGGGATTAAACCCAACTCTTTGATGACTTTGCCAATGATCTGATTTTTATGGCCTATCGGCGGGCAAAAGTATCTGGGCTTCACCCCGGTTATATTCTCAATAATAACACTGGTCCGTATTACTTCTTCCCGAATTCGGTTGTAACCTAAAAAAAGAATGTTCAAGGGATGAGAATAAGTATGATTGGCAATCATGTGATTTTCCCTGTGCATTCTTTGAACAATTTCCGGATACATTTCAGCGTTCTTTCCTGTTACGGCAAAGAGAGCCTGAATTCCTTCCGTTTTTAAAATATCCAAAATTTGAGGGGTATAAATCGGATGAGGTCCGTCATCAAACCGGAATAAGATTCCAGACGTATTCGTCCCTTCATGGTTAAGAAAAAATTCCTTGCCCTTAACCGTTTTAAAAAAAAAGTTGGAGCGAATCGAAAACATGCCGTATATACAAAAAATCTCCCGAAATAAAAAAATGATAACCAGACACCCGATGAATAAAAGAAACGAATGAGTGATGAAAAACGCCAAAACGGCAATTGAAACGCCTACTAAAACAGAAATTTTTGTTAGCTGATAATAAGTATATGTCATATCGTTGTTTTATCCAATCAACTATTTTACTCTTGAAAATAACCTGGAAATACCTTTTTCATAAATTTTGCAAAAAAATAAATCGGGTATTTGATACAGTCTTTTCCGGCCAGTATCAACCCAACTGCGCCAACCACCCAGCTGATTGCATAGACAATCGATCCTTTTACCAATCCGGAAGATAATTGATGCTTCCATCCGGCGATAATCAACGCCAAAATGGGATACCCATAGCCTATGGTAAAAGAAGCCATTAACATAAAAATGCCAATCCGCATTTTCAGGGGAAGACTCAAAAAGCCATCCCGGTCAAGCTGTTTGGCAACTTCTTCATTGACCCAATGTTTAAAGTTTTTTGGCAGCATGGACAAATAACAATATTCCTTTACTAAAATGACTTTTCAAACATAAATCAGTGAGTTCAATCATACTCAAGCCATTGATTTTCATGAGTTGATGAAGCTCCCCTTTACGATAGGCCGCCATCAAAATACCTTGGCGAAAATAATTACCCATTCTCCCCCACCATCGAAAAAAGGTATTATGAGATGTTGTAATGATCAGGTGTCCTCCGGGGGCCAGTAAATTAGATATTTTCACGAATAAGGCTTGTTTATCCTTTATATATTCAATGGCTGAAAAGCCGACGATCAGGTCATACTTTTCATCAAAAGTTGTTTCCATGAAATCGCCGCAGATCTGTCTAATATTGGTTACGCCTTGAGCCGTCAATTTCTGTGACAGGCAATCCAACATCTTTGGGGAAACATCAATGGCTGTTATACGCTTAACAAGGGGCGCAATTTCCAGGGTAAACCTGCCGGTGCCGGCGCCGATTTCTAAAACGGACCAATCTTTCCGAGCAACTTTACGGATCGCATCCATAACAATTTCCCGCTCAGGGATTCTTACAAAACCGAATTCTTCTTGCTCATGATCATAATCCTTCGCAATCTCATCGTAAAATGCCTTCATTGTTTCTTCCATTGATACCAACCTTATGATCTATCAAGATATACTACCTTTAGTTAGCGTCCATCTTCCGGATTAAGGGCCTGTAAATCACGCTGTTCTTGAGTCTTTGCAGACCATACACTCCAATACCGGGCTCTTCTATTTTCGATCGTAGAAGCGTTTTTTTGCGCCCACTCCTCCGATTCAAAAGTATTTTCCACTAAAGCAGTATTCGAATCCCATCGAGAAAAGCTTGTACTTGTCAAATCATGTTGGCGAAGTGGCCGCAATGAATAACGAGCTTGCAAAAAACCCATCCTTGGCGTTACAAGTATGTAATAAGTTTTTCCTGCCGCAATCGTGGCTTTCAAAAAATCTGCAGCTTCACCAACAACCATGAAGGTATGTTCCCCCGGGGTTGAATCATAAATAACTTTTGTTCCGCCTTTGGAGAGCCCGATAAACTTATTTTCATCGCTGGATACTTCATAGAGCGAAACAGACTGACCATAATCGTCATAGAGAAATGCCTTGCCGAAAGATGCAGGGAGGCGCATAAAAACAATCAAAGCTTGATCGGGCTTAGGTGTTAGTGGTTTCTCCGATTCAACCATTAATTCTCCAGTTGCATATGTAATCACCGTAAGAAATATCATGGCCATGGCAACAATGATCGAACGCAATATTTTATTAATCATGAGATCTCACATCCAATAATTGATATAGGAAAACTTGTACCCATTTTTCAAAGGATTTTACAACTCTTCATCATTCAGAACTCTTTACTTATTTTGTTTATGCAGAAAAAATTAAAATCCGTTTGAGTATCAAGAAAGCAAACTAAGAAATTTTTCTTTGGGGTTCAAACTGTTTTTTTGCAGCCAAGAAATCCGGCAAATTCTTGACGATATGCCAGATCGAATGCCGATGCTGCCATATACGTTTGTTGAATTTGCGCAGCCATGCCCTATTCGTATAAAAGCGTTTGACATGTTCATTGTAAAGTTGATCGAGTACCGCCTTGGAACCAATGGTTTTTGGGATAAAAACAAAATTGAGGCAATTCATTTGCTCCCAATCTTCCTCCAAAGCGCCTTCTTCCCGGATGGTTTTCCACAAAGGGGCTCCTGGAAATGGAGTAAATTTAGCCATATTCATATCATCAAGTCCCAATGAAATCACAAAATCGCTGGTCCAGCGGATGGATTCTTCGGTTTCATCCGGCAGCCCCATCATAAAAAGGCCTTTGGCCCGAAGACCGGCCGCCTGAATCCGGGAAACCGTGTCCCGGACTGCCTCCACCGTTACGCCAGCCTTATGTTTCTTCAAAAGTTCAGGGTCGGCTGATTCGATGCCGAGAGACACCATGAGACACCCGGCGTCTTTCAACATTTTCAACAGTTTATCCGGAGCAAATCCCACCCGCAGAGCGCAATTGAATTGGATGTCCATTGGATTTTGGGTGAGCATATCGCAAAGTTCAACAATGCGCTTTTCATCCGTTGTGAAAAGATCATCGTAGATATTCACATGTCGAATCCCAAATTTTTGATGAAGATATTTGAGATGATTGTAGATATATTGCGCAGAATTATAACGAAAGCCTTTTTTGAAAACCGAGCGATCACAATATGAACATTGAAATAGGCAACCTCTGCTGGTAACCATGGAAGTGCCCGGAAATTTTGCGTAACTAAATAAAGGGAGGTTATACCCTTTAGGAAAACCCTTTAATTTTTCATAAGCTGGAAAAGGCAATATATCTAAATCAGAAATCAATTCCCTTGGGGAATTTTCCACGATTTCATTTTGATTCCGCCAAAGGAGCCCTTTAATTTCGGCCGGGCTTTTTCCAAGAACCAGTTCCGCCAGGGTTATTTCTCCTTCCCCTTGAATCAAAAAATCGAAAGCGGGATAGTCTCTGAGTAAGGCCCCTCCCATCGAGGAACAATGGACCCCGCCACATATCGTAACCACCTCGGGATTAATCTCTTTCAAGGCCGCCGCCATTCTGGCGGCATCGGGAAATGAAGAAGTGGTGGCTGAAAAACCAATAAAATCCGCATGATAGTCTAAAATTTCATGAATATTGGTTTGAAAGTCCGGTGAAGCATAAGGCCCCAAACAATCATGAATGAAAACTTCGTGGCCTTCCTTCAAAAGCCAGGCTGCTATGGAAAGAATTCCATGGGGAACCATCCGGTTTGCCGAAGCAACAATATCTCTGCTGCCCTTAAGCCAATTAGAGCCCCGGGGGTGAACCAAAACAATTCGCCGTTTCATTGGGAGTCGCCTGCTTTCCAGCTATCGTTGTGAGCGTACCTCAATCAATTTTCATCATATTATCCCATAATTATCACAAAAAATTCCAATTATTAATATATCATTAATCCTCATTAAATTCAACGACCGGCGCCCATTTTATTAAAACCGCTCAATTTTACAAGATCAACGACGGGGTTTATTTTTCAAAACGGAACAGAAAAGGCGTTTGGGAAGGATATAGACCATCGTTATTAAAACAAGGACCGTATTGAGGATACTAATTCTGAAATTGTCTTGAAATCCTTTAAAATGACTGACCCGTTCTTCCGGAGCAGGGTAATATACCTGAATTGTCGCTATTTCCACCGGATAATCCCGCCATACCCAACGGACAAGTGATTCCAGTTCGAAATCATATTTCCGGGTAAAAAAACGCATCCGGTTCATGGCAGCAACTGTATAAAGCCTGAATCCCGATTGGGTGTCCACAAGATCCCGTCCGGTTTCCATTCTGACCCAAAAATTGGAGAATTTCCGGCCAAATAAACTCTTTTTGGGTATATGTTGATCGGTCATATCCCGATTCCCAATAATCAAGATATTTTCCCCTGACTTTACTTTTTCTAAAAGTTTAGGGATTTCAGAGGCCAGATGCTGTCCATCCGAATCGCAGGTTATCGCGTAATGGTATCCCAATTCTTCAGCTTTTTTCAATCCCTTCCGCAAGGCAACCCCTTTACCCTGATTTTTAGAATACGAAATGATATGGACTTTGTTTTGAAAACGTTCTAATATATTCACAGTATTATCGTTACTTCCGTCATTTACCACAATGATATCCGGGGTATATTCCAGCACTGACAAAATTACTTTTTCGAGGGTTTGATCATTGTTATAGGTGGGAATCAATACACAATATTTCATAGTAGGAACGACTCTTTCTTTTTCCATGTCAACTTCTCCTTATCCAGCCCTTTGAAAAAATATTCAAAAGCTATCCCCCAAAAATAAAACGGATATTCGTTGTAGGTCTATATTGTATCATTAAATGTTCCCATTTTCAGCCTTTAGTTTTCTATCACCCAATACAATATTTCGGGCAGAATATTTTTATATCATTGTGTAGGCGAAACCCTGTTAACTAAGGAATTCAGCACTTCAAATGTAAATTTGCCAGAGGCAGGATTTTGAGGATAAATACCGAATGTTACTATCGAACAAGTAATTTTAATAATGTTTATAATATATGTAATTTAATTCTTTTTTCATCAACGAAGACGATTAAATTATCAATTCATTACGGAGGAATTTGCCAATGAATCTTTTATGGAAAAAAAATTTAACTCTCTTGATTGTCTTTTGCCTACTGGGGCTGGCAACATTATTTACAATCTCACCGGTTTACGGCACCAATACGATGATGGCGGCCAAAGGGGACAGTTTCTATACCCAATTTAGCTTATATTACGAAAAAAATTGCCATCAAACCACCAATTACCGAAAAGGTGTTTTGGTTCCTATCAACACAGCAGTGAAATTCATTAAAATATCCTATAGAAGCATCTTCGTAACCCTTCCCAATGGTGAGGAACTGGAAATCCGGAATATTGAGCAATACTCCGGGGAAACCATTGATAAAATCTTCAGCCGCACATTTGCGAAAAATCCCGTCGATTTGTCAGTTTTCACCAAAGATGAAAGAGAATCCATTTTACTCGGTGAAGTAAAAGAGGGAATGAGAAAGGCTGCGGTAATTGCGGCCTTGGGCTATCCCCCCAAACATAAAACCCCAAATTTAGAAATTGATCAGTGGCAATATTGGAGCAATCGTTTTAATACTTTTATTCTATATTTCGAAAATGGAAAGGTCAGCCAGATTCAGGATTAAATCTATAATGGAGCGATTGCTTAATTTTAAAAAACGATTATATTATATAATATAATCGTTTTTTAAATGATTCTCATTTTTAACAACTAAAACTGAAATTCACCCGGAAAACAAAAATTATCAACCTTTCAAAAAGGAACTTTCCTCATGAAATTTTTACTAATCCCTGAAAACAATTCCTTATCGCATATTGCAAAGTCTCTGGCGCTTATGGATATCTTAAAATCTACCGGACACGAAGTCCATATCGCCATCAGCCGGAAACATTCCGGTTTCGTGAATAATTCAGGTATAGGCGCACAGGCGCGCGTCCATATCTTATCGGATATCCAAGAAACGGATGGCGGAGGTTTCCCTTCGTTTAAATGGTTTTCAAATATAGAAACCATCGTTCGCTGTATTCAAGAAGAGAGCGATTTAATGAAACAAATCAAACCCGATAGAGTTCTCGGCGTTTTCCGGTTTACACTCCATGCCTCATCCCAAATCGCGAAAGTTCCTTATGATTCATTGATCTGTGGTTGTATGATTCCCGATTGTCATGAAGCGCTGGGATTTTCGGAAAATGAAAACGGCTCTGAGATTCAAAGACAATTGATGGATAACTTTTTTAGGTTTGCCGGGAAAAAATTCAGTCTGGCACTGCGCCAATTTGGCTTACCCCCTATCGAAGACGTGCGGATGGCTCTGAAGGGTGAAGGGACATTTCTATGGGATTTTCCGGAATTTATGCCCCTCCAAAAAACACCGGATCTTATTCATATTGGTCCGGTATCCTTCGAGCGCTGGCCCTATGACCCGGTTCCCATTGAGCCGATATTAGCGTCACCAAAACCACTGGCTGTCATCTCATTCGGAACTTGTGTAACGGATAATCACACTGTGTCCAGAATAGCCAGAATCCTTCTTGAATTAGGATACAAAGTTATTGTGGCGGCCGGTGGCCAAACAGAAATGACAGGTTCCGGACAGCTAGACCCGGGGGTAAATGTTTTGAACTTTGCTCCCCTGCACCGAATATTTCCTTACACTTCCCTATTAATAACCCATGGTGGTCAAATGACTGTTTTTGAGGCGCTTCAAAATGAAATCCCTGTCCTGGTAATGCCTCTCCAACCCGAACAGGCCCACAATGGAGTATGCCTCGAAAGAATCGGTTGCGGCGCCCGTTTGATACCTTCTACTCATTTTACAGGGGTTCCTGAAGATTATATTCAGGCTTTCAACCAAACCTCGGACGAACAAATCAAAGCCAAAATTCACGGACTTATAACAAACGGAACCATCAAAAATAATTTAGCTAAAATAAAAAATGCCCTTGAACACTATCAAGGAGCAAAAGCTTTGGCCGATTTTCTTAGAGGAGAAAAAAATCGATGAAACTGGGCATCATACTCGTTCATGGCTATAGCGGTTCCACTCAAAATTTGCAGCCGCTGGCGGATGCGTTAAAGCAAAATTTCGGGCCCGGTTCGGTCAACAACCTTTGCCTTCCCGGCCATGAAAGAATCGCCCAAGGAGAAAAGGTCCCCGAATTTGATGAAGATACTTTTATCAAATTCATAGCGAATTCTTTTGGCGTTTATCAAAATGAAGGTCGTAAAGTAATCGTCATCGGGCATTCTACCGGGGGAAGCTTACTTCTGGCCACTCTTCAAAAGTTCTCTCTGATTCCGGATTTGTTGATTTTACTTGCCGTCCCCCGCCAAATCAACCAGAGTTATTTTGAGAGGTGGGAATCACACCAAGCCGGCAAAAAACCTGTTTCAATGGTTGACGTGGCCTTAATGGTAAAACTCATCAACAAAGCCGGGCGGATTCGGTTTCCTAACCAATTTCCAACCCTAATCATCCATGGGGAAAACGATCAACTGGTTTTATGGGAGGAAACTCAATCCTGGTCAGAAAATTTCCCCCAAAAACCCCGGACCGTTACTTTTCCTGAAGTTGAACATGATGTTTTTCATTGTACCAACGGCCATTTAGTGGAGGATCTAATCCGAAGAGCCATAACGGATGTTGCCATCGCCGCCTATCTCGATTCCAAAGCTCTTGATTCTATTGTTAAGGTTGAACCTGGCCTAAAACGTTTCTTTGAAGTTGCCCCACTCTGCCCAACCCATATCTCCCTTTGTCCAAGCGGTCAACGGGCGCTAGAAAACCAGCCGGAACCAATAGCCCTTGCCAAAACCGATCCGGTCATCGCTAATATTGAGATTACAACCTATTGTAATCTCAACTGCCAATTTTGCGCCCGTTCTGAGCTGAACAAAAAGAACAAACACATGTCTTTCCAATTGTTCCGCAATATTCTGGCTTTGCTGCCCAATACCTATAAAATTGTACTGGTCGGTTTAGGTGAGCCTCTGCTGCACCCGAAGATTAGGGACTTTATCATCTATGCCAAATCCCAAGGCCGAAAGGTAGGCATCGTTACCAACGCGATGTTGCTTACTCCGGATGTCTCATTACAACTCTTGGAGGCTGGACTGGATTCCGTCGCCTTTAGCATTGACGGATACAATGATACTGTTTCATCACAGGTTCGTAAGGGAACCGATTTTAAAAAAGTCATTCAAAACATCAAAGAATTTGTGAGAATTGCTGATTCAACCCCAAAAACACCGTTATATTCGGTTTCCAAAGCTGTTTTTTCAGCTGTCTCCATTGATACGGTCGCTCATTTCAATGATTTGATTGACTGTGTAGCGGATTTGGGGGTAGACGTATTGATGTTGTCCGATATTAATTTCAAGGCAAATCTGAGCCATACCCTTTGGCAAAACGTTAGTCCGGAAGTTGAAGAAACAGTCCGTAAAGGGGTTTCTTACGCCTTTTCCAAAAATCTACCGGTATTGTCTGTGCATGGTCTTGAAGAATTCGGCCTTGAAAAACGGTATCAGGATTTTTTGATGATCCCCCCCGCTCAACTCTATCACCGTTCCCCCAGTCATCGCTGGTGTTTTTCTCCATGGCAAACCATTCCGGTTGATGTGGAAGGAAATGTTACTTTATGTGATTGTCAGCCGGATTTCATAGTCGGTAATCTTCTGAAAAACACTTTTTCGGAAATTTGGAATGGTCAGGTTTTACAAAAATATCGTACGGAAATGATAAGCCAAGATCCCCCTGAAGCGTGTAAAATATGTCCGCGTTTTTGACCGGGATTTTTAGGATTAACAGGATTCTCCCGATTTTTCAGGAATCAAATACTCTTTGTTATCATAAGGAGTTTCATAATAAAACAAGTCTCCATTCTCCGATATGCTGTAACATCTGATTTTCTCACGGGCATCCATTTTTTGAATCCTATAATGCCCCTCTGAACCGTCAACCATCGGAAATCTACCGGCATTGACACAGATTAAAGCTAAGGCTAAATCAAATGCCGCGGCGCTAGGATAGAAGCCGCGCAGAAATCCTGGAAAACAGGCCTGGTTTTTCGAGGCATGATTTAAAAACGAAGCGGGGGTTCGTTGTTCATGCCAGACTGAATAAATAATTTTTTTGTCCCGGGTCTGGGGCAATGATTTGAGGCAGCCGCACTCAATCCGGCCATATTTCGCTGTTTCATCTCTACTGACCAAAAAAGTAGTCCAGCCTTCACAATCCGGCAGTAATCCCGGAGTTGAACGAAAATGAGGATCTCCACTCTGAAAACCGTCATCAAAATAAGACGTATATTCATCTCCAATACCTACCAATACATAATCCACCGCTCCGCTTTCCAGCCATAGCGAGGCCGTTAATAATGAATGATATAAAGTATCCATCCCGCAGGTGTGTGACAAGGTAGGCCCCTGAATTCCGTAAGCCAAAGAAAGATAGGTGGCGGAAGTATTGAAAACGGAACCGGAAAAATTAGTCGGAGAAAGCTGGTTATCGCCAAAATCGATTAAATCATCAAAGGCTTGGAGGCCCGAAATGATGGGACCATAAACCGATCCTTGAATAATCCCGACCGCTTTTCCGGTTAAATTGAAACCGGAATCTTTGATGGCTTTGCCGGCCGACAGAAGTGATATTTTGGAAAAATGACTCATCCGCCTGAGTAATTGTTGGGCAATATTAAAATCCGCCGGAATATCCATCGGCAGAGTGTGGTTAAGGGGCATACTTCTTGGATCGATTGGGTTGCTGTTTGTGAATAATTCTTTTAGATCATCTTGATCCCCGAGTCTGGAGACCATTCCCAACCCGTTTACAGATAGATTCATGAGGGTCTCCTTATCACAATCACGGAATTCACTCCGCCAAAAGCTAACGAAGATGAACAGGCATATTGTCCCGAGACTTCTTTGATTTCATGATGGGGCACAATACCGCACTCTTCGTCAAAATCTTGATAATCCGGCACTCCCGGTATTTTTTGGTCCATTAAAAATTGCATCGAAAATACGGCTTCTAAACCGCCCGCCGCTCCCAAGGCATGCCCGGTATATGCTTTGGTTACAGTTATAGGTACCTCCTTGCCGAAAATTCCGGCAATCGTTTTGCCTTCGACCTTGTCATTTTCAGTTGTTCCCGTACCATGCGTGTTGATAAAAGCAATGTCCTCCGGCTTAATCCTCGCCTCGCCCATGGCGTTTAAAAACGCTTTTCTTAGTCCCCGCCCCGATGGTTCCGGAGATGTTATGTGATAAGAATCGGCGACCGTGGAATATCCTTCTATAGAACCCAGGGGTTGAACGCCCCGTTTTTCAACAGAAACCCGGCTCTCTAAAACGCAGACTCCGGCGCCTTCCCCTAAATTCAAACCTTTTCTGCTTTTTGAAAATGGTTTGCAGGGTTCTTCGGATGTGTTCATTAAGGAGATGAAACCAAGATATACCATTCTGACGATTTCGTCACACCCCCCGGCCAGAGCAATATCACATTCGCCCTTTTCAATCATTTTGGAAGCGAGGCCAATGGCATCCGTTCCGGATGCGCAGGCATTGGATAAGGTCATTGCCGGACCGGATAGATTAAATTCTTTTAGAATTTGATGAGCGATGCTCCCGTGAAGCAAAACCTCTGAAATATAGGAAGGATCCCCTGATTTTTCAGCGCGGCACTTCCGGTAATAGTCTTCTTTATTAAAAAAGCAACCCGCTGTGGAACCCAGAAATACCCCTACCCTGTACCGGCACAGAGAATTTTTGTCTAGACCCGCTTGTGCCAAGGCCTCGATAATGGCAACTTTGGCAAAATGAAAACTCAAATCGTTCACTTGCTGTTCAAAACCATATATCTCGAAAATAGGATATTGTTTTTCTAAATTATAGCCAATCCTCCGTGGAGGCTTGGGATTTCGCTTGCCCCTATAAATCTGTTGCATCGTCTCCGGTAGATTCCGCCCGGCTCCGCTGATGCATCCCAGTCCTGTAATATACGTTTGACTGCACACGTTACTTTTTCCCTAATTCATTTTCAACAAAATCAATCAAGGTTTTCATCGACACAAAAACTTTTTTCGCCTGTTCACTATCGGCTATGGTAATTCCCATATGTTTTTTCAAAATCACCACGATTTCAACGGCATCAAGTGAATCCAAACCTAAACCTTCACCAAACAGGGGCATATCATCGGTGATTTCTTCCGGTTTCAGTTTCAAGTTCAATTCCTTACATAAAAGCTCCTTAAGCTTTGTATTCGTAGCTGTATCCATAGTTTCTCTCCTTGCAATAAATTTATGAAACACTCATGATTGATTTAAACACAAAGTAATGGTATAGATTAGATTCCAAATCCAAAAATTCCTCTATCCGGATTAGAAATCAAAATGGAACCGCATACCTTTGAGAAATCACCTTTTTCCTATCGAAGAGGCTTTTAAAACAGGCGACTATTCTTTAAATCATCTAAAAAGCTTTCCGATTTTTCAAGCCATGCTTTGGCTGCTGTTTCATCCTGGGTAACTGCGGATTGAGCCCATTGTTTACAATAATTGCATGCGTTGGGGTTATTTTCTCCGGACTTAGCAGCATAAAAGTCATTACAAACCATATGGTCGCAGCTATAGTTGCGAATAAACTTTTCTATAAAACCATCTAATTTTTGATTATCAACATAAGGTACAGGAAGATTAAAGCCATCAGCATATTTCCTCATCATTTTAGGGTTATAGGATCCTGTAATAATCCCGATAATTAACTTCTTCATATCATAATGTTTAATATTGGAAGCGGTTCCTAAATTGAGCAGGTCAATCAAATTGCCGGTATATGAACGCAAGGCGTAAGCTTTCACCACCCGTTTTAAAAACTCAGTGGTTTTGGTCCGGTCTACCAGTTTGATTGAGAAATTACCATTTCCGGTTTTCGCCGCCAAGGCTTCATAATATTTTACATCTTCTGGCCGAACCCAGCTTGAAGAGAGAAGTTTCCCGGGATCTTTGATTTTTTCGGTATTACAACGAATGACATTATAATCGATATACAACTGATTAAATTTTTGTTTTTCATCACTGGAATGAGCCAAACCGGTTGCATGATAAATTGAGAATGGACAATCATGCAGACAAAAATTATTGCCGATAATTCTAAGCCCGATCCCTGATGGTTTCGCATACCGTAACATTTCTTCCAGCAATTTAAAATTGCGGTTGGTCTGATGCTGCAGGGTGATCTCATCAGCGCCAAGTTCTTCCCAATATTTAATCTGTTGGATTGTTGAGACGTATGCAAAGTGGCCGATGGTAATCTTTAAATGCGGAAATTGCTGCTTAACCATTTCACAGAGGTAGGGTGAATTAATGGTTAAGGTATCAACTTCCGCATTTGAAAGTTCCTCAAGGAATTTTAAAATTTTATGGTGCTCTTTGCGGACAAATTCCTTGTTTCCTAGACATATTGGATTGAATAAATAATTAAACTTCAAATGATTTTTATGACATAATTGGATATAAGCTCTAAGCTCACTTTTTGAAACCTTGGGTAAATTAACTGAAGATCGTCCGCCTCCGATGATATCTTTTTTTAATTTACCGAAAACCGATGTAAAAGTATGATCTTGGTTGAATTTAGCAATTTCGCCAATAAGCTCCGGGTCAAAATTGGTCGCCAGGGTATATTTCATTTGAAAATTCCGGGCGCTTTCCGCCATCTAAATCCCCCCCCTTTTTTGATTTTCAAATCTTCCAAAAATCAAAAAAATTAAACCACAGATAAGGATGTTCCTGGACATGATTTTCCAATACAGTGGAATATAATTCCAGCATCTTTTGGATCTTTTGATCTTTATTCAAACTTTCATCATCCAAAACCTCACTTGAAATATCCTTCCAAGTATAGCGGATGGTATGCCTGTCCTCTTTGGCGGTAAATAAGGCAATTACGGTTGCTCCTGTAGCCACAGCAAGTTGTTCCGCAATCATTGGAAATCTAGCGGGAGAACCTAAGAAGGGAACGATTTTAGTACGCCACTCCTCGGCCCGATCTCCGGTAACTCCTACAACTTCTCCCCGCAATAAAGCGTTGGTCGCTTCAATCATTCCTCCATAACTATCACTCACGTTAATCAGGTTAAATCGAGCCCCTTCACCGCTTTTCCTGACATCATAAAAACTTTTTCTTTTGTCCTTATCAAAATTCTTATCCACTAAAACATTCATCTTTCTCTGAAACCTTATCGAGCCGGCCATTGAAACTTCCCAAAAACCCACATGGGATAGTAAAAATATCACCGGTTTTTTTCTCAGGAGATCCAAGATTTCAGGTTCCCGGTCAAACTTTAATTTAATTTTAGATTCCCCTACAAAGCCGAAATATAATTGATCAACCAGAGCTTGTCCAAAAACAAAGATATACTTAAAAAGGCGAAAATACCTTTTAATCCCGGTATCTTCTGGAAATCTTCTCCGCAAATACGGTCTGGCGCATCGATAAACACCGGGTCTGAAAATAACATAATAGGGTATCAATAAAAACAATATTCCATAAGCTCCACTCAAGCCAATATGTTGCAAAATAAAATGAAAGATGGAATATCCCAACTTATTACCATACCTTTTATTGTCGGCCCGTTTATTTTCATTGATATTATTGGGGATGTCGTTCTTACATTGTTTCATGGCCGTTTCCTTTTCAATAATAAATCCCAGAGCGAGCCTCTGATTCCTGAGGCATGCATAAAACGATTTCTTTCGGCTACACCGGCCCAAGGAAAAATCCAATTTCGCTTTTCTTTAAAGGTTTCCGTAAGGTACTGATTCAACCACCGAACATCTATATCCGGTGAATGGTAATATACCTCCTGATTAAACAACTCCCTCTCATCCCGAATCAATCCTGTCCGTCTAGCCAGTTCACAAATGCCGGTATCGGGAAATACGCGCACTCCCATTCCGCCGAATACCACACAAAAATCAAGTTCCGTAAGATTTTTTACTCCTTCACGGACCGTCTTTTCGGTCTCTCCCGGGCCACCGAAAATGATGAAATGGGAGCCCGGAATTTCATGCTCGGCAAATAAATTATTAGCCTTCCGGACATCATCCCAATAAAAATTTTTGCCCATTCCGCTCAAAGTAGCGTCACTGGAGCAATCGGAGCCCCATTCAACCGAATGCAGGCCGGTCCGTTTCATCAACTCGATTTCATCCCGATGAAATTCAGTCGGTCTTAAATAACATGTCCAGGGTATCGTAATCTTCCGTCTGGCCATTTCCTCCATGATTTGCAGATATTCGTTGTTGATATCGTTAAATACCGAATCCGTAAAAAAAACAAAATCGGCCCCATGCTTTTCTTGAAGATATACAATTTCATCGACGACAGCTTTCGGCTCTCTAAAAATATAATGATGGCTTTCTAAATTCGGATAAGAACAATACAGACATTGATGGGGACAACCTCTCTTGGTCGTGATATTCAGCATACCGCCTTTGGTTAAATAAAATTCGGCTAACCGATTCTCGCGGCTCAAAAAATAACGGTTTTCTCCCGCGCAATCAATCTCTCCCTCCAGGATCCGATGTTGAGGCGGCATTTTCCACTCCAACCGGTGAATCAATTTTGGCAGACTAACCTCTCCTGGTCCGGTGATTCCGTAGTCGGCGCCTAAAAACTCCAAAAATTGGACTGGAAAGATTGTATAGGCGGATCCTCCCAAAATAAGAGGAGCGCTGGATTTTTGTTTAATCCTTTCAGCAAGTGATTTATATTGAAATAAAAAAGACTGGGGTTCGTTAAAATTCACATTATCGACATTCCGCATGGAAAGCGCGATATAATCGGGCTTAAATTCAATGAGCGCCAAATCCAGGCCATCGGTTCCATCTACCATTAAATCGATGAATTTCACGTCAATTCCTGAGCTTTGGGCAGCAGCGGCAACGATATTGGCTCCCAGGGGATACACCGGATAGGGATCATCCATCAAATTCGTAGCAACCATTAATAGTTTGGCCATCGTCACCCCTCAAACAGTTTGGAAAAGTTGAATTCTTGATTGAATGAAAAAACTCCTTTGGATTTACCGGTCATCTCCATCGATAGTACTGCAAAAGCCGCGCCTTTAGGAAACTTTTCATTGTACCTTATCTTCTGGGACGCCTCAACCCACCCTACCAAGACACGCTCACATTGTTTGGCGACCAGTAATGAAAGCGCGGCCGGAATCCCATTGATACCAGGCCTTTGGTGATCATTCCCCACACAAAAAGTTGGTCCGGAAAATTTAAAAAATACCGTGATTTCACCGATGGCAACATTGGGAAGAGTATAGGAAAAAAGATTGGGGCTGGAAAATTCCCCTTTGGATTCCCGAGTGGATTCAAAAAAGGCCAAATCATCATCATACACACCACTCGAACTCCCAACGATGATTCCAATACTCTTTTTTTCTTTATCCCGGCTCTCCTCAAGCATATCGGCGTCTTTTAAAGCAAGTACAGCAGCAGCAAAACAGACTTTGGTGTAAACATCAAACCGGCCGAATCGTCCCGGCAATTCAGGAATGTATTTCTCTAACTCGGGATATTGAAACCTTACATCGGAATTGGAAAACCGTGGCCTGGAACCAAAAAAACCATTTCCAAAGGCGGAAATCCATCCCGACCCCAAAAGACAGAATTTGTCTTGGATTATCATGATAAATTCTCCATTAAAATTGCGGCATTGATTCCACCAAATCCTGAATTGCTTGTCAAAATCGTCCGGCCCGGAAACATTGTTTTTTCCAATATAACATTGGGGGATTCTGGAAGACTGCATCCCACGGTAGGAGGCAACATGCCATCCAGCAAACATTTCTCACATATTGCAACCTCAATTCCTCCAGCGGCCCCTAAAGTATGACCAATGGAACCTTTGACGCCAAAAATCCCCGGCCCTTTTTCTCCAAAAACAGAACGAGCCGCCAATAATTCCATCGTATCATTATATCGAGTTCCGGTGGCGTGGGCACAAAAAGCTTGCACGCTTAAGGGCGATTGCCCAGCCACTTCTATCGCTTGAGAAATAGCTTTTGCGAGACCGGCTCCATCTTTAGAGGGGCCGGTGATATGGGTTGCATCATTAGTTA
Source organism: Bacillota bacterium (assembly GCA_023429995.1). Classification (GTDB taxonomy): domain Bacteria; phylum Bacillota; class UBA4882; order UBA8346; family UBA8346; genus UBA8346. Next base: position 69,306 of record JAEZCE010000020.1, on the reverse strand, counting down.
TCCCAAAACCGGATATCCGGATATCCGAATTCCGCTTTGCCGATAAAAAAAGAGCTACCGCGCCATCTCCTAAAGATAACCCGTTCCTTTGCGTATCAAACGGCATACATACCTCAGCCGTCATAGCTTTTAATGCGGCAAAACCGTAATACACAAACCTGCTGACTATATCAGCGCCGGCTACTAAAATATTATCATATTTCCCCTCGGCAATATATTGTGCCGCAAGGGCAGAACCGACTGTTGAAGATGCACAGGCAGCATTGATTTCCATGCCCCCATTTTTTAAACCCAAAATCTTAGCCACCCAAGCACGTAAATCGCAGGCAGACGAGTAAGATGGTTCCGGGACTTCATTGTAGAGACTTTCCACCCATTCGGCATTATTTTTAATACCAGTCCAAATTACGAAAGTATCCTCAGGCAATTTGGGAAAATCGATCAGACATTGCTCCATCAAATATTGAGTAAAATTCGCTTGGGTATGCACTAAATCTCTTCGGTAGAGGGCCAACCCTGTTTCCGGTAACAAGCGGTTTTCAAAATATGCTTTTTTTATAATACCGGATTGATAGTTAAGAAGCGATTGCCAGGTTTGTTCCAGAGTACCCAATCCGGTAATCACTGCAGAATGATTTAAATAAACTTCTCTATTCACTTTAGGCTCCATTCATCCCATTTTTGATAAAACACTTCCGCAAATTCCGGTCTTAAAATCATGGGACTCCCGGTTAAATCGGTATACACCTGAACCGTATAACCTCTAGCCGATAAGGCGCCATTTTCGGCAAAAATTTGGTAACTGAAATTCATTTTCGCCGCTTCCGTCCAATGACAGTAAGCCTGAATCCGAATGAGTTCATCATAGCGAAGCGGGTATAAATGATCAACATGCTGCTGGACAATGGGCATTGCGAATCCATGCCCGGCCATGTCATAATAGCTAAACCCGAATTTACGGCCCCACTCGTTACGGCCTTGTTCAAAATAACTGACATACCGCCCATGCCATACAATCCGTAACGGATCAACTTCATCGAATTGAACTCTGCGAAAACACTCCGCTATCAGTGGTGTTTTTTCATCGGGTGGAAAATAACGATCATATCTTCGATGCATCTGCATAATTTTTCTTCTCTTTCCTCACTCATTGCAAACTGTAAGGTATACAACTACCGATAAACCGCGAAATTTCTTTCCCGGTTCTTTCCTTTACAACGGTTGTAAATGTATATCCCCCTTCATTATTTGGGGCTGCCTTTATTTCACAACCAATGGTTTGATCCGGAAGTACCATACCGCTGATTTTCATTTTCTTCATTGACTTCAAGAAAATAGTTTTCCCGAGGAGTATTTCCAAACCGACAGCAGCGATTTCCAACAAAACAACGCCGGGCAAAATTGGATTTCCCGGGAAATGGCCGTCAAAGGCTTCAAAATCTTCAGGACAGGCTATGGCAAAAGATATTTGTCCATCTTCAATACGAACTTTCTGCGTATAGGAATAAAGCTTCCTTTGGATATTGGAAACCAGATATAAAGGCAAATCCCGATTATCAAGGATCTTTTCGTTTATTCCGGAAGGATCCTGCGTAGGATTAATGGAGCCGCTTAATTCGGCTACATTTTCTGCTTGATATAATTTGGTGACGAGTTGGGCGACTTTTTTTCCGTCCCGTTCGACAATACCCTGGATAAAGCTTACTTGAGAAACCTCTTCAGTCATAAAGCCACGCAGAGTCAGCATATCGCCCAGATAAACCGGATCAAAAAAATCGGCGTCCTGCAAGCCAACAAACAATCCTTTCCGAACTACCGGTCCTTCTTCTAACCTTGCCTGATATCCCAAAACACCTGCAGTCAACTGATTTATATATTCGACAAGTACGGCATTGGATAATTGATGGTGGTCATTAAGAAAAATATTATCTCCCGTAATAACCGCATGAGACTCACTACCATCCTTTTTGATTTGAATCAATGTTTGGGCTAAACCCATTTTCCCTTTTTGCGGTATCAAATCGGCGATAGAGCATGATAAAGTCAAATCTTCACCTTCATTTATGACGTAGATGTTACCAATTTTTCACTGCGCCCAATCATAACAACACCATGAATATCCCATTTACGGTTTGCATTAAGATGCAGTCACATAAAGAAGCTGGTGAGCTTAACGCCTACCACCAGCAGTCCTTCAATATTCTTTCTCGCTGGCATTCAAAAAATAAACCTCGTATTACGGGCACGCTAATTATTCGTTAGGCCCACCCTTTGCAAATGCCAAAATATTTTAATGTCTATCCAAGCGTATACCGCTCGAAACCGGAAAACAATGATTTTTTTAGTATTAAACCTTATTCTCTTAAGTTTTTTTTATTGTACCAAATTTTACTTCAAATTGCAATTCGAAGGATTTTACCATCCTTGCTCCTTCCCTTAAATGCCATTTCATAACACTTGCTCATCGTAACTTATTGTTTACCGTATCACGAAAGGAAAAAATTTCCCTAAAGAGAACAAATATAAACAAATATATTCGATACTTTTTTAATTTTAGTTCAAAGGAGAAAAACGATGGAATTGGGATTAAAAAATAAAGTTGCCTTGATTACCGGCAGTGCCAGAGGACTTGGCCGTGCCATCGCTGAAAGACTGGCTGCAGAAAAAGCCAATGTTGTAATCACAGATATCAACGAAACAATGGCTCTTTCTACAGCAGAGGAAATTGCCAAAAAATATTGTGTGGAAACATTAGCATTGAAACATGACGTGGCTTCCGACGAATCAACCAAAGAGATTGTGAAAGCGATTACCCATCGTTTCTCCCGTATCGACATTTTGGTCAATAATGCCGGAATTACCCGTGATGCCCGTCTGATGATGATGAAACAAGACGACTGGGAGTTGGTTTTAAAAATCAATTTAACCGGAGCCTTTATTTGCACAAAATTAGTATCCAAACAAATGTTGAAACAAAATTCCGGCAGTATAGTCAACATTGCCAGTGTATCCGGCCTTATGGGGAACATCGGACAAGCCAATTACTCGGCATCCAAAGCAGGTTTGATTGGTCTTACCAAAACAACCGCCCGGGAACTCGCTGAGCGTGGGGTCACTGTCAATGCTGTAGCGCCAGGATTCATTCAATCGGATATGACCCATGTTTTATCGGAAGAAGCGACCCAAAAACTTCTGGCCCAAGTGCCTATGAATCGTTCCGGAAAACCCGAAGATGTAGCCGGTGTGGTATTATTCCTCGTTTCTGATTTGGCGAAATATGTGACGGGACAGGTTATCAATGTTGATGGCGGCATGGTCATGGATTAATGAATCCAGCGAGCGACCGGATAAAATTCTTAATGATGGGAAGGTGGAGTATGGATGATCGCACGTTCATGGCACGGAATCGTACCACGGGAAAAAGCTAATGAATTTCAGGAATACTTACTTCAAACGGGAGTTGCTGAAACCAGAGCCATTCCCGGCAATCTGGGAGCTTATATCCATAGTCAAACCCAGGATGAATGGGAACATTTTTTCATGATCTCATACTGGGAAAACTTTCAGGCTATCTACAGATTCGCCGGACCTCAACCTCATTTAGCAGTCTGCTATCCAGAGGATGCTAATTACGGACTAATTTCCGACCCCATCGTCATTCATCAGCATGTACTTTCGGCTCCGGACCAATTTCCGCTTTTGGAAAACTGAATTCAAAGGGCTCTCATTTTTCATCATCAACTGTAGATAAAATATCAAACCATAATGTTTACGGAGAATTAATGTATTTCCCCAAAGGCAATTTTACTTGCCGGATTCCTGCTACCACTAAACAGGCTATCTCCAAAGCGCCCGAAGATGAGTCTTATCCCGGGAGCCGTTTGGGTAATTGGAGAATTCTCCCGGTTTAAGATTCATAAAGAACAGATTGGACTTTTCCGGTCCAACCCGCTCCATCAAAATGCGGGTCTGTTCGCTGAGATCAATGACCGGAACTTGTTCTAAGGCAGCAAGATCCAGTATTGCCCTGGGGTAGTCGCCATGGGTCGACATTATTTTGCCATTTTGATCAAATTGGTAACGCTGAATCGGAGTTAACAAAACTGAAACGGCTTGTTTGTTCCGTGCGCTCCGGATGTATTGAGTCAGATACAACTTAAAAGTGGTAGATGCTTCGGTATACCGGGCAGGAACTTCTTAGAATGACCTGATCCGTAAAGAATTGTCCCAATACCTGTCCCCATCCGGTCCGCGGAGTTCTGACTGCTTCATAGTCACATGCGGTTGAGTTCCCAGCTATATAAATGGATATTTTGTCTTCCATTGCTTGATCATTGTTTAGCATTATTGTCCCCATAATCATACCTAATGATTCTTCGATTTACTTGTTTCTTCCTGGACTCGGAAAAGCCTGGTAACTGCAGGAAACCGGATAAATGTTACGAAATTAAGGATAAGTACAATTTGAGAGGTGATTCCGATGCAGAAAAGATTCCTAAATGCAGTGATTGGAATCATTTTATCCCTAATGATTACCACTCCTTGTTTCGCAACCGATGATGTAACCCGGCGTGATTCCGCGGTCGGCTGGCAATTTTCCAATACCGCAAGCGGTTTCAGTTTAAAAATTCCCTATCAAAGGGACTACTATATCCAACCGGTCTTTTCTGTTGCTATGTCGCAAAAAGACACTTTAACAACTGGAAATTATGCGATTGGGCTTCGCGGCATTTTTAATTTGGAGAGGCGGCAAAATTTCTTGCCTTATATCGGCGCCTCTCTGGGTTATTCCAAAAATTTCAAAGAAGGGGCTGACTCCAGTTCCAATAACAGCCGTTTTGGATATCAAGGCTTTTTTGGGGTAGAATATCAAAAATATCTGGTACGTCCAGCTTTTGAAATTGGTATTGGAGCGTCGGATCGTTCCAATGGTAATTTTCAAGCAGGAGTCATTTGTAATCTATCCATTTTATATTACTACTAAAATTCATCGGTAACCGCAACAAACCCGGTTTTTTCCATTATTTTTGGCATAATAAAGTGATTTGTCAACAAAGTCCAGCAATGTGAAACGGTCGCAGGCTTGATCAGGGAGTGTTCCCACACCAATGGAAATGGTAACCGGACATTTTAAAGTTCCGGATGGTATTGTTAAAACGACCTGCCGAATTCTTTCACCAATCTGAAGGGCTAATTTATTATGGGTATCCCTTAAAATGATTGCAAATTCCTCCCCTCCGTAACGGGCAAAAATATCATGTTCGCGAACAACTTCTGAGATAGCTGCGGTCAATACTTTCAATAACTGATCTCCCGCCGGATGACCGTAAGTATCATTATATTTTTTGAAATTATCGATATCCATTAATATCAGTGACAAAGGCAGATCCTGTTCCAATGCCCGATCAACAAGCCACTCGATTTGTTCATTAAAATAACGGCGGTTATAAAGTCCGGTCAACCCGTCCGTATCCGCTTTGCGTTTTTCTGTCGTAATGGTCAAGATGTTTTGAATCGCAATACTCGCTTGGTTGGTGATACTCGTCAATATTTGTTTTTCCTGCTCACCCAAAACACGGCTTTTCTCGCTGCCGACAATGAGCATTCCAAGTACTTCTCCACTGATGATAAGTGGAAAGGCAAATAAGGATTCGATAGGAATTCCGCTAAAAATCCGCACTAACTCAGGATGTTTTCGAATATTAGTGCACAATAAGGGTTCTTTAAAGATAATAATCGGGGCTAACGTAAGACTTTGTTTATTAAAAGGATTTTGGTTATATTGATCAATCCAGGTATCGTCCCACCCTTCCGTATCATATATTTTTAAGATTTCTCCGTCAAACAACAGCAACGCAATCATTTGAGCAATACTGGTCTGACGGATTGTCTTGGTAATCTGATTGAAAATTTCATCCAAGTCGGAACTGGCTGTCACTTCCTGAGAAAAAATATTTAAACGTTGCAAATCAATATTCCATCGTGTTAAAGTCTTTGATAGTTCTTCTTTTACAGAGTACGTTTGCTTAAATAAATAACCGCCGATGAGACCCGTCAAATAAAGATAAGAAATCCTAATTCCTAAAGGCTCGGCCATATCCCAAACTAAAGTGCCGGAAAAAAAGGCTGTGGTAATCATAATACCTGACATGATTGTACAACAAAGAAGAATTCCAATGTACCGGTAATACATAATTGATAAGATCACCGGAATAAACAAAAATGGATAAAGGTTACTGGCAACTCCCCCGGTTCTCATGATCATATAACTTGTAACAACCAAATCCATCAATAAAATTATATAGCGAAAAGACTGTGTAGTAAGTCGTTTCAAAGGACGCACCAACCAACAAAACAAGTTGAAGACTAAATAAATACCCGTGATAATATAATCCCCTTGGTTGCCATGGAATCCAAGAGCACTCAGTATCAGACAAGCATTAATAAATGCCAACTGGTTCCGAATTTCGACCAAAGCAATACTAAATGTTCTATCTTTGCTCCGTTTGAGTTTGACTTCCGCTCCCACGAAATTTTCTCCTATTCTTTTCTGAACTTACTCATTCATTAAAATAAATAGTCGATACCCTATGATAACACATTTTCATTCAAAAAAAGCTCCCAACGGGAGCGCCTAATAAATCAAAACAAAACATATTGGTAACGCTCTGCTCCCTGCATCATCCATTCTTTTTCCGAGAACTAATTTTTAAAAGATAAGGACGGAATCCAATCATTGCAGTATAATTCGCCAATATCAGTAACTCTTCCTTATCCTCCATCCGCTCTATCAATTCTTTAAAGGCGCGTCTGGGACTATAATCAACACTTAAAGAAAAATCGGGGGGATTGGCATATTTTACCCGTAAAGCCATATCACCAGCCCTCGTGCCACTGGTAGCAATCTCTTTAATTTCTCTTATCTTCCATAGATTTTCCAATGCTACATCCCATATCCATGATACATCCGTGCCGTCTGCAATCAAATCATTGAGCAAAAATAAAATCCGTTTTGGTCCGCGGGCTTGATTTAATAATTGAATAATATGATTAAAGCCCACTGGATTTTTTACCAAAAACAAATAAATGGAATGACCTTGAAAACAAAAATGCTCGCTCCGGCCATAACTTGACTTTATTTTGCTCAAAAGCGGCGTGATCTTGTCCAAATCAATGCCAATTGATAAACAGACTGATATGGCGGCCAAAACATTCTGAATGTTAAAAACTCCGGGCAGTTGAAGAGCGATATTTATCTTACGATTTTCAAACAGCATTTTAAAATGGCTGCCGCTTAAAAAATCAGTTTGAATATCTTCAGCCCAAAGATTGAGCTCCGGACGGTCCATCGTTTCCAATCCAATTCCGGTATCTTGCTCCACCAACAAACCGGCATCCAATGAATTATCGATTTGACGGACCCCAAAATAAAAACGATCATCAGGCTTAACTACGCAACCAATCCGGGCAACATTCGGGTCGTTCCCGTTAAGAATGACTTTACAATCACTTCCCGTATTGCGGAGGATTTCCATAATGCGGTTTACATTCGAATCGACTTCGCCATACCTGTCTAATTGATCGCGAGAAAAGTTAGTCACTACGAGAATCTTTGGTCTAAATAATTCAAAGGATTTAATCAACACTGCTTCATCAATTTCAAAAACGGCATAATCCGCCATATATTCTTCATTGGGCTTTGTATCGGTAAGCAACAAACTAGTTACAATACCTGATACTAAATTTGCTCCGCGGGAATTGGTACAAACCCGATAACCCAATTCTCGCATCAGTTCAACCAAAACTTTCGTTGTTGTGGTCTTCCCATTGGTGCCGGTAATCATAATCCATCCCTTTTTAAAGCGAGGAACCTGAGCGGCAAGGATATCAGGAAAGACTCGCATTGCTATTTTCCCTGGAATATTACTTCCTTCACCAAAGTTAAAATATCTTGAAAGATTATATACCAGACGAACAATGAGGGTAGCAGATATTAAAATAAATAATTTCTTTTTTCGATTCATAACCTTTTACCTTTTAAAAAAGAACGTTTCCCCACGCGTTTTATTACATAGTCCCGCGTTTGGTTTTCCAATATGTCTTCTAATGGCATTAAATCCGCTTTACCGTACTTGCGTTTTAGCGCCAAGGAAATTAAATAATCAGCAAAACCGGGATTTTTAGGCAATAGCGGCCCATGCAAATAACAACCGAAACAGTTTAAATATCGTGCGCCTTCGGAATGATCTTCTCCATTATTTCCAAAGCCTTTAATAACTGTAGCTAAAGAAGTACAGCGACCTCCTAAAAAAGTTCGCCCGGAATGGTTTTCAAAACCCACCAATAGCATTTTTTGCCCCGCTTCCAACAGTGCTTCTGCAATCATATTGCCAATGGCTCTCACATTGCCTCCTTCAGTCCTCATATCTAGGATTGAGAGGCCCTTCAAAATGGTTCCTTGAAGCGGACGGTAATACTCCCCTAATAATTGATATCCGCCGCATACATTAAGCATTACCAAACCATCTTCAATAGCGGATTTTAAATTTTCAGCTTTGGTCGTTAGCAGATCTTCACCTATTTTGAATTGCTCTTTATCCTGTCCGCCGCCAAAAAAAGCCAAATCAAATCCACTGAAATTCGTAATATCGCCAATTCCTATTTCTGTTATCTGTAAGTTAATTCCACGCCAACGGCAACGTTCTACTAATGTTTGAACATTCCCCCGGTCCCCGTATAAATTCATGAGCGTGGGATAGAAATATGCTAACTTTAAATCCATTTTAATCCCCATAAATCCATTTTTAAATTAAAAACATTCAGTATATATTCGCCGGAAACAGGTAAACCCCTTTTTAAGTACATGATATTTTATAGTGACTCTTACGTTTCATTGAGCTAAAACCATCAATTTTACTTCTTCAATATCTCTCCCAAACCATTCGGATGATTCGACTTTTATTATTACTCAACTTACTGAATTTATTAAAAGAAAAAAGGCCCAAAGGCCTTTAATAGTTAGCAATAATGTTTTTTCCGCCGCCCGTGTTTTCTTTTCCGAACCATACGATGAGGACATTGATCCCATGGTATAACAACATAAAAAGGCATTGGAGCCATCCCTTGCTGGACAGGGCACGGCATTGGCGTCGGAAACGGCAGCATCGGCATAGGTTGTTCAATGGGCGCAATAGGTCTTGGTGCCGGCATTGGGCAGGGCGGTTGGATCGGCATGACCGGAGCCGGCATTGGAGAAGGCGGTAGGATTGGAGCCGGCATTGGGCAGGGTCGCGGGACGGTTGGAACTTCCAATACCTGTGGTATACATATCACTTGTCCCGGATAAATCAAGTTAGGATCGGGTATTTGGGGGTTGGCATTAATCAACGCAGTTAGTGAAATATTATTGGCGCGAGCGATTTCGAATAATGTATCTCCAGGCCTAACTGTATATAAGGAACCGTTAAAACAAGGACCCGGCGCTGGTATTCCTGGTGAAACAGGCGTCGGCATCGGAACCGGAGGAATCGCGGCTGGCACTGGCACACAAATTTCCTGTCCCGGAAAAATCAAATTAGGATCGGAAATCTGCGGATTGGCAGCAATAAGTGCGTCCAAAGTAATTCCAAAACGACGTGCTATTTCAAACATTGTATCACCACTGACAACATGGTAAGTCTGGTTTCCTCCGCATGATGGCAGCGGTCCGGCAATAGGAATACAAAGTACTTGGCCTGGGTAAATCGTGTTAGGATCGGCTATTTGGGGATTGGCATTGATGAGTTCCTGCAAGGAAATATTATTACGCTTGGCAATAAAGAACATGGTATCGCCGGGTTTAACTGTATAAAGTTGATCGTTCTGACAAACCGGGTTCATCAGTCCCGGTTGAAAACCGGCGTTGTTTTCCATTATTTGATCGGACATTAATGTACCTCCTCGTAAACCAGGTATTTTCCTACTAAGTAACATATTCCTGGGTCCGAGGTTTGGGCATTAGGATTAAGGCATAATTCAATAATCTATTAAAGTTATATAAACCTCTACATGTTAAGATGCAGATAGGAAGCGATTGAAATAAAAAAATCTTTAAAAAAGAGAGGACTCAAGGGTTCCATACCCTAAGAGGCGCCTAATTCGGTCTTGGTCACGAAAACCATTAACTCTGCTTGATCGTATTTATCGATACGTTCAAAATCAATTGCTATACCTTGTTTAATTGGGTTTCCGATTAGTTCATCCCTTATGACCCGGCCGCTGAGATGGGTTGGTCGGCTATTCTTTGGTAAATCAAATTCAAATTGTAATATCGAACCTTCTTTAAAAATAATTTGAGGCTCAATAATAGCGAATAAGCCACAAGCCGATAAATTCACTACTTTGCCATGATATACTTTCTCGCCGACAAAATAACGGAAAGGCAAATCCACATCAACCCGATGATATCTACGAAATGAAGTATAATCGATTGCAACTGGTTTAGCGAGTACCAGAGATTGATCATCCCGTAGTTTCTGCTCAATAATATAAGTGGCAAATTGTCGTTTTTCTTCTTCTTCGGTAAGGTACCAAACTGTAAGTTCCGAGCCCTTATTAATCAGTTCAGCGAGATCCTTTTCGGAAAATTCCAGATATAATTTGTCTTCTTTCATACCTTTAATAATATTTTTAATTAGGACTTGGCATTCTTTAATTTGTCCAATTTGATCTGCAAACTGAATATTAATTGTATTCCCGAGTTTAAAAACATCCTCTACTCTGATTAGCATAATCTTCACACCTATTCATGTATGTATATACTCGGTCTTCCTAACAAACTTTATATCATATTCTTTACCTCTACGATGAATCTAACCGTTTAACGGATACCTTATCGATGTACAAGTCTCATTTCCTTGATTACTTTATGACTGGCAATCGAGACATATCCCTACTCATTATCTGGCCAACCATCCGCCATCTACCGCAATGGTATAACCATTAATATAATTCGAAGCATTTGAGGCAAGGAAAACCGTTGCCCCCTGAATATCATCTGTTGTTCCCCAACGTCCATTGGGGATTCTTGTCAGTATCTCCGCATTACGGTGTTCGTTACTTCTCAGCCAGGAGGTATTTTCGGTTGCAATATAACCGGGAGCTATGGCATTGATATTAATGTTATGTTTACCCCATTCATTCGCCAACATACGGGTGATTCCTGTAACACCGCTTTTCCCGCTCGCAAACGGCGAAATTTGAAAACCGCCATGAAATGCATGAATCGATGTAATATTGATTATTTTACCGCCCGTACCTTGTTTAATAAATAGCCTTGCTAGGGCTTGGGATAAAAAAAAGACAGTTTTTACGTTCAAGTTCATCACATCGTCCCAGTCTTTCTCGGTAACCTCCAATGCATCTGCCTTATGAAGAATTCCAGCATTATTAACTAAAATATCAACTCTTCCTAAATTACATATCACTTGTTGCAATATCCCTTGGATGGGTTCAATACTCATTAGATTAGCCACAACCGACACAAAATGGCGGCCTATTTCCTCAACCTGTATTCTGGTTTGCAGCATCTCTTGACTATCAACTCCAACGATATCAGCACCTGCTTCAGCAAGACCAATACAAATTCCTTGCCCCAGACCGGTACCGGCTCCGGTGACAAGCGCTACTTTTCCGTTAAGCTTAAACTCATCCAGTATCATGCTTGCCCTCCGCATTAAAAGATGCAGGTATCATTGTAAAAACTGAAATAGGAAAGTCAACCTTTTCAAATCAAAATAATTTCTCGAAAAACATGGAAAATCCTGCTCCTCTGAGAAATAAATTTATCAAAGTCTTATGATGTCAAGACCGAGTGTACTAACCCGTTCAATAAACTAAAATTACCGCCATTATCACTAAAGGGTGATTACCGGTGTTTTCTACAGCGTGTCCCGCTCCTCCACCCGTTACCAATGCATCACCCACATTCATTTCTTTCCACTCTTCCCCATCTTTGACCCGACCCTGTCCGGAAATTAAATAAAAGATTTCTTCCTCCTGCTCATGCTGGTGATACCCAATTGAACCACCGACTGGAATGGTGATTTCGGCAAATAATCTACTCTTGCCTTTCAAATCACCCTGTTGGAAAAGATTTCTGATCTGGATCTCGCCAATCCCGCCACGCATCCTCTCACGCAATTCAATGATCATTTCATCTTTCTTCCTCAACACAACAACCCCTCCTCTTCCAAAATAACAGATGGATTTTTAGCTAATATAAATCTTCCATGGTAAGAACATTGAACTTTTATTTCCCACTACCTCTTACGCAAAAAAAAATTAAAAACTGCCGGAAAAGGTAATTTAACGGATAGAATATCTAACCAACAGATATGTCATCACTTTAAAATAACTTTTCGACAGTTTAGCTTAACCATACATTAAATCCCGCAGCTAAATTATCTCTTTTTCACACTTGATTTCAATTGATTCCAAAAACCTTTCCCGCTATTATTTTTTTCATCTCTCGGAGCTGTTTGAGCTTGCTCCATGAGTTCAGAAATTTGTCCCACTGTCAAAATTTTATAGGCCTCGTCCTTGGTAGCTTCCTGTAGCACAGGGTTTTCAACCACCTTTTTCGCCTCAAGACCGTGTTTGACTTCGGGGAAACTGCTTGGCTGCTTATGTATAGGAGCAACACTTGCAGGTGGCGCCGGGCGTTGCTCACCGAAACTACGTCTGGAAGCAGGTAAAGGATTGGAACGATCCCATTCTACCAAGTCGTCGCCAAAATTAGTGGAAACGCGCCGGTTTACCCTATTCACAATTTCCGGACTCATTTCCTGAATCTTGTTGCGCATTTCCTGTAAACGTCCCATAGGAACTTCCAACCCCGCAAGCAATAAATGCAATACCATCTTCCGTTGTAGATTTTTATCAATATATAAACCTCTGAATAAAGTCGGGGTATTGGTTAATGTCTGACATTCCTGATACAACAATTCAACAGCTTCGGCATTCACTCGATGGTTTTCCGGAACAACCAAAAGCGCTGCCACGCGAGTGCTTTCGCCCTGAAAACTATTTTCCGATAAAATACGAACGATTTCCTGGCGGCATAAAGTAGCAAGCTTGGTTGGATCACTACTTTCCGGAATTTCCAGTTCAATGCGCAAAGGTAGAAAACACCCTGGTGTGTTCATCAATCGGAAGAAATCTTCACGGTCGAACACAAACATACTGGAAGGACGATTCGGAATTTGATTTACTTCGTCCAAAGTATTGACAATGGTTTCATTGGCCATCGGCCAAAACCCAAGCACTTGACGATTACCAAATTTAACTCTCAAAAGCTCATTATCAATTAGATAAAGAGGCGTCGGGCTGACATCAGTCAGAATATCCAAACCCTTAAGAGCATTTTTATGTTCCTCCAGGGATTCACTGCCAAGGGGAATTGTGGTCAAACAACCGGTTGTTATCCCAACCTGACGGGCAAGCTCAATAACATCAGCCACAACGCCAGTACCGGTTCCTCCTCCCAGGCAGGCAACGACAAAAATAAAATCGACATCATGATAAAAATAATCTTGGATGGCTTTTTTAACCTTTTCCGCATCTCCACGAATGGCTTCTTGACCAACTCTCGGGTCTTTTCCGGCCCCTAACCGGGAACCGATGCAGATACGATATTCATTCGGAATCATCGTCAAAGCGGATAAATCCACCGGAGATGTATTGACGGCCAATACTTTATACCCTTTTTGAGCAAATAAATCAGCTATTTTCCCGCCGCCTTGCCCACAACCGATAAACCCGAACTTAATTCCCTTATCTTTCATAATCAAGATACCTCCGTAAACTTGTATACTTAGAGTTCTTAAGCTAAAACCCGTCCGGCAATAGTTTTGCGCAAATATCCGACTTCAGCCGTGGTGGGTGGCTAATCCAAAATAAAATATTTTTCCCATTTAGAATTTGACTAAATTCGGCAAAATCCTTTTTTTAAAGAGTTTCTTCGTAAAAAATATTCATCGAACTTCAAACGGGTATATAAAATTTACAACGCAATATACTATTTCATTAAACCGCAAAAAATCAAAGAAAAGAATGGCTTCCCAAAATAAAAGCAACAGGACCAATAATTAATCCTGTTGCTTTTAACCTTTTTAAGCTTGTAAACGTTTCTCTAAAGCGTTTAGCTCATCCGTTAGCTCTTTTGGCAACTTCTCACCAAATTTTTTATAATGTTCGCGAATCGAGGAAATTTCCTTCATCCATTCTTCCTTATTAACTTTCAACAATTCTTTCATATCGGATTCGCTAACATCCAAGCCACTCCGGTCAATCGCATCCTCGGTCGGCATATAACCAATCGATGTCTCAACCGCTTTACCTTCACCGGAAACTCTCTCGAAAATCCACTTTAAAATCCGGCTGTTCTCGCCATAACCCGGCCATAACCATTTTCCATCCGCCGTTTTACGGAACCAGTTGACATAGAAAATCTTCGGCAGTTTCGCCGCATCCGCCTGAGTCCCAATTTTAAGCCAGTGTTTAAAGTAATCGCCCATATTGTACCCGCAGAATGGTAGCATTGCAAACGGGTCACGCCTGACCTGCCCAATATTGGCCGAAATTGCCGCTGCCGTAATCTCTGAACCTACGATAGAACCTAAAAAGACACCATGGGCCCAGCTAAAGCTTTGATGAACCAGTGGAATCGTACTGGGACGACGTCCGCCGAAAAGAATCGCTGAAATCGGCACTCCCTTCGGGTCTTCCCACTCGGGAGCGATAGCCGGACATTGATGAGCCGGGGTTGTAAATCTGGCATTAGGATGGGCCGCCGGATCTTTACTGCCCGGAGCCCAGTCATTACCTTTCCAGTCAACCAAATGTCCGGGCGTCTCTTTACCAATGCCTTCCCACCATACATCGCCATCATCCGTCAAGGCAACATTGGTGAATATAGTATTCTTTTCAATGGTTTTCATGGCGTTGAAGTTTGAATCTTCCGAAGTTCCCGGAGCCACGCCAAAGAATCCGGCTTCAGGATTGATCGCATATAACTGGCCATCCGGGCCAAATTTCATCCAGCAAATGTCATCCCCGATGGTCTCAACTTTCCAGCCGGGGATAGTGGGCACCAGCATCGCCAGATTCGTTTTTCCGCAAGCGCTGGGGAAGGCGGCAGCTACATATTTTTTCTCACCCTTTGGATTGGTGATCCCTAAAATCAACATATGCTCAGCAAGCCATCCCTCATCACGGGCCAACACCGAGGCAATCCGGAGCGCAAAACATTTTTTTCCGAGCAATGCATTTCCGCCGTATCCGGAACCATAGGACCAAATTGTTCTTTCTTCCGGAAAATGGCTGATATATTTCTGCTCAATCGGAGCGCACGGCCAAGCTGCATCTTGCTGTCCTTTGGCAAGAGGAGCCCCAATCGAATGCATACAAGGAACAAATTCCCCATCCCCTAAAGTATCGAGTACTTTTTGGCCTATCCGGGTCATAATCCTCATATTGATAACTACATAGGGACTATCGGTGAGTTCAACCCCAATCTTGGAAATCGGCGAACCAATCGGGCCCATGGAGAAAGGAATTACATACATAGTACGTCCTTTCATGCAACCGCGATAAAGATCCGTCATTGTTTTCTTAAGTTCACCCGGATCAATCCAATTATTGGTAGGTCCAGCGTCTTCTTGCTTTTGTGAAGCAATATAAGTGCGATCCTCCACCCGTGCTACGTCAGAAGGATGGCTGCGGAATAAATAACAATCAGGACGTTTATCCTTTGCTAAAGGGATCGCAGTCCCCGCTTTCACCATCTCTTGCAATAACCGATCATTTTCCGCCTGGGATCCATCACACCAAGAAATTTGGTCAGGTTGACATAGGTCGGCCATTTCTTGAACCCATTTTTGCAATGCCTTATTCATGAAATTCCTCCTCATTCTGATTCGTTGTGTATCAAAGCGTTCGCGAATTACTACGGCGAATATTATTTCCCATTCTATTACATCAATCCCTGCTTGTCAATTCATGCCCCGTGTGTATACAGTACTCTTTTCCAATCAATTCGTTATCTTTTTTTAATAAAACTTTAAAAAAATTATAATCGGTATATGTCTATATTTAAATAGGTAATTTTTCAAACGATTGGCCGGATATAACCTTTTCAGCGAAACTTTTGGTTCACCCGTTCTTAGGATATACTATAATGAAATTTTAATTCCAAAGGAAGTAAAATGTTAACAAACAATAAACACCTTTTTCGATATTTGGTCCTTTTCATTGCTTTCTTGGCAGCTTGGTGCAACCTGGACTTTTTAAATACCTACAACCTGCATCCCGATGAAGCTTATTTTTGGGCTTGGTCCCGTCATTTAAGTTCCGGTTATTTCGATAACTCTCCCATGGTGGCCTATATTATCCGTTCGTTTACTGCTTTTGGTCAGACTGAGTTTTGGATCCGTTTCCCGGCTTTTTTAAGTTGGCTTTTCTTCCTCGGAGCCGTCTATTTTTGGACCCAAAAAATTTACCAAAGTAAAGCAGCAGCATGCTTAGGAGTTTTAATTACCGTTTTTGTTCCACTGGTCGCCACTGGAAGCCACCTGATGACCACCGATATTCCCATGGTCTTTTGGACTTCTCTCACCTGGTACTTCTTATATATTGCTGTGGAAGAAGAAAAAACTTATGCTTGGTATGTCGTGGGTATATTGCTGGGTCTATCTTTACTTGCAAAATTACAAGCCGCCCTCATACTCTTGGCAGTATGTTTAATGCTCCTGATTCGGCCATTGAAAAGATTTTGGTTTACGCGGAAAGAGCCTTACTGGGCGCTTTTAATCGGGCTAACAATTTTCACTCCGGTTTTATACTGGAATTCCGTACATCAATGGGCAATGTTTAAGTTCTCTATTCAACATGGAATTCACCGGACAATTCTGTTTCAAAATTTATTGGAGTTCTGGGGCGGCCAATTATTGGTGTTCTCTTTCCTCTTGATACCGCTTTTCTACTATACGACCAAAAATTTGCTTCATTGGAAAAAGATCCCTATTCCAGAGGCTTTTTTAATCGGCTGTTTTCTCCCTGTTTTTGGATTTTTCTCTCTAACCAGCCTAACCTATACCGCCTTAGCCAACTGGCCAGCAGTAGCCTATTTGCCGGCTATTGTATTTTTAGCCGGACAACTCAATAAAACCTGGCAAAAGTTTCAGTTTAAACAGCGGAAACTCATGATTTTTTTCCTATGCGTCTCTTTTTTGATTAGCCTATTGGCTTTAACGACAGCCAGATATCCCGGTTTGTTGATCAACAATCTTCAGATCCATTTGCCTGAATCGGCGATAGCAGCGAATAATAATATGTTCGGCTGGGATGAGATCGCTCGAAAAGTTGATACCCTCTTGACTCAAAAATTTCCCTTCCGTAAAAAGCCGATACCCCTATTTTGCGATGGTTCTTATCAAACTGCTTCGGAATTAGCATTTTACTTAAAGGATCCGGTCAAAGTGTTTACGACACGCGAGGCCCGTCATAGCCAATTTGATTATTGGTTAATGGAGGAAATTGAAAAATATCAGCATCAGGCGGGACTTTTAGTCTTATCAAGACCCTTACCGAGGAACGCCGGCCTTTATTTTGGAAAAATCAGCATGCTAGGGCAAATCTCTGTCAATCGTTTTGGCAGACCAATCCGGAAATTGGATGTATATTATTTTAGCAAACTGAATGCCTCCGCATTATATAAAACAGCCCTGCATAAACCGGTAGGTTATCCAGGGACTTACTCGAACCAATCCAATCATTAATTTGTTTTTTTAAGAATAAAGAATGAAAGTTTACCTGTTTGAGGATAGTTTAACGCATCAAAAATGTTTCAATTTGGGATTGCGCTTTTTTTAGAAAATCCCGGGATTCCTCCCAAATATTCAACTCCAAGATTTGGTTTAGGTTAAAAAACTGTACCTGTCTTCCTTCCGGCCGGGTCGTTACGGTTTTTTGATAGCGCATCAAATATAGATTTGTCTCAATCATGTGCTTTTGCTTTCCCCGGTACCAATAATAATGAAAAATGCCTAAATCCAGTACAGAATCGGCAATAACACCGGCTTCTTCCATAACTTCACGGGAAGCAGTCATCTCCGGGGTCTCGCCCGCTTCCACATGCCCGGCCGGAAAAATCCAGCGGTTTTGATTCGAATTGCTCGTAACCATCAGATATTCGTATTGAGCGTTGTTTGGACGAAAAACAATTCCTCCGGCACGCTTTTCTATCAAATCTTTCATCCTTTCCGGGTACTGTCTCAATCATCAAAACATTATCTTCTGCCGTCTCGCCCATATATTAAGCAATAAGCCCACCGCGATCAAGTTGGCAATCATCGAGCTCCCGCCGGAAGTTATAAAGGGTAGGGGAATCCCGGTTATTGGCATAATTCCCATGTTCATACCGACATTTTCCAAAATATGAAATAGAAACATGGCGACAATTCCAACTCCTATAATGCTCCCGGTCTTATCCCGAGCCTGATATGAAATACGAATGCCCCGCCATACCAATGTGAAAAATAAACATAAAACACCGAAACCGCCCACAAATCCTAATTCCTCACACAATACCGCAAAAATGAAATCGGTATGATTTTCGGGTAAATATCCTAACCTTCCTTGAGTGCCCCGAAAAAGTCCTTTGCCAAAAAACTGACCGGATCCCACTGCGATCACTGCTTGGCGAACGTTCCATCCGCTTCCCCGCGGGTCCCGTTCCGGATTAATGAAACTCGTAAGACGATTGACCTGATATTGTTTGATCGGTAACGGCATATTGAAAAAATGATGTCCCAAAAACATGGTGGTGAGTCCCACAACCCCGATGAATACCAACACCATCAGCTTCCATCCGGGCGCCCCTGCCGTGTACATCATCAAAAAAGTTATAAAAATAAACACCAAAGCGGTACCTAAATCCGGCTGCATCAAAATTAACAACAGAGGAAGTCCTACATGTAAAAAAGGAAAAACAAAATTATAAAACGAACTGAGACTTTCTTTTTCAGATAAATATTTTCCTAAAGTTATAATTAATATTACTTTGGCAAATTCGGAGGGCTGAACCCCGAACAACCAACTTTGGGCGCCATTACCGCTTCTACCCAGGGGCGTTAACACCAGAGCCAGCATAACAAGATTTAAACCGTACAGAAATTGTGACAAACGGTCGGAAACCCGGTAATCAAAAAATAACAAAAGCGCCATAGCCAGCACCCCGATAACCACGGCGATAGCCTGCTTTTTGACAAACGAAAACGGATCACCGTGATTTAAGGCTATTTTAGCATGGGTGGCGCTGTAAATCATGATCAAACCGAGAACAACTAATATTCCGACCACTGCGATCAATGCAAAATCCAAATTTTTAAAATGCCGGCGATCCAATGTAGAACCTCCCCTAACAATGACAAATAAATTCAATCATTGTTAACAATGAAAAAACCTCTATAAAACATCGAAATCTAAAAGGACACTTTATTTTGTTGCCTCAAGTATAATACAGATATCTATTGGAGTCTAGCGGGAAATAACCCCTTGGCCAAGATCCGCCGGATAAAACTATCAAACCAACATTTTTGGGCGGATCATTTACCTTTTTGATATCAGATATCCGATACTTTAAGCTATCTTCGTATCCGTTTCACAGGGATACTGGCAGTGAGGGCAGCCGAGAGCTCACTGGAACTCAAATTAACCTCCATAGCCTCTTCATCAATATCCATGTATTTGGAGATGACTTGAATCAGATCTTCTTTGAGAGCTTCCATTAAACCCGGTGACACACCAGCCCGGTCAGAAACCAACACCAAACGTAAACGTTCTACTGCCATATCTTTACTTGAGGTATCATCTTTAAAGAGTCTCCCCATCAGATCCATGCTTACCCTTCTTTCAAACCGAAATATTCAAGCGGGTTTATTTCTTGCCAAAACGTTGCTTGAGTTTATCCATCCAGTTGAGATCAAAGTCAAGCGACATAAAAGGTACTTCTTCACCGACAATTCTTGCGACAATATTGCGAAAGGCCTGACCGGCTTTGGAGTTTCCATCCAGTATTGCCGGCTCACCCCGGTTGGTGGATGTAATGATTGTTTCATCGTCCGGGACAATCCCCAGTAAACAAATTGCGAGGATATCATTGACATCCCCGATATCCATCATATCCCCTTTTCGTACCATATCGGGACGTAACCGATTGATAATCAAGCGGGGGTCGGCAATCTCTCTGGCCTGTAAAAGTCCGATAATTCGATCGGCATCCCGTACCGCCGATACGTCAGGCGTGGTTACAACAATGGCCTGATCAGCTCCTGCCACTGCATTTTTAAAGCCCTGTTCAATACCGGCCGGGCAATCAATCAAAACATAATCGTATTCTTTACGGAGTTCCTCACAAATCTCTACCATCTGTTCAGGCTTAACAGCATCTTTTTCTTTGGTTTGAGCAGCCGGCAAAAGATATAAGTTTTCAAAACGTTTATCCTTAATCAAGGCCTGCCTGATTTTACAGGTTTTTTCCGCTACATTCACCAAATCAAAGACAATCCGGTTTTCCAAACCCATGACCACGTCAAGATTGCGCAAACCGATATCTGCATCAATCAATACCGTTTTATAGCCACGGTTGGCTAAACCAGCACCAATATTAGCACAAGTGGTGGTTTTACCAACCCCTCCTTTGCCCGATGTTATCACAATAACCATTCCCGACATTCACAAACCCCCTCAAATTTTTAACGGTTGAACAGTCATTCTAAAAAAATAGCCCATTTCCACCATAACCGTCAACCAGGAACTGACATTTTTCTACAATCATCAAAACGGAAACTGAAAATCATAAATTATTCAATAACTGACACGTTCAACCAAAATCATCCCGTCTTTGATTCTGGCGATTTCCGGCCCAAGATATTTAGCTTTCGAACTGGATTCCGAATCCCGGGTAATGACTCCGGCGATCCGGATTTGAACCGGACGCAATTGAAAAGCGACAATCTTGGCTGTTTCATCGCCTTCAGCCCCTGCATGCGCCGTTCCACGAAGTCTTCCCAAAACGATAATGTCTCCGCTGGCAATCACTTCGGCTCCGGGATTTACATCGCCCATAATGACCAAATTGCCCCCAAATGAGATCCGTTGACCGGAACGGACCGTTTTTCTAACGGTAATTGTGGATTCAAACTGGTCAGGCTCTTCATTTTTTTCACTATTCTTTACTTCTTCTGCAAAACGGGGATTTAAACCAAACTCTTCAACCGCTTCCTTTAAAGCAAGACGCTCTTTTTCGGCAATCAAGCGTTTACCCAGTTCAATAATGATGTGGGCTCCTTTAAAAAAGTCACGAGACTGCTCAAGACGGGCCCGGATATCCTGCATATATCCATCCAAGGACCCAGCCTCAGGAATTACTAATGTCAAGCCAGTTTTATAGCCCTTAAAAACAACACTTTCAGAAAAACCTTCCATTTTACCGGATACTTCCGGATTCGGCGTTTCAGCCATTATAAATCGCTCCGTATTTTCAATATGAATCCAATGTTTGGGCCTTAATCTTTTCCAATATCTTCGCTACCTAAAAAAAAAATCCTCCTTACATAGGAGGAAGTTTCGCAAGTAAAAATATAATTTCCCAATTCAACCGCAATCAATCGGAAGCCCGGGGAGGAGTTCTAGTACCGGAGCCATTCTCAACCGGGCCCCCTGAAGCGGGGGTGCCATGAACAGCCGGGGCTGCTGTGATCGGTGTAGCGGATGGAATCCCGTTATCAGGAACTGCCGGTGTTGGTTTCTCAGGATTTGTCACAGTGGGTTCATTTACAACAGGTTTATCCAGGTTAAAATAGGCCTCTAAAACTTTTCTGGCTATTGGGGCCGCTCCGCCGCTACCTGAACCGCCCTGCTCGAGAAAGACAACCACCACGATTTCAGGTTTATTGGCAGGCGCATAACAAGCAAAAACACCGGAATTGTCATACGGCGGCTTTTGGGCTGTACCCGTTTTACCGGCGATTGGATATTTATCGATTGGGAAGCCTTGAAATGCGAAGGAAGCCGTGCCCCCATCACCGATAACCTCCGTTAAGCCCTGTTGAACAACTGAACGTATGGTGGGAGACAATTGCAAATCAACCATCAATTGGGGATTAAACTTGGTGACCAATTCGCCTGAGGGCGCGGTAATCTTTGAAACCAGGTGTGGCCGATACATTTTCCCGTCGTTGGCAATTGCCGCATAGACTTCAGCTAACTGAAGCGGCGTCACGGTAAGATAGGTCTGGCCGATTCCAAACATCATGGTTTCCAAAGGATACCAAGTTTTCTCTTTCGTATTTTTACGTTTCCACTCCGGATCCGGTACAAGGCCGGATGCTTCTCCAGGATAAAGATTGAGCCCGGTGGGTTTTCCAAGACCGAAGAAACGCGCATATTTTGCCAATGTGTCCGCGCCGACACGCCGGCTTAACTCAGCCATTACAATATTGCATGAATTTTTCAAACCGTCAATAACGCTTTCAGTACCATGGGAACGGGGCCCGGAAGTATTATCCACAATCCAACACTTAAATTTTTTACCCCAAACCGGATCATAACCGGTACAGATAAATCGATCTTTCGTGGTAACCTTATTTTCCATTAAGGCCGCCATCACGGTAATGGGTTTAAATGTGGAACCAGGCGCAAATTCTCCTTGAATTGTCCGGTTGGTCAAAGGGTGTAAAGGATTACGGTATATTTTATCGGCGACTTCCTGGGGCATTATTCCCACGAAAGCGTTGGGATCAAATCCCGGCTTGCTAACCATCGCCAGGATATTTCCATTACGGGGATCAAGGGCCAGAACTGCGCCGGATTTGGCATTTCTCCATTTAGAGTATTTCTGAAGCCAGGCCATCTGGTCCTCCATTGCTTTTTCAGCCGCGGCCTGAACTTTTAAATCAATCGTTAAATGCATATTGTCGCCGGGTATTGGCTCTCTGTTTTCCAACAAACGTAAGGGACGACCGTGAATATCCACTTCAAAATTTTTCCCGCCGCTCACACCACGAAGATAATCTTCATAGGTACGCTCGAGACCGGTTTTTCCGATATTATCCCCCAAACGATAACCTTTGCCTTTTTCGTCCGCTAACTCCCTGTCATTAATCTCCCGGATATAACCAAAAAGATGACACGCTAAATCCTTATATGGATAAGAGCGCACCGGGACCTCTTCCACTTCAACACCGGGTAAATTAAATTTTTCTTCCAACAATTTAATAACCGTCGCCGGATCGACATCTTTACTAATGGTAATATACTGATAAGGAGTTCGCTGTATTCTGGGATTGGGTTTTAATTTAGCGCGGAGGTCAGCCTCGGATATTTTCAAAATTCGACAGAGTAAAGTGATAACTTCCGGCTTATCTTTAATATCTTCCGGCACAACAGATAAGTTATGGGAAATACGACTGTTAACCAAAATATTGTTTTTCCGGTCATAAAAAATTCCCCGGGGAGCGTCGATCCGAATGACCCGGGTCTGATTTTGTTTCGATTTAACCATGATTGTGGCGCCCTCCATGATCTGAAGAATCCACAACCGAATTAAAAGGAAAGCAAAGATAACAATGATAATTCCGCCTAAATACTTAAACTTAGTTTCTAAATTCCTTAACACTGCGTCTTTCACAGCCAGGCCTCCGTTAACCAAGCTTTGCTACACAAAGCTTATGCTCTTTCATCCATCCAACGTTCCATCTTTAAAACCAAATAATAAATAAACGGGGCAAATAAGGCATTGTAAAAAGCCAGCGGCAATATGGTGGATAAAAAAGTGCTCAAGAAGTTGTAGTTGGCATGAAAAGCCATATAGAAAAAAATATTAAACGATTCAAAAACCAACGTTGCTCCAAAAACAGCCATTGCCGGAACTAAAATATTATCTTTGAAGATGTTTTTTTCCATTAAACCGGCGCAAAATCCAAGCGCCATTTTTGAGAGAGCTTGAACACCGATAATATGCCCGGATAGCAAGTCCAAGAAAAGTCCGGAAACAATTCCAAAAAAGAGTCCTTTGTCGGGCCCCCTCAATAATCCTACCGATACCACCATGATTAAAATCAAATCGGGTGTGACTTGCCCCGGTAAATGCATCGCAGGAAGCCAAGTCGCTTGAATAACAACCGCCAATATTACGGCGATACTAAGGATTAACGGGCGCATTTTTTAAGCCTCCGGAATTATCTGGATTATCTGGAAAATCCCGTTTGCTTTTAATCACATAAACCATCTGAAGATTACCCAGATGCACCACAGGTTTTAATGAAGCCTTGCTGACCATCTTATTTGATACTTTGTTCACATACACGATTCTGCCGATTGGTAATCCCCGTGGAAAAATTTCGCTGGTTTCTGCCGTTACAATCAGATCATTCTGTTTTAAATCCATAAAATAACTGTCGATCGCCGGTTGAACCGTACACTCCCCCCGGTATTGACCTCCGCCTTGAATAATGACTAAATTCCGGGTGCGGGCTACCATGCCTCCCACAAAATTCCCCTCACGCGGATCGGTAATTAAGATAACCTCGGCAGTCCTGTAGCGTACTTCGCCAATTCTTCCCACTACCCCTTGAGGAGTGATAACCGCCATATTCTTTTTTAATTGGCAATCCTCACCCCTATTGATGGTAATCGTTTGATTCCAGTTGCTGGGGTTTACCGCGATAATTTCAGCGCTAATCAGTTCGTTGGGCTGATGGGATTGAAAATTCAAGGCCCGCCGTAAACGATCATTCTCCGCCTTGAGCGAATTCAAACCAAGCTGGCGAATTCGTAAATGGTCGATTTCCCGATGAAGTCGATTATTCTCGGATTTTAATTGAGATAACTGGGTTACAGTTTTCCAGCTATTGTTAACCATACCGCCGAAATAGTTAAAAGTGCTTTCAATAGGCACCATGGCTGTATTGAAAAAGTATTCGACTTTTCCTTCGCTGTCCCGTGGGTGCGATGTAACGTACATCACCCATGTGACCACCAAAAATAGCAATGCAATGAAGAGAAAGCGCTTATTTACAAATAATTGAAACAAAAGTTGGTCACCCTTTTAAGCCATCTTTTTATTTGAAAGAACTACCTTCTTTAAATCGTGATAATTGCGTTCAAGCGCCATCCCGGTCCCTCTAGCCACACATGTCAAGGGATCTTCTGCAACCTGTACCGCCATACCGGTTTCTTCAGCGAGCAGTCGATCAATCCCCCGCAATAAAGAACCGCCCCCAGCCATTACCAACCCTTTGTCGAGAATATCGGCGGCTAATTCCGGCGGAGTCCGTTCCAAAGTCATTTTAACGGCTTCAATAATCCCGGAAATCGGCTCAGCAAGAGCTTCCTGTATTTCATGACTGGTAATATTGATCGTTTTCGGAAGTCCGGTTAAGAGGTCACGACCTCTGACTTCCTGACGGATTTCTTTGCCATCCGGATAAGCGGAACCAATCTCTTTTTTAATATCTTCGGCCGTACGTTCACCAATCATCAAATTATAGCTGCGTTTAATGAAATGCATAATAGCTTCATTCATTTCATCCCCGGCGATTCGCAGCGACCGGCTTGATACAATCCCGCCAAGGGAAATCACTGCAACTTCGGTTGTGCCGCCTCCGATATCAACTATCAGATTCCCCGTCGGCTCCTCAATGCTCATACCGGCTCCAATTGCGGCCGCCATAGGTTCTTCAATCAAATAAACTTCTCTGGCTCCGGCCTGCAATCCGGCATCCATCACTGCCCGTTTTTCAACTTCGGTAACGCCGGAGGGAACGCCGATAATGATTCGCGGCGCTAGTATTCCCACATTTTTACCGGCTTTATTAATAAAATAACGCAACATTTTTTCAGTGACGTCAAAGTCGGCTATCACGCCGTCTTTCATGGGACGAACCGCAACAATATTACCGGGGGTCCGCCCTACCATTTGTTTTGCTTCACTACCAACGGCGAAAATGTTGTTGGTATCCTTTTCGATTGCCACAACCGTAGGTTCCTGCAATACCACCCCACGACCTTGTACATATACCAAAGTGTTGGCGGTACCTAAATCGATCCCCATATCTTTTGCAAAGCGGCCAAAAATTGATTTAAACATTTTAGACTCCTTCCAAGCTGTATTCAATTATGTTAGTAATTTATGTAGCGGAGCCGCTTTTCATTAAAGAATTTATAACAAGCTAATCTGGAATCAATAAGAGTAGTCAAAACAAATGAAGTGCGCATTGCTTCTTTATGTTGCTTTGAAAGAACTTCCATCCTTCGCGCGCAAAAATACGCACGGCACAATTTAAATTCCAAAACCCAAACCTTGTTATTTTAATCAATCGCCAATCGCTTTAGCAATGAATAGTTTTAGTCACTCAATTGCTTTAGCAATTAAAATTGCTGTAGTAATTTAGTTGCCAGGGCAATTTCTTGCCAAGCAATTAATTGCCAATTTGCAATCCCAATTGTGAATTCCTTAACTAAGCTGTCCGCGTTCTTTCAAACTCACAAACCGGTGATCACCGAATATCAAATGGTCAATCACCTGGATCCCAAGTAGTTCACCGGCTTGGTACAACCGGTTCGTTAATAATAAATCATCCTGGCTGGGACTAGGATCTCCACTGGGATGGTTATGGGCTAAAATAAGGCCAGCGCTGCTCATCCGGATTGCTTCTTTGAATACTTCCCGGGGATGAACCGGTGAAGATGAGAGAATTCCGATGGAGCTCGTCTCCACCTTAAGCACTTGATTCTTGGTATTCAAATGGATAACTTTGAAATGTTCGCGATCTAAATCTTGAAAACTAGCGTTTAATAGATCATAAACATCTTCAGGTTTACGAATCACCGGCAATTGATAAGGATTACTCGTTAAGACTCTTCTACCAAGTTCAAAAGCGGCATGAATTTGAACCGCTTTCGCCTGACTAATTCCCTGAAATTCAGATATTTCCGCCAATGACGCTTTGGATAACCCCCGCAAATCCTTATACCGTATCAGTAATTGCTCAGCAATATCGATTGCGGTAAATTGCGTAGAGCCAGTTCTCAAAATAATCGCCAACAATTCGGCTGCCGATAGATGCTCAGCTCCGTTCTGTATCAAACGTTCACGGGGACGTTCCTCAATTGGCAAATCCTTAATTGTAGGTCGACGGCGCTCCAAGAATTTCACCTCATCCGATCAAAACCCCAAACTCTTTGAGCATATTGATTAATTTAGCGACAGGTAGTCCAACAACATTATAATAACAGCCGTCGATTTTTTCTACCAAAATCGCTCCTTTACCCTGAATCCCATATGCCCCGGCTTTATCCAGCGGTTCACCTGTGGCGGCATACTTTTCAATCTCTGTTCTTTCTAACGAACGGAACTGAACTTTAGTTTCCGCAAAGGAAATCGATTTTCGTCCGCTTGGAACTTCCAGTAGAGCCAGGCCGGTAAATACGGAATGCTCTTTTCCACTTAAACGGGTAAGCATTTCGATGGCTTCTTTTTCGGATTGAGGCTTGCCCAAAATTTCTCCGTCGATTACAACAACCGTATCCGCTCCGATAACGATTCCTTCCGTTATGGCCTGTGAAACTTTTAGGGCTTTCCGAAATGCCAAATTCATCACAAAATCCATTGGAGCGATTGAATTATCAAATTCATCCTCATCCACTTTACTGGGCCGGGTTTCAAACTGCAATCCCATTTGTTTTAAAATATCATACCGCCGGGGTGACCGGGAAGCGAGAACGAAATTCGTCTTCAGGTATCTCATCTCCATGCTTGATTCCACATCTTTTATACAAAATCCTTTTTCATATCGCAAGACTTTACAATTTTGTCTGGTAATTCATCAAAAAAATGTCAATATCGCCCTATACTATTCCCCGTAAATGTTCACTTTAACCTTACGATTGCGGGGTCCGTCAAACTCACAAAAATAAATACCTTGCCAAGTCCCCATGTGCAAATGGCCGCTGATCACCGGAATTGTGCAAGAGAAACCTACCAACGACGCTTTTATATGAGCATCGGAATTTCCTTCCGTATGTTTGAATTCCGCCAACTTTGGAACTAAACGGTTGAAAGTTAGAAGCATGTCCCGAATCACATTGGGATCTGTGTTTTCATTCATGGTGACACCGGCGGTCGTATGGGGTACAAAAATGGCGCAAAACCCATTTTCAACACCGCTTTTTTCCACTTCTGTGGCGATTTGAGGTGAAATATCAATGAATTCATTCCGATTATGACTATTCAAGGAGATGTCCTTCCAGATTGTAACCACCCCTCTCATTGATGGTAAGACTTTGATAGCTTATCCTGCGATATAATGTTGGTTATTTTCTTCTCTGTTTTTAAAAATCCTTTCGGTAATTGACTTTCAATAAAAAAAACTTCCTAGCCTCGAAACAAGCAGAAATGGTGCTCAATAATAAAAGAATTCATCACCGTTATCCGTCTTTTAAATAAAAAACCTTCCTTGCGGAAGGTGTTCAACACATATTATTTTTTACTGGCTTGAAAACAATCTCTGCAGTATACCGGTCGGTCTTCGCGGGGTTTGAAAGGCACTTGCGTGGTTACTCCACAATTGGCGCATACCACTTCATGCAGTTCCCGTGGACGGTCTGCATTATTCTGTTGTTTACGTGCATCCCGACATGTTTTGCATCGACGCGGTTCATTGGTAAACCCACGGCTGGCATAAAACTCTTGCTCTCCGGCAGTGAAAATAAACTCCCCGCCGCACTCACTACATACCATCGTTTTGTCTTGAAATTCCATTCCTATCCCCTCACTTAAAGCGGTTTCATATATCTAAAACGAAAGAAGATTTCGTTTAGGTATATCAAAATAATTACAATTTTCCTATTTTTAAACCTTTTGTTACAAAAATATTATATCATCGGCTTATGGAAATGACAAGCCTTTTTAATCGAAACCAAAGGGAGCGAAGCCGATGACCCGTGTTGTGTTGTAAACATTATTTTAAAATTTTTTCCCTTCCAACGAAACCAACTTTTCAACCTGAGCGATCAATTCCTGAAATTCAGGAAGATTTAAGGATTGTTCTCCATCACTCCACGCATTGGCCGGATCGGGATGGACTTCAATAAGAAGACCGTCGGCCCCCGCTACCACCGCTGCTTTTGCCATCGGCAGCACTAATTTCCTTTTCCCGGTTCCATGGCTTGGATCAACCACAATGGGTAAATGGGACAAACTTTTAATAAGCGGCACCGCGCTTAAATCCAGAGTATTCCGGGTCGCGGTTTCAAAGGTCCGGATGCCTCTCTCGCACAATATTACCTGAGTATTTCCTTCCGCCATAATATATTCGGCAGCCATGAGCCATTCCTCAATCGTCGCGCTCAGTCCGCGTTTAAGCAAAACCGGCTTTGACTGCCGTCCCACAGCCCGGAGCAAACCGAAATTCTGCATGTTTCTAGCCCCGATCTGAATGATATCCGCATACTTCGCAACCAAATCCAGTTCCGGCAGGTTCATCAGTTCCGTTATCACCGGCAAACCCGATTTTTCCCGGGCCAATGCCAATAGTTCCAATCCTTCTTCTTCAAGTCCCTGAAAACTATATGGAGATGTACGAGGTTTGAAGGCTCCGCCACGGAGACCACCAGCCCCGGATTTTTTCAAACCTTCCGCCACCTCTACCAGCTGAGCCTCACCTTCGACAGCGCAAGGTCCGGCCATGATGCCGAAATAACCGCCGCCGATTCTAAGATTACCGACTTGAACCGTAGTTCCTTCCGGCTTAATTTCCTTAGCCGCCAATTTATACGGGCTTAAAATTGGAATTACTTTTTCAACTCCGGGGATATTCTCTAAAAAACGAAAATCAACCCGCCTCTTGTCGCCGACAGCTCCGATAACTTTTTTTTCGACGCCCTGAATAACGTGAATTTGAAATTCCCATTCATTCAGCTTATTGCAAAGGTTAGTCCATTGCTCATCGGTGATACCACAACTCGTTACGATAATCATTATTTTTCCTCCTAAAAATAATATAGCCCACATTTCTCCCTATTCTGGGACGAAATGTGGGCCTATTCCGCGGTACCACCCGATTTAGCCTTTGTAACAAAAGCTCGCTTTCTGGTACGGAGTTTGCGTCTTTCTGTCAAAGACATCCTCGATACCCTATTCCCTTTAACGGTGGACTTCCGGACCGGCCTATTTTTGCGCCGGGAGGCGCTAAACGTTCAACCGTCAACTCATAAGTGAACTTCTGATGACCTCTTCCTAAGGGGCTCGCAGCCTAGGCCTCTTTCTCTGCAAGGAATCATGCCGTCATACTTTCCTTAATCATCGTTTTTCATAATATAAACATCAATATGTATTTATTTTAGCATTCAATTAAATTGTCTGTCAATATCCTCTAAAGTCCTTAAACTTTCGAAAGCGGGGAGGCTCTTTAGCATTTGGCGTTGCTATTTCTGGATTCAATCTTCCGCAACAATTTCAACGGATTGTTAACTAAAATTTTCTCAACCTCATCCCCTTCGAATCCTGCGCCTAAAGCCACAGTACGCGCCCAATCGCCGGACAATAAATTTTCAGGCGCATGAGTGTCGGAATTAACCAAAAAATCGGCATTTAGAGATTTTCCAATCTTCATCACATAGCCATTGGCCACATTGTGACCGCCGCGGGCCGTGATTTCCAAGAAAACACCGTTTCTTACCGCAAGTTCAACCTCTTGGGTCCCCAAAAGTCCGGGATGAGCCAATACATCCACCCATGAGCTGGACACAGCTGCCAGATTGGTCCCAGGTTCAACAGGTTCGACTAAAGTTTCCCCATGGACAACAACGATTTCTGCTCCCAATTCCCGCGCCCGTTTTGCCAATTCATCGATACTTCCGGCCGGGACATGAGTTAATTCCACTCCGGGAATGGCCCTAATCTTCCAATAACCGTTCGCCACCCTGCATTCGTCAATTAATTCCCCAATCACTCGTTGCATATTACCGGGCCCCACATGATCGGTAACTGCAATGGCTTGATAACCCTTAACCGCCGCCCGGCGTATCAATTCAACCGGTGATAATTCCCCATCACTCAGGAACGAATGAGTATGAAAGTCGTACACCACTTCGGATCAGCCCCCTCTAAGCAAAATCCCAGCCCATATTGTGCATGTAATTTATTACGGGCCGGAAAGAAAACAAAATAGATAATGTTATATTATAATATTTGTTTCCTGATGAAAAGCTTTTTTAATAAAAATGGAGCTGCCCTGAAAAGCAAACTATCATCAAGGTATACAGCCCTTTCATCATCCTTGTCATGGACTGTCAACTGTCGGCAGGTTCGTCAGAAACATAATTTGGGGCTTCGACCAGGATTACATCCAGTCCAATCTTAATAATTTTATCCCACGGTATCACAAAGTCTTCGCTTTTTCCAAAAAGCCACAAAAATTTCCCGGGTCCGGGTACTACAATCGCTTTAATTTTCCCAGTCTCCGCCTCGATCTCCAAATCGCTGGCTAGACCCAACCTCCTGCCGTCAAGGATATTAACGACTTCTCTCTCCCTCAACTCCGAGGTTTTCGTTAACAAACCAAAATCGCTCCTTTCACAGGGGACCTTCCATAAGCGTGCTAAAATTTATTGCTTCGCCAATACTTTAGGAAATAAGGTCCAAATAATCATATGCAAATGGAAGCGATTTTGGAACATTCCATCGAAATAGGGGCCGATTATATAAAGAAGCTACCTTGTTGCAATCGTTGTAAAAGCTTCCCAAAGCGTATAAAAACCAATCCCCATAAAAAGCAACCCGGAGCCAATCTTTAAAAAATGGGCCGGAATAATCTTGGTAACCATTCCGCCAAATAAAACTCCGATTAAAGTTACCACAGCCAAGGCAGCGCTGGCCCCCAAAAACACGGCCACAGGCGCCTTTGAATCGGCAACCAGCGAAAACACGGCCAACTGGGTTTTATCTCCCATTTCAGCAATAAAAAGAGTGGAAAAGGCTAATAAAAAAACCTGCCAATTTAGTATGTTTCTCAAAACAGCAATCCCTCCTAAATTATTTTACCCAAAAAAACCAAATTTTATTACCAATATTGGGCCTCTTGCATACGGAGAGTGATAAATTGAACCACGAAGATCAGTGACTTAGTTTGATAGTCATTCTAAAAAAGGCATAAAAAAAAGGGACCGATGTCCCTTTCATTGTTAATTTTGGGGTAAGCGATGGGGGTCGAACCCATGACCTCCAGGGCCACAACCTGGCACTCTAACCAACTGAGCTACGCCTACCATGGTGCAACAGATATGTTATCATAGAACGATTAGATTGTCAACTATACTGTCGAAATTCATCCGAAATAATTTTATTTATCTCCCTTAGTTTTCATTCCACGACGGTAATCTTAGAAGACCAACGAAATTTGCCGGGCTCAAATCCTTTTGTCTCCGCCAAGTGATTGGCAATGAACTGAATTGGAATAATGTCAATGATCGGCATGATCATTTCCGCATGAAATTCCAATTGAATTGGCAAAAACAAGTCGGATGCCGAAACCGACCGGTTATTTGTAATAAAAACGACCTTTCCTTTTTTAGCTACAATATCCATGGCCAATTTATAATTTAAATCGTAAGTCGGACCGTCCGGTGCGAAGATAATGCCATGAAAAGAAGAATCAACCATTTCTAGGGGACCATGACGAAATTCAGCACTGTCCAAACTAATTGAAGGATATTTTGCCACTTCTTTAATAAACAATCC
This sequence comes from Bacillota bacterium, assembly GCA_023429995.1. Lineage (GTDB taxonomy): Bacteria > Bacillota > UBA4882 > UBA8346 > UBA8346 > UBA8346. Next base: position 36,467 of record JAEZCE010000020.1, on the reverse strand, counting down.
ACCGGCAAAAATGGAACTGTAAGAATAACCCCGTCCCAATAGTACCAAATAGGGTGGGGATTGAAGGAAATCTTGCAATTGTTTTTGAAGAGCTTGATAATTCTGGAGCATTTTCCCCATATCCGACAAGACGGACTCAATTTCATGAATCGCTGATTTGTCGAATTTCCTAGCAATAGCTTTAGCGATTAAACCCAGTTGAATCAATGAACTACCATAAGTCCTAGTCGAGACCGATTCTTCGGGGGCGACATTTAATATAAATGTATAATTACCCCGCTTGCCTAAGGTGCTTTCAGGATTATTGGTAATGGCGATCACTTTGTATTCAGTTGGAATTTGAGAGATTAAATGGACAATTTCCCCGCTTTCACCCGATTGAGATACCAACACGAGCAATGTACGCTTATGAATGAGTCCCAATTGATAATGCAACAATTGACCGGCTGAAAAAACCGCAGCTTGGTAGCCGAGTTGGTTTAAATAAATACTGGCTCCATAGCAGGCGTCATGTGAACTCCCCATTCCTGCAAAAATAATGTTATCAAAATCGGAAGCGGCAAGAGCTTCCAGTTTTTTTATATTTTCCGCAGTGATGTAACTTTGAAAAGCCTTGCCTAAACTGGTGGGTTGATCCAATATATCCCGTAAAAAATTATTCATGGTATATCTTCCCTTCTACTATCTCAATTTTTTACAACTATTTTCCCTGTTGATTTAAAAAGCCAATGATTTGGTCAAGACTGGGGCTCGTCCCATTTTGGATATAATATGAAGCAGTACTGTTTCCTAACAACAACATTTCTTCGGAATTCAAATGAAAAAGCCTACCCAGACAAAAACCGGCATTAAAATTATCACCGCCGCCTGTGGAAATCTTAGGATGCGTTACATAAAACCCATTCACTTGATGAATTTCATTTTCACGTATGCTAACGGCCGAATCCAAGCCATGGATCACTAAAGTATCCAAAGTAAGCTGAGCAAAAATATAGCTGCCCAACTGGGGCAAATCGGCATTCGCCATATCACGGCCTAAACTTTGGGCGACACTGCGGGCCTCTCTTTCATTCAGTCCCAGAATTACCGGGCAATATTTCGAAAAAATGCCTAGAAGGTCTAAAAAGTTTAATAAATCAACCCGGGTCCTCCTGGAAGGATCGGCGATATCAAAAAAAAGTACTTTCTGTTTCAGTACACTCGAATCCATCTGGGAAAAGATTTCGCCAGCAATCCCGCTCAAAATCTCATTCATATGATAAATCGAGCTCCAATTGACAAAACTCAACAATTGGCTCTTGGTAAGAATTTCTTTAATGGTTTCCAGCCCGATGTAATCTTTAATTTGCTCCCAGGTTAAATCGTCTAATGTTGCAATTTTGCCGAACATAAGCTTGCCGTCATTAAATTCAAAAGAATAACTATAACCGGGATCACCGATACTCCTACGTTCACAAGCGTGATTCATCTTTTCAAAAGCCGGATCCATTTCCGATTTTCCTAAAGTCCCGATTAAACAGACTGACAAACCAAGACTCGCCAAAGCATCAGCCATGAGTGGGGCATTACCGCCAAAACGAATTTCCCGGGATAATAATTCCGTATCTGAACTTCTACCGGCCGAATTATGAATATACTTGGAAAAGTCAGTCATGGTCTCGAATAATTCATAGTCATGAAGTCCCCTTTTTGACTTGACGACTCTCAGGATCTCATCGACATAACCGTCAAAACCGACACAAGCATTCAATACACCGCTTATATTTTGATGCTTTGTTAAGTCATCGATGAGGCGGTCAATCAGCTTTATCATCATATCATTCCTTATTGTATTCTGAATTTGGTAAAAGTTGGTTTCCAATGTGAAAATACCATTTCACCACAGCCTTGGTAAATAAGTTGTTCGTGATTAGGACTGCAATAGATGGCGACATTACGCAAAGAGCTAACGATAATTCGGTTACGGGTCTCCTCCATGATATAAGGGTAAAGATCCTCAAATAACGGTTCAATAATCCCTCCGATGTAAATCGCATCCGGATCGAAAATATTCATCATAACGGATAACAATTTACCAATCAAAATCCCATTTTCGCGAATTACGTCGAGAGCTGGAGCTTGTTTCGCAACGACCGACTTTACAAACTCATTCCAAGCGTCAGTTGTTATTCTTTTTTCAATGCCGAGAATTTGTTGATATTTACGCAAAAACCCTTTCATCGTCAGTTCCGTTTCGACACATCCATGATGGCCGCAATAGCATTCAAACTCAGCATTGCCAATTGGTATATGGCTAATCTCCCCGCCGAGTCCCTTGCTTCCTGTAACAACCTTGCCATTGCTGATAATACCTGTCCCCAATCCTTCACCAAGATAAATATAAATTAAGTCCCGGTTCTTGTTGCTGTTCATCATGGCAGTTGCCATTACCAACAAATTGGACTCATTTTCCACAAAAACCGGAAGACCAAAACATTGTTCCAAACGCTCCTTCAATGGTTGATTTTCATAGAGCGGGTTGGTTGAATTTACGATCAGATTATTCTCCGTATTGAATATTCCAGGGGCCGAAACGCCGATTCCAAGGAGCGCATCACTACTTACACCGGAAAACTCAAGCAAAGTACTGCTAAGCAAACTAATAACGGATAACACTTGGTTTAAGTCGGCATATTCCGGAATATTGGTTTGCTTAGACCAAGCCACTTCATTTTTTAGATTGACTAATACCGCTTTAATGATGTCTTTTTGGATCAATTGCAAACATAATATGTATTTCGATGAAGGGTGAATCGTGACGACCTTTGGAATCCTTCCGCCATTAAAAGTTTCGGACTCCATCTCTTGTAAATAACCGTCCTGGATCAATTGATTACAAATATTCGATACAGTCGCAAAACTAAGACCCAATTTTTCTGCCAAATCTTTACGGGTGATAGGGTCATTGAAGCGTAAATACTCAATGATTTTTTTGGTATTAAAGCTGCGTATGTCAGCTGTATTTTGAAATAATTTCCCCATTTTCCAATCCCTTTTTTAATATTCACCCGGCCCCATAGCGCCTATTACGAATGGGAACGTAAAAATACCTTATCGCGTAATAATTGTTCCCGTAAAGGAGCATAGGGTAGATTGGCCGCCTCGCACTGCTTTTGAGTGGATAAGGCGGCGGCGGTTCCACCGGCCTGACCTATGGCCATAGCAATAGGAGAAACCCTGATGGCAGCACATGCTTCATGAGTCACCGATATACAGCGGCCCACATTAATCAAATTGGATATCTGTTCATTCACCAGACAGCGGTATGGAATGCCATAAACCGCACCCCATTTTAAATGACGCGAATTCGTTCCTTCTCCGTCAGGGCTATGAACATCCACCGGATATCCGCCGCAAGCGATTTCATCCTCGAAAGTTTTTTGTTCCAGCAAATCGTTGGCGGTTACAATATATCGGCCTTCGATTTTCCGGGACTCGCGGACTCCGATATTGGGTCCGCTGCCAATTAAAATGGCGTTCTCAAACCCCGGTACCCTGTGCTTCATGAATTCGAAAAGTTCCAGCACTTGCCGGCGTCCCTCGACTTCAGCCCGGGATAGCTCCCATACATCGGTTGGATTGACTTTCTGAATCCGGGTGGTATTCATAATAACTTCCCCCGGATTATTGGTCTCAAAAAATTGAACACATTCACGGCTGAAGGTAATTTCTTTATTTTTTCTTCCGGTGGCCATGATTTCCGTAAAGCCCCCTACGGAAAGCCGCGATGCTTGGTCGATCAGTTCGATTTTGGCTTCCGGAAATTCAGCCGGGTGGCTGCGAATATAGTTTTTGATTTTTCCGATATCAACCTGGGTCAATTTAAAATTCATAGTCACCGGCTGACATAGATGATCTTCCGGACGCCCCAGCAAAAAAGGAACACCGGCCCATGCAGCCAGATCTCCGTCACCACTGGCATCAATAAAGACAGAGGCTGTAAGTTCCAAAAATCCGGATTTGGTTGCCACCATTATATTGTTAATTTTGCCAGCGGGTACCTTAACATCACAGAAAAAGCTATGATAAATAACTTGTCCACCCGCATCCAAATACATCTTTTCCAGAACGTGTTTCAAGAGTTCGCAATCAAAGGGAGTCACGGTATATGTATAACCCGTGCTATCCACGATATGTCCGGTAGAACCGCCCATTTGCTGTAACTTTTCGACCACCTCGGCGGCAACACCCCGTACCACCTGAACAGAACCTGCATGAAACGTCATCATCGGGCCAACGCCGCCCGCAGTTAGCATACCGCCTAAAAATCCCATTTTTTCAATGACCAGTGTCTTGGCTCCAAGCCTAGCGCTGGCGATGCCGGCAATAGCCCCTGAAACGCCCCCACCCACAATAATGACATCATAATGATGGTTCATTATCCGTTTCCTCCTCCTCCAAATTTAACAAAGCTTTGGTGAATGCGTGGGCCCCGATCTCCGATAATGCCCGAATTCCCGAAGTAATGTGAAAAGGGCCCCATTTAAAAACCGCTAGTTTCTCTTTTTTAGATGTAAGGCCAATATCATGGCATTCGATATGATGGAAAATTTCATGGACGATAAAAAGCGACCGGATTGAGGCATAATCATGATACTTATGAAAGCCCTTAGCCCATAGTTTTTCCAGTTCCGCGCCAATCGTGTCGGTGTAAAGAATAATTTGGCGCGGATTACTATAATATTCGCTGCAAATTCGATATTGCGGATCCACGAATCCCTGCTCTTTTTCGGTCAGGATCAATCCTAATTCGCAAACCAGTTGTTCTGGATTATTGGTGCCGTATTGAGCAAAATACTTCCGAGCCGTATCATTGCCTATTTCCCATGCCTTATTAATGAGCTGCGGATAACGATCCGCCGGTATTTTTGAAAACAGCAGATCATTCCTAAGCTCATACAAACCTAATTCATAGCGGCTACCAAAAAATTTTTCCATCCCTTTACTATAACATCTCTTTTCTGGATTGTTAACGAGCATTTTTCTTGCAAACCAACGCATAGATTGCCTGATGATCAGGAATTCCCTCAATTTCAACATTGGCAACAGCTGCAATTTGGTTTACATCAATGAGTCCCGACAAATCAATGATTTTCTTGCCATAGAAAACGAAGACATCGGGCACTTCTTTTCCTCCGTCACTATAAGATACACAGTCGTTAACAACTTGAGTCAATTGATTTTTAAAATCAGCAACGGCTAATTTGAATACTTCACCTTGATTTTTTTGGAGACGGATGACTCCTTCATTATCAATGACCCGAAGAGGTTGGCTGACTTTCGTAAATAAACCCCAACATTTTTTAACTTCGGAATGTCCATGGATAATATAAATATCCCCCGTACTGCCACTGGTTTGGACACATTCCGGGGCGATACCCATAGATTTGGCTGCAATCGTCTTAATTTCATCTTCCGAAAGCTTTTGTTGCATTAGATTTTTAGAACGCAATTCGGTGGTGCCGGTTGCAATAGCTCTTACAATACTTCTTTGCGTATCGACTTCCACATGAATTTCTACCGCACCAGGGGCTGCCCCAGACTGAATAGCCGCCTGTTCAGCTTCTTTCCTTACTTTTAAAATATCAGCGTCGGTTGGATTGGCAATTGTTCGTTCCACAACATCACGGACCATAGCCAAGGCGACTCCAATCGGCGAAATAACCTCGGCATTTTTGGCAATCCGGTGTTCTAGTCCCATATAGTGAGCCAAATAAGGGACGATGGCTGCGGCGCCTCCACCTCCGCCAACCAGGGTTACCTCTTCCGGCTGTAATTGATAATCGATCAATAGTTGCTTAAGGACGGTTTCATTTTTTTGAGAAGCCTTATCCATAATTTGTCTGGCAAAGTCTTCCACAGTGATCCCGAAACGTTCTGCAAAGGGAACAAAAGCCTTCACAGCCGCTTCTTTAGATCCATATGCATAATGAGTGGGTTTGACGAAACCCAAGATATTAGCGGCACAAGAAACCGTGATCGCATATTTTTTCCCATTACCGCATTTTATAGTGGCATAATCTTCCGGGTCGCCGGGACGGGGTTGAAACAAAGAGATTTCCGGGTCCGTAATTTCCGCGGGATCAGCATAGACGGTATATCCTAATCCTGCGATATGAGCACTACGGGGTCCTACATCTACAACTCCGCCTGCGCCAATCCGAACCATACTTCCCCCGGCTATTCCAACTGTCCGGACATCTAAAGAATTTAGGTAGGTTTTGTGTCCGCCCACTTCAGCATACTCCACCATAACTTTGCCGTTTTTGATCACCGAAATGTCAGTACTTGTCCCACCAACTTCTAAAAAGATTCCATTGGAAATCTTTTCATACATCAAAGCGCCTGCTACCCCAGCAGCCGGACCGGAAAGCATGGTGAAAATCGGCCGTTTCCGAACCTCATTGATATCCATGACTCCGCCGTCACAACGCATGATCATTAGCGGCGCCTTAATTCCGCTTTTTTGAACGCTGGCCTCCGTCATATCGGCTGTCTCCATCATCTTTGGCAAAATGCTGGCATTAATGGCAGCTGTACGAGTCCGGATCTTTAAACCATAGAGTTTTGATATTTCATGGCTGCCTGCGCTGGGAATCCCCAATAGCGTTGTTTTTTTCATTACCGCCAACTCTGCAGACGGATCATCTACCGAGAAAGCAGCGCTGGCAACAATCACTTGACAGCCCAAATTTGCGAATTCGCGAATAACTTGTTCACAGTCACTATCCTTCGTGGTATCCAGATAACGATGATGAGTTTTTAAAAATTTACCGGGAGCCAGCTCAATATCGCCCACTTGCGTATCATTTTTGGCTTTTAATTCTTCCATTTTCCCGCGGCCCATTCCAATCACCCCGACCGGTACTACATCGCCTTCCAATAATGCGTTGGTGGCTTGTGTTGTACCATGGGCAATAAATACAATATCCTCGGGATTAATATTATACTTTTCGATGGCACCACGAATAACGCCTACAATTCCGGCAGCCACACCTTGCTGTGCAAAATGAGTGGTCGGAAGTTTTAACGTACCAACCAGTTCATAAGTTTGATCATCAATAAGGACTGCATCGGTAAATGTTCCTCCGACATCGATTCCGATTCTATATTTCATTCGTTATACCCCATATCCTAATTCTTGGCAGGATAGGATATTTAGCCATCCATCACTAAATATCCTATCTCTGTTCATTTTAAAACTCTGTTTTTTAAACAAGCGAATATGTGACAAATAAAAGATTAAAACCACATAAAAGCAGCAATAATCAATCCGACTAATGCCAAAGACCAGATGTACGGTAAGACTTTGAGCAGAATTTTATTAACATCGGTACCCACATAATTTGCAAACCAAACGTTATGGGTATTGGTGGGATCGCCAATGGATTGAACCCTTTCGGTTGACAAAAATGCACTAAATACTGCCGGTGCCGGTAAAACATTCAAACCAATAATGACAGCGGCAACACCACTACCGAGTCCCCACATATTTAAAGGCCCGCGATATAGCGCCAAAGGTGCTAAGATGGCAAAAAAGATCACATATATAATGGGATTGCTCGGGATGATTACTTTTAAGAATGGACTAATACTTTGGGCAACTTGGGGATGCATAAATGAATTGAGGACCATTCCGATTCCAATCATTAAAAGAACTGCCGGTGCACTGTCGGTCACGCCTTCAAAAGCCGATTTTGTTAAAACTGAAAGCAGCTTTTGCAAATCTTTTTTCGGCGAAAACAGATAAACCGTCAAAAAGCACCAAAGAAGGCCAGCCAAAAACGCTGATAAAATGGGCCATTTTAATAGAATCACCATTACAATCGGAATCAAGGGTGTGAATAATGAAAGCAAGGGCGCCTTGTTAAACTCTGTTTGGCTTGTCTCAGGACTTGCGTGGACAGCCCACGAAAATTTAATGCCGGACCCCTTAAATTCAACAATAGCAAAGATAAGAGCGGTGACTCCCGTCAATACCGCCATGGTGACAGCGAATGCTTGTACTTGAGATTGTTGGACTCCAGTGGCTGTCGTATAAAAAGCCCAGTTGGACATATTGATGATTCCACCGGTGGCCATGGCAAATATGAACATACAGGCCGCGGTAATGGCCGGGACTCCAACCGATATCATAATCGGCATTGCAATTGTTGCAATCATGATCACGGCACCAATACCGTCAATCGTGGTGAAGAGCAAGGATACAGCGATTGTAACCAGAATGGTTACTAAAAACGGGCGGTCTCCGCCTAATTCAGCGGCGGCCTTAATGATTGTTTTAGAAATACCGGTTTGGTTCATCAATTGACCGAGCCAGGCTCCTAAAATAACCGCACAATAAGCGACGCCTAATTTAGTAGCCCCGCCTTGAACAACATAACTTAAAATTCCCATATCGGTTCCGTCCTTGCCGACGGAAATTAATGACACTCCGGCGATAGCGGCTACTCCGATTGCTAATAACGGTAAGGCTAAAATAGTCGGCAATTTCCGCGTCACCATCAATAAAGCAACAACCAAAAAAAGTACTAAAATAAAAATCGATACTACCATTAACATTCAACCCCCTTTAATTTTAGCAACTTTCATTCAACAGTTATTTAAAAATTCATCGCCTCCAACTTCCAATGTTTTACTATTATTTTAATACTTATAATAACTATTATAATTATATCCCTGACCGGTAATGATGTCAATATCATGTCACCTAATAAAAAGAGCTGCTCCAAAAAAAATTTAATTTTTTTTGGGACAGCCCCTTATTGACTCCAAATTACTTTGTAGACAGCCTCTTCGTTTACATCCACATCACATCAGCTTTTGATTCATTCAAGGATAATCGCTGTTGAATTTCTTTATTTATTTCTTTGAGTGAAAGCAAAGCCTAGAAACTAATAACCAATAACTGTTTTAACCTACCCTCTTTTAAATATCCTCACCCCTAAGGGGGGGATTTCCGGATAACTAAGCCGTGATAAACTGCAACCGAGAGAGTAAATGGGTTCCCAATCGCTGCTCCATTCCCGGGGCACTTCGATGCAACGGCATTGTTCATGGCTCATATTGAAACAAGCCAGAATTTGTTCTTTTTTTCCGCTACGAACAAACCCGAAAACGCCTTCTCCCAAATACAAATCATGATAAGAACCGCTTTGTAGCGATTGATACTGTTTACGCATTTGAACCAGTTCTTCGATCCCTTTGAGTAAGGATTGATCCTGTTCATTTTCAGACCATTTCATTGTTTTCCGGCACTCCGGATCTTTACCGCCCGTCATTCCAATTTCATCCCCATAATATAAGGCCGGAATTCCGGGGTAAGCAAACTGAAATGCCGTTGCGGCCAAGTATTTCTTCTTGTCTTCACCGCATAAAGTTAAAAACCGGGGTGTATCATGACTGCTCAACAAATTATAAGCGCTGATAATATATTCCCATGGCAGATTGGATCGGTTGGCGGTTAATTCCATCCGAAACTGTTCCGCGGATAGTTGTCCTTGTGCAAAATATCGAATCACCGCATCACGCCACCGGTAATTCATCACCGCGTCACAAGTATCTCCTCTTAGCCAATCAAAAGGTTGATCCCAAATCTCCCCTACAATAAAAGCTTCGGGATTGATTGATTTGACCAGTTTTCTGAAAATCCGCCAGAAATCCATGTGGACTTCATTGGGAACATCAAGCCGCCAGCCGTCAATCCCGAGACTGGTCCAAAATGCCACTACCTTCAACAGATAATGGACCACTTCCGGATTCTGGTGATTGAGTTTCGGTAGAGACCCGAAATTCCACCAGCTTTCGTAATTGGGCGGGTTTTGACGAATCGGAAACTCTTTGCAATGATACCAATCTTTAAAACGCGAGCAGGCGCCATGTTTCATAATATCCTGGAAAGCCCAAAAACTGTCGCCGGTGTGATTAAATACTCCGTCGATAATAACCCGGATCCCCGCCCGGTGCAATTGTTCGACCAAACTTTTAAAGGTCCAAACATCGCCGAATTCAGGAGAAATGCTTAAATAATCCCTTGTATCATATTTATGGTTGGATGGTGAATCGAAAACCGGATTCAAATACAATGAAGTAACACCCAGTTGTTTCAAATAGGGAATCTTGGCGATAATCCCTTGTAAATCGCCTCCAAAAAAGTTGAAACAGGAAGGCTCATCGCCCCAGGATTGTTTATGGGCCGGATCATTGGTAGGGTCACCGTTATAAAAACGTTCCGGAAATATCTGATAGAATACGGCTTGGGAAGCCCAAGCCGGCGGTAATGTTGAAACCTGCGGCTGTGAGATACTATCAATCCGATCTTGGTTCGCGAGACCTGTTTTATTCAACGTATCACCCCCATCCGAGAGAGAATATGACATCGTAACAAAATAATATTACAAATATTTAAAGGCCAGTTCAATAGGGGGATGTTGGGAATGAAACCGTAAAGGGAAAAATAAAAAGAGAAAAATCATTTGGGTGGTTATAAGGGCTTGGCGTTGGAGCGATTGCTTGGTTGACAACAACCGGCTTCGTACACCATACCTTCACCGAAATAGACATGGGAGTTCTTTCCAGCGGCCAAACGGAACAAATTTGCAGTCTTGGCCTATTTCCCTTAAAAAACAATTCCTTTAACATTGTTGAAAGAGAAACAAAAGTTTATTATAATGATTGTTAATGCACCAACGGTTGGGAGGACAGGCCATGAACAAAGAAGAACAGGTCATGATAGGTTTCAGGGACTTATATAACAAGATGAATTCGCTGAATAGCGTTAAAATAAAAGAACGAATTGAGGATTTTAAGTCTTATAAGGCTTCGGAAATCCATTGCATCGAATACGTTGGAAGCAATGTAGATTCCAACGTGACAAAACTTGCGGAGTCCTTATATATGACTTTGGGCGCCATCAGTAAACTGACGAAGAAGCTCATCAAAAAAGGCCTTATTGAGAGCTACCGGAAGCCGGATAACAAGAAGGAAATTTATTTTCGCTTAACCTCGCAAGGGAAAGTCATTTTCAAGGTCCATGAGGAATTACACCATGAGTTTTGGGAGCGGGATAAAGCCGTATTTGAGCAGGTACCCGTGGAACATTATGATATCATGCTTCGTTTCGTGGAAATGTATAATAGGCATTTGGATGCAGAGATAAAGAAGCAAGGTTTAGATATAACCAATCGAGATGATTTTGAATAACGGGGGTGTATCAATAGAAGAGGTGTGATAAATTTCTTTCGTCAAAAAATGGGGCCAATTATAGCGGAACCTCGCATATGTATGGGCGATAACACTTCTTTAAGAGTTGTTCAATTATTTGGGGACAAAATTAGGGTTTTTCATAACTCTCCTAGCGGGGCTGTATCAAAAAGCTGAAACACAGCGGATGATGCAGCCTTCCTCTTTTTTATTGACAAGGAAACAATAAGGTGTTATTGTTATTTTGTTGCCAAGGAAACAAAATAACAATTTTGAGGTGAATCATTTATATGAATACACAATGTACAGAACAAACTACAAACAGAGCAGACCTGCAAGGAGGAAAAACCATGAATATCATCGGAATTATCGCAAGTCCGCGGAGTGAAGGCAATACCGCCTGGATAGTCAATAAAATACTCGAAGGCGCCAAAGAACAGGGCGCTGGAACTCAGGTCTGGTATATCAGCGATCTTGATATCAAACCGTGCCGGGGTTGTTGGGGCTGCCACAAGGGCGATCAGGGTTGTGTTATCAAAGACGACATGCAGAAACTTAATGAAGCGATTGATCGTGCGGGTGTCATTGTTTTCGGCTCACCGATTTACATGATGCAGATGACTGCCCAGGCGAAGATATTCGTCGACAGGATGTTTGCGCGATTTTCTCCGCGATACTCCCCGTATTTCAAAGAAGAAAATGCCGCCCAAAAAAAGCTGATTCTTACGTTTAATCAGGGAAACCCCGATCCCGGCCTGTTTCAGCCCTATATTGATTATACGAAACACAGTTTTCAGTTGCTGGAATTTGATGTGAAAGAGGTGCCTGTCGTTACCGGTTTGCGAAATGGAGCGGCGCATGAAAGGAAAGAACTGCACGTTGCCTTGAAGGATATCGGTTCATCGTTGGTCTCGAAATGATTGAAAGGCGAGGATAATAATGAAACTCATAGCTATATGTGGTAGTGCAAGAAAACATGCCAATACAGCAACAATGTTACACCAAGTTATTGAAGGCGCAAAATCAGTAGGAGCTGAAACTGAGTTTGTCAATCTTTTTGACTTAAACTACCAAGACTGTATCAGTTGCTATGCTTGTAAATTGAAAAATAGTAAGTCTTTTGGACATTGTATGGTAAATGATGAACTTAAGCCCTTATTGGAACGCATTGAACAATCCGATGGAATTGTTCTCGGTTCGCCTATTTATTATGGAAATCTATCCGGTCAAATGCGTTCATTTACGGATAGGTTGCTTTTCCAATATCTTGATTATGGCGGTACGGGTACAGGTCCTAAACCCAAAAACTTTAAAACAGCTTTGATTGCAACGATGAATGTGAATGATGAAATTTATGTTAAAAGAGGGTTCAAGGATACTTTAGTTAGTTTTTCGGAAATGATGGGCCATACATTGGGTAGTTGTGAACTACTAGCTTTGACTGATACCATTCTTTTTGACGATTATTCAAAGTACGTTTATCGGATGCCGGATAAAGAAGAAAAATCAAATCGAGTCGAAAAAATATCGGCTGGGGATTTACAAAAAGCTTTTGATTTAGGAGTCAGACTCATTAAATCGTAATGAAAGATTAAAGCCGGGGCGCAAATTATGATGAAATTCCAAAACTGAACCACCACCGGGCTAAGGGCCGTAGTTAAGACAATCAATCGGAAGAGGACACAATGATGAGGAAGAAAAAATGAACAGTGAACGCCGTACATTGACCTTAGTCATCCTTCTGTTCGGGGCTTTCATAGACATCTTGGATACCATGATCATCAACATTGCCATACCCTCAATTCAAAGCGGTTTACAGGCTAGTTCATCGGCTGTAGAGTGGACGGTCAACGCATATATCCTTGGAATGGCATTGATTATCATTACCGGCGGGCGAGCGGGGGATATTTTAGGCCGTAAAAAAATGTTCATGCTAGGCATAGCAGGGTTTACGATCTTCTCTGCTTTTTCAGGTCTGGCTGCCACAATTGATATTTTGATTTTTTCCAGAGCAATGCAGGGAATCATGGCGGCGATTATGATTCCACAGGTACTTTCTTATATCCAGGTTTTATTTGCACCGAAAGAACGGGCCGGGGCGCTTGGCGCCTATGGCGGAGTCAGCGCATTGGCAACCGTTGGCGGGCCGATGCTAACGGCATTCCTGATCAAGCTTGATCTTTTTGGGCTAGGTTGGCGTACAATATTCCTCATTAATATTCCGGTCGGAGTTTTTATTTTTATAACCGCTGCGATCCTTCTCACGGAATCAAAATCGATAAACCCGTTACGGGTGGATATACCGGGTACGTTCATGGCGATGGCTTCCCTGATCATGCTGCTGTATCCCCTGATACAGGGGAATAGCTTGGGTTGGCCTGTTTGGACATATATTTCAATAGTAGCTTCAATCATCGTTGGTATCCTTTTTATTGCCTATGAGGAGCACCGTATGAAAATGAAACAATCTCCATTAATCGCACCGAACCTTTTCCAGTTTAAGAGCTTTATTGGAGGGGTATTGGTATCGACCTTCATGATGATTGCCATGAGCGGCTATTTTCTGGTCTTTACGTTTTACTTACAGATGGGCTTACATTTTACACCTTTGCACGCGGCCCTCACCGCATTGCCATTTTCGGTTATGGTCCCTGCAATGACTGGGTTTTCAGTAATGAAATTGGCGCCGATATATGGCCGTAAGGTCGTTATATTTGGTTTGATCTTACTTGCCCTTGGGCTTGCAGGTGTCGAATTCGTGATGCACGGAGCTGGTGCATCCCTGAGCAATTGGCAGCTGCTTCCGGTACTTCTTACCGCTGGTGCGGGCATGGGCTTGGTTGTAGCGCCGCTTATTGATTTTAGTATTTCTGAGGTTCCTGGGCAGGATGCAGGTTCGGCTTCCGGTATTTTAAACATGATGCAGCAAGTTGGCAGCAGTATCGGTATTGCTATTGTCAGTACGATTTTTTTCGATTCAATTGGAAGTTCATTGACGCGCGCACGCGAAATTAGCCGATTTGCTATGGGTTTAAGATATGCCATTTGGTCTGCTATCGGTATTTTAATCGTAACGATACCGTTTGTTTTTTTACTCCCCAAAAAGATACACCAACACCCTGACAGCCTGTAAAAATCGGATAGAAGATTCACACATTTTTCATTCGACATCTTTCCGGGTTTTCCCGTAAAGATGTTTTTTTATGCCTTTTTTAATTGTTTTCGCGTTTCAGAAATCTCACCTATGGACAGGTCCGATATGCTCGCCGTTGCCGCCCCCCATCCCCTCCCCTTCGATTGCCCGCTCTCAAAAATCAAAATAGGGAAGGAAACTTTAAACATTTTTTCCATTCCTCCCTTGGGTGATTGCATTTCTCCAAACATTTTTTTCATTTCTCCCTTTGGAGATTTCTTTTCTCAAAACATTTTTTCCTTTTCTCCCTTGGGTGATTTCATTTCTCCAAACCTTTTTTCCGTTTCTCCCTTGGGTGATTGCATTTCTCCAAACATTATCGTTATCTATAAAAACCAATCCTTTTAATTTTTATTTATTTTTTGGACCTCTTGAACCTCATGCCCCTCTTTTCCCTCGTAAAAAGGCAAAAAAATTAGAAAAATGGCCCGCTTTTGGCTTCCGGGCAGGCCAGTTCGGAGAGGAAAAAGAAAGCGAGCCGTCAGCGACGGCTTAAGACGGGAGCGCCAGGGTCTGAGGCGCTCCCAATCAAGCAAAAGACACCTCTTCATAATGTTACGGAGAGGTGTCTCTTCCAAACCTATAAGCCAGACAGAAGGGAGCGGATTCGATTCTTTTCCACCGCCCGGGATTGGCTGAATTTAATTTTTCAAAATTTGTCCCTTGCCGGCCGGAATCACGGTTTGGCCGTCATAGACGAGGGCGCCGTTGATGATGACCGTTTCGATACCCAATGGGTACTGGGCGGGTTCCTGATAAGTGCCTAAGTCCCGGACCCTGTTGAAATCAAATATCACCAGATCTCCATGGTATCCTTCCAAAATCGCCCCTCTGCCCTCTAGCGAAAAAGTTTGGGCTGCTTTGAAAGTCATTTTATGAACGGCTTCTTCCAAAGATAAAATCGGTTGTTCCTTCACATACCGGGCGAGCACTCTGGGAAAAGAACCGTAAACCCTGGGATGAGGTTTGCCGCTTAACAGGCCGTCCGTACATACGTTTCCCTCTTTACGGCGTAAAATTTGGATCAGATGTTGTTCCTTGCCGTAGAAATCCACCATTCCCACCGCGTTTTCTTCTTCCGCCAATAAATCCATGGCCGCTTCCAAAGGCTCTTTCCCCCGGATCTCCCCGATTTCCACCAGGTTCTTGCCAACGACCGTTTCATTGACGGCATGTTTGACGCTGGTAATGTAAATGCCTTCATATCCCGCAAAATCGATAAAATTGTCCCAACCGGCAATCCCATTTTTGATATCTTCGGCCATTTTCTTTCTGGCAACCGAATCCCGCAATCTTTGAAGCAACCGGTCCGTTCCTCCGTCATGGGCCCAGGGAGGTAATATCACGCCCAACATGGTGCTACCGGCGATATAGGGATATTGATCAAAGGTTATTGCCAAACCTTCGGCAATCGCCTGATCCAGTTTATCAAGGACCTTGTCCAATTGGCGCCAGTTTTTTTGGCCGCATATTTTAAAATGGGAAAAATGAAGTCTGACCCCTGTTTTCCTGCTGATATCGATCATTTCATCCATCGATTCCAGAATGGTATCGGCTTCGCTCCGTTGATGAACCACCAGAATTTTACCATATTCAGCCACCACTTCGCTTAAAGCGGTCAACTCTTCGCTATCTCCGTAAGCGCAGGGAACATAAATCAATCCTGTTGAAAGGCCCAAAGCGCCGCTTTCAAATTCCCGCCGTAAAATATCCTTCATCCGCCCCAGTTCGCCTTGGGTAGCCTTTTGTTTGGCCAATCCCATCGCTTCCATGCGGATATTGCCGTGAGGCGCCAAATAACCCACATTGGTCTGGAACTTTTTCGTCGCCAGTTGTTTTAAATATCCCCGGGTATTTTGATATTTCCAATCGATAAGGTCGCTTTCGCCATTTAAACCCGCGATATTTTTGCGCCAGGTATCAATATATCCAATGGGCAAGGGAGCCATCGAAATCCCGTCTTGGCCGATGATTTCCGTTGTAATGCCCTGCCTCACTTTAGGCTCCATCTTGGAGTCAATTAAGAGCCTTACATCCGAATGGCTGTGGGTATCGATAAAACCGGGCGCCACGATCCGGTCGGCGGCGTCGATAACGAGCGGATCATCATCATGGATGGCCTCTCCGACGGCAACAATCATTCCCTCCCGGATCAGAACATCTCCGCGGTATGCTTTCCGTAAATTTCCGTCCACAATCGTTCCATTTTTAATCAGCAACTTGATCTTCTTCTTTCTCTACCGCCCGATTTTTCTGGGCACAAATCTTCCCGAACCCGGCTGGCCGTAAAAGATCCCATTTTCCACCAAAACCCGGCCCCTGGAAATGGTCATCACCGGTAATCCGTGAATGACGCGCCCTCCATATAACGTATAGGAATTTTCATAATGCAAGCTATCGGCTTTCATCTCACTGGTAACCGCCAAATCGACCACCACCAGATCCCCATCGCTTCCCACTTGAATGGCGCCCTTTTGGGGATACAATCCGAAAGTTTTGGCCGGGTTATAGGAAGTAATGGCGCAAACCTGATTTAAAGTAAGCCTTTTTTGATAAACCCCATACTCCAGCAAGAGAGGCAATCTTTCTTCCAAACCATTCACCCCATTCACCACTTTGGTAAAATCGGGAATGACCTTTCCCTGTGGGTCGGTTTCTAAAAAACGCCTTTTTTCTTCCAGCGAATACGTACAATTGTCGGAACCGATCACCGAAACCGTCCCCTCGGCCAAGCCCCGCCACAAGGCTTCGTTATCCTCCCGGCTTCGCAGAGGCGGACTCATAATGGCCAAATAACCCTCTTCCCCTTCATAACAACTCTGGTCCAACAGCAAGTAATGGGGACAAGTCTCCGCGGTGACCGCTTGTCCTTTTTCTTTAGCTGCTTTGACGCTTTCCAGGGCATCCTGGGACGATAAATGAAAAATATACAAGCTGCTTCCGGCATAGCGGGCCAAATTGATTGCCCGGTCCACCGCTTCTTTTTCGCATAAACTCGGCTTCGAGCGGGGAAAGTTCGTCCAGGATAAATCGCCCTTTTCCCTCATGCGCTCCACATTCAATTCGGCGATGGCATTGCTTTCCGCATGAACCCCGGGCAATGCTCCATAGTTTTTGGCGGCCTCAAAGATGCGGATCATGCCTTCATCATCAATCATGACCCCTTCTTTTTTGTAGGTCATAAACATTTTAAAACTGGGGCACCCATAATCGACGATGGCTTCTATTTCTTTAACAACCCGCGGCGCCGCCTCCACAAATTTGGCGTGAATCCCGTAATCGATAGCGCTTTTGCCCATTTCCTCCCGCCGCATCTTCACTTTTTCCAAGACCGAATCGCCTACGGACGTATTGGAAAAATCCATAAAAAAAGTGACTCCGCCAAAAGCCGCCACTTTACTTGCAGTATAAAAGTCCAGCTGGCCGATACACCCCATAAAAGGCGCTTCCACATGCATATGGGGTTCAACGACCCCGGGCATGACATATTTGCCCTCCAAATCGATTTCGCGTCGGGCTTCCAGAGAACTGTCCAATTTCCCAATCGCCATAATCACTCCGTCGGTGATGGCGATATCGGCCGTATAGGTATCGCCGGGAGTCACAATATTGCCGTTTCTTAACAACAAATCAACCATTTTCATTCCCCGCCTTATCGGTATAAACCAATTTTAGAAACCCTCAATCCTTGATGCACAATTCCTTCCAACGCCGCCAAACCGCACACAATCGGATCCAATACGGTGATTCCTAATTTTTGGGATGCATTCTCCGCCGATATCATGGTCATGCCGGCGCATCCATAAATCAAAACTTCACACCCCCGGGCAATGGCCCGTTTTCCGCTCTCCAAAACCCTTTCTTCCAGTAAATCCCCGTCTTTCATAAAATCCTCAATCGTCAGGTTCAGGGACTCCACTGTGGCCAATCTCTCTTTCAATCCATACAGGGACACCAATTGATCCATCATGGCCTTCGCCTTGTCCACCGCCGCCAAAACGCTGAACCGGTATCCCAATAATAACGCCATGGCCATGGAGGCCTCGGCGATACCCACGACCGGTATGGGCGATTCCTCTTTCAGAGCGGCCAAAGCTGGATCGCCAAAGCAGGCTAATAAGATGCCGTCATAATTCTCAAGAGATTTATGCCGTAAAATCTCTAACACTTCCCGACCGGCCCGGGTGTAATCGGCAAAACTCTCCAATACATGAGGCGCCTCCGCAGTTTTGATCACTTCGATCTCCATATCCTGGGGCCGATGGGAAAGGACCGTTTTGCGGATGCTCTCGGTCATGGCTTCCGATGAATTGGGATTGATGACTAAAATTTTTTTCAAGCCCTCAGCCCCCATTGTTCCTTCAGTTCTTCAATGCCGATAACATCCGGCTTGACCCCGTAAGGTTTCAATATTTGCGCCAATTGAGTGACCAGGGGCGGCTTGACATAAGCCTGTTTCAACTTTTCCGGATCAGCGAAGATTTCCCGCACCGTGCCGTTCATCCACACTTTTCCCTGGGTCATCACCACAATATGCTGGGCATAGCGGGCAACGATATGCATTTCATGAGTAACGATGATAATGGTATGTCCATGGGTTTCATTCAGCATTTTTAAAAATTCCATCACTTCGATGGATTGTTTATAATCCTGTCCGGTGGTAGGTTCATCCACAATAATAACTTGCGGTTTTAACGACAAAATCGAGGCAATGGCCACCCGCTGCCTTAAACCTTTGGTTAAAAAAAACGGATGATTTGGGAATAATTCTTCTTTAATACCAGCAATCCGGGCCGCCTCGTTCACCCTTTCCTCGACTTCAGCTTCGGATAAACCGATATTTCTCGGCGCATAGGCGATCTCATCGTAAACATTATTATTAAATATCTGATGGTCCGGATTTTGAAACACATAGCCTATCCTTTTGACCAACTCTTTTTGAATGCCTTTTTGGCAAGTATCCATACCGTCCACCCAGATACTCCCCCGGGTGGGCTTCAATATTCCATTGAGACATTTGGAAATCGTCGTTTTACCGCAGCCGTTTTGACCGATCAGGGCGACGAATTCTCCTTTTCGAATCGTCAGATTAATGTCGTCAAGCGCTTTGGTCCCATCGTCATAGCAAAAGACCAAATTCTTAATGTCAATCATATTATCCATTCGCTTTTACCCCTTGCTCCCCGAGTATCCGCTTTATTTCGGCCCCAATATCATCAAATTTAACGGGCGCTTCTTTATCTATCCCCTGCTGGTGATAAAGATGATACAAAAACTCAATCGACTCCGGCGCCTTTAGGCCATTCTTTTGGATCAGCGCGATATCCCGAAAAAATTTCCGGGTATCCTCATATTGAATGATTTCTCCCTGATTGAGCAACAACACTTTGTCGGAAAGTTCGGCGATTTTTTCGATATTATGTTCCACCACAATCACGGTAATTTTTAATTCTTTTTTCATAACCGCCAAAAGTTCAAAAACATCGTCTTTTGATTTGGGGTCCAACATCGATGTGGGTTCATCCAAAATAATGATTTTCGGTTTCATTGCGATTACGCTGGCAATCGCCACCCGTTGTTTCTGCCCGCCCGATAAGTCATAAGGCGGTTTTTCCAGCAAATCGCCGATTGCCGTTAATTCACCGACCCAGGCAATCCTTTTGCTGATTTCCTCTTCGTCGATTCCGATATTTTCCAATCCGAAAGCAATTTCTTCTTCCACGCTCATCGAAGTAAATTGGGCATCCGGATCACTAAATACCATCCCGATATTTTCGGCGATCACCCTTGAATCGTTGTCTTTAATATCTTTGCCGAAAAATCTGACATTGCCTTTGTAGATTCCGGTGTAACTATTGGGAATGATCCCTTTGATACAAGAAACCAGTGTGGTTTTACCGGACTCGTTGGGACCGACAATACCCAAAAAAATGTTTTCCGGCACCGCCAGATTGATATTTTTCAGGGCATAGTCTTCGGTATCGCTGTATTTCCAATATAAATTTTCGATCTCCAAAGCATTCATGTTAAATACCCTTCCTTAGCAGCTTTAAAAAATAGCCATCCAGCGGCGAGCAGTTTAAACCAAGCACATTCCCGCTAAAACGAAAATAGACCACCCCCGCGAATATCAAAATCATCAATGCGGCGACCAAATAATCCATTACGCCAACCCGCATGTAATAGGCTAAATAATCCGGCCTTTTCTTCCCTTTATATTTTCCTTGCAATACCGTGCCTTTCGAATATAATGCCACGCTGATATCTTCCGATCTGCGGATTGCCAAAGTAAACAAGGGAACCATATACATACAAAAATGCTTTACTTTGGCCGCTAAAGACAATTCCGTCATATCCAATCCCCGGGCTTGTTCAGCCTCCCGGATGATCCGGTAGTCTTCCATAAAAATCCCCGCCGACCGCAAGGACAATCCAATAAAATAAGTAACCGCGAAAGGAATGTTCAGACTCCGGAACGCCACCAGAATGTCCTTTTCCCGATTGGTCGAAAAATAGAAAATGGAGGAAAATATCAAAGTCAAAATTCTTGCGTAAATGCATAAAGCCCACATCATCGAGGCGTAATAAATTTTAATCCACCCCAACTTGAGCAAAAGGATCTTTTGGCCCAGTTCATTGGGGAATAGAATATAGGTTAAGGTGATAAACACTCCCACCGTGATCACCATGGGCATATAGATTTTTAATTGTTTCAACTGGACTTTGGCTAAAACAAACAATCCCAGGATGAGCACTAAAAATATCAAATTAATTTCCGGTCTCTCAATAAACAAAGGGATAAATCCCGTCGCCAGAAAAATAATCAACCGCACGACAGGATGGAGCTTATAAATGGGCGACTGTGTCGGAACAAATCCGAGAATTGTTTTTTGCATGTTTGCATTTCTTGACATATTGCACCTCATAGATTGGTAAACCTCAAGCTAGCCAGGACGTTTCATTTTACAAAACAAAGCCGCGAAGACGAGTAAAACGTTCTCTAAATAACTCGCCTGCGTACGCGCACGCGCGCGCACTCAATGATTGTGAACTTTTTAATTATATATAGAATCCGGCAAGCTGATATTTAATCCACCTGCAATCGCTTGCCGGATTCCTATCCATGTTAGGCCCACAAACCCTTGCAAAAAGTTTTGGTTTTCATGACAATCGGAGAGATAAATTTGAGCATAATGACTCCCAAGATCCATGATGCAACCGAATTTCCCAAAAACCAACCTAAGAATACCGTTAAGTGCGCTTGGGGCGTAATGAGGCCGAAGATTCTCAAGATGCTACTGCCCCAAGCAGCCCCGATAATGTTGGAAACCAGAATGCCAAATACGGTAAAAATCACCCAATCTCTCTTGCTTTGTAACCGAGGGTCAGCCCCTAACATTCTAAACGCCAATCCACCCACGATACCTTGGGCCAAATTACCGGGAATATACGCCAGAGATACCGGCAAGGCCGCCGAACCTGAAATGGCATTTGAAATAATCGGAAAGACAACGGAAGCAACACCGCCCCAACCGCCATACCAAATGCTGCTTACCGCCTGAATTGCTTGCCCGGGCCAAAAGGCCGACACAAATCCCAAAGGCACCGCAATGCTTCCAAAAGTTCCCACCACAACTCCAACCCCGGTAAAGAGGGCCATCATGACGAAATGGGAAAGATTGGATTTCCTCATTTCACCGTCTTCAATCCGCCAAACGCCTTTAAACTTCAAAACAACCAACTCCTTTTAAGTTTTTTATTGATAAAGCGGCTCCCGCAAAAGGATTTAAACTCAATATTTTTCTTTCAGCGATAGCCCCTTTTTTCCCGTTAAGTCTTCCAATATGGCGTAATACCCTTTGCAAGCGCCTGCCAGTTGCGCGATTTCCACATATTCATCAACAATATGCGCTATATTTTCGCGGCTCGGCCCAAATCCAAGGGTCGGTATACCCTGAATACCCGCATAAAAACTTCCGTTGGTGCAAAATGAGTACGACTTTATCAAAACCTCATCATCCAGAACTCTTTTTAAGGCCGTATGAGCCGTTTCCACCAAAGAATCCTGTCGATCCATAATCCAAGCCGGGAAAAACCGTTCTCCTTCTATGATTGCCGAGGTGTAACATGTTTCCCTACCGTAGGCAATTTGCGCCTTTGCATCGATTCTTGGTTTTTTAGCGGCGATTACCTTTTCAATAGGCGCCAACACATCGGCTATCTTTTCCCCGGCAATGGTCCGTCTGTCAAAAGTAGCCCTGCAATAATCGGGAACTACCGATGCCCCGGGATAAGGAGAAGATTTAATATCGGTCAACTCCAAAATTCCCTTTCCCAAAACCGGATGAACACTAACAGGTAATTTTTGAATTTCCGCAATCAGTTCACACATTGCATAAACAGCATTTCTGCCATTTTCCGGGTTCGAGGAGTGGGCGCTTTGGCCGAAAGTTTCAACCACCACTTCTGCTCTTCCCCGTTGGCCAATATTTAGATTTAACTCGGTGGCCTCGCCAATAATCACTACATCCGGCCCTATGTACTTACCAACATTCGCAGCCCCGATACCTTCAAAACATTCTTCATGAACCACTCCAGCAATGGTAATTTCTCCGGCAAAATCCTTCCGGGTCGCCCGGGCAAATTCGGAAACAGCGATAATCATCGCGCTTAGCGCCCCTTTCATATCAGAAGCGCCCCTGCCGTATATTCTGCCCTCCTTCGAAACTCCCTCAAAAGGATTAACCGACCACTGGGCTTCGTTATCGGCCGGAACCGTATCAATATGCGCGTCCAATAGAATTTTTAGGCCGCTTCTTTTCCCCTTCATCGTCGCCGTGATGCTGCCGTAAGAATCCACCCTGACCTCATCAAATAGCAACTCTGCGAATGTCCGCTCCAAAAAATCAACGATTTCCTTTTCTTGTCCGGAGTAGCTTTTTTTACTGATCAGTTGCCGGCATAACGGAACTACCTTATTTTCCCATGGGATTTCCATTACTTAAACCTCTCTTTCATCGCGATACGCGCCATACCAAGTAATCGAACGGTATATTTCTTGATCCGTGTCCCCTTCGGTGCTAAAAGCTAAAATCTTGGATTTTGCATCCAATCCCAAACCGGCCATTAATTTGGGATCGCGGGCCAGATAATCCAACAATCCTATGGCCACAGCCCCCGACTCCCCGGATATTATGGAAAGATCTCCTTGTAAAGGATTACCCAGCACCCTCATGCCGTTAGCGGCAATCCAATCCGGGACGGAAAAAAAACAATCCGCATATTCCCTTAAAATATCCCAGGCCACGGGATTGGGCTCTCCACAACACAACCCGGCCATAATCGAATCCATATTTCCGGTGATACATGTTTTTCGCCCTTGCGCCACTGAGCGGTAAAAGCAATCCGCTTTATTGGGTTCCACGATTATAACGACCGGTGGATTTTCAGGGAATAACATTTTAAAAACAACCGTCATTACCGACGCAAAAGCTCCCACCCCCGCCTGTAAAAAAATATGGGTGGGGACTTCCCCGCCTAATTGCTCCATCACTTCCAAGGCCATTGTGCCGTATCCCTGCATAATCCATATCGGCACCTCCAGGCAGCCCAGGCATTGGGTATCCTGAATCATCAACCAATGATTGTCATAAGCCAGCTCAGCAAGATGCTTCACCGTATCGTCATAGTTGTCATCGGTAATAACCCCTTTCCCTCCCAATTCAACAATTTTATTATATCTTTCGCGGGAGGTGCCTTTGGGCATATGAATGACCGCGGGATATTGCAACTCATTGGCCAGCCAAGCCACTCCCTTGCCATGATTACCATCCGTGGCCGCCGCGAATACCAAATCCGGAAATTTCTCCTTGAACTCCTTTGATTTCAATTGGGAAAAATCAATCCGGCCAATATCCATATTGATTTGCTGGGCTATTTTTTTGGCAACGGCGTAAGACGCGCCTAACACTTTAAAAGAATTTAAGCCAAACCGTAAGGATTCATCCTTCAAAAAAACCTGCCGCACTCCAAGTCGTTTGGAGAGATTTTCCAGATGATAAAAAGGCGTTTCCCGGTGCTGGGGAATGGTTTGGTGAAAGCGCCTTGCTTTTTCAATTTCCGCAACATTGAAATGCTTTAAGCCAATTCCGGCGATTCCCCTTTTGATACTTTCATTTTTTACCCATTTGACTTGTGATTCCATCTTTCATCCTCTTGTTATATTCACGTCATTGTCGATATGAATTAATGTCAATAAATCATTTAAAAATATTATAAAATTTAAACTATAACCATATTTAAATAATTTTAACTTTAATATTTGACATATCAATAACATATCGATGACATCATTATACCAAGCTCAAAATAGAAATCAATATTTTTTCCCTGTTTCCATTCATTTTTGCAATCGACATCCAAAATGTGTTCAATTTTAAAAAAAAATTCTCAAAATGAGAATTAGTAGCATCCGCACGCCGGATAGCGCGCCGGGCGCACAAAGAAAAAACCCGCTTAAAAAGCGGGCTTTTGGAGGCAAGCGCGATATTCAACTTTATTATCAATCGATGGTATAACTTTTTTCTTCATGAATTCCGTATTGACGAAGCTTTCGATATAACGTCGCCGGACTGATTCCTAAAACTTTGGCGACTTTTCGCTTGCCGTCGGTAGTATTCCCATATAAGTCCATCGCTTTTTTGATCGTGTTCTTTTCAATGGTCTCTAAACAAAAAGAACCGTCAATATTTTGATCCTCCAGATCGAACAACTGATTGATATCATCAAGTTCCACCTTGCCGCTTTGATTCATCAACACAATAAAGCTGATGATATTTTCCATTTCCCGGACATTGCCCGCCCATGAATATTGCAATAAATAGCCATAAGCTTTCTTGTCAATCGTAATTTGTTTTTTTTCCAAATAAGCATAACGTTCCAAAAAATACCGGATTAAAACGGGAATATCCTGCCGCCTCTCGCGCAAAGGGGGAATCGTTATGATAAAAGGATAGAAAAAATAGTACAAATCCTTTCGAAAGCGGTTCTCGGAAATCAAATTCTCAATATTTTTACTGGTGGAAGCGATAATCCGGCCCGAAAACCTTTCCTTGTCCTGAAGTAATTGTAATAATTCTCCCTGAATCCGCAAGGGCAAATCGGCAACTTCGTCTAAAAACAAGGTTCCTTCTTTCATCAACTCAATTTTACTCAAATTACTATTTTCGGAATTTCCAAATATCTCTTGTTCCAAAATGGATTCAATAACTCCGGTGCAAATAATAGGAATAAACGGTTGCTCCCTATAATCGCTCTCGCTATGAATCGCCCGGGCCAATATCTCTTTTCCCGTGCCGCTTTCACCATATATTAAAATATTTTTATCGGTTTTCGCTAATGTCCGGGCTTCTTCTTTAACTTGAAGGATTTTTTTATCTTCGCCGATAATGCTTTCAAAACTGTATTTTCTTTTATCCTGGACAATAATTTTTTCTTGAATGGAAGCGATATCTTGAAAAATATATACTTTTCCATAATTACTTTCATCGATGCTGATGGGGTAGGAATATCCAAATAAGCGGATTTTCTTTTGACACACCCGGGCTACATATTCTATCTCGCTGTTGCCTTTTTTTTGCCCGACCGTAAAAATTCTAAATTCATTAATCTTATACAGATAATCCAGTTGTTTTTTATGATTGCCCAAAATTCTTTCCGCATATTGGTTTATATATTTCAGTGTGTTATCGGAATTAAAAATAACCACCCCTTGGGTCACAAACTGCATTACCTTTTCCAGCATTTGGGATGTGGCGATAATCGATTGGTAATTTTTCGCTTCCCCCACTTTTGAGGCGATCAGTTCGGCAATTTTCACTAAGAAATCAACATACCCATCTAAGTTCTGGAAAATTATTTTTTTCTGCTCTTCTTGAAAACATGCCAAAGCAATAGCGCCGATTACTTCCTCCTCCAGCTTAATCGGACAACATATCTCAAATAGTTCCTGACATGTCCCACAGGTTGGACAGTGCTTACAAATAACCTCTTCCCTCGGGTTTTCGATGATGAGCATTTTTTTGTTCTCGAGTACCCATTTAAATCCTGTGCCTTCCGCCTCGATAAAAGTGCCCAGCCGGTCAACAAACCTTCCGGTGCCCGCTATCCGAAACAAATGATTATCGACAATATCCACATCCACTTTCAGTATACTGGATAATACTTGGGCATATTGCCTGACGTCTTTTTCAATCTTTTTTAATAATGATTGTACCTGCAATTGCATCTTGGGCTCTCCTCGGATTATCCGGCGGGCTTAATATTTCATGCTTATTCATATCAAAAACTTTACCATAAAGTTCAACAGCGGCTCGATCCGTGAACACACCGAAACTGGGGTTGGTATTTCCGATTAGGATGTAACAATCGCGAAACATTTATCCGTATAATTGAATTATAGGTTTCCGCTAAGCCCAGAAACCAACGAACCCGCTAAATGGCCGGGCCTTGTGATCATGGTTTGATCCGGACCCAGGACGATGCTAGCGGGTTTTGTTATCCAAAAATCCTTCTATATCCTCTATCAAGCAGCCAACCCTTTAAGACAAAAGCCTAGCTGGTATGACTCCCGGAATTACTGTCAATACTGACATTACGGAGGTATTGATCATGAAACCGGTAAACGTTATTCAACGAGTTAAAAGATTTTTTAAATTTCGCAACCGCCATCTATATTTGGGGGAATCAGGGGAGTCCGAATCCTGGCTTCAATACGCCGCAATCGCTTTTCAGTGCGACCCGAACAAACTGCGAAAGGAAATCCTGACCAAACGGCGAGACAAGCTATGATCATCCCTGGCTTTTCGGCAAGGTATAATTTCCGATTAAAAGTTGAGGGAACTCCTTTTTTAATTGCGCCAGCCACTCAGGAATTGTCCTCAGCTCAAGCGGCTCATCCTCTTCCGGATTGACCTTCTCCTGCAACCGTTCCGGATCAAGGTTCAAATTGCGAAGCTGAACCTGTTGGACTTTGGTCTCTTGAAGCAGAGCGTAGAAAGCCTCCGTTTCCCGGGGTTGATTGGTAAAACCGGGATATAGCAACAGATTGATGGCGACCCTGACGCCATGGTCCGAGGCGTAACCTAAGGATCTCTTGACATCCGGCAATTGATAATTCCGGGGTTGGTGATACCACTGATAATTTTCCGGCCGGGCCGAAAAAAGACTGACCCGCATGCTATCCAGCCCGTGATCAACCAAATCACGGATGGAGTCAAAATAACCGGCGTTACTGTTGATATTGATGATCCCTTTGTCCGTCCTTTGCCGGATCTCCTGGATCGATTGGACCAACACTTCGCGTTGCAATGAAGGTTCGCCTTCACAGCCCTGTCCGAAGCTGACAATGGCATCGGCGGCCGACTCCAAATGGTCCACCGAGAGTTCGACAACTTCCCGGACGCTGGGGGTAAAGTTGATTCTTCCTTGAGGAGATGGACAACATTC
This sequence comes from Bacillota bacterium, assembly GCA_023429995.1. Classification (GTDB taxonomy): domain Bacteria; phylum Bacillota; class UBA4882; order UBA8346; family UBA8346; genus UBA8346. The sequence continues at coordinate 8,527 of JAEZCE010000020.1, read as the reverse complement.
GGAGGGCTGTTTGGATATGCAGCCGATACAATTGGCGTTACAAACCGGCGATACCGGAATCCCGGCCTCCCAGCGCCCATAAAAAATATTTTGAGCCGTTAAACAATGATAACTGACGGCGCATTTGGCCAGCTGGGCCAGAATACGGTTTTCCGGATAACTCCGGATTTTCCCTTCGATCAACCGCGGTAAGTCCGGGGTGTTATAATAGTTGGGGCTCCACTTTAGGTCCTGATCGGTTTGAATGGCGGCCACTTTAAGACGATCCCCCACGGCTCCCACTGCCGCGTAGCCGAAAAGAGGCAACTCCCCCGAAACGGCGATTTCGTATCCCGGCGTTAGACAGCGGGTAAATCCAACCGGTAAAATAGCCGCAACTGCCGTATAGCCTTCGACCACTTCCATCGTTTCCCCGTCTTCATCATAACCTGTGGGCTGCCGGCCCGGCAACAGCAATATCTCGCCGCCCGAAGGCATATCGATCCAGCTTTGGTCGGCGATCTCCGCCTGGGAGCCGTTGATTCCCACCGCAATCAAATCCGGGTCCGGGTACAGTTCACCCTTTTCATCCGCATAGACTAAACGTATGGATTTGGAATTCATGATTACACAACCTCAAAGATGAAGCATTTCAAATATTCCGTTTCCGTTACCCCAACCAAAACGGGATGATCAAGACCCTGGGTCCGGCGTTCCAGGAGATGGAGCCTTTTTTTATTGTCAGCCGCCGCTGCGATCATAATTTCCCAAAACAAGTCCGGGGTCAGATGATGGGAACAGGAGCAGGTTATCAGGATTCCGCCGGGCTTGAGCAGTTTCAGTGCCCGCAGATTGATTTCCTTGTAACCGCGGACCGCCCCCTCCACAGCCTGTTTGCTTTTGGTGAATGCCGGCGGATCAAGAACAACCAGATCATACTCGGCCTTATTCCCCACTTCATCGCGGAGAAAATCGAATACATTGGCTACTTTGAACTTACAGACGTTATCCATCCCGTTTAAAGTCGCATTTTCCACGGCCATATGGATGGCATCCTCCGAAATATCCACTCCCAAAACGGAACTGGCTCCGTAGGACGCAGCGTGGATTGCAAAGCTGCCCACATGGCAAAAACAATCGAGGACTTTTTTTCCTTTGACATAGCGCTCCAAAACGGCCCGGTTCGCCGATTGGTCCAGAAAATACCCGGTTTTTTGGCCTTCAAGCAAATCCACCCTGAATTTTAAGCCGTTATCCCGGATAAGAACCGACGGAGGACAATCTCCATATACGCAACCGGAACGTTCCGGTAAATCTTCAAGGTGGCGGACATGAAGATCACTCCGTTCAATAATCCCTTTGGGATCGCAAAGCTCGGCCAAAAGCCGGATGATCATCTCCCGGTTGACCTCCATCCCCATGGTCAAAAATTGAGCCACCAGATAGTCTTCGAACTTATCCACAATCAGTCCGGGCAACAAATCGGCTTCCCCGAATACCAGGCGGTAGCTTGAAGCATCGGGTTTGACCCGGCTGCGGTATTCCAGCGCCTTTTGAAGCCGGGATCTGAAGAAATTCTCGTCGATGGTTTCCCGGTTGGTGGTGAGCAACCGGACCGCAATCTGTGAAGCCTGGTTATAATAGCCAAGGCCTAAAAAACGGCCCCGGTTGTCCAGGGCTTCGACTACTTCGCCCGATTTGACACCGATCCCGATAATTCCGATTTCTCCTTGATAAATCCATAAATGGCCCGCTTTGATTCGCTTCTCTTTGCCGGCCTTTAAAACAACCTGATTCATAATGCCTCCTGTTTTAAAATATCTCTCGCTGCTATGACTCCCGAGATCGAGGCCTGCATCAATCCTCTGGTCACCCCTGCGCCATCGCCCACAGCGTAGAGATTGGCAATCTTGGTTTCCAAATGGCTGTTCAGACCGAGCCTGGAAGAATAGAACTTAACCTCAACCCCGTATAATAACGTATTGCGTGAGTTAACACCCGGCGCAATAATATCAAGCGCCTTTAACATTTCCAACAAAGCCAGCAAGTGCCGGTAAGGTAAAACCAGACTCAAATCCCCCGGTGTTGCGCTTTCCAAAGTGGGCCGGACCAATCCCTTGGCCAGTCTTTCTTTGGTGGTCCGCCGTCCGCTTTGGAGATCTCCCAACCGCTGAACGATAACCCCTCCGCCTAAGAGGTTGGCAAGTCCGGAAACATACCTGCCGTAGGTAATCGGTTCGTGAAAGGGTTGGGTAAATGTCTTGCTGACCAGCAAGGAAAAATTGGTATTCGAAGTCTTCCGTTCGGCATGACTATGCCCATTGACGGTAATTAAGCCGTCCTGATTTTCCATAACCACTTCCCCGTGAGGGCACATGCAAAAGGTACGGACCTTATCTTCAAAGGTCTTTGAATAATAAATAAATTTGCTCTCAAAGATGACCGATGTCAGTTCTTCCATCACTTCAGCCGGCAGTTCCACCCGGACGCCGATATCCACCGGGTTTACGGATGATTCCAACCCCAATCTTTTGGCTTCGGTGGAAAGCCATTCCGAGCCGTCCCGGCCCGGTCCGGCAATTACATGTTTCCCCAAGTATTCCTGGCCCCGGCTTGAACGGACCCCTTTCAGTTTATCCCCGTCAACGATGATTTCAGCCACATCAACACCGGTGAAAATGTCGACTCCCTTTTCCACTAAAAAGTCCTGCATGGCCTGAAGTACAATTTTCGTATAACCGGTTCCCAGGTGCCGGATCTGTGACGGAATCAATCGCAGGTCCGCCAGGACGGCCCGCTTTTGAATCTGGGTGATAATCTCGTCATCCGTGCCATAGACCTTGGTCGGGGCGCCAAATCTCAAATAAATATCATCTATCTCCCGAATCAACTGGGATAATTCGGTTTTGGAAATATAATTATCTAAAAAACCGCCCACTTCCGTAGAGAGGGTGAGTTTACCGTCGCTAAATGCTCCCGCGCCGCCCCAACCGCAAGTAATCGAACAGGAGGAACAGTTGGCACAGGGAATACCGCGCTCATTGGCAGGGCAGACCCGTTCCGATAAGTTATAGCCTTTTTCCAATATCGCAATCTTCAGCCGGGATTGTTTGACCAGTTCCAAAGCGGCGAAAATTGCCGCCGGCCCTCCACCAACAATAATCACATCATATTGAGCCAAATGAAACGCTCTCCTCTCAAAAATTATCATTCCTGATATCCGTTGGAAATATGTTCAAATGATTTTATTCCACACGAATTGCAGATTTCCTGTATTTTTCATGAAGCCCTCTTTCGATCCGTCAAAGCAGGAATTTTCCAGGCCGGCTTGGAATTATTGGAATGAAAAGCAGATCGAATTGATTGTTCCATCATTGTCAGGGATCGTTAATTTCCTAATTAAGCCTGGAGATGCTAAATCCATGAATGACCAAACCTACCTTACCGTTTTGAAGGAAGCCTCCTGTGAACTCACCATTGAACGCTCCCGCTTCATAGGACATTGTAAGGAAACTCCCGGCGAGGCGGCGGCAAAATCTTTTATTGAATCCATCAAAACGGCCCACTCCCAGGCCACTCATAATTGTTATGCCTATCGGCTTCAAGCCGGCGAATATCCCGTCGAATACTTTAATGATCAAGGGGAACCCAACGGCGCCGCGGGAAAACCGATTTTAGGGGCCATTTTAAGGCTGAACTTATTGAACGTCACCGTAGTCGTAACCCGGTATTTTGGTGGAAAAAAGCTGGGAGTCCGCGGCCTTATTGAGGCCTATGGCAAAACCGCTTCCTTAGTCCTGGAACAGGCCGGGACATTTTTAAAAATACCCAAATATTCGGTGTCCCTGGATTATCCTTATAACGAGCATTCCAAAATAATCTATCAGTTAAAGCAAGTGGCGGCGGAAAATATCTCCACTGTATTCGGGGAATCGGTTCAAACTTCTTTTTTAGTTCCGCTGAGCGAATATCCTGTTTTTCTTGATTTCCTAAAGGAATCACCCTCTATAAAAGTTTTATCGGTTGCAAAACCATAACTTTCCTTAAAAAATTCTCTTGAATTTGATTTTCTCTTGTGGTAAAATCAGTCTACACGCTAAAGTTCCAAGTTTGACTTGCCGAAGTGGCGGAATGGCAGACGCAGTGGACTCAAAATCCACCGCCCTTAAAAGCGTGCCGGTTCGAGTCCGGCCTTCGGCACCAAATGAATTTAACACCCCGCAAGGGGTTTTATTTTTATCAAAAGACAGTTATTTGACAGGAACCAGATTTAAGACAGAGCTATGAGTAACATTCCCCGGGCTTTCCAACAAGATAATTTCGTGATATCTCCGGTTTCATCCCCAATTTCGCCCCTACATATGGAGCCATTAATAAAACGCGGCCACCCATAACTACAATCTCGTTGTTCGAGTCATAGAGGGCTTTTGATATATTCTTGGGATTGGTCAAACCTCGATGTTGATCCATAATCTCAGCCTGGGCCGCTTCGCTTGGCCTCATATTATTTAATTATGAGTAAATACTATCAATGCTTTCAATATACAAAGGTGGCTGAAATATTGCGATTCAAAATAAAGGATAAAATAATTCTTGGTATGACTAGCGGTATAATAGCTACTACCTTTTTAAATGGCATTGATTATCTTTCGCTTCGACTACATATGAACAAGTGGCACATCTGGCAAATATCTGCCTCATTATTTTTCCCTCAAAACGAACTTAGCACCGTTCCTGCTTTAATTTTAGGTGCGGTTACTCATGCAACAATAATGGGCTTAGCAGGTACGGTTATTTGTTATACTTTATATTATACCGGAAGAACTTTATATATTTTAAAAGGAATTGCCATACTTTTATTATTTTGGATAATTTTATTTGGCGGCGCATTGAGCCTAAAAATTACTTCAATCATACAACCGGTCGGCGCACAAACAAATATGGGTCACTTGTTTGGCCATTTAATGGAAGGTACTTTGACGAGTTTGCTAATAATCAAGTTAGCAGATAAACAAGTGTGGGATCGATCTTTTGAGGGGAATTGGAACTAGCGTTACATAAAAGCCCTCCGAAGAGGGCCAGTGGAAAAGTTAGATAACGCGAAAGGGGATTCTTCCAAATCATTATCTGTATAAAGATTACACAAATTATGTGTTCAATAAATGCCTATTATGTGATTAGAAAGTGTTTTTTTAGTGAAGGATTAGTGAATTGAATTGACCATTGGCCTAAAACTAATTGTAGTATGGTACTCATACACGATCATGAGGTGAAAACAATGGCTATCAATCAACCAGATAGAGGTCAACCAGGAAGAATAGAACGACCTGGTCGCCAACCCGGATACCCCAGTTACGATTACGGTTATGGCTAAGGTTATGAACAACCAAGCTATTGCCCGTATGGTGGAACTCCATACTATCCACAAATGGATACTAATATCTATGCCTTAGCTAATCAATTAGGAATTTCTCCAAATATGCAAATATACTTAGATAGAAAATTTTAAATTATAAAAGGAGTTGGATTAGTTTGATGAAAAGATTTATCATGATTATCTTGGCGTTAGCGGTGTTCTGTTCACTCTCGTTTACTGCCTTAGGGAATAGCCCTACGACTGTTAGATTGAATACCAGTGTTTATAATGATAAAGCGCCAAAGCCAGACCAGCAAGGACCGAATGAACCACAACCGAAAAAGAAAGTGCCTAAGAAAAAGAAAAGAACACCGAAGCAAGACCCCAAGAAAAAGCCTAAAGAACAACATCCAGGCGATGAACAGCAGCCTCGGGACGAGAAAAAATAATTTGGAAGAGCAGATTGTGGCAAAGTCCATACTGCTCTTTTTTAAATTTAATGCCTTCAAGGATGTTTTGCTGCTCTGTAATAAGTTTTCCGCATTCACCAACTGCATCCTGGCTTCGTCCGATGATACTTTTAATTCCGTCAATTGGTTGGTTAACTTGTCCAATTCCGCTTGATATTCCTTTAGTTTGTCCTGAGACTCCGTCAAGTTGTTTTGAGATGTCGCCAAGTCGCTCGATAGTTGCTGATTGAGTATCAATAATCTGTTTGATATCTCGGACAGTCTGCTCAATTCTTGTTCCGTCACCGGATAGTTTCCATCCGCATATGAGGCCCCCGGCAAGACCAAGAACAAGGCACAAAGAACCAAATATTAAAGATAAACCTCCAATTTGGGGGTTTTATTTTTCTAATACCAAATTAAAAGCTTCATGAAACTTTGGTTGGTTTCCATATTTCAAAGAATATTTAAAGACTAAGATCCGAGTGAGAAAATGTATACTAGAAAGGAGGTAAATTAGAATGAAGAAATTAGCGGTTTTAATTTTTGCAGTCTGCCTGACACTTCTGGTAGGAGCCAAAACTTTTGCAGCCCCAACCGTTGACATCAACTTATCGTCAAACTCCGGAGAAATCACTCAGGAAGCGGATTTCGTGGGTTTTAGCGGTTCGATTGACTTGTATCGTCCGGACTCCAATTCAAATGCCTATAAAAATGATCTTTCATTGAATCTTAACTACGGGCCTCATCATGAGCCAGGGCCTGGACATGGCCGCGGAGGACCCGGACCCCGAACGGGTTATGGCCCTTCTCCGGGATTATGGGTTTATACGTTCATAGGAATTGTTGTGGTGACTTTATTGTCCCATGATGATTTAGTTTTTGACTGAAATTTGAAGGGCTGTTGCAAACATACGTAAAAGGAACGATACAATAATTGCCTGGGTAGATAGAGGAGAACTTATATATTGTATATCTTTATCTATTTTCTTTTGGTAACAGCCCTACTTTTACAGCAACTTAGAAGGCAGTGATGAGTTTGAATTTTCAAGAACCCGTTCTTTACCACGTTAAACGCAACGGTCATAAATTACTTCTCAAGCTTATTGGTTTTGATGACTCCGGATTCCAAATGGAATCTCCTCTCAGTGGACCGATTAAAAGTGATTTTATCGGAGAAATTTTAATTGATCCCGAAGGGAACCGCTACCGAATTTCCAAGATTAGTTTTCAACAGAATATGGTCTGGCTAGAACAGTACGGTTAACTTTGTTTAAATTCTAAATCATTTTTCTGCGAATGACCGCCCCCACCGGCACTTCTTTATTGACAGGCAACCCGATCCGGTATCCATTATGGGCCTCTCGAATGGGTATTCCCTCCGGGCTGGTCATCTCCTGAATATCCAGCGATAGATTCTCATCAGGCAATAACAATTCAATACTATCCGCTGTGGTCAAACGATTTCTGACTCCCACAAGGATTTGGGACTTTAGGGGTTGATAATCGATGACTGTGCCGATGAATTCATAGGATTGGAAATATTTCACCTCCGGCTCAGTCTCCTGAATCTTTTGGCCCCCGGAAAAATAAAATCCCGTGGTGAAGCCGCGGTTGGATACTTTTTTCAATTCTTCAAGCCACTCGGGATTCAAACGGTATTCTCCCGGAGCATTCAGAAGAGCATCGATCGCCCGGCGGTAGGCGCGGGTGACGGCCGCCACGTAATAGGAAGATTTCATCCGGCCTTCCACTTTTAAACTATACACTCCGGCAGCTAAAATCTCCGCTAAATATCCAATCATGCAAAGGTCTTTCGAACTCAGCAGATAACTGTAGCGTTGATCTTCTTCCAAAATCAAGGGGTCCCCGGGGCGGGTCGATTCATATAAAAGATATTCCCAGCGGCAAGGTTGAGTGCATTCCCCATGGTTTCCGCTCCGGCTGGTTCTCAGACCCGAGAGAAAACAACGACCAGAATAGGCAATACACATGGCGCCATGGATAAAAAGTTCCACCTCAACGCCGGGACAATTTGCCGCGATCTCAGAGATTTCAGTCAAACTAAGTTCCCGGGCCAGGACAAGTCTGGCGACTCCCTGGGCATGCCAGAACTTGACCGCTTCATGATTGGTTGTATTGGCTTGGGTACTCAAGTGAACGGCTACTCCGGGGGCAAATCTCCGCGCCAGACTCAGGATTCCGGGATCACTGATTATCAGGCCGTCAATCCGGATCTCCGCCAGATGCTTGATAAGTCTTTCGGCCAATGGCAAATCGTTATTTTTGGCGAATATATTAAGAGCGCCATAAACTTTGACATTTTTCCGGTGCGCTTCGCCAATCCCCGTTTCCAAATCCTCCATGCCGAACTCAGCCTGGTTTGCCCGCAGACTGAGGCCACTCACGCCCACATATACGGCATCCGCCCCATATAAAATCGCCGTACGTAATTTCTCCAAGTTTCCCGCGGGAATTAACAATTCCGGTCGCCGCAATGAGAATACCTCCAAATCGCTATGATAATCTTTCTTTTCTCCCCCTATATCATAACCATAAGCTCATTGAGGGGCAACAATAAATTAAACTATCTAATTATAAAGATAAATCAGCAAATAAAAGAAACGTTGCCGAAATGAGCGAGTGCGGCGTGATGAGCGGCGTATAGCGTCGTCAGTTGGTCGCTCCAGTCCTTCGCGTCCTGTGGACGCGCGCGTACATATTGAGTACGCTTCCGGTCTTC
>JAEZCE010000017.1 GCA_023429995.1 Bacillota bacterium | reverse complement strand
ATACCCGACTCTCGCGTATGCATACTGAACCGTTGCGCACGCATACCGGACGACTCAGTATATATACCCGACTCTCGCGTATGCATACTGAACCGTTGCGCACGCATACCGGACGACTCAGTATGGATACCGGACCGACGTTATGCTCCATAGTCTGTCCAACAAGCCCATTGGCCCTCAATTCCAGCCAATTCCCTTGAAGACCAGTTAGGGTAATAAGCCCAAAACCGACCTTATCCCTCAAAGGGTATTTGGCTGTTTTTCGGGTTTCGAGAGTTGCGCTCCCAAGTTTAGACATGTTTCGTGATATCGGGGATCGGCTAACCTTTGTTATTCATATTGTCATATTGCTTTGAGACAACGGAGCCCGGTAAATCCGGGCTTTAGGACGCTTTTTATTACTTAGCCGTGGGTTTTAACTCGCGGTGGACAAATCGGCTACAAAGCATTTACACATTCATTATACGTAATGTGTATTTATTTTCCAAAGATATGGGTAATGAATAGTTAAGGGATAGGGTAATGGGCCCAAAGCTTACCCTAGCTGGTCTGAAAGGGTATTCGCTGTTTTTCAGGTCTTGACGGCTACGCTCTGAAGTTCAAACACCAAGGCGCTAATTAAAAAAACGACGATGTTCACGGAAGGGGCGCCCCCCCTTTTTGGTGTGACCCATTGGCTGAAAATAACGGGATTACCGCAATCGTGGCTTAGGAGGGGCAGGAGGACATAAAAAATTTTAAAACATGCATAGAGAGAAAAGCGGAACGGAGCTTGGGGCAAGATTCCCCGGTTTGGATTATCAGAGGACTCACCGGATTAAACACAATCCAAAAAGGGTAATAAAAACATCATAAACCTTAGTAAAGGGAAGATGGCCAAGGTAGCCAATGTTAACATTGGGCCGCTTTGACCATCTCGAGTTCCTTGCTTTTATGTGAGTATTTATGGAATTCCCCTAAGTGTTGGAATAACTGATTACTCTTCCCCTGCTGCAGAACGCTGGGAGAAAGACTTTTTCATCCAGTTCTTTCCTTCAAAGAAGCGCGTTACGATCATCGCCATGCCAGGCTGACTCGCGGCGTTGATGGCAGTTGCGGGCGCGTCGGTAATGGTGCCAATTAGTACCATAATCGGAATCGCAATCGCCGGGAAATTAAACGCGGAGATAATAAAGATTTCTCCCACATATCCGCCGGCGGGGATAGCACCCATAACGGTGGAGGCAATGACCGACACCAAGATGGCGGTGAAGAAAATTTTGGGATCCAGGAAGTTTACACCGAAGACGGAACACATAAAAGCGATTTTAAGAATGGTGATCAGGCAGGCCCCGTCCTTATGTAGATTCGTACCAAGAGGGATGCTGATGTCGGCGACGCTCTCCGGCACGCCGATGTTCTTGGTGGCAATCAGGTTCAGCGGGATGCAGGCCGCACTGGAGCAAGTCCCCAACGCCGTTAAACTGAGGGGAAGTATGTTGGACCAATACTTACGCAATCCTTCGCGCCCACCGCCGATAAAGGCATAAAGGGAATTTCCCAGCACATAATAAACAATAGCAGCCGCCAGATAAATGATGATGGAGCGCGAAAGGGGTCCAATAAGCTGGCTGCCCTGATCGCCGATGAGGGTTGCAAAAAATACACCCAACCCGAGGGGCGCAATATACATGACATAGCCAACAATTTTCATAATGACTTCCTGCAGGGAATCAAACAGCGCTACCACAGCTTTTCCTTTTTCCCCTATGGCCACAGTGGCAACGCCGGTCATCATAGCGAACACAATCAGCGCCATTAAACTTTTGCGCGACCAGAGCAGAGAGAAGTCATTGACCGTGAACATGGAAAGGAAGTTGCTGTTGCTGCTCAGGTCGCTGACCTTTTGGGACAGATCGACGCGCGCTCCCTGGGCCGGGTTGAAAACGCCACACACCATAATCATGAAAACACTGGCCAATACCTGTGTCACGATGAGAATGATCATCACGATCAACAACAGCCTGCCGAGCTTTTTCAAGTTTTCCATCTTGGAAATCGAAGAGACCAGGGAAACGAAGATCATCGGCACAACGCAACAATAAAGCAGGTTCAGAAAGGTATCCGCGATCGGGCTGAGCACAGCCACCCCTTTGCCCCAGATGGCACCCACAATGCCACCCAACAGCATCGAACCTAACAGGATAAAAGAAAATCTGTTGGACCTCAAAAAACTTATCATGGCTATTCCTCCTCTTTCTCTTTTGTTCTGTTTACCTTAGGGCTTCAGGTTTTCGATCAAATTTTTCACAGCGGACCCCACATATTCCGGCTTGGTCGCCAGGTTAATCCGGATAAAGCCCGTGCACTGACTGCTGAACCACTCACCATAATCCACTGCCAGGCGGCACTTGCCTTGGACAAAGGACTTGACTTCCTCCGGCTTAATCAGCCTCCGCAAATCCAACCAGGTAAGGTAGGTACCCTCCAGTGGGGTGACGATCACTTCCGGCACTTCCTTGGCAAAGCTGTCACGCAGGTAGGTGAAGTTTTCACGGATCACCCCGAGCAGTCCCTGACGCCACTCCTCCCCGTAAGTATAGGCGGCTTCTCCGGCGCTCAAGCCCAGGATATTGACTTCGGTCTGGTTGATTTTCTTGATTTCCGCGTCATACTTGGCCCGGATTTCCGGATTCTCGATGATGATGTGCGAGTTCAGCAGACTTGCCAGATTGAAGGTCTTGCTCGGAGAGTTTAACGTGATGAGGTTACCGGCGTATTTTCCGCCGCTGATGATAGCGGACGGGATCTGCCGTTTATCGCTGATAATCAAATCCTGGTGGATTTCATCACTGATCACCAGAACATGATGGCGTAGGCAGATATCCAGCATCTTATCCAGCTCGTTTTCATCCCAGACGCGCCCGACGGGGTTATGTGGGGAACACATAATAAACAGCTTGACCTGATTTTCCAGGATATCCTGTTCGAAACGGTCAAAATCGATGGTATATTTGCCGTCCTTATTCACCAGCTCACTGCAGATCAGCCGGCGGCCGTTATCTTTCACGGCGTTGTGGAAGGGGTAGTAGACCGGGGTCAAGATGGCAACCGCATCGCCCGGCTCGGTAAATAAATTGACAAACCAATAAAGGCTGGTGACAACTCCGGAGCCGAAGCGAATCCACTCCTTTTTCACTTCATACCCGAAGTGCTTTTTTTCCCAGTTGATAAAGGCATTATAATAGCCCTCCCACGGGAAGGAATAGCCGAAAACACCATGATCGCAACGCTTTTTGATCGCTTCCACCACTGCCTCCGGAGTTCGGAATTCCATATCCGCCACCCACATGGAAATCAGATCTGGATCGCCGAAGCGGACATCCAGGGCATCCCACTTCAGGCTGCTGGTGCCGCGCCTGTCTACGCCGTACTTTTCGCAAAATTCTTTTGCCGTCATTGGGTTTTCTTCCTTTCATTCCGATTTTTTACGCTTGGCAATACATTCGATCTCAATCGAGGCCCCTTTGGGTAAAGCGGCGATCTGCACTGTGCTGCGGGCAGGGAACGGCTCCTTGAAATAACCGCTGTACACTTCATTCATCGTTTGGAATTGTCCAAGATCCGTCATGAAAACTGTAGTCTTGACGATATCCTCCATGGCGAGGCCCGCAGCTGCCAAAACCGAGCGGATATTTTGCAGACAACGATCCGTTTGCTTTTGAATTCCGCTTTCCAGTTCGTTTTTTGCTGCGTTCACCGGAAGTTGGCCCGACACATAAACGTATCCTTCCACCTCAATTCCTTGGGAATAAGGGCCGATCGCAGCCGGCGCTTGCTCTGAAAATACTTTTTTACTCATTTCCCGTATCAACTCCTAAGACTTTTGTCGAATATCTAAATTTATTGTAATAATAAAAAATCATCATGTCAATATTTTTTTATCATTTAAAATGTCATCGCGGTTGGTTTTTTAAACAACCGCTTGTTTTACAAAGGATTATGCTAAATCTGTTGCAATCCAGGTGATGAAATGTTATTATATCGATAATAATTTCTTATACTTGCGTGAAGGAGTTGAATACCATGAATAAAATACTAGCGCAGTATGCCCTGGTGGTTGAATTTCTGGGGAAAACACTTGGCCCCGACTATGAAGTGGCCTTGCATGATCTCAGTGGTGGCAAGTACTCGATTGTCGCCATCGCTAACGGATTTAATTCAGGGCGGCAGGTGGGTTCCCCGATTACCGGCAAGGCCCTTGAATTTGTTACCAACCGGACCTATGAAAAGGAAAATTATCAAATCAACTATATGGGGCGGGTTGGCAATGATATTCTCACCCGTTCTTCCACTATGTTTATCAAGGACGACAGCGGGAAGCTGCTGGGAATGTTGTGCATCAACTACAATACCGCTCGTTGTAAAGAAGCTGTCGATAAAATTCTGGAGTTGTTCCAGATTTCCCCTCTACCCGGTATGGATGCTCAATGTAACTCGGGACTTGTTCCCCACGAGGAAAATGCGGAAGATTTTGTCGACAACATTGAGCATCTGATTTCCAGCATGCTTCACCAGTTGGTGAAAGACACCTCGACGCCCAGGGATCGGCTCACGCAGGAGGAAAAGATCGAAATCGTTCGAAACCTGAATAAAAAGGGGATTTTCCTCATCAAGGGGGCGGTCAGTGAGGTCGCCTCGCAACTTTACACTTCAGAGGCCACTATTTACCGCTACTTAGGCAAGATCAACAGAGAGCTTTCATGACGAGATCTAATTTGGGCTCCAAAAAATCGACCCTAAGGACGCGGGACTGAGGATTCAGAGTTGGCATTCTGCTCTTAAGAATTAAACCGGTATCCCGTTCCCCACAAGGTTTCGATAAATTCCGGATTGGCAGGGTCTTTCTCAATCTTTTTGCGGATTTTCTGAATATGGACCGGCACCGTGGCGGAATCGCCATAATAATCGTCGCCCCAAACAGCGTCAAATAAATGTTCCTTCGTAAAAACGATATTCGGATTGGAGGCCAAAAACACCAACAGTTCGTACTCTTTCGTGGTCAGCTGCACTTCTCTGCCGTTGACCCAAACCTTATGGGATGCCGTATTGATTTCCAGCCCCTTGTGGCTGATAACTTCACTGGCCGGCTCATTCCCCTTGAGCCGTTCATAGCGTCTGATATGGGATTTGATCCTGGCCGCCAGCTCCGCCGGGCTGAACGGCTTGGTCAGATAATCGTCGGCCCCGAATTCCAAACCGCGAATCTTATCGATATCCTCGCTTTTAGCCGAGACCACAATCAGCGGGATCTCATACTTTTTCCGCACTTCTTTGATGATTGCCAAACCATCTTTACCGGGAAGCATCAAATCGACCACCACCACATCATACTGACCCGTTAGCGCCATTTTCGAACCTTTCTCCCCGTCCTGCACAATCTGGGCCCGGTAACCGTTTAATTGGAGATAGTCCCGCTCCAACTCGGCAATGTTGATATCGTCTTCAATGATCAAAATCTGTTTCATGCCCGCTCCCTCCCCTGAACATCCGCTGCCGGCAACTGAATGGTAAAGCAACTGCCTTCCTGCAAAACACTGGAAACCGTGATCTTTCCCTGATGCGCCTCAACCAGTTCCCTGGTGATGGCCAACCCCAATCCGGTACTGCCGGTATCCTTGGTCCTTTCGGTATCAATTCTGTAAAACCGGTCAAAAATGAAAGGAAGCTTCTCCGGAGAGATCCCGGGCCCGTTATCCCGGATCTCTATCAATATCCAATCTTCCCGCCGGGAAAGTACGGTCTCGATCATCAGCCCCTGTTCCGGTCCATATTTCAACGCATTGCCGATGATATTCCGGATAGCCTGATAAATGCGTTTGCGATCAATATTTACAATACATTCCAAGTTCAAACTATCATGATAGGAAAACTCAACCCGCTTCTCTGCAAGTTCCAATCCCAGTTCCTCCATTAAATCATTCATAAACTTCCGGACCGGGATTTCTTCCAATTGAAACTCCAGTTTGTCCAGATCCAACTTGGAGAAAAGGAATAAGTCATCAATGAGTTTGTTCATATAAGCCGTATTATTGTAAATGATTTGCAGGTAATAGTGAAGCTCCTCGCTGGTCAAATCGGTCCGTTCCAAAATCGCCTCAATATAACCCTGAATGGAAGTAATCGGCGTCTTCAGATCGTGAGAGATGTTGGCCAGCAAATCTTTCCGGTTTTCTTCGTATTCGGCCTTTATTTTTTCAGCTTCCTGCAGCTTGCGGGCCATTTGATTAAAGGAAGCCACCAAAAGCGTAACGTCATTCAACACATCACACTCTATCCGCACCCCGTAATTTCCCCGGGCAATCTCTTCGACCCCTTTTTTCAACTGATCGATGGGCTCAAAAACCCTTTTTTCCAGCCTCCAAAGAAAAAAAATCTCGTAAATTCCCGCGATGCTGATCAACGCCGCAATGAAAACGCCGAAAATTCCGATCCCCATGTAACGGATGAGCAAATACCACAGGGTAAGGTTAATCGCGATGGCGACCGGACGGAAATATTTTAAGCGCCTGTTAAAATGATTAAACTCGCCAAATTTAAAAGCGCCCTGGGGTCTCCGGCCTAAGTCGGTTTGAAAGAAAGTCTTCTGCTGTTGGTGATATTCCAGGTGTCTGGCGATTAACTCCCGGATCGAGCTTTGTTTTTTCAGGCGTTGCTCGTTGCGGCGGCATTGAAAACCCGTGAATAGCCCTTTGACAACCCGGGGCAGCCTCATGGTTCATCCTTCCTTCATGCGTTTTATATTGATTCCAATATACTATTCCGGGCCTTAGAATGCAAATCCGCTTGCTACTTTTCAGTTGGCGTGCTGCCAAGGATTTGGGGCGCCGCCCAGAAGCCGGATTTGTTCGAAAACACGGTTCACGGCCAATAAATCTTTACCGCACCATTTGACGAACGGTTTCATGGTCACCAGCTCCAGCAACCGGCCCCGGTTTGCCAAATTCACCAGTCGTTCCCAGATCTTAATTTGACTTGACTGCTCATAGGCGGTAATCAAATCGGGAAGCGAAAAACTAAAAATTCCACAGCCCATAACCGATGTTAAAAACAAAACAATATCCCGGAAAAATATCCCTTCGAAATATTCCGCCTGAGTTTCCTCTTCAAAATCAATGAGATAAATTTCGTCATTTTTCAGGGTAAAATTGCGGATTTGAGCCCCGCCGTGACATTGACCGTTGCGATGGAGCTTCCCCAATTCACGGATGGCCATTTCCAAATAAACCTGGGTTTGCCCGGGTTTTTCCCTGATGATTTCCGGCAGACTTCTGCCGCAATCCTCAAGGATTAGGTATCTTTGTGAATAGGAATAAACCGCAGGCACATTCAGCCCCAACTTTTTCAGTTCACCAAGCTTTTCCGCTTCATGAACGATTCCATTTTCCTCTCCGACAACGAGCGTTGGGGCCAGCAATGGTATCCGGGTCACGCCAAATATCATTTTTTGCAACCGGTGAAACCGGTTCCGTTTCGATCCGCCCAGTAATTTCACATAACAATTCTTGCCGCAGTAAGTTGCCTTAAAAATCCGCTTTTGAAGATGGTTAAAGACATCTTCGCTAAAATCGACGGTTCCCATCGATCATCCTCCTTTACGATTTTATCAATCCCGTCCGCTCACCAAATCAAGCTTGGCCCGGACCGTCAAGTAAAGGGCTATCCCCTGGTAATAACCGCTTAAAGCTTGAGTTGATCCCCTAGTCCCGATTCCTGGATCGTAGTCAGCTCCACATTTTTTTGGGCCCCGGTCACCTTGGCGGAAGTGGAGAACCAATCAAAGATGTTCCCTGTGATATTCAACGTCAGCGTCCACATTTTATTGCCATTCCAATGACCGGGATTATGATCCAGGCTCCCCCCCGATATTGTCCGACCATGAAAATGCTCGGCTTGTAGCCGGCTTCCGCCAACTGTTTCCGGTATCGGCCCAGATCGTTCAATTGCTCCATCTGGCGCATTTCAGGCCGACTCCAAAATTTCCTCCGTCTGGATGGTTTCTTCCGCCGGAAAGTCTGCCGTTGCTTTTTCCGAGAATGATCGGCAAATATTGTTTCCGGCAAGGCCATTGCCAGAATGATCCCTAAAACGATCCATGGTTTTTTGTCATTGGACAGATTCCTCTTTCTTGATATCCGTTTCAGGATGGATGCCCCGGCCGGAAATAATTTTTTTGGTTTTGATTTGGAACAAAAGTACCGGAATAATCCCGGCCAAAATCAGAAAAGCGGTGACCCGATAGCAATCATTGATGGCTTGGACATAGGCCTGTTTGGCGATGTAACTTCCCAGCATCGACTTGGCCTGTAGGGCGGCCTGGTAAAAATAAGCCGGGCTTCCGGCCACCGCCCTGGCAAACGCGGTATACCCGTTCAAAGCATGCTGGAAAACGGGAGAAGAGGTTTGAACCGATTGGCCAATCATGGCCGTGTGAAAAATCTGCCGTTGAATTAGTACCGTTCCCAGCATGGCCACACCGAAACTGCCGCCTACTTGACGGGTAATCGAGATCAGTCCCGACGCCTGGGCCATTTTTTCCTTGGCGATCCGCACCATGGATACTGACATTAACGGAGTGAGCAACATCCCCATCCCTATTCCCCGCAATATCAACGGCATCATGATTTGAGCCTGCTCGGAAAAAAGCGATAAAAAACTGTTCAAATACATGCTCATCCCCATCAGGACCACCCCCAGAACCATGGGAATCTTGGGATTCAACCTATCGGCCATCACTCCCGAAACCGGCGACATAACGGCTTGAATGATACCCACCGGCAAGAAGACCGCACCCGATTGCAAGGCGGTATATCCCAGGGCATTTTGTAAGTATAAAGGCTGAATAAAGGTGCTGCCGAACATTCCCAACCCGAATGTCAGTAAAAGAACATTGGCCAAGCTGAAATTGAAATCTTTCAACAACCCCAAATCCACCAGGGGATATTTTACCGAAAACTCGGTGGCCAAAAAGACGATGAGGCCAACTGCAGATAGGGAAAAACAACCGAGGATAAACTGGGAGGTCCAGCCGCCGACATTCCAGGCGGCATTGCCGTCAGCCAAAGCGACAAGTAAGAAACTGAGGAATACCGCCATTGACAAGAAGCCGACCAAATCAAAGGGGTGAACCCTGTCACTTTTATATTCACGCTGAATGATTAAGGTCGCCAGCATTCCCAAACAACCGACCGGTACGTTGACGCTGAAAATCGATTGCCAGCTGAGATGATCGATCAAGTACCCGCCGATCAGCGGCCCGAAGGAAACCGAGGCGGCTCCGGCAATGCTCCAGAAACCCAAAGCCATTCCCCGCTGCTCCGGTGGAAACTCCCGGGTGATAACGGCCATGCCCACGGGCATCATGAGGCCGCCGCCCATCGCCTGAATGACCCGAAAGAATATCAGGGCATTTTCATTCCAGGCCGTGCCGCAAAGCAGCGAACCAACGGTAAATAACAGCAAAGCCGCAAAATAAGTCCGTTTGTACCCGAACCGGTCGGCCAGCCAGCCGGAGGTCGGCAGCATCACCGCAAAAACCAGCATATAAGCCGTGGCGATCCAGGTAATCTTGTCGACACTGGTGCCAAAAGTGGCCATGATTTTGGGCATGCTCACATCGACGATGGTGGAGTCCAAAACCGCCATGAATGTGCCGATCATGACATTAGCCAGTACCCACCAGCGGTATGTTCCATGTCCCGGTTGGAGGGAAGGGAAATAATTCAATAATTTGCGCCTGAATAATTGGTAGAGCGACATTTATTTCACCTTCACTTTGACTTCCACCGACATCCCCGGCAGTAGCGCCTTGGCGGGCATGGCATTTTCAACGCCGATCTTCACCGGTATCCGCTGGGTGACTTTGGTAAAATTACCCGAAGCGTTATTGGCCGGGATTAACGAAAATTGGGAGGCCGTATTGACGCCGATTTCCCTCACTCTGCCCCTGAATCGGAAACCCGGATAGGCATCCACCGCGACCTCCACCGGCTGGCCCACCCGGATAGCTCCCAATTTGGTCTCTTCAAAATTGGCCGTCACCCAGACATGCCCTAAATCATAAATGGTAAAAATGGATTGTCCGGGTTGAACCACATCTCCTGCCAAGACCCAGCGTTTGGATACCGTGCCGGCAATGGGGGTATGGATTTGAATATTCCTTAAATTGGTTTCATCCACTTCCAACTTGGCCTGGGAAGTTTTGACCGCAGCCAGGGCAATGGCATAGTTGGCCCTGGCGGTATCCAAAGCGTGCCGAGCATTGTCATATTCCTGCCTGGATATAAAGCTTTGATTGTATTGGGCGGCTGCCCGGTTGAAATCGGTTTGGGCTTTATTCAGATTGACCCGGGCCAAATTCACGTTTTCCCCGGAACTGGCGAACGCTGCCTGATCTTGGGCCTGTTGGGCGCGGATATCGGCATCATCCAGCAACGCCAGCAATTGTCCGGCTTGCACCACCTGGCTTTCCCGGGCCAGTAACCGGCTGACCCTTCCCAACACTTTCGAACTGATAGTGGACTGAAAACCGTCAACCATTGCATCATCGGTCGATATATAACCATGGAGCTGAGTATACCAGTACCAAGCTCCGGCGCTCCCCAAGATGATCACCAGCAAGCCCGGGAGCCACATTTTCTTCATCCGATCCGTTTTCATGAATAACACCCTTTCGATTCCAGAATGACCTTGACGGGATGATTATAAAAATTATCCATAAAAGGGTTTTAAAGCATTTTTAAAAATTTTATAAAGAAGTATAAAAAGATTTTAAACCCGGAGCTCTCAAAAAATATGAAGGTTCTGTATATCCAGGGGGTTTTGAAGTTTTCGGGGATTTGGACAAAGAAAAAGTTTCGCTTGGACGGGGGTAACCCGGCTCAAGCGAAACCTGGGAATGTTGATCGATCAGTCGAAATAAAAAAACCGCTCTTTTTTTGGGGGTATTCCAACCCTGCGGCTTCACCCGCCTGGTTTTCCATGAGCCGGGGAAAGGTTGTTTAAAGTTGCCAGTCCGCCACATCTTCCAGCCACTTGGCGATGGGTCCGGTTACCGAACGGATACACCCTGGCTCAAAAGGATTTTGTAAACCTGCCAGCTTCACTAATTCCAAGAATGGCTTGCTGCCGCCGGCTCTACAAAGCCGTAAATAATCTTCCCAGGCCGCCGCTGAATGATCCCGGGACGCGCGCTCGCGCCGGATCCAAAATTGAAAGGCGCAAACCTGGGCCAAAGTATAATCAATATAATAAAAGGGATTATTGAAAATGTGGCCTTGGCGGAACCAAAAACCGCCGCGATTTAGAAACTCGTTATCTGCGTAATCCCGGTGTGGCAGGTATTTCTCCTCGATAGACCGCCAAACCCTTTTCCGCTGTTCCGGGCTGGCCTCCGGGTTTTCATAAACCCAATGTTGAAACTGATCCACCGTTACCCCGTAGGGAATGAACAGCAAAGCTCCGCTTAAATGGGCGAATTTATATTTGGTTTCATCCACGCCGAAGAAAAGCCTCATCCACGGCCAGGCCAAAAACTCCATACTCATGGAATGGATTTCGCAGGCTTCCAGCGTCGGCCAGATATATTCGGGGAGCTGGTAATCCCTGCTTACATACACCTGAAAGGCGTGGCCCGCCTCGTGGGTGAGCACATCCACATCATCCGACGTCCCGTTGAAGTTGGAAAAGATGAAAGGCGACCGGTAGTCCGGGATATAAGTGCAATAACCGCCCCCGGCCTTGCCCTGCCGGGTAATGAGATCCAGCAACTCATGTTCCACCATAAACGAGAAAAACTCCCCACTTTCCGGAGAAAGCTCGCTGTACATCCGCTTGGCATTGGCCACCAGCTGCTCCGGATCTCCTTTGGGAAGGGCGTTGCCACTTAAAAATTCCAAAGCTTCATCGTAATATTTCAGCGCGTCCAAATGTAACCGTTTGGCCTGTCTCTGCCGGAGTTTGGTGGCTAGGGGCACCAAATCTTCAAGCACTTGCCGGCGGTAACCCGACACCATCGAGGCGTCGTAGTCTGACCGGCTCAGACGGGCATAACCGAGTTCGATAAAATTTTTGAATCCCAACTTACGGGCGATTTTGTCCCGCAGCTTTACCAAACCGTCATAAATCTGGTCAAATTCCGCTTCATGATCCAGAAAAAAACCGTTGAAGGCCTCCTGGGCCAGCTTCCGCTTCTCCCGGTCCGGGGATTGGAGAAACGGGGACATTTGCGAAAGATTTCTGACCTCCCCTTCGAATAGGATCTTGGCCGACGCCCTTAACTTAGTGTATTGGCTGGATAATTTGTTCTCTTGTTGAAGGTCCTCCACAATCTCCGGGGAGAACGTTTTCAGCTTCAACTCTGCAATCCGGAAAAGCTGGGAGCCCCATTTTTCTTCCAAGGCCGGACGGCGCCGGGAGGCCACCAGCAACCGGTAGTATTGATCGATAAACCCTTCATAAATGGGTCCTGTCTCATCGAAGTAATCATTTTCCCGGTCGTAATACTCGTCGGTGGTATCCATGGAGTGCCGGATATGGACCAGGGTGGCCATGGTTTCAAACTCGTTCCGCAGCCGGTTAATGGCGGAAATAGCCCGGTTTTGATCATCCAGGGATCCGGCTCCTTCAAATCGGGTCAATAGACCCTGAAATTTCTCTTTGAATTGTTCCAGATCCGGACGTTGGTAGGTATATTCTTTAAAAGAAAGACATTCTTTTAAAGTCACGATATCATCTCCTCTGTGTTATCATATCCGATTTGGGCATGCATTTCCATCCTCAAACCAAATTTTACTCATTGTATTTGTGAACATATTTAACAAGGCTGGAATGGAATTTCGGCCCACTCTGTGATATGCTGATATTTAATGATTTTTCTAGATAGGCGCGAATTTTATTGATATTTTAACCGAAAAGGAAATCCCTGGAATGGATATTAAAATTAGAAACGTATCGATAGCAGACCTAGATACGGTAACCGAAGTGGAAGCAAAATGTTTTCCCAAGGCCGAGGCTGCCACGAAAGCATCATTCAAACAACGTATTCAGACATTTCCGGAAAGTTTTTTTGTCGCAGAATTGGATGGAAAAATCATTGGCTTTATCAATGGTTGTTTAATTAATGAAACGACTATCGATGATCAATTATTTAGCGAAGCTACTCTACACATTCCAAACGGAGATTACCAGACTATTTTTGGGCTTACCGTGATTTCTGATTATCGTAATCAAGGTATTGCGGCGCAATTAATAAATCATTTGATAACCGTATCAAAATCAGCCGGCCGCAAAGGTGTCGTTTTAACCTGTAAAGAGAACCTTATTCATTACTATTCAAAGTTCGGCTTTGAAAATCACGGTGTTTCAAAATCCAAACACGGCGGCTCTAAATGGTATGATATGATTTTAAAGTTTTCATAACATTTGAGACCCATTTTCAAACTTGGAGAACCGCCAGATTTTTTATTATTACACACACAAAGGATGATTCTTTTTATGAACTCCGGCAGTTCCGAACCTGTGGTAAACGCCCCTAAAGATTCACGGATTAAGGTTTTCGGTTTGGCTTGTATTTTAGGAACCCTCTCCGCTTTTGGACCCTTTTCCATCGACATGTATCTGCCGGCCCTTCCCAAAGTGGCACAATCCCTTCACAGCAGCGCCTCCCTGGCTCAATTAAGTTTAACCGCTTGCTTAATGGGAATTGCCCTGGGGCAAATATTTGTGGGACCCATCAGCGATGTTTGGGGCCGCAGAAAACCACTGCTGGCCGGATTACTCATCTATGCCCTGGCTTCCCTTTGCTGTGTCTTTGCGCCAACCATCAGCCTGTTTATCCTGATGAGACTGATACAGGGACTGGCCGGAGCCGCCGGGATCGTTATTTCCAGGGCTGCAGTCCGCGACCTGTATTCGGGTCCACAGATGACCCGTTTTTTTTCCTTATTAATGCTCATTAACGGCGTTGCGCCGATTCTAGCTCCTGTTGTTGGAGGACAAATATTACAATTTACGTCATGGCGGGGAGTATTTATCGTTCTCACCGGTATCGGTTTGCTGATGATGCTGGCCGTATTTTGGGGTCTTGAGGAAACATTGCCCGCAGAACGCCGCGCCGGCCCCAACCTGGCTCATACCTGGAACACCTTCCGGTATTTAATGGGTAACCCTAAATTCATGGGCTGCGCTCTTTGTCAGGGCTTCGTTACCGCCGGAATGTTCGCATATATTTCCGGTTCTCCCTTTGTGATCCAAAATATCTTCGGGGTTTCTCCCCAAACATTCAGCTTAATCTTCGCTGTCAACGGCCTGGGAATCATTATCGCCGGCCAATTTACCGGCAGGCTGGCCGGGCGGATCAGCGAACGCAAACTTCTCCTTTTCGGACTGACAATGGCTTTCGGAGGGGGAGTGGCCTTACTGGCAATGATTTTGGCCGGAGGCGGACTTTTGGCCATCTTGGTCCCTCTGTTTTTTGCGGTTTCCAGCGTTGGCATTGTCGGCACCAGCAGTTTCGCCTTGGCCATGGAGGATCAAGCCAAAAATGCCGGGAGCGCTTCGGCTTTGCTCGGCTTGTTATCCTTTGTTTTAGGCGGCTTCATGGCGCCGCTGGTCGGTATTGCCGGCAGTCATAATGCTCTCCCGATGGGGATTACGATTGCAGCGGCGGAAACCGCCGCCCTCTTATGCTACGGCTTTCTGGTCAAAGGGCTCAAACGCCGGCCGAAGCCGGCGTTTGAGGTCAATGAGGGAAAGAAGCATTAAAATTGCTGATGATCATCTTCCAGCGGGATAACTTCTTCCGGGGAAATGACTTTGGTTTTATTTTTGTTTGTTCTCAGGGGATCTCTTGGATTGAAAGCCGGGTTGATGGTCTTCCGGCTTACCCCCGCGGGTTTCGATGGATGTTCTGTCCCAAAATAACGATTGGGTTGATTTTTAACAAGACTTTCAGCCCCATAGACCAGCTTTGAAAGTTCCCGGACGATTTCCTTCATACTCTCGGCCTGGGCGCTGAGTTCCTCGGATGCGGATGAGCTTTCTTCGGCATTGGCCGCATTTTGCTGTGTTACACTCTCCATTTGGGCGATGGCCTTGGTGACCTGTTCGACTCCTTGCGCTTGTTCTTGACTGGCTTTCGAAATATCGTTCATTAATTCATTGACCTTATTGGCGTGAGCGGCTATATCCGATAAAGTTTCGTGAACTTCCCGGGCATCCTCGACTCCGGTGTTGGTCAACGCAATATTGGATTCGATCATCATGGTGGTATCTTTGGCGGCTTTGGCGCTTCTTCCGGCCAGGTTTCTTACTTCTTCGGCCACCACTGCAAATCCCATCCCGGCATCTCCGGCCCGGGCCGCCTCAATCGCGGCATTGAGAGCCAGGATATTGGTTTGAAACGCAATTTCATCGATTACTTTGATAATTTTAACAATATCCCCGCTGGATTCATTGATTTTCTCCATGGAAACCATCATTTTTTCCATCGCAACATTGCCCTGATTGGCCGAATCTTTGGCCTTACGGGCGAGTTCATAGGCCTCTACAGTATTGGATGAGGTTTGTTCCAACATGGACGCCGTTTCTTGTAAAGTCGAAGAGGTTTCTTCAATGGCCGACGCCTGCTCGGCGCTTCCCTGAGCCAACTGCCCGGCTGATGCCGATAACTGGCTGGAGGCCGCCCCAACCTCCGCCGCGCCTTCATCTAAACGGTTTACTATATCGACAACCGGTTTGACGATCAGGGTCTTCATTAAAAAAGTAATTCCGATTCCAAAGGCTACGGCTATCCCACCCAGGAGGATCATCAAAAGGATCAACCATTCATTGGTTCGTTTGGCATCCGCTACATCTTTTTCATTGCTTTCCTTCTGTAAATCGACAGCTTGTTCAATGACATCAACCCATTTCCGGCATGCCGGACCCGCTTGCGAACCAATCAAATCAGCGGCAGCCGCATTTTGGCCCGCCATGGCCGATTCAATAATTTTGTCATTGAATGATCTGGCGACATTTCCCGCTTCTTCAATTTGACTGCGCAGCGTTTCCCCCTGGCTTGTGGCAGCGGTTTTTTGAATATCCTGAAACAATCCATCGTATTCCCGGCGGTAATTTTGGATATTGGAGATCTCCTGCTGTCTTAAAACGGGGTCTTCCAATAAGGCCAGGGTTTTAAGGGAGTTGGTTATTTCGAGGATTAATTTTTCCATATCATTGTAGAGTTCTAACTTATAAACGTTATGCTCTACGATATCTTTCATTTTACTGTCGATCCGGTTCAAACTGACTAAGGTTAATGCGCATAGTAAAACAATGATTGCGAGCATACTGCAAGTGCCAATCAACAGTCGGGTTTGAAGTTTGAGTTTACCCATCATATCCAGTCATCTCCATTCATGAATTATGGTCTTTACCTGTCATGTTGTCCACAAAGCCCTCCTTAATCTTCTGATGTAAATAGCTACCGTGAGAAAGGCAACCAACAAACAACTTCCTAAGTTATTTCCATAGTCACAAACTTCAATGTTGGATTTTCCGTTAAGGACCGCTTTCACAAATTCATTTTCCGAATTTCAATGACTTCTCTTACTTCTTATATTAATACTGTTAGAGATATCGACAATAAACATTGGGTAATTTTCCTGTGAACTTTAGATAACGAATTCCGGTAAAATTTTAAATCTCTCTTGTAACCATTGCCTTTTATGTTTAAAATAAAACAGAAACTTTACGTAAAATAAATTTTACCCAACAAGGAGAAACCGATGTTTCCTGCAGAAATGGGTTTCAAAATGCCGCCGGAGTGGGAAAAGCACTCGCGCACATTCATGGAATGGCCGGTGAAAGAAGCCATCTGGCCCGAACCGTTTGAAGAAATCTTGCCGGTATTTGCCGATATCGTTCAAAAAATCTCCAAGTTCGAACCGGTAACGCTGATTGCCCGGCCGGAACTGGCCGGTGAAGCGGCCGGGTATTGCGGCGCGGGCATTGATATCCTGCCCTTGGAACACAACGATTCCTGGATGCGGGATAACGGACCAACCTTCCTAACCAATTCCCAGGGTGAAATCGCAGGGATTAATTGGATTTTCACCGGATGGGGCGGCAAATTTGAGGCCGGCGATGACAATCAGGTTGCCCCCAGGCTCCTTCATCATTTGGGAGTCCCTTGTTTTGATATTCCCATTGTAATGGAAGGCGGTTCCTTTCACGTGGATGGGGAAGGCACTTTGCTCACCACCGAGGAATGCCTGTTTAATACCAATCGCAATCCCGATCGAAGCCAGAGTGAACTTGAGAATTTCCTGAAAAAGTCTTTAAACGTTTCTCACATTATCTGGCTCAAGAAGGGTTGGGTCGGAGACGACACGGACGGCCATGTTGATAATGGGGCTTGCTTTGCCCGTCCGGGAGTAATCATCACGCAGGTCTGCAATGATCCTGCCGATCCCAATTACGAGATTTCCAGGGAAAACCTGAACATCTTAAAAAATGCCCGCGATGCCCGGGGACGGCGGTTGGAAATCATTCAAATCCAGCAGCCGCCGGCCGACTATTATGAGGATAACCGTTTGACCTTAAGTTACCTGAATTTTTATTTTGTAAACGGCGGCATTATTCTGCCGGAGTTCGGCGGGAAAGCCCAGGACACCGACAGGAACGCCAAGGAAATTTTGGAGCGGCTATTCCCGGAGCGGCGGATCGCCACCATCAACGGCTCCGTCATCGCCCGGGGCGGCGGTAATGTCCACTGCCTGACCCAGCAGATGCCAGTAAGTATGAAAGGGTAAAAAATAGATATATTTGCTGTGCCGCTGTAGCCATAATCTAATTGCCACAGAGACACAGAGAAGAACGGCTATGTTTTTAGATGATTGATTCAATATATCAAAAAGCAAGTGCAACATGCCGAATGCTGCCGGGGCGCGGGGTCAATGTCATCAAGCTATGGATACATTTTCTGGAAGTAATGAATTTGAACATTCGGGCCCAGACCTCTCTCTGCGCCTTAGTGACGAAGGCGAGCTCTCCCCCAATGGAGTTTTTTAATGAAGCGGATTCAGTGGGAGAGTAACCCCACACCCCGAAGGCGTGCTGACTTCGTAGGCTAAAAGCTTTTGGAGATCAACGGCTTCGAACCCTGGGTTCGCGGTTACTCTTCCACTGAAATAACTACTTGAACAACATCTTTGGGGAAGAGCCCGCCTTTCCAGAAAGGCGCAAGTTAGGTCAAATAGGCAAATTTAATCTATGTCCCATTTTATGGAAGCATAGCCTTATGACATTGGGCGCGGGGTGTCCCCGCATACATATCTTTTATTCCCACCCGTACAAAGTTAAATCGAACAATTAGATCAAATCATTGATTAAGAACATTGCCGGAAAAATTTTAATCGCCATGCTTTAATAAATGTTTTATCCATCTCTGATTATTATTCCAAGGAGGAATCCCATGTCCCGTCCGGTGAAAGTTGCAGCGGTTCAAATCCGTTGTTCTGACAAACCTGCTGAAAACATCCGAAAGGCTGATCAAAAGGTGCGGGAAGCCACCCGAGAAGGCGCCCAAATCATTTTGCTGCCGGAACTTTTTGAAACGCTTTATTTTTGCCAGGAAAAAAACAAAGACCATTTTCGGTATGCTGCTGGCCTGGAGCAAAACCAGGCTGTTTCCCATTTCCGACAAATGGCCGGGGAACTTCAGGTAGTCTTACCGGTTAGCTTTTTTGAACACCAAGACGGCCGTTATTATAATTCCATTGCCATCATTGATGCCGATGGGCAGATTTTAGGGACCTACCGCAAAACCCATATTCCCGACGGGCCGGGTTATGAAGAAAAATTCTACTTTGGGCCGGGAGATAGCGGTTTTAAGGTTTGGGACACCCGTTATGGAAAACTGGGCGTGGGGATCTGCTGGGACCAATGGTTCCCCGAAGCCGCCCGCTGCATGGCGCTTCAAGGGGCGGAGCTTTTGCTCTATCCCACCGCCATTGGTTCTGAACCGTGTCGGGAGGGGATCGACTCCAAGGATCACTGGCAAATCTGCATGCAAGGCCACTCAGGAGCCAACGTGATGCCGGTTATCGCCGCCAACCGGACAGGAACCGAAAAGGCCCCCGGTTCGGAACTGACCTTCTATGGTTCATCTTTTATTACCAATGAAAAGGGGCAAAAAATAGCCGAGGCCGATCGCAGCAGCGAGCAAATCATTTACGCCTCCTTCGACCTGGAAGCAATCGCCGCCTACCGTGATTTCTGGGGAGTTTTTAAAGACCGCCGGCCGGAGATGTACCGCCGGATTGTAGAAAGTAATTAAAATAGTAAAAACAAAGAGCAGCGGCTATTCCCGGCTGCTCTTTCCTATATTCCCGATTCATTCCATCCCGTTTCCTTATCGCACTTTCACCACAGGGAAACGGTCCGGAAGAACGATTCCGGCCTTTTTCACCAATGCCGCCGCCCGGAGTTGGGCTTTTTCCAGTATCGCCTCTTCATCAACGGTCAGGATTTTATGATCCTGCATCAACCAACGGCCATTGCACATCGAGGACTCCACATTGCTGGAATGCATCGCGTAAACCATGTTGGCAACCGGATCATGCACCGGCAAGCTGCCGGCGCTCCGGGGATTCACCAAGATCAGGTCGGCTTTCTTTCCTTCTTCCAGGGAGCCGATTTCGTTTTCCCAAAGCAGGCACCGGGCTCCGTCGATGGTGGCCATTTCCAAGACTTTCTCCGCCGGCAGGATCTTGGGATTTAAATTTCTTCCTTTATGTAAAAGAGTAGCCAGATACATTTCATCCATGATATCCATCCGGTTGTTGGAAGGCGCGCCGTCGGTGCCGATGGAAACCGTAATCCCCTTGGCGATCATTTCCGGAACCCGGGCAAAACCCAAAACTCTCATGGCTGCGGCGGGGTTGTGAGATACTTTTACATCGTGGAGCAAAAAAAGATCAATCTCTTTTTCCGTAAGCCATACCGTATGAACAGCCAGAAAATTCCCGTCCAAAACTCCCAAGTGGGCCAGGTGTTCGACAGTGGTGTGGCCGCGTTCTGCCTTGGCAAAACGCACCTCATCGTCAATCTCCCCCACGTGCATATGGACGCCTACACCGTACTTATCCGCCAAGTCCTTGGTACGCTTGATCAGATCGTCGGAATTGTTGAAAATGGTCCGTAAACCGAACCATACCTTAATCCGGCCATCCCCCGCTCCATGCCAGCGTTTGATATGTTCTTCCTGCTTTTTCAAAGCAAAGTCTGTGCTCTCACGCCATTTGAGAGGTAACCCCTCCCCGCAATCCATTGTTGAGCGGGCTAGAATTCCCCGGAGTCCTATTTCCTCCACTGCCCGGCCCATCCCGTCAACTTCTTGCCCGCCCGGTTCGGCGAAAGTGGTCACGCCGGAGTGAATTAATTCCAGGCAGCAAGACAGGGATGAGATATAGGAATCCTCTAAATCCATACTGCTCTCATAAGGCCAAATCCGTTCATGAAGCCAAGTCAAAAGATTCACATCGTCGCCCAAACCCCGGCCCAATTGTTGCGAGAGGTGCACATGGGTGTTCACCAGACCGGGCAAAACGATCTTGCCGGTAGCGTCGATGATTTCGGCATCGGGTCTCACCAGATTTCCCGGCACCTGCCCCACCGCGCTAATTTTATCCCCTTCGATCAGGATATCTCCCCCGTCAAATACCTGCCGTAACGGGTTCATGGAAATGATATAACCATTTTTAATCAAAATTTGTTGCAATTTCGAGGCCCCTCCCATTCTACTTCACGCCTGTTTACTCATACCAATAACCCTCAATCTGAAACGACAACCTATGCCAGCAGCGGATCGACCAACTCCATCTTGTAGACATCCACTAAACCCCGGTCGGAAATTCCATAGGCCGGAATGAAAATTAAGGTGATAAAGGATAAGGTCATGAAAGGCGAAGCCATCGGGCATCCCAATTGACGCAGTTCCTTCTGAAGCTGATCGATTTTAGAGGCTACGGTTTCTCCAGGCCGATCGGACAAAAGGCCGCAAATAGGCAAGGGGATTTCTCCTTTGATTTCACCATCCACCACCACGACCACTCCGCCGTTTAATTCGGCGATGCGGTTGACGGCCATGGCCATATCGGAGGAATTGGTCCCTAAAACCGTTATATTATGGTGATCATGCCCTACCGAAGTGGCCATGGCCCCTTTTTTAAGTCCAAATCCGCTAATAAAAGCCTTACCGATATTTCCACTCTTGCCATAGCGCTCAACCACGGCAATCGGCAAAATATCCCGTTCGGTATCGGCAGTGACAAACCCATCCACCACGTCCAGTTCGGCTTCCAGCGCCTGAGTCAGCAATGAAGTTTTGGAGGCGCCAATCACCCGTACTCTGGCCTTTTTAGCTTGATCTTTCATTGCAATCATTAAATCGTGAGGGGAAATTTTCGAACGAAGTTTGACCGTATTCAATAGTTTTTCCGAGCAAGAAACGCCCGCCCCGTCCAGGGTGACGTTGACTCCGTCAAAAACGACCTCGCCTTTGGCGATAACTTTTTGAATGTCCATCTGTTTCAAATCTTTGGTCAAGACAATATCGGCAAATTTCCCCGGGGTTATACTTCCGTAACAATGATCAACCTTTAAACTTTCGGCCGGATTGAGGGTCGACATTTGAATGGCCACTACCGGATCAACCCCGGCCTGGATGGCCATTCTGATTTTATGATCCATATGTCCCAGGGTTGCCATATGTAAAGCATCGATATCATCGCTGACCATCGCGCAATGGCGGGAATCAACCCCATTTTCAGTGATAATCTTGAGGCATTCCAGCAAATCGGTGGATGCCGATCCTTCACGCATCAATACCCGTAAACCGCAGCGCAATTTAGCCAGGGCTTCTTCAGGATTGGTGCTTTCGTGATCGGAACGAATCCCTGCCGTACAATAAGCATTCAGTTCCTTACCGGTAAGGGCTGGAGCGTGCCCTTCAGCGGTTTTCTTTTCTTTTTCCGCCAATGTCAGCATAGTGGCGCTTAAAGGGCTTTTGGCCAGTATCGGGGGAGCCAGAACTTCAGCCAGTCCCACGGCCTGGTCCAGATTGATCAATTCTTCGACCAATTCCGGTCCTAAATTGCTGCCAATGGTCTGCAAGTCTGAATCCTCCATAAAGGAAGGCACCGGATAAAGTAAAGTCACCGGAGTTTTCCGGGCCTGGCCCAAAATTTCGATAGCCCCTTCCACCCCGGAAACGATGGTGATTTCCATTAAATCCGAGGCTACCACGGTCGTTCCATGCCGCAGCGCCATTTTAGCAAACTCCGGGAAACTAAGCATACTGCTTTCAAAGTGAATATGGGCATCAATAAAACCGGGCACTAAATAATGCCCTGCAGCATCAATTATTTGAGTTCCCGGGCCTTGGCAATGCTCAACATTTCCGACGGCAGCGATCGTATCGCCGCCAATAGCCACGTCGGCCCGATATATTTCACGGGTATGAACATTAACCAGTAAACCATTTTGAATGATTCGATCGGCCGGTTTCTTTCCCAGAGCAATATCAATTAACTCAGTATTCATCATGATTCCACCTCTTTTTTTCCAATGGAGTCCAATATCTTCGTTGAATAACGTCCCAGACCAGATTCCAACCCATTCATAACCAGCATTCAATCGGGTTTTAATCGCAGGATGTGCGTTAAACTTTACAAATGTTATTTATACTGTACATGTTGGGATGAATTTCGTCAAGATTTTTCTTTTGGTGGGAAGCGATTTTTGCCCCAAATAATGAAGCAAATAAAAAAACGCCCGTTGGCAAGAAAATTTGCTTCTTAAGCGTTTTTATAAACAATACAGCCGTCGCCGAATTACTTTTTTAGTTTAAGTCAAAAAAGTGATGGGGTTGCAACGATTAAAAACCGGGCTTCGATTTTATCCGAAGGATTCATCCAGTGATGAGGTATGGAACAGGGATAATAAAAACTATCTCCTTCTTCCAGATCATAGTCTTTGACCCCTTCCAGCGAATATTGCAAATGTCCCTGCAACACATAAATAAACTCTTCACCCGGATGCGACATGGGTTTTCCGGAATCAGCCAGCGGCGGTACGCTAATGATCGCCGGTTCCATCTGAAAGTTCCTTCCCCCTGCCAAAAACTCCTCATCGAGATTCCCGGTAGGGGTGGCATTACGAACCAAGCGACGACGTTCCCCCTGTTTAACCAGGCTAATCTTATTTTCCAAATCATCCAACAGAAAAGAAATCACCGATATATCCAATGCCTCGGCTATCGCCTTCATGGTTAAGATATTGGGGACTGATTTTCCCGTCTCGATCTGGCTGATCGCGCTGGGAGACAACCCGGTTAACCGGGCTAATTCCCGCACCGATATTCCCCTCGTTTGACGTTGATTTCGAATCGTTATACCTATTTCCAAAGGGTTTGCGCTCCATTTTCCATAGTTTGACTGACAACGTTTAGTATATTGCACACCTGTTATCCTGTAAAGATTTATTTTAAGCGACTTGGATTGAATGTAATATGTATGTCATTAAATTCCAATAAAAATATTTTTTTGTCTAAGATTACGGATTCCAGAGAATCGGTAAACTCTTTTCTGTAATGTTGATGTTAATTTTTTTCACAAAGATTGTTGACAAAAAAATAAACCCGAGGATATAATCTAAAGCAGATCAATTGATCAAATCCAAAGCAAGCAGGAGAAATATACTTATTATCCCGGATCATATTCAAAATCAACTAAAACTATTTTTGTCATTGATAATCTTTTAAAAA
Source organism: Bacillota bacterium (assembly GCA_023429995.1). GTDB lineage: Bacteria > Bacillota > UBA4882 > UBA8346 > UBA8346 > UBA8346. The sequence goes on along the minus strand of JAEZCE010000017.1, from coordinate 129,419 downwards.
GCCAGGAATGGTTCATTCGTAGTTTTTTTCAGAGTGGCCGGCGCCATTTGATTTTCAAAATACCAAAATGGAGGTTGTTCAATGCCCAGATCCCTACGGTATGGTTTGATTCTATTCAGTGTATTGTTGATTGTAATCGGAATTAGCATGGGATTTCATAGTCCGAAAGCAGTTGCCGCCGATAAATTTAAAGTGGGTTTTGTCTATAACGGCCCTCCCGGTGATGCCGGTTGGACTTTTGCTCATGATCAAGGCCGCAAATACTTGGAAAAGCAACTTCCTAACGTTGAAACCCTTTTTGTGGAAGGTGTATCCGAGGGAGCCGATGCCGAAAGAGTTATGAGCGATTTGGCTGAAAAGGGCTGCAAAGTGATTTTCGCCACCAGTTTTGGTTTTATGGACCCCATGGTGAAAGTGGCCGCCAGATATCCGAATGTCGTTTTTATGCATTGCAGCGGTTACAAAACGGGAAAGAACATGGGAACCTATATGGATAGAGACTATGAGGGACGTTATCTCGGCGGAGTCGCTGCCGCCAAATATATTAAAGGTGATACTGTGGGTTATGTGGCGGCATTTCCAATCCCCGAGGTTATCCGTTGCATCAACGCCTTCACTTTAGGCGCCCAATCCGTCAATCCAAAGATCAAGGTCAAAGTGGTCTGGAGCAATACCTGGTACGATCCTTCCGCCGAAAAGGCGGCGGCAATGAGTTTGATTAACGCCGGTGTAGGTTTAATCACTGTAAATCAGGATACTCCCGCGGCAATGCAGGCTGCCGAGGAAAAGGGATTGTTTTCCATCGGAAATTGCAGCGATATGCGGGCTATGGCGCCCAAATCGGTACTAACAGGGCAAATTGCCGTTTGGGGACCCTATTACGTTAAAGTTGTCAAATCCGTAATCAACAAAACCTGGAAATCCGAACAGCACTGGGGCGGACTAAAGGATGGAATGGTTGATATCAGTCCTTACGGTTCCATGGTTACCGGTGATGTGAAAAAACTGGTGGAGCAAAAAAGAGGAATCATCGCCAAAGACGACTATGCTGTTTTTGCCGGACCGATTAAAGATCAATCCGGAAATATCAGAGTGAAAAGCGGTCAAAAGATGACCGATACCGAAATGCTCTCCTTCAACTGGTTCGTCCAGGGAGTGGAAGGGATGATACCAAAATAACCGGAATTTATACAAGGTGGCCTATGAAGTAATTCAAAATCAAAAAACCATAGATAGTTTATCGTTAGCGACCATTGCCAGGGTATGCCGGTATGAATCAAATAATTTGAGTTGTAATGGGTCTTCCTCCGTTGAACGGCACCGGACCATTACAACTCTTTAAAATTTATTCCATTTTTCGGATTTATGCTTTACCCTTTTAGCTACAATGATGAAATTCATAACTCAATTTAAGGCTTGCTAATTCTTCTTCAGCAATTCCGAAAAATTTCGGTCACACTGATCCAATACAACCGTTCCATCTATCGTGTTGGTTGCGATGTTATTATATAAGGACCCTTGGGTCACGTCGAATAACAAAAAAACAACCCAAAACCTGACTGTGTTTCGCTGCAACTTAATCCCGGGGTGATAAAGGAACATTTTTAGACCTTTAACACGACTTTCATTGTTTGTTCCGCTTTTTTAACCATTTCCATCGCTTGATAAGTTTCTTCCAACGGTATAAAATGACTAATCACTTGCTCAAATGGAGCGCTATTTTGGGATAATAACTGCATCGACCGTTCAAAATCACTGGCAGAATATGTCCACGAAGCAGTCATCCATTGTTCTTTGCGGGATAACCGGAATAAATCAACTGGTGGAATTTCTTTAAAGGCCCCCACCACAATAAGCTGTGCTTCCGGGCACCCCATTTCTATCATTTGTCCAGTAGTACTAGGGTGTCCGACACATTCAAAGACCAAATCAGCACCCCGCTCACCGGTATCCGCTAAAATACGTTTTACTGGGTCTTCTTGACGGGCCCGGACGGTATCCAGTCCAAGTTTAAGGGCATTATCCACCCTAAAATCACTGACCTCACTAATAACTATCCGGCAACCAGAGAGCTTTGCTATAAGCGCCACTAATATTCCAATAGGACCAGCTCCAATAACGGCCGCAAAATCGTATACATCAACTTTTGCCAAACGAACCGCATGAATTGCCACAGCTAACGGTTCAACCAAAATAGCTTTCTCATATTCCAACCGTTCCGGGATTTTGATCAGGCCGGAAACCGGAACTTTAACATACTCGGCAAAACCGCCATTGGTTTGAATTCCTACAAATTTCAAAGATTTACATAGGTGACGCCGGCCATTCAGACATAATTCACAAACCCCGCAAGTCAAAGTGGGGATTACCGCCACACGCTCACCCTCCTTATAGCCCGAGTTATGACTATCATGAATCGCCGCGATTTCACCAACTATTTCATGACCCGGAACTACTGGTATCTTAGCTCGAGAATTCTTTCCGGAATAAATTGCGATGTCCGATCCGCAAATACCGGCATATTTTACTTTTATCAACGCTTCTCCAACACCAATCTCCGGTACTGGGATGTCAGCCAAATCAGCTCCAAATTTACCGTCAAATATAATTGCTTTCATGAATAATATGCGTCCTTTCCTGGTTTTTTCCAAAATTAATCATTCAATTCTTTGGTACCACGACAACTTTACCGGTTACCTTCCCCTCTTTGAGCAAAAGAAGCATTTCTTTTAATCGGGCACGGGGAATAATTTCACCGATCAATTCCTTAGCTTTAATAATTTTGTTTTCAAGAAAATCCACTGAAGTCCGCATGGTCCGGTTCGATGCATAGGCGCCGATAACTTTGAGGTCGCGGCGGTATATGACGAAAGGATTTATTTTTATTTCACTTTCCTGGGGACAAACTCCAAAAATCAGCAGCCGACCTGAATCCTTCAAATACATAAATGATTGTTCAATCACCTTCGGTATACCAGTACAATCGATTACCACATCGAAACCGAACGGTGCAATTTTTTTCAGCCGGGCCTCCTTTCCTTGCTCGTCGGCAAGAATACTTTCAGTGGCTCCCAACGACCTGGCTATCTCCAACTTTTGAGAATTTAAATCCGTAACTACAACCGCTGTGCTTCCTGAATGAAGCGCTACTTGTAAATGTAGTAAACCGATGGGCCCGGCGCCGTTAATCAAAACCCGATCGCCAACCCCAATCTCGGCGCGTCCCGAACCATAAACTACCGTCGATAAGGGCTCTGCTAAAGTCGCTTCTTCAAAACTAATATTATCAAACTTAAATGCATTCTTAGCCGGTATGACCGTGTAATCCGAAAAGCCTCCCGGTCCGATGATACCCAGGGTCCTGATGCTCGTGCAATGATTTTGTTTGTTTATCCGGCAAAAATCACAAGATTCACAAGGATAAAGTGGATCAATCACTACTTTATCGCCAATTGATAATCCGGTAACCCCCTGCCCCAATTTAAAAACAGTTCCGGCAATTTCATGACCCGGATGAAACGGATATCGATTCCCCTGAACAGTTTCACCTTGATAACTATGAACATCAGTAGCGCAAATACCACAAGCTTCTATCTTAATAACGACAGTTCCCTCTTCCGGGGATGGAATCGGAACCTCATCGGTTACCAGATCGTAAGCTTGGCGAAGGTAAACTTGTTTCATTAAACAATCCTCTCTTTAATAAAATTACTCAGAAAAAATTATGATTTAACCGCTCCAGAGGTAAGCCCGCGTACAAAATATTTTTGTAATAACATTGCAAAAATGATAACCGGTAGATTCACGATGGTACCAGCTGCCCCAATCATCCCCCAGCGGATTCCTTCAACCGTAACGAAACCAGAAATCAGTACTGGAGCTGTTCTAGTCTCAATTCCAGTAAAAATAAGAGCCAATACAAATTCAGACCAATTGGCCATAAAACAAAAAACCAAAGTTGCCGACAGTCCTTGTGAAACCAGCGGCAACGTGACTCGACGCAAGGTGCCAAAAATCGAACAGCCGTCAATTTTAGCCGCTTCTTCAATCGAAATCGGGACTTGCGCAAAATAGCCTCGCATCATCCAAACCACAAAAGCCAGATTCAACGTCATATAAATAATAATAATCGACAGATAACTATTCACTAAACCGAATGCTCTAAACATAATGAAAAATGGTAATACCAGGGCCATGGGTGGCGCAATCCTTGATGCTAAAATCCAAAAAGCAAACAGATTATTACCTTTAAATTTAAACCTGGAAAGAGCATAAGCAGTCGGAGTTCCAAGGACTCCAGCAAGGATAGCTGCTATCGAAGATATGAAGAAACTATTCCACAAATACTTGAAGAAGGGTTCACCAAGCAATAGGGATCGATAGTTTTCCAAAGTCGGTTTAAATATCCATACAGGCGGCATCGCAAAAGCATCAAGTCTGGTCTTGACAGAAGTTAAAAACATCCAGGCAACTGGAAAGAGAAAACAAATTACAACGAAGGTAGCCACTATAAAAAGCCAGGTTTGTTTTCGAGCTTCTTTTTTTGAATAGTCCATTTTTCCTTTACGATTTATTGCTTGATACTCCATTAAGATGCCTCCCCGTCAGAACCGCTCTTGGCCAACATTAGCATTAACATACTAAAACCGATTGCGCAAATAAATAAAATCGTTGCTAGTGCAGAAGAATAACCCAATTTATACTGTTCAAATCCGGTTAAATAAACATAATAATTGAGAGTTTCGGTTGAGATCCCCGGTCCGCCGGAAGTTAAGGTATAAATCTTGGCAAATTCCTTGAAAGCTTCAATTGCTCTCAAAGTGGCGACTACGGTCAGACCGGTTTTAATCATCGGTAACGTAATCCTCCATGTCATTTGCCATCCAGAAGCTCCATCAATTTTAGCCGCTTCATACTGTTCTTCCGGCAAATTCATTAAAAGGGCCAGAACCAATAAAGTTACAAAAGGAGTATATTGCCAAATATCAACAATCAGTAATGCCGATAATGCATACTGGGGCTGAGATAGCCATGTTTGTCCATGCAAGCCCACCAATTTAAAAAAATAATTAATCATTCCATAATTGGGATCATAAAGCATTCGCCAGTTCAGCCCGACAACTATTGGTGGGACGACCATTGGAATTAAGAGCAAAGACTGAAATAGAGCACGACCGCGATTGAGTTGTTGTAACAGCAACGCCAATCCAACACCGAAAACCAATTCAATCACAGTGCCCACGCAAACAAAATAAGCCGATACTTTAAGAGAATTCCAAAAGCGAAGGTCCGCAAAGGCATTGACATAATTTTGCATTCCCAAAAATCTGGTTGCCCCAGGATTCGCCATATCATATTTAAAAAAGCCTAAAATCAAGGTTAACAAATAAGGAAAAGTCGTAAAAATCAACAAAACTATAATAATCGGCAAGATTAACAGTAATTTTTCTCTTTTTTCAGATAAACCTGATTTGACCATATTCAGACTCACTTTACCCGCCACCTCACAGTTCATAATTAAGGAGACTGAGAATGGAATCCATTCTCAGCCCTTGGTTTCATCGTTGCCTATTTTGAATAATATCCGGCATCGATCATGATTCGATTCACATCAGCTGCAGCATCATCTAACGCCTTCTTAGCATCTTTTTCTTTGGTAAACACCGACTGTACCTGAATCGAGATAGTATCACCAATACTGGGCCATTCCGGAATATTCACCGGCCGGTAGAAGGGCAAAGCCATTTTCATCGCCTCTTGGGTTACTTTATACCAGTTGCCATTGTCCCAGTTATATATCTTTTGATACTCGGGATCCATAAATACGGAATTCCGGGTTACATCAGAACGATCGCCTGATTTTGCCATTTCCTTTTGTGCTTGAGAACTGGTCGCCCATTTAACAAATTCCCATGCAGCTTCCTGCTTCTTTGAGAAAGCGGTAACTCCCAAAGAGGCAACAGCGATTGCCGGAAATCTACCAACCGGACCTTTTGGAACAGGGGCATATCCAATTTTTCCAGCTACTTTGGACATGTCTGAAACTTCAAATGCCTGAGCAAAATTGGTAGCATCAATCGTCATGGCGGCTTGTCCCTGTTGCATCGATACTTGAACTTCATTCCAACCCATATTGACCGCTCCCGGAGGAGAATATTTCATTAAATCTGCAAAGAATTGTGTTGCTTTCACCGCCGCTTTGCTGTTGAAAATTGGTTTATTTCCCTTATTGAAATAATCACCGCCGTATGAACGAAGAAACATTGGCCAAAGATATCCGTTGGATGCCTGACCACGGCCAGCTTTCAACACGATACCATAAGTATCGCCCTTGGTCAGTTTGGCAGCATCAGCCAATAATTCATCCATAGTTTGGGGAACAGTCAATCCCGCTTCTTTAAACAAATCTTTCCGGTACATCAGACAGGAACTTTCGCCGTAAAATGGTAATGCGTATATTTTCCCCTGATATTTCTGTGAGTTGATAAAACCCGGCATAAAATCTTTAAGGTCCACATCGGATGATTTTTTGATATACTTATCAAGTGGAACCAACCATCCAGCCCTGGCATACCTGGATACATTCACAATTAATATCGTTACTATATCATAATTGTCTGCCCGGGCCGCAAAACTGGCTTCCGCTTTTTTGGCCAGTTCTGACTGGGGAAGTTGATCAATATTTACTTTCATCCCGGTTGCCTTTTCAAACTCCGGCAATATGGCAATCAAAGCCTTCGTAGCATTATGGGCCTGCATCGCTACATTAATGGTTACCCCATCAAATTTTTTAGCGGCGCTAGTATTGCTGTCCATCATCATACAAATTAACAGTAATAATACTCCCAGTACTAAATGTTTCTTACTTTTTTTCATTAATTCTCCCCCTCGAATTTTTTTAACTTTTCGATACTTAAGAACCTCGTTTTTTCACCTCCTTCGTAAAAAATTGTTATTAATCAAGCAATTAATTAACTTAATTAATTGCTTGATTAAAAAAATATTCTCTCCTGCTATACCCCTTTGCATTGTCATCGGTTATCCATAAAAAAACTCAATTCGGGTTTCTCAAAAATAAACTCAGTAATCATGGCTAAGGTACCCAACAATACCGGATTTTCCTGAAACGAAGTAAATTTAATCTGTAGTCTGGAGATTACATCTGGAAGTAATCGTACTGAGGCAGCTTGTCTAACAACCTCAAGCCAATCATTACCAAAATCATTCATATCCCCATTGATTACGATTAATTCCGGATTATAGGTATTCGCAAGATTTACAATACCATAACCCAATTGCCTTGCGCTATTCCAAACCAATCCAGCCAGTTTTTGGTCTCCGTTTTTTACCCTTGTCTTAAACTCATCCCAATTTTTGACTTGAATGCCATACTCGGATTGAGCTTTCTTTATAAGAGCATCCGTTGAGCAGTAAAGTTCCAAACATCCATGATTACCACAGTCACAGAGCGGACCATCATAATTAATACTCATATGGCCTACTTCACCAGCGAAACCAAAAGATCCGTGATAAATTTTACCATCAAGAATGATCCCCGATCCGATCCCCTTGCTAATCAAGAATGAAATCATATGCTGATATTCTTTGCCTTCACCAAACCATTTTTCTGCCAAAGCAGCAGCATTGGAATTATTATCAAGGATTACCGGCAGACTGAATTGTTGTTCTAAGTATTTTTTTATTGGAATGCCTTTCCAGTCAGGATAATGGGTGAGAAAAGAAATTTCTCCTTTCTCCAAATGAATCGGCCCTGGAGTTGTTATTCCAATACCAACAACCCGCCCTTTTCCGAAAGAGGCGTGAATACAATAATCAACCGATTCTTTAATACTCATTAAAACATTATCAATCGGTCCCTCTAAATTCAAAAGAGTTTGCTTTTTTTCAAGCAAATTTCCCTTTAAATTGAACAATGCATACGAGAGACGATCCCGTCGTAAATTTACTCCAATTCCTAAAAAACGTTGATAATTAATTTGTAAAGGTATGGAGTTCCGATTAAGAGAACTTTCAAAGTCCCGATCTTCCTTTATTAATTCAACTTCAATTAAGTCTCTGACCAAATTGGTCACGGCAGCTCCGGTTAAACCGCTCATCTCCGCCAGATCTTTCCTACAAATATGCTCATTCTGATATAATAGTTTCAAAATAGTAGAGCGATTTTCCAGTTGTAATTGAGCTGTATTTTTTCCCTTGGGCATTTTGATTGCCATTTTTGAAGCGCCTTTCAAGAAGCAGGATTAATTTTAACACTATTTAAAATGATTTGTTTTTCAAAACGATTAATCAACTTAATTAATACATATTCATTCTAGCCTTACCTTTTTATTCCTGCAAAAACTAAAAAATATTTTTATACCATCCGAAACTCAGGATATCTATTTTGACTAAAATGTTCGAATCTTCCTCTATAAATAAGCTCTGAACAACAATAAATTTTTCAAATTTACTGGGAGAATTTTCATGAAAAGAGGCCATTCCAAAAGATAATTGATCAAAAGACTACAATACATAGGCATTATTCAATGATTCCATGTATTGTAGTCTTTATCCATTGAAAACTACTTTTTAAACCATCCTCATTTCCGACGAAAAATTATTCATCGGATTGAAATTTAGTTGATCATTTAAATTTCTATCACTTCAACTCCCAGCACCGAGGCTAGTTTCTTCATTTCTTCAACAACATCATCCCACACCAGGCTATAATGGTGAGGAACTCCTTCTTCGGCAATCCGGTGAATAACCTGATAAACCGGTTTCTCCAAAATAACCTTAACCATTACGCCCTTGGTTACATATTGGGTCGGAATGGCTTCTCCCTTAACCAAAAATAATTTAAATTCGTTACCGATTTTGGACATCCGGGCCACCGTAACTTTTCCCGGTTTTAATGTCCCATAAATTGCAACACCCTGGCCTGCCAAAGGATGATTGCTCACGATCAAATCACAAGCGGGATTTTTCAACTTAGTTGCAGCCTGGCCGCAATGCCAGAACATCGCCGAATTTTCGGTTTCGTCGATAGTAATCAAATCCGACATGAACGGCGTTTCTCCCGATAAATATTTCTGGATCAGCATGGTTATGGTTGCATCCACATCGCTCTCACAGCCAATGGGAAAATCCTCATCGGCAAGGCGGGAAATCATCCCGCATGGCGTATAGTGTAAATTGCCCAATTCAGGCCAGCACTTGATACACAAAGCGTTAAACCCTTGTTCCGCAATGAGTTCTTTCACAGCCAGAGTCAAACGGCTGTGATTTTGGAGATATTCGTCGGGGATGCCTTGAACTTGACCAAAGGATCTGACTTTCGCAATATCCTCTTCAACCTTTGCCGCATCCATTTTTTCGGCCTTATCTAAAATTACTTTTAAATCAAATTCTTCCATTTTAATTCCGAATTTTTGGCGGATTAAGGTTTCATCAAAGGTTGAACTGTAAAAAGCCGTCACCCGGTATCCCAGCAAACCGAGATAGGTCCTTTTTAGCTTTTTTAAAGCGCCATATACTTTAATAAGCCTGGAGACTTCCGCTTGAATCCGGTTTTCCGTATAATCCCCGTAGACAAAATGGTATTTTAACCCCAGCCGATACATGGCGGCCGTGTTCATGGTTGCCCCAACCAAAGCATTAGCCATCAAGCGGCCGCCGTCGAAAGGAGGTTCGTGGGGCGCCCAAATTACGACAGGGGCTTTCAATTCTTCACCTAAGTATGTAGCAACATCATCGCCTGTAAAAGCCCCGATGACCTGCACCACCAAATCCACGGCTTCTTTTTTGAAATATTCAGTAATCGTGGCCACATCGGTTTTATTGGCTGCAATCTTAGGGGCCTTTATTACATGGATATCCGGATAGCTCCTGGTTAGCCAGGCCGAATATTCTTCATGTCTGGCCGTGGGCAATTCCTGCGGCCATCTCCCGGACACGGTTGTTATAATTCCTACGTTTAATCTTTCCAGTTCCATGTGGTTTTAACTCCTTATACTACGCGCGCATGCGCGTCCAAGTGTTAGTATTTATTGACAGAGCCCGATAATTCAACAATTTCCCCAATAGTGCCTTGGAGTTTCTCTTCGGCAAACTGAGAAATTTTCCAGGAATGTCCCTGATGATCCATGGTATCAATGGCTTGTTTCAAAAACTCCACATATTTGTGGCGTACCAAAGTCCCAAAATTAATTTTGGCTACCCCGAGGCGGATTGCTTCTTTGACAGTTGCATCCGGCATGCCGGTACACCCATGAAGCACCAAGGGTATCCGGGTTATCTCCCGCACTTTTTCTAAAATATCCAAGCGGATTTGAGGTTCGCCTTGATAAAAGCCATGCGCGTTTCCAATGCCGATAGCCAACATATCCGGCCGGCAGCCCTCTACAAATTTTTGCACATCTTCCGCTTTGGCGATATTTTTATTTTCCGCCGCAGCGCCGGCCGCATCGAGTCTAACCAACTCGCCGACTTCGGCTTCAACCGGAATTCCAACGGCATGGCATACTTTAATGATCTCATTGGTATGGCGGATATTATCCTCCAGTGGTTCGGTGGAACAATCCAGCATAATCGAGGTGAAACCAAGTTTGACCGCTTTGATACAAGTTTCAAAACTATCGCCGTGATCCAGGTGAATCGCCACCGGAACCGGAACTTGTTTTGCAAGATAGCGGCTGACTTCAACGAACCATTCATCTCCGGAATATTTTCCGGTGGATGTGTAATGGGCCAACATCACCGGGGAACGCATTTCTGCCGCTGCAAAACAGATCGCCCGGATAATATCATAATTTCCCCCCTGGGTATTGATAGCGGGTACAGCATAACCATGGGCCTGGGCATCCAATATCATCTCTTTGCTTGTCACTAAAGCCATCGAAATTTCAGCTCCTCATTAGACTATCTAGTTAAATATCCATTCAAAAATCACTTATCCAGTCGTACTCCATCCGGCATACCGTTTAACGGGCCGAAAATTTTTAGATTGATGTGGATTGGAACCACTGCCCGGGTTCAAAACTGTTGTCGAAAGATCGGGATGATGGGGTGAATCCGGGAAATGCTGCGGTTCCAAACAAACACATCCGCAATGTCATAAGGTTTACCGCCTTTACCATCTAGGTTATTGCCGGAATGAATTGAATTGCCGGTTCGGTAGTATAGATTGCCACCACCCGGCCCGTTCGAGCATCCTCTAAGCGGGCGGCTAAACTTAGTTCATTCCCCTTTTTATTCAGTATAAAATTCGTGTCATACCCGGAAAGGATAGCATTGATTTTTAACTTAGGATTACCTTCCTTAATTTTTTCGCCGATTTCCATACCTTGGCGAAAATCGAACGGAGTTCCCTGAACCGGCGAAATTTCACCTGTCGGAATAAACAAGTTGTCTCTGGGGGTAAATGATCAACATTGATCCGCCCCACAGTGGCTCGGTAATTGGGATTTTCAGTAAGATATCGATCAATATTATCGTAGCCCAGCGCAATATCACCCATCCGGCCCTTACGGTCCGTGACAATAATGGAAACGACCAATTCAATGCCAATTCAACCTTTAACTCCGCCTGCCGTCAGGCCTTGAATCATGTAACGTTGGAAGAATACGAACAATAACAATAAGGGAACCGTAGCGATAACTGAAATCGTCATCACCGTTGCCCAGTCATAGGATAATTCACCCAAATACTTCAAAGAAATTCCGGTTGATAACGTCCGTAGACTGTCTTTCGTGATTAAAGTCAAACAAATTACAAAATCATCCCAGGCCTGCAAGAAAGTATAAATCCCGATTGCCAAAATCCCCGGCTTACATAAAGGCAGCACGATGCGAAGCAATGTGCCGACCTGGCCGCAACCGTCGATTGAAGCCGCCTCTTCCAAAGATAATGGAATATCATCTAAAAATCCCTTGATCAACCAAATGCAAAATGGCAAAGACATGGCCGTCAGTGCCACAATCAAACCCAGCCGGGTATTTAACAGATGAAACGACTTAAACAAGGCATAAAGAGCGATTAAAATCCCTACCACCGGAAACATCTGGGTTGACAAAAGAGAAAGCATTAAAAGTTTGTTGCCCTTAAAACGGAACCGGGATAGGGTATAACCTGCAAAAAGCGCCAGGATGATGGTTAATACGGTGGTTAAAATGGAAACGACAAAATTATTCATGTAATATCCGATAAAATCCCCGCCCTTAAACAGATTGAAATAACTGTCTAAAGTTGGCGCCTGGGGAAACCACTCGGGAGGATATCGATAGATCACCAGATTGGTTTTGAGTGAAGTAACAAACATCCAATACACCGGAAACAACAGCAATACCATAAGTACAAATAAAATTAGATATGCGCCAATGCCCACTCGCTTATTCATTAGTTTCCGACCCCTCATTCAATCTCATTCACTTTGAAAACCTTATCGAAAATAAAATAGGTTAACAATAATATCAAAAGCCAGATGGCTGCGACAGCCGCTCCTTTGCCAAAGTTTAAATTGACAAATGCGTTACGGTAACTGTAAATTGCCAAAGTACTGGTGGCATTAACCGGCCCTCCGCCCGTCATAATCCAAAACAAAGGAAATTGTTTGAAATTCATGATAATAGACATTAATACTGTTGTTCGAATCACGTTCCGCAAAAACGGTATTGTGATATGACGAAATACCTGAAATTTTTTGGCGCCGTCAATCACAGCCGCTTCATACATTTCAATTGGAATCGATTGCAATCCGGCCAGTAACATAATAATCATCAACGGCAACTGTTTCCAAATAGAGGTTACTATGATACTTGGAAGGGCTAAATCAACACTTCCGAGCCAAGAGACAGGTTTTTCAAGAATATGAAATGAAACCATAATATAATTCAGGACTCCATATTGCGAATGAAAAAGCCAGCTCCATAATAATGCCGTAATAACCGTGGGATATATCCAGGGAATCAAAATCAAACTGCGCATAATTTTTCTTCCAAAAATATCCCGATTTAAAATTAAGGCTAACAGCATCCCCAGGACCAGCTGGAGGATTACCACGATAAAAACATATTCAAGAGTCACTGCAACAGCAGGCCATAATTCCCCTTCGCTAAAAATCTCACGATAATTTTGAAAATTATTCCAAAAATATTGGCCCGCACTGGATAATATGTATCTAAAAAAACTCATGTAAACCGATTGGATGACCGGAATAAAACAGCTTAACATCACCACGACCACGGTAGGCAATAACGTTAAAATGATAAAAGTTTTATCTTTAAAGCTACGTCTGGAAAATATCCCCGTCTGCATTTTTTCTACCTTCCTTTTTCATTCATCGAGGGGAATACGCTCCCCCCGATGGCGAAAACGAAATTTCTTTATTTCAAAATGGTTTGTAGTTTAGCTTCTAAATTCTTGACCACCGTCTCCGGGGCTTCATGAGCAAGAGTCACGCGTTGCGCCGCATTGACCAGTTCCAAATAAGCATTTTCATAATTGGGATTTTGTTTAGCAAGCGGAACAATCTGTTTTACACCGTCTTTAGCACCCTTTAACATTGCGTCATGAAACTCAGGAAGGTTATCAACGGACACCCGGGGAGCAAAAAACGGTGTCTGTTTATAAAGATTCACCAATGTATCCTTGGATGTAATAAATTCGATGAACTTGGCCGCCTCTTTTTTGTGTTTGGAATCTTTCATGATACATAAAACATGGGCGCTTAAATTACTGAGACCGTTTGTTACACCAGTGGCCGGGATAGGAGCCATTCCAATTTGGGATTTCATTGCCGGATTAATTCCAAAAACGCCGCCGATACCCCATGTTTGATCATAATACATTCCGAGGCGTCCTATGGCCATGAGATTACGTAAATCTTTTAATTTAGCCGTTTCCGGATTGTATTTCTTTTCATAAAGAGTTTTTAAATATTTAAACGCTTCAACATTTTCTTTCGTATTGACGACAACTTTCCCCTTCTTACTCCAGATTCCACCGCCAAAAGACAGCATAATCCGATATATGGAGGCGCCGCTAATCGGAACATTACCGGTGGTTTCTCCCAATCCATAAACTGAATTACCGTCTTTGTCCTTTAATTCTGAAAGTTTAGCGGCGGCATCCATTAACTGGGTTATATTTTGGGGAGGGCTATTAGGATTTAAACCAGCCTTGGCAAACAAGTCTTTATTATAAATTAAAATCCAGGGGCTGGCGATCCAAGGAATACCGTAAAGTTTCCCGCCGTTTTTCAAATCTCCCAAAATATTGGGATAAAAGTCATTCAGATAATTTTTGCCGAAGTAATGTTCTACTTCGCTTACATAGCCCGATCCGATATAGGAATCGACCATTGCCCTTTCCGCCTGAACCACATCAAGCACATCCCCTGCAGCCGACATAACCAATACTTGTTGCTTAATATCACCGTAGGGAAAAGATACCGAATCAATTTGAATATTTGGATTTTTGGCCTCAAAATCCGATATCATTCTTTTAAATATGTCACTGGTGGCTTTTTCAGTAGAACCCCAATTAGCAAATCGCAATGTAATTTTCTTTTCTGCAGCTAGTCCAACTGAGGCAAAAATGATGCTGAAAATCAGGCAAATTGTAAAAATACTTTTTTTCATCTCGCATACTCCCTTGCAATTTTTTGGATTCTCCTGATTCGAAAAACTCCAACTCTAAACGCTTTTGAACTTAGCATCCCCCCTTTAAGGTCAATTGCCTTTCCAAAGTAAGATCTTCTAAACCAAATAATTATTTATATTAATTAAATAATATTGGCTATTGATTCCCATTAAAATCTCATCCGTTATCCGATAGCATCTTTACAAATTAAAAAATTTTGCAACGCCAACGCTCCCGCTCCTAAGATAACCAATTCATCGTCAACATAGCTTTGTTTGATGGCAACTCGTTCGTTGTTTCCATAATTGTTTGCTTGAATCAAATTCAAAATCGGTTCCGTATAAACCGCAGAATGAAAGATGGAGCCATGCAAAATGATTGAATCGGGCGCAAACAAGCTGATCAAATTGATGATGCCATATCCCATATAAGTACTGGCCTGCGTCAAAATGTCCACAGCGCTTTTTTCGTTTTTGGCGGCATCTTTTAATAATTCTTCCAATATTCGACTGTATCCTAAATTATCCAGAGACTTTTCTCGCAGATACGCAGAAGTAATTGCGCGTCCGGAAGCCAATGTTTCCAAGCAACCGTGCTTTCCGCAGCTACACAAAGGACCATTGGGGAAAATTACCGTGTGACCAAGTTCTCCCGCGCTGAATGAATTACCATAGTATAATTGTCCGTTCAAAATAATCCCACACCCGATACCATAACCAACATGAACCAGGATGAGCCGGGATACCTCGCTCCAGTTATTCAAAAAAGTATTTTCCCCTAAAGCCATTAAGCGAACATTATTATCAACCACAACCGGAATTGAGAATTCATTTTTCAACAACTCTTGCAACGGGATATTTCTCCATTCCAAATTGGGAGAATTTCGAATCACGCCGGCCTGATTATCTACAAGTCCGGTGGCTCCGACGCCGATCCCAATAACTTTCTCGACCTGACAATCTTTAAGGATACTTTGGATCAAGTCTATGGTCTGATGAATTACTGTATCCGGGTTTTTTAAACCGATCATCGCCGCCCGCCTAACGAGTATCTCGCCATTTAAATTCACTAGACCCACTAATAGCTGTTTAACACCGATTTCAACTCCAATAACCAATCGTCCGTTGTTCACCAAACGCATTTGGATTCTTTTACGTCCCACAGCCTGTTTACCGGTATCTATACCGAATTCTTCAACGATATTTTCGCTCAGGAGCTCGTTAGCCAGCGCCGAAACCGTCGGAGGAGTCAATCCCGAGATTTCACTGATTTCAGATCGTGAAATGGGTCCGTATTTAAACATGATTTCTAAAAAACGGGTCCGGTTGTTTTTCCGGACATCTCCCATATTTTCGCCTCGTAAATAATGCATTCTATCAACCTCTTTGAATAATCCAAGATCAATTATTTTTTCTTTTAATTAATTAAATGTTAATCTATCGTAACAAGATTGTCAAGATCGCAACTAAAAAGCAAAAAATCGTCTATAATATTGTATTTTATTTGACATCCCGGGCGAAACAGTTCAAAATAATTTTTAGATACTTCAGCCAATTTTTTCAAGTCTTCTTGTTCAAACATGCGATACCCGATAAACTCATCCCCGTATCAACTTCGGCATATTCTCTCCAGCCTCAACCATCCGGCGTTTCAAGATCTCCGCCAGACTGTCGCGAATCTCCATGAAATCGGGATTCCCCACCAAATTATTCAGCTCATGGGGATCCTTTTCGAGGTCATATAAGTACTGATCGACATAAACATCACTGCAACTTTCGTCCCTGGCATTTTTCTCCGGGGCATAAACACAATATTTCCATCGTTTCGTTCGTATAGCCCGAGCCACCCAAGATTCACTGATCTGCAGAAAGACTTCTTCCGGCCAATCGGTCACCTTCTCCGATACCAGTTCCTGAAGGGGTCGGCCGTGCATGAATTCGGGTTTGGGAATCCCTGCGCACGCAAGAAACGTGGGCGGTAGATCAATCAAGCTTACCAAATCATCTATCACTTTACCTTTTTCAAAACCGGACCCCTGGATTATCAATGGTATTCGGATACAGCCATCATGACAGGAACGTTTGTAATCATCATAATGCGCTCCTTGTAAACCCCGATTCCTAGTCCGAAAATGTGAACCGTGATCGCTGGCAAAAATAATAACTGTGCGGTCCGCGATTCCCAGCTGGTTAATTTTGGTTCGAATTCGTCCCAGATTGTCATCAAGGCTATGAATACACCCTAAATATTCAGGATAATGCTCTTGCCAGTCTCCTGCTTGTGCGGCAAGATCGCCGGGCGGGACGAATTTTTTAAATTTCTCCTTCGAACCATGGGGTCCCTCATAACACTGGTGATCATTTTGATGGTGCGGTTCAATATATGATAAAAACAAAAAAAAGGGTCGTTCTTCTTTTCCCCATCGCTCCAAGACATCCAGAGCCCAATCAGTCTGAGCATCCGCTCGATATCGGCTGGAAGGAAATTCTTTGATCTGATTGTCTTTATCAAACATATGCCCATCGTAGGCATGGGATGTAAACTCCAACACATCCGAAGCAATCCATTCGTCTTTCCATCCACCGCGATGTGCGACTGGAACAGGCTTGGTTTTAAAGTTATAAACTTTTCCGGTGGGCGGCTGCGCATCACCTGATAAATCAGAATAGTTGGAAGCAAGATGCCATTTGCCAATATATCCAACCCGGTAATCTTGCTCAGCGCAATAATGAGCAATCGTCTTTTCACTCAACGGCAGTCCAATGTCATTTCGAAAACACTTCGTTTCTGTGGCATACTTCCCGGTCTGCAGGCACGATCTTGCTGGTCCGCATACTGGTTGGCAGGTAAAAGCATTTTTAAAAATAACGCCTTCCTGTGCCATTTGATCAATATTGGGGGTTACCGGCAACGGTTGGCCATAACACCCGCAAGTATCCCAACGTTGTTGATCTGTAAAGAAAAAAATAATATTCGGTTTGTTCATCCCTTACCCCTCAAAATTTAACATATGAAAAATTATGAATCGGTTTTAGCAAACAATTCGGAGGAATATAATTTTAAATTCAGTGGCTATTTTGCAACAATATAGGATTCAACATTGAAAGCTGACTAATATCTAATTGCGGGCTTGGTACATAATCACAATTACATCCGGTTGAAACATTCTACAGATATCCATTATATTATCGCGGATTTAAGTAACTCGATATTGCTCTTTAAAATATAATTAGTTAATTTCTTTAATTAATTAATATCTTATAAAAAAAAGTTTTATTTGTCAAGGAAATAATTGACTCTCCTCGAAATAAAACCCTGAAGATACAAAAATCATTTCATGATAATTTCTCGAGTTAATGCGCAGAATACGGTTTTGGAATTACCTCCAAAATCCATATTTTGTAGTCCGGAGAACGATAAAGTGAGATTACGCGCACCCTCCTAACGTGCTTTTCTTCTTGATTTCGCTGCTATCTTCCGATAACTGTTAATGGATTGACCATTTTTGGTTCGGTATTCGGACGGAGAATTGCATATAATACTCGTATCTCCGGAATATAACTCGCTCAGGTCGAACAACGAGCCTCGTTGCGAATTGGCACGTGGTTCTTCTTTGGCAATATACATTTAGTTCCCTTCCTTTATATGTTCAAAGAGTTTTGGAAACTCACTTTCCAATTGATCTCTGTAATCTCTCATTTTTGCGCAAAAGACTTCATTGAGACCATCATCAAACAATATAGGTTCTCTTGATTCAAAGACTAAAACAGCCTTAACATTTCGGCCCTTAAACACCGGGCAACAAGCGATAAATTTAACGTCAGCCAGTCTCTCCTGTTGGTAAGGATCCAGCTGTAAATAAGCATGCCTTGGGTTAAAGTGCTTATCCAAAACCAAACGTTTCGTATTGTAACAGCTGGAAATTAATCCTTGAGGCCTTGGGGAAGCTTCAAAAATCAATTCGGTATAGTGTGTCTGCCCGAACTCTTTTATATTCTTTTCGATAAACGTAGTTTTGGCTTTTATGAACCCCAGTGATAATCCTTCTATGAAGGCCCTAAACCTGTTTCTTTTGCAAAGATACACTTTCACTTCTGTATTTACTATATTTTGTTCCGGTACATTTATTGTCTGTCCGATGATTTTCAATGCCAACTGTTTATGGATTTTTAAATAGTTTTGCAGGTTGCTCATCAGCCGTTCCCGTTCCTTTTCAAGGGAAGCAAACTGAACGTATACACCAATTTGGATTAACACCGCTGCAGCAAGCCCAACCTTAAAGCGCCATTCGGCAATGGAATTGGAAGGCAAATGGATCTTAAAATGATGAAATACAACCGAAAAACTATAATCATCCTTGGAGAAATAAGTAACGATCGCCGGCAAAGAAACAAATATCAAATTCCAAATCAATCTTTTCTTATTATGAAAACGGGTAGTGCTCATTGCAGAAGACCAAGGCCAAAAAAAGTATAACTATCCAATTTTTGTCTTGTCCTAATTATATCACGAAATTTACCGGTTTTCAATTTTCACACCTCAAATAATATTGTTTCTAAATATATTCTTTAATTTCTAAAATATTCCTTCTATGCATAAAAATTACTAACTATAATATTGGTAAAATTTCGAAAACCCTTGAAAAATAAAACGAATCCAAGCCTTCCTTCTCATGTCTCCTGGGAATAATCTCCGCCTTTCCGTGGCATCAAAAGATTCATTCGCTTAAATTACCCATTGCCGCTGTTTCCCTTTTTATTCATTTTCCCATTTGCCTGATAAAAAGCTATCTCAACCAATATTTTTGCCATTAAATCAATTTCTTCATTGCTGAAGCTACGTATTTTGTTATTCATGATGGTCTCTCCGTTCTTCCCTTGATCGGGAGCCTTTATTATCAAATGTATCCCTCCATTTGTAATGCACCTAAACATTATCATGAATAAGTATTCACTAATATTGCAACGATGATACCTCCTCATTAAAGGATTTTTTGTAATTTGCCTATCGGTTCACCAAAATCAGAAATTCCCGGCTTCCCTTATGCCATATAAATAGATAGCATCGGTAGCTGATAAACTTTAATTTAAAAGTCCTTTCCGGATTCCATTTGCATTTTCAATTTACTTGCTTCCCTGGCCTTCGCCAAGTTAGTATCCAATATCATAATTTCAGCTCCACACGTTGAAAAAGTCTCACCCACATCTTTCGTGACGCCAATGATGATGGTTTTATTTTGAAATAGCCATTGATAGCAATAACTTAAATATCCGGGACTTAAATCGAGAGAACTCGGATAATCAAATTTCTTCGTCGGTTTCCCATAAACTTTCATAATCATCGGTTTTATTTCATCTTCGATTAAATACTCTACATCGGCGCTGACGACACTTTTAGGAAAATAAAGTTCTATCGAATATAATTTCTTATCAAAAAACCCCGGATATATTTCCACATCATAATTTAAAATTTTAGTAAACAGACCATTACCTTTAAGCTTAATATCTCCGTTTTTAGCTAATGCAACAAATTTTTGGGCTGTTATGTCTTGGCTTTCTCCTAAAATTAGGGTCTTATAATCGCCAGCAAAGGTCAACGAAGGAATAATCAATATAATCAGAAAAATGAATATCTTTTTCATTTTGCGCATCTCCTTTCGGATAGTTTTCACAATATGCAATGAAATAATACCCTGTTCTATTGGACCAAAAGTACGCAAATTAAAAATCCAAGATACGCTCTATGTTTAAACCCATTAACCCTATGCAATCATTGATTAAAATTAGATTAAATCTTTCTGATTAATCATTGACAAATCAACATTTTTCCCTTATTCTCTTATCAAGAGTTATTTACCAGGTATGCAACTTTATTAGCTAATGGCAAATCCAGTGAAAACTGGAGACGCAAAGTTACGGGTCTAAAGTAAACGGATGATACTTATCGTTTGCCATTGATCGCCGAACCGCCTACATTAGGTTGTTTTTTTTATATCCAATTAAGGGCTTATTACGAGTCCGTCTCAAATCAACAAAAAAGATGAATGGAGCTGGAAGTGTGGCAACAAGAAAATTGAATCCCAATTGGGATAGCTTATTGACTCCTTACCAAAGGGAATTGCTTACCAAGCCAGGCTTTGGAATAGTCAAGGATTTACCCTATCTCCAAGAAGAAGAAGTCAAAAAGATTATGACCTTAAGTGAAGAATATATTAAGCATGTTAATTTAATCATCAATAATAATTAGAAAGCTTAATAATCCCTCCACCGAAAAAGGCTATTAAAATTTATTCCGACAATGAAAACCACCATGGCGTGACATTGGGCGGAAGAATAGATTCGAAGTGCAATAATCATGAAATAATTATTAGTTTGCGTTTTTAGAACAAGGAGGCTTTTGTATTGGAGAATGTTTTAAAATCAACTGGGAACATCATGGAATGTCCTAATTGCCACTATATATTGACCAACAATGAATTCACATGCCCCACGTGTAATTTTGATCTGATAATCAGAGACAATATAAGTATCGAAGACATATTTAAGTTGAAAGATATTAAAGTGATGGGGTCTGTTGAGGGAAAATAGAGCATCATTACCCGAATCGAAGTGAGACAAACAAAAAAAACAGGTGGCAACGCCTGTTTTTTGACTATAAAAAAACTTCCCCTAGGAAGTTAATTTGAATATTGGAGCGGAAAACGAGATTCGAACTCGCGACCCTCGCCTTGGCAAGGCGATGCTCTACCACTGAGCTACTTCCGCGACAACCTATGTTATTTTACTATGACATACAAAGCTTAGTCAAGTAGATTCGTCCATGATTTTTTACCAAGATTGCCAAGCGCTAAACTAGCAGAGCGTATCGTAAATAAATGGCAATCAGAAATGGTGAAGATACGCTCTACTTAAGTAAAACGTTCACAATCATTGCGTAGTTATTTAGAGAACGTTTTACTAGCCGTCTTTTTGAATAGTATCCCCGATAATAGGCAGTCGATGAATAAAAATCACTTCGGTGAAGTAGTTTTTTTACCTTAAAACTGTTGGAATTCATCTATTTTCGTCGTTGAATTCTAAGGAGCATTATCGTAAAATTAAATGATTGGATGGTGATCCGATGTATCGTTATATTTTGAGACGATCATGGATGATGATGATAATATGGGGGCAGTGAAGGGTGTATCAGTTCATCTATAGTAAAGAATTAACGTTAATCAGGCCGGATGAAACCTATAAGGCTGGTCTGTGCCTTTGCGATTGTTCAAAATTCACCCGTTATGAAGAGATCGTTACTTTTTTACATCCGCAGGAAAAGAAATACTATGAGACTCTTCGATTTGAAAAACGAATCAAGAGCTACCTCATTGGACGGTTGACCGCTAAAAAAGCTATTGCTTCCTTAATCCGGAATGATAATTTAGCCACCATTTCTATCCAGGCGGGAATATTCAATCAACCCATTGTCTCCTGCCCGGACAAGCAAAATATTCAAGTAAGCATTAGCCATTGTGATAATTTCGGCGCCGCAATCGCCTTCCCAGAAGTTCATCCGATGGCGATAGATATTGAGAGAATCATCAGCGGGGAACATAACCAAGCTATTGAAAGAGAATCAACCCAATCGGAAATAACGCTTATCAAAGGATTGCCTTTTCCTTATGAAGGGATGCTAACGATTTTATGGACAGCTAAGGAAGCATTATCCAAAGTTCTAAAAACCGGAATGATGACCTCGTTTAAGATCTTCGAAATCGCTCGGATCGAAATCAACTCCGATTATGCGCTCTGCGTTTATAAAAATTTTGCCCAGTATAAGACGATTGCCTTTTTCATCAATGATTACGTTTGTTCGATCATTTATCCAATGAAAACAGAACTGAACCTGGATTTTCATTCTCTCAAAAAAACCTTTCAATGCCCTTAAGCAAGCCGCCATCACCCTTTTCCGGTAAAGCGAGATATTCAGCCCGGCTTATATCGTTAACTCCACAGCTTCCAGCCAAAACGTGAAACGGCATGGGGAACCTTTAACCCGTTCGTTCCCGATTCAAAAATATGCTATAATGGATAAGGAATCCATCTTGAAGGCAAATCCATGTTACAAAACAAAAGAACCACCCCATATTATGTGAGTGGCGTTATCCTGTTCTATTTAATCTGCCATTTCCTAAGTTTAACCGGGTTTCCCTTGATGCACTCCGATGAAGCTTGGCTCAGCGGTTTGTCCCGGCAAATCGCAACAACCGGTGATATCTCATCTACCGAGCCCTTTTTCGATCTAAAACCCCGCAACCCGCATGCGCTAAAAATCGTATTTCACGGAATCAACCGCGCAGCTATGATCGACCATAATTTGTAAAGTCTCTCCCGGTTTTAATTTTTGGATTTCATTGGTCGCCTTTAGAGTGGGAATCGGGCAAAAATCACCCATACAATCCAGCTTTTTCATTCAAACCTCCCCAAGCCAATCATTGAAAATTTCCCCAAGTAGTCGTCCACCCGGTCCTGCCGGAGCACGAGAAAGGATGAAAAGGAGTTACTGATTCTCCCGCAGGGGCGCAGAGGGTTTTATCAACCATGCTATTTGTCTTTTCTCTGGGTCTCCGCGCCTTGGCGGGAGATTTGATCTTTTAGGTGTCGGTATTTTCATTCCTGATAAAGGTCCCGATAATGCGGGATGTTTCAACCGTTGTGAAACGGTTGAAACATCCCCTATAGAGATTAAAAGGACTTATAGCCCAAGTCTTCCGGCATTCTCCTGAAATACTTCAATCAAAGACGGGGCTTTCGCCGAGGGAAAGTTAATCAATTCAACATATTTGCAATGAGCGATTTCAACGATGGGCTTCCCTTGCGGATTGTGAAAATTATCGATAACCAGTTCCGGTCCAAGGTTAGCATACTCCATTACTTTAGCCGGACTCATCTCCTCCGCGCCGAATACCCCTACGATGTCATAACCCAGCCATTGAACGAAAGGCTGTTGATGTTGCTGAACCAGGGCCTTGATTTGGGCAACTTTTTTCCCCTGGGCCCGTTTTTGAATATCCGCGATCACCCGGTCAAAACGCTTTTCCCATCTCTCCTCTTGAGCCCGGGTACCTAACTTTTCCGCCAAAATTCCCGCTTGCTGTTTGAGAATTCCAGGTTCATTGGTGGTCATCACGGTAAATACCTTGTTTTTGGGAAACTCGCTGGCGGCCAGCAATTTCTTGGCGAAAGGCTCATATCCGGCATAAACAAAAGCCGTGGCCTCTTTCAGCTTGGCGATATCCGACGGCCGGTAATCATACTCCGGCGGATGTTTCAGTTCCAACGGAGCCAAAACCCGCACTTCATCGGCGCCGGCTGCTTCAGCAATGGCCCCCGTCCAACTGGTGGAAGCCACGACCACCACTTTCGCCCCGGCGCAACGTCCGGGCGCCGCCAGCCAACCAATCAGGCACAACGCCGTCAGAAACAGGATTCCCTTTGAAAAACCCGACATTTTTTTGAGTTTCATCATGTTTAACCCACTCTCCTTATTTTGAGAACTAAATTTTTCAAAATACCGGCCAGACCAACCAGCCCAACCGCAGTTAAAGTGATACTGGCTCCGCTGGGAAGGTCGAAAATCATAGAAGCCGCCAGTCCTCCCACCTGGGACAGGACCCCGAAAACAGCCGAAAGCACCAGAACTCCTTTGAGTCCCCGCGCTAAGGTCAATGCGGCCATAGCCGGCAGCAATACCGCCGCGTCAATCAACAAGGCCCCAACCAGCCGGAAATTGACTCCGATCGCCAAACCTGTAAGTAACAAAAGTCCGTTCCGGATCAACTTGACCGGGACGCCAAGACCCTCCGCCAGGTCCGGGTTATAAAGCACCAGCTGAATTTCACGGTAAAAAACAACCATTAAAAATACAATTACGCCGGCTAAAATCCCTATGACCCATAAATCAACCGTTTGGAGCGCCAGGATATTGCCGGTGAAAAGAGCAAACGCATTCATGGCCGGGACCCCGGCCTTATAAAACAGCATAAAAGCCAATCCCAGCGAACCCGTCATAAACAATACGCCAACCGCCCCGGTATCGGCCCGGATATAATCTCCGGCCGGCCCCAATAGTAAAGCGGCGATTCCAATGGCGATCATGGCGCCAAGCAAGGGCGAAAAACCGGCTACCATACTGACGGCCGCTCCCAACAGCGCCACATGCATCAAGGCGAAGCGCACAGTGGTTAAGTTAAGCGTCAATACCACCACTCCCAAAAGCGAAAGGCCAGTTCCAGACAAAAAAGCTCCTAAAAAAGCTTTTTGAAATAAGGGGACTTGGAAATAATCAAATAAACTCATCTTGAAAGACCTTCATTTCTCGGAGTAAACTCCGGTTTTCCTCCGGCGATATCGGCCGCAGGGTCCCCTCAGCCAACTGCCAGGAGCGGTCGGTAAGGTCCGTTATTTGCCAGGGGTGATGGCTAATGACGACCAAAGTTAAACCTTGTTCCAGTTTTAATCGTTTCATCAGCGCCAGTAACTCATTTCTGGAGTTCGGGTCCAAAAAGGCAGTCGGTTCATCCAGCAAAAGAATGTCCGCTTCCCGGACCAGCGCCCTGGCAATCGCGACCTTTTGTTGCTCACCCCCTGATAAATAGCGGCAATCGCTCCACTCTTTATGGGCCAAACCGACCCAGGCAATCATGTCGCTGGTGGTTTTCCGGTCTTGGAGGCCGGGCCTTTTGAGGCCGCAAAAATTCTTCCCCCACCGTCCCATTAACACTGCATCATGAACCGTAATCGGAAGCTTTCCCGGAATATTTTGCTGAGGTACATACCCGATTTTCCCCCGGGTAAGACGGCGTTCTCTATCACTTGCCAGTTGATGGCCTAAAATACTGATATCTCCCCGCCATGGCTTAAGCAGCCCCAGGATCACTTTAAATAAAGTGGTTTTCCCTGAGCCGTTGGGACCGATAATACCCACGCTCTCGCCTTGGGAAACCTGAAAATTCAAACCGTTCAGAACTCTTTTTTTGCCGTAACCGGCGACTAAATGTTCAATCCGGATGGCCAAGTTTTCGTAATCCGTCATGGTTTTTTAATCGCCAGCAAAAAATATTCCTGATCGGTATCGCTCATCTCAACTACCGTAAAACCGGTTTTTTTTACCATTACCGCCAGATCCGTCCCATCCTCTAAAAAATCTTCCCGGATTCGCGGGTCTGTGGATGCGCTATGGAACGAATTGATCTTTTCCCTTCCGGCAAAATGGTGAACCGCCATCCGGCCGCCGCTTTTTAAGACCCGGTAAACTTCCGAAAGCGCTTTGGGTTTGTCGTGAAAATGTGGAAATACGCTGTTGCAAATGGCCACATCCTTCGTCTCACCCTCAAAGGTCAAACAATGAACATCCTGGCGGGAAATTTTGAGTTTGTCCCCATAAGAGCTTTGATATTTAGCCGCCAGCTTTTGAAGCATCTTTTCCGATAAATCCACGGCGACGACTTCCCCCGGCACGTATTTCATGATATAAGGAACCAAAAGTCCCGTGCCGGTCCCTATGTCCAGAACCCTCTCGCCAACGCCAATCCTCATCTTTGCCAGGAATTTTTCAATAGCCTCCGCCGCCGGAACCGGACCCGTCTGGTCCCATCGTTCCGCCAAATCATCAAAAAAGTCGGCCCGCTCCTTATCCAATTGATTCATCAATCAATCCATCTCCTTTGTAACCTTATATACTACTTTGCTCATCTTCAACAGACTTTTTGCTTCCGCCGCCCCCAAATACGGCCCACTAATCGATGGGCCTCACCATGTTCGCGCATTTCCCGCCTCTCCTTTTCGCACGAACCAGCCAAGCGTTTTCGGTAATACTTTTTTTAGAATCGTGTTACTTGTATTTCGTTAAAAGACTATTTTTTTCCTCTAATATTTTCAATATTTTCCCGTAGCGCAATAAAGCCTTTTAGCTAAAAGTGACAAAAAATCGCTACCTATTTTGAAAAACTCAAATTTTGATATTGGGTGGCGCGCCAAATATTTGATACCCTATACAAAAATATTGCATCCATTGTTTCATTTATTATCCTACCCCATATTCCCCCGATTCCGTCATCCGATGCATTCATTCCGTCACAGAAATCATTCTTTCCGTCATCCGATGCATTCTTTCCGTCACAGAAATCATTCTTTCTGTCATCCGATGCATTCTTTCCGTCACGGAATTCATTCTTTCTCCCAAAACGATGGCCTATTTCAGGCTCAAAACAGAACGCTTACCCGAAAAGGTATCATAACCTCTTATGAAATTTAACCTGATAGGCTGAAATTACGTTTCACTGTTGCAATCTTTTACATAGACTATTTAAAACAGAGAAAGGAATGGTTAAAATTGGCAGTTGGCGATGAAAAAATCATTATCACCATGAAAAGCGACGGGAAAGAGACTATTTCCGAGTCACCGGTATCCGAAAAAAAGAAAATTGTGATCATCATCAATAATCAATTCACGATTGCCCCCAATACGACCCAGATTGCCAGTGGAGCCGGTAGAAACAGCGCCGCGGGTAACAATGCCGCCCTCGATTCATCCAATACGGAACAACAGCAAAGCGTCGGAGCTCAAGGGAAAGCTCGTAATTTCGGCATGAAAGGCAATCAATCCGAACCCCACGATATCGATGGAGAATGGAATGCCGAGGAAGAACTCACTATAGTCATCAACAACCAGGTCAATGAGACTTCGGGGGAATCATCCGCAACTCAAGTAGCCAGCGGCAGTAATATCGACAGCGCCGGCGGAACCAACGCCGCCATCCAAAGTTCCAATACCAAACAACAACATGCTGTCAGTGGAGATAATTCGGCCCTTGCTTCCAATCTGGGAATGAACAACCCCCAAGAGGAAATTTCCGAAGCAGACGGGGAAGAAAACGAACAGGAAGAACTGGATGAACTTGAGGAACTGGAGGAGCTGGAAGAACCGGTAGGCCTCGATGGGCAGAAAGTTTTCCCGGAGATGTGATTGAAAGCTTTTAAAAATCCTTTTTTATCAATCCGGGGACGCCCAAAAAAAATTCGCGACGGGCGCGCCGATGATGAAGAAATACAAAATATATGAATTCGCACAATCTCACAGGATAACTTGGGATGAAATCGGCGAAAATAATAAGGAACAATCTTCCAAAGGAGGGGTCAAGATGGAATGGACCCATGTTGAGGATGGAAAACCGGTACAATTTAAATCCGTATATTTCTCAATTGATGAAGCTGTTTATAAGGGAATGTACGTCAATCATTCTTTTTATGATCATGATACCGGTAATTATCTGGAAGCCGATTATTGGATGCCTGTAACCGATGAGCAGGCGCCATTTCCGGTTCCGCCCAATATCAGAAGCTAATCCGGCAAAAAAACAGGCGAATCTCCCAGGTTTCCGTGGGTCATCCCGGATAACCAACCCTCCGGGCACCCCGGCTTCCCGTTGAATAACCCGCGGTCCTGAAAGGAAGCCGGCAACCCTTCTTTATTTTATTACTCAACTTTCGCACCTAAAAATCCAGAAAAACCAGTTAATTCATTAACATTTGGGAGTCCGCGCTCCTCACTGAACGATACCGCTGTTATGACCCCATGTCATTCTTATGATCTGTCATAACTCGTAATTTTACCATCATCCAGTCCGATGTATGAAGATGATTCATCCTCAATCTCCGAAATCCGGAAAAGCGAAACTTCATTTTTAGTCAGTTGAATTTTCAACTTTAGATACCCATTTTCACTTTCAAGCCGACTTGTGGTAACCAGTGGCCTGGCAACTTCCTTCAAGATTTCCACCTTATCCCGGGAGGGAAATCTTGGTCTGCCCATCCTAATCCATGTTCGCCACGGATTACCGTATTCTTCGCTAAGGGTATTCCTTTGAACAAATGCCGAAGTAAAACCCACCGGCAGTTCCATCTCAAGCTCCTTTTCAAAGCCTGCTCCGTTTTCTAAGACTAGGTTCCAGACAATCAATGCCAACGAGCCGTTTTCTTTTCTAGTCACCAGCATCTGCTCGTCCCGGTAAAGTATTTCTCCCTCCATGCTTTTAAAGAACTTAAACACATGAAAGGTCGGCTTGGGTATTCCATTGAGGGCAATCATCCCGAAGCCCCCGTGGAATTGGGATCTTGGAACATCACATTCCTCAAACACATCACTAAAGGTCCAGTAAGAAAAGGAATCAACATAATCCCCGCCTTCACTTAAAATTCTTGCTTGGTAAGCAGCATTCAAAACTGTGTCGTGAACGGGATTAAGCGGATGCCATGAAGAATTATATTCCGTGATATGAAAGGGTAGTTTTGGGATGGGTGATTGGTCGATCAATTCCCTTGCCTGTTTGAATTCATCCAGCATATATTGATTATGATGCAATTCCTGGTAATAGAAATGGGGTGTCACCTCCGGCGCTTTTGATGTATAGGCATGCCGTGTCACAAAATCTACCGGCGCCTTTTCCTCCTGGCAAAAGTTTAGAAAATCCGTAATCCAGTGGTCTGCGCCGCCAGAGATAGCCGGCCCTCCCACTTTCAGGTCCGGATTGATTTCTTTAATCGCCATTGCTGTAACCTTATATAACTTGAAGTATTCGGACTGGTCGGCATTCTTCCAAAACCCCTCAAGATTAGGCTCGTTCCATACCTCAAAAGGCCATTTTAACACTTCCTCCAGGCCATAGCGGGCGATAAAATGGATAACCGTCGCCCGAATAAGATTGACCCATTTCTGATAATCCTTTGGTGGGCTGATATTTCCTTTCCAATAAAAAACCGTCTCTCTGCCAGATGACAGCCTGGCCGGCATAAATCCCAGTTCAACAAAGGGCCGGATCCCTCTTTCCAGAAAAGCATCAAATATCCTGTCGATATATGTAAAATTGTAAAAGGGTCTGATTTCACCATGAACCTCATCTTCGCGGTAGATCCCGATGTCATCATGAAACAATCCATGTCCCCTGATATATTGAAAACCGATTTCCTTCTGAACCAGGGACAGATGCTCCAGGTACTCTTGTTGCAACGCCAGTCCCAGCCTTCCCGTACCCACACAAAAATTCCAACTCCCGGAAAACTCCGTTCCTTTTGATTCTTGCGGCACTTTAATTTGTAGCATAAAGCATTTACCTCCATTTAATATTGATCAATCCTCACTTTTAAGTTTAGAGATACTTTGGCCAATTCCTGATTCAAATCTTTATCCTCCGTCAAATCCAGTACCGGATACCCGTCAATATCAAAATGAACCCGGCGTAAGCCGGAAGATCTGGGTCCCTCAATCCCCGGTCTGGCATGATAAGCATTCCACACGGTTCCATCATCATCCGTCACATAGGAATTATGACCGGGACCGTATTCCCCGGGTACACTTCGTGATGTTAATAGTGGGTAATTTCCTTTGGTCCAACTGTCAGGGTTTAATAAATCCGCGCCTTGCTCCGCAGTCAGCAGTCCCACAACATAAGTGGCGTCAATCAATGCGCCGGCAAAAGTCAAAAATAACTTTCCGCCGCGAATCAGAGCAAAGGGACCTTCTTCCACAAAAATATGGTTGTTGGCCCATCCATAATCGGGCTTGGATAACAGCACCGGGTCGGTGGTAAGTTTCCATGGCTCCCCCGGATCAACTTTGGCAATATAAATCCAGGCGCCCAGATCCACTGGCAGAAACTGCCGCTGCGACCAGGCGACGTAATATTCCTCGTTCCATTTAAAGTTGGTCATATCCAGGGAGATGGTTTTCCCTGCTTCACAAAGATAGGTCCCATCTTTTTTCACCACCCGCCAGGGCCTTGACCAGTCGGCCGCACATAGCGGATTACCGCCTCTTCGCAACTTCATAACGTGGGATTCTTCACGGTAAAATTCTCCGGGTGTTGCCCCATGAAAGATATAGAGATCATCTTCGATAATGTGAAACTCCGGCGCCCAAAGCAATCCGCCAATATCCTCATAAGTGCCGGAATCCAGGATCAATATTTCCGCGGCATTCACCAGACCCGGAATGGTATCCGCTTCCCTCATGAATAATGTATGATTGCCATCGGCATCATTGGTGGCAATAAAATAATACTTGCCATTCCATTTGGCGATGCAGGGGTCGGCGCGGTGAATGGCCATGGGAAATGCAAAATGATCTTGACGGACGGCGCCTGTTATGCGATATGTTCCTGGCTTTTTCCATTCTATTTCCGAAGTGTCCCAATCGATGGCCTTCAAGGCTGTTGTCCCGTCACTGTAAACCGCAGTCGCTCTCATCGTATTCAAGCCTTCTTCTGATGTAACAACTACGCTTTCAGGAACTTCAATTTTTACATTATTGGGAACCGTAAGTTTGCTGACAAGTCGGTGCGCCACTTTCCGAGACACACGAATCATGTTCCCGGGAACTATTCCTTCAATATCCGTACTAACCGGGGTTAAAGCGAAAGCTTCGGTTTTTTGCCGTGCGGAAACAGCGGAGAGGGTCATGATATCATCGATCAAATTTTGGTAATAGTTCCTCTGCTCATCGCTCCAGCATATCACATAGGACTTCTTTACCAGATCATACCGACATGCCACATCGTAAACAAAAGTATCTCCCTTCAGATCAATCAGTCCAATTTCCTTATATTTGAGGAGATCGGGGGAAGTAAATAAAATAATTTGCCCCTTGCTCTGCGCGTCATTTCCCCCATCCGGCTCTGTACGGACAGCCACCACCCCAAAAGTACCATCCGCCATATAAAATATATAAGGATTCTTAAGACTCTTGGCGTTGAGAGTTAAGTCGTCATTTTCGGTAGCCTTCGCAAACAACACTCCGGAATTATGATTCAAAGGCTGGAAACCGGCTCCATCTTCACTCACTGCCAGATGCATACTGTATGCCAGTTTTGGCGCATAAATCAACTCTTCCTGCGGCATTCTGGTATAACAAAGTACATCGTAAAAATCTTTTTCCATTTCTGATACCATCATTTCTTACCTTCTCCTTAAGTAGGAATGTATGTTTTATTTCAGTTTATAAAAGCTCATGAAGGGAAAGAACAAATTCCACTGCGCCCCATTCGCGCTCCCTTCACCCTCTCTTTACGCTTTCAAGCCGGACATTTTAATGCCCTGCACAAAATATTTCTGGCAAATAAAGAACAAAAGCACAACCGGCAATAAAGTGATTACCGAAACAGCCATCATCATACCGACCTGAATGTTGCCATAGCTGCTTTTGAAAAACTGAAGGCCGATGGCAATCGTATAGTTTTGCTGAGAATTCAGATAAATCAACGGCGAGAAAAAATCATTCCAGTTATACACCAGGGACATGACACCCACCGCAATGATGATTGGTTTGACAGCCGGGAGCATGACCCGGGTAAATAATTGAAAACTGTTGGCGCCATCGATGGAGGCAGCTTCGTCCAATTCCCGGGGCAGGCTTTTGAAAAACTGCATAAACAGGAAGATATTGAACGCGCCCCCGCCCAACCAGGCCGGGATGAACAATGGCCAGAAAGTATCAATCATACCCAATTGGTTATATAACATATATTGGGGGATCAATGTGACTTGCGCCGGCAGCATTATGGTGCCCAGCATGACCGTTATCAGCAAACCCGAAAGTCCGGCTTTATATCTGGAAAAGCCAAACGCGACAACCGCGGAGGAAAGCACGGTTCCGACAGTGCATACCAGGGCAACCAAAATACTATTCTTTGTAAAAGTAGTAAAATCGGAATACGCCCATCCTTGCACATAATTTTGAAGCATAGGGACCTTGGGAATCAACGTGGGAGGCATGGCAAATATTTCTGAAATTGCCTTAAACGAAGTGGACACCATCCACAAAAACGGGAAAATGCTAATCACGGCGGCGACAATCAGGAAGATATAGGTGATCGCGCGGCTGACCGATTCAGTTGTCTTCCCGGACTTGCTTTTCGGTATTTCCATAACTTGACTGGACAAACGGATTCCCTTCTTCCATTTAAATTATGAATCGTAGTTCACCCATTTTGGGGTGGACTTTTGGATAACAAGCGTAATCATCATGATCACAATGAACAATATCCAGGCCACCATGGATGCATACCCCATTTTCCCGTATTCGAAGGCGTTTTTAAACAAGTGCATACTCATGGTATAAGTCGAATTGAGGGGGCTGCCGTGGCCGTCAGTCAATATGTAGGGTTGCTGGAATATTTGAAATGCAAAAATATTGGTCACGATCAGGTTGAAATAAATTGTGGGTGTGGCAAGAGGCAGCGTAATTTTAAAGATACAATTCAATTTATTTGCGCCGTCGATATAAGCGCTTTCATAATAGGAGGGCGGAATGTCCTGGATTCCAGCCAACATAATGATAATATTGTTTCCAATGCTCCACAGGGAAAGAATTACGATCGAGAACATCGCCATGCGGGTGTCCCCCAGCCAGTTGGGGCCGGGGATACCAACCACCGAGAGGATATAATTAATCAGGCCGTAATCTTTATTAAATATCCAGCCCCACAAGACGGTAACCGCGACACCCGACGTGATGTACGGCAAGTAAAATGCGGTGCGGAAAAATCCCGGGAGTTTAATCTTTTGGTTGAGTAACAACGCAATTCCAAACGCCAGGATCAAGCTGGAGGGAACAAACAAAATCACATAATAAAGAGTGTTCCCAAAGGATTTCAGAAAAATCGGATCTTCTCGAAACGCATCAACCCAATTGGTAATGCCAATGAATTTACCGGCTCCGGTCAGGCCGGTGTCTGTAAACATCAGCCAAAAGGAATATAAAATGGGGTATAATGTTAAAACCAGAAAGCCGATGAGCCACGGACTGGTATATATATAGAAGTTGCGGGCATCCTCAATGGCCATACCCGAACGCCTTTTCTTATTCATCCCTGCTTCACCTCTTTATGAATGTCAATCCCATACAATCTAAAAAATTTTACATTAAAAAAGAATGCAACCGCTTCATGATTGCTCAGGATAACAAAAAAGGCGTAAAAATTTGTGACATTCAAATTTCTAGGCCTTTTTTGCTATTTCATCAAGCTTATTCCTTAATATTTAGTTTTTTAAATGCTTGCTTAATTAAAGGGACATATTTTTGCTGCGCCTGGGTGCCGGTTTTTCCTCCGACGGTCACATACTGCCACATTTGAAGCCAAAAGTCACCGACTGTCGCCAGCGTGCCGCCAAACAGGTTAAGCCGGGAAGTGGGCATGCCTTGTAAATATTTTGCATTGGAAACACTGCCATAAGTAATTTTGGCATAAACAGTTTCAGCAATTTTCCTGTTGGCCGGCATGCCGATTCTAGCGGTCACTTTGGCCATGGCCTCGTTTGCGTAACAAGCTTCTTTCAAAAACTGCCATGCAGCTTCTTTATTTTTACTGGCGGCATTCATGGCATAACCGGTCGCAAAGGTGATGTTGGTGTTTTTTCCGGTAGTTGATGTTTTTGGGGGAAGTACGGCGTCCCATGGAAAGCTTTTTCCGATTTCTCTGGATACTTGGCCGATTTCAAAACCTCCCATGAGGTAAATCGCTGCTTTCCCTGAAACGAAAAGTTGTTCACCCGGCATGGTTTTTTGGGCTTCGTCGCTTGGAATCGCGCCTTCTTTGATTAGCTTTCCGAATAAATCCAAGCCATCGGCGACCTCTTTGCTGTCGACCAGGGTCTTGGAGAAGTCTTTGGTATAAGGCTGGCCTCCTTTGCAGATCAAGGCAAAGTTGCGAAGCGCCCAATGGTTGACCATAAAGTAGCTATGGTTGACACCGGCGCCGGAGACAAATTTGGGGGCGATTTTAGCGAAATCATCCCATGTCCAGTTATCCGTGGGGTAAGGAACGCCGGCTTTGTCAAAAAGGCTTTTATTATAGGCAAACACAAAGCAATTTGCCAGCAGCGGCAAAGAATCCAATTTGTCGTTGGGCCGGGTATAACCGTCCATCATCCCTTTGACGGTTACCGCTACAAGATCAACGTCCTCTCTTTTGACATAGGGAGTCAGATTCTCCCAATATTTGGTCATCATTCCATAATAATCGGGAGACATCTGCATAACATCTGCGGCTGTCCCGGCGGAATAAGCCGCTACGGATTTTTGGTCCCAAACGCTGTCGGCAGTGGGCAACACCACATGGGTAATCTTCAGTTCCGGGTGCTCCTTTTGAAATATTTTAACCATGTCTTTCCTGGCTCTTTTTTCTTCACCGGCTCCCCAAGACCAAATGGTCAGTTTACCGGAAAGCTTGAGTCCGGATGGCTTTCCAGCGCCGTATCCGGTAATTCCGAGAGCTAATACGCAGACGAGCGCCATTATCAATAACTTTTTTCTCTTCATTTTGAATCCTCTCCCTTCTATTCTCACTTGTAAAAATTAGAATGGAATGTTTGCTCCCCCCTTTCAATGGGTCAACGATTGGATTCGCAAGAAAGCATTTACCGGAGCAAGGTTTAAATTAACCGGTTAAGTACGGAAAAAAAATTACCCGCTTATCCTGGCACAAGATGAGCGCTCCACAAGATGGGTTTGGTGCAATACCACATTTTCCGGCACATTTTCCCCATTCATTAAACGAAAAAGAATTTCCGTGGCGTTTTTCCCCATTTCCTCAATGGGCTGCCGGATGGTTGTTAACGGCGTTTGAACCACAGACGCCGCTTCGATATCATCAAAACCGATGATCGAAATGTCCTCGGGAACTTTGAATCCGGATTCTGTAACTGCCGCAATCGCTCCCATAGCCATTTGATCGTTGGCGGCGAAAATAGCGGTGGGTCTGTCCGCTAATTTCAATAATTCAAGTGTGACCAGATAACCCCCGGTCTTCGTAAAGTCACCCTGTCCAACCCATTTTTTGGGTAATAAAATGTTATGTTCATGTAAAGCGCGGCAGAAACCTTTGAAGCGGGATTTGCTCTCAAATGAATTATAAAGTCCGTGAATAAAAGCCAATTTTTTATGCCCGAGTTTGATCAAGTAGTCACCGGCATTGTATCCCGCTTCTTCATTGTCCACATAAACGTTGTAAACGCTTTTATCCGCAACAAAGCAATCGATACAAACAAACGGCACCTTTTTTTGCTTTAAAAAACTTATATACTCCGCGCTTAAAGAGATGCACACCAAAACGAGTCCTTCAACATGACCACTGGTATAGAAGTCGAACAACATCTTTTCCTTCTGCGGATTGCCATGAGTCGAGCTGAGATTAAGAGTATAATCGTACTTATTTGCGATATCTTCTATTCCCTGGACGATCCTGGAAAAATACAAATCGCTTATCTCCGGAAGAACCAAACCGATAATCCCGGTGGTTTTTCCAGCCAGGCCGCGAGCTATCACATTAGGCCGGAAACCATTTTCTTCAATAATTTTTAAAATGCGCTCCCGGGTTTCATCGCTCACTCCTGGCTTATTGTTGATAACGTAAGAAACTGCGGCTTTGGTTACATTAGCCGCCTTGGCGATATCGTTAATGGTAAAAGACAAGATAAATTCCCTTCACTTCATTTTCTTAACCGGTTAAGTTAATTATAGATAATCTTATTTTTCTTGTCAATCAAAATAAATAATTGCCCGATACTCATTTAATAAATCTTAAACTCTCCCGCCAACGTTAACAGACTAAAAAAATAAAGACAATTGTCGTAGTAGCGCCGGGCCCCCTTTCTGAGGGGAAGATCCCAAAAATACCTGACCCACTGAAGCCGGTACTTCCCCCTTGCAGCCAAAGAGCCGGCGGCATTGGTTGCAATAATGGCCACAGGATGCATGGCGGGCTCGTCAAAAGGTTCACCTTTGAGAGTGTATGGATAATACTCTCCCAAATCCGTTTTCTCGCTGAAAAAGCTCTGAAGCTTATCCACGATATCTCCCAGAGATTGATCCTTATCAAACCACGCTGCATCCAAACCGATATTCATGGCCACCCGATAGGCATCGGAATAGAATTGAAAATCACGGAACAATTTTTTAGGCCTACCGTCAAATTCAGCATATTCGGGGGCCATCCCCGTATCCTTGTCACAGGAGATATGCAGGTAGCCACGGCTGGCTGCGGCCGCTTTTTGCCAGAAGGACCTGTCCTGTTCATCGGCCATCAGCGCAAAAAGCTCATAAAAATGCGGCAGATGATAGGAGGGATCCGAAAATTGCGCTTCCGGTACGAATTTGATATAGTGATTGCCGCTATCCCACATCGGTTCTCCGCCCGCCACAAGTTCAGACTGGTGAATACAGTGCCGCAGGATATCCCGTGCCTGTACGCTGTAGTCAAACGGCTGCTCCCGGTCACCCCAACGATTGCCGGCAAAAAAGAGGGCCATGGCAAAGTACTCTTCCCCGTCCGGCGCCGGTCCCTCGGCGTTCTTGGCTCCGTCGGCTCCGACCGACCAGGCGAAATAGCCCTGATATTGACCGCTGCTTTGATACATATAAGTCTTGGCGAATAACCATAACCTATCAAAAATGTCCTGGCGGTCCATTTGGACAGCCATCATCATTCCATAACTCATACCCTCGGTACGGACGTCATGATTTCCCGTATCCAGCACATAACCCATCTCGTTACCGTCTCTGCTGATTTCAAAATAGATTTTCTCCTCGGCGTCAAAAAACATTCGCTGGAAAGTATCCGCAATTTTCCTATCGATGTTCTTTTGAGAGATTCCGATTTCCGCAAACAAATTGGGATATTTTCCGGTATAAAACGCCCCTGTCGGCATAATCCCTCTCCTTTAATCCTCTATGAACGCTCAGCCCTTCACTGCGCCGATGGTAACACCCTGCACAAAATATTTTTGCAAAAACGGATAAACGAACAAAATAGGAACCGAGGCAACCACCGTTATGGCCGCGCGCATTGAAACCGGCGTCACCGTATCCACGAGCTGATTGCCGCCAAATGCCGACGCCGCGGAACGATCCGTAGCCGAATTCATCGCCGAGGACAATAATTTCATCATTTCATATTGGAGAGTAGTGAGATTGGTATTACTGGAGCAGTAGATAAAGGTGTCGAACCAGGAGTCCCATTGCCATACGGCGCACCATAAAGCGATAGTCGCCAGCACCGGCTTGCAGCATGGCAAAATGATTTGAAAAAAGCAACGGAAATGGCCTGCGCCATCAATATTCGCCGCCTCTACCAGGCTGGAGGGAAGAGTTTGGATATAGGATCGCATCACAATAATGTTAAAAACGCTGACCAATGTGGGCAGAATATATACCAAAAAATTATTGGTCAAATGCAAGTCCTTCACTAGAAAATAATTGGGGATCAGACCCGCGGATACATACATCGTCACCAGAAAAAAACCCGTGGCAAACTTGCGCCACAAAAACTCAGGCCGGGAAAGCACATATCCCACCATCGCGGCGACAAAAACACCCAAAGCCGTCCCCAAAAGTGTCCGCAATACCGAATTGACAAAACCAATGACCAATAATTGATTCTTAAAAACGGTTTGATAATTGTACAGCGAAAACACTCTTGGCCAAAAGGTGATGCCGCCTCTCAATGTATCCTGGGCATTGTTGAATGATACGGCAATGATATTCCAGAACGGATATAACATCACGGTGATGACCATCAACATCACCAGTGTATTGATGGTGTGAAATAGAATCGGTTCCAATCTTTGACGCCTAATTTCTTTTTTTTCAGTCGCCATCTTGACTCCCTCCTCAGAGTAACGCGCCTTCATCAAATTTCGCGGCTAGATGATTGGTATAGGCAACCAGTCCAATCGATATCACGGATTTAAATATTCCGGCCGCGGTGGCCAATGAATAGTTTCCAAGCTGAATACCGTATTTCAATACAAATATATCAATGGTTTGGGAAACGTCAAGCACCAGGCCCTTATTACCCGCCAGATATTGAAATTCATAGCCGTTTAACACCCATCCGACATTCATAATCAAGAGCACCAAAATCGTAGTCCGGATTCCCGGGAGGGTAATATGCCACATCTTGGTAAAACGGTTGCCGCCATCGATTTCGCAAGATTCGTAAAGTTCCGGATCGATCGAGGACATCGCCGCCAGATAAATGATAGAGTTCCACCCGACTTCTTTCCAGATATTCGCGAAGGTATTGACCCCCCAAAAATACTTCGGTTCTCCCAGCCATAATATGGGCTTATGAATGATGCTGGTACTCATGAGTACATTGTTTACTGTTCCATCGGCTCCGGTGGACAAGATGCCTTGAATCAAGGCGCAAACAATAACCCAACTCAAAAAATGGGGTAAATATGATATGGTCTGGGTGAAACTTTTAAATCGCCGCCAGCGCATTTCATTGAGCAACAACGCCAATCCGATGGCGCAAACAAATCCGAAAAACAAGCTTAAAAGGGACATGCAAACCGTATTGCGGAAGGTTTGCCAAAAGGTCGGATTCTGCAGCAAAAACTTAAACTGCTCCAAACCCACCCATGATGAGCCCAGGTAGCCCTTATAAGGCAAGTAATTTTCAAAAGCCATGATCCAGCCGCTCAAGGGTAGATAGCAAAAAATAAACGCTATGATCATCCAGGGGAGGATCATGATAAAAAGTTCTTTTTGGGCGATATATTTCTTCCACGGATTCTCCCGTTTCAATATTTTAACAGCTATTGTTTGTAAAGCCGGACTTTGCTCCCTCATCTCCGTCTCTCCCTTGTTGCTCTTCAACATTATTGGAATGATTACCCGCAAACAGTTTTCCGATGAAAATAAATGATGGAGCAAGGATATCCTCAACCTCCATCACTCATTTCATTTCTAAGCGATAAGCCGCTAAGCCGGCAAGATTGATCCATTAATTTATTGGCTCATTCTTTTCTTAATCAACCGGTTAACCTCATCCAAATACGGCCCGGGATTGCAGGCTTTGAAGTCGGCCAAAAACTTATTCCATAAATTATCATATTCACTTGGCTTTGCCATAATCAAACGCGGGTAATACTTTCTGGTAACATCATTCATCGCGGTATTGGCTACCTTGGCGGCGCTTCCATCCTCAATCGGCATCGCCCAGACCGGATAATAAGCCGGACGTTTGACAGGCCGCGAGAGCAATTGCGCCGGATAGTTAATCTTTAAAGCGGCCAGGAATTTTCGGTCATAATCCGACTGGGCCGCCATAAATTCGGCAAGGGAGTCATAAGCGGGTCTGCAGGGACTCCCATCTTTATAAAGGCCTTCGCGCTTCGGGGAATAGTTCCAAAGTGTATAACCGGTCAGATCCCGCGCCTTGGCAAAATCCCGGGTCAACTCCCGGCGGGCATCGGTGAGAATCTTATCATTTTTGCCAACTTTTTTATAATCCTTCCCTTCGATACCCCACTCCAGATAATCCTGAACATCCTGCCGCAGCAACCAGTTATAAAATTCCAGCAATCGTTCGGGATTCTTGCATTTCTTGGTAATCCCCATGCCATTGAGGCCACTGAATGTTGAAATTGGATCATCAAGATAACCATCCTTGACACCGGGATTCGTTATCGGGACCGAAATATACGTGCGGTTAAATTTCCGCTCGGTTCTTAATAAATTTTCAGCATTGGCCCAGAAGTTCCATTGCTGATCGAACATGCCAAGCACTGCGCCAGTCGTTATTCTGGAAATGTACTGGTCGTAGTTTTCGGTGAAAGTCTCCGGTTCGATTATTCCTTTGTTATATTCCTCGTTCAGCTTTTTATAATAATTTTTGGCAGTATCGGTGATTTGATAGAAAGATGCCTTATAGGTTTTGGGGTTAACATAGACATCACCGTCATTTCCCGCTCCCATCAGATGCTGCGCCGGGTTGCGCAGGCAGAAGTCCCTCCAGCCGTCACAGAGGATTTCAAAACCGATGGTTTTAACGCCATCGATGGTTGGATGCTTGGCTTTATAATTCTCAATCAGCTTGAAATATTCATCGATAGTCCTGGGAACCTTATAGCCATTCTCTTCTATAACGGCTTTTTGAATGAAAAATCCCGCGTTATGATTCTCAAAGACCGGAGCATTGGTGGGGACATTATAGATTTCAAGATTATAGATATGGCCATCTTTGGCAGTCATTACCTTTTTAAACGGATCGTAATGCGTATTCAAATTCGGATATTTTTTGATTTTGTTTTCCAGGGGAATAAAGGCGCCGGCGTCTATAAATTTTTGAAGCGAGTCTCCGGCGAAAATTGCATCCGGGTAGTCCTCGCCCGCAATCATCACGCCAATCTTTTGCAGCAAATCACCGACCAGGAATTCATAATCGATGGTAACTCCGGTCAATTCGGTTATTTTCTTTAATACCGGATTGTTTTTGGCGGGAACGATGCCCGGGTCACGCACAAAAATCTTGAATGTTACCGGATGATTGCGATCCGCCATCATCGGCAATCCGGTCTCCGCATCCTTCTCAATTTTTGCGGCGGAGACGCTCAAGAGTCCAAAACCGGCCATCGAAAAAACCATTAGCGCAATCATCAATGATGGCAATACTTTTCGAAACTTTTTCATTTTGAAGTAGCCACCTCTCTTTAATTGTTAACCAGTTGTTAACATATTATTGCTTCATTTTATCATGAGAAGAAATCCGAGTCATTCCAAAAAAAATACTTTAAACTCCATTTTCTAAACCTCTTCCGTGAATGAACTCATTCCATCTGATTTCTATATTCCGTGGGGCTTTTGCCCACTTCCCGGCTGAACTTAACAATGAAGTATTTGCTTTCCGTATAGCCGACTTCGTTTGCTATTTCATAAATCAGCTTATTGGTATGAAGCAAAAGCTTTTTTGCTTCCACGATTCGAAGATGATTGACGTACTGCTTGAAGTTCACTCCGGTGGCCTTTTGAAAGGATCTACCCAAATAAACGGCATTCATAAAAAACTTATCCGCAAGCTGTTTCAAATTGATGGGTTCCATGTAGTGAAGGTGAACATACTCGATAACTTCTCTGCTGATTCCCAGATTCACCATTTTGCATCTGCGTTCATTAAAGACGAACCCTTCCGATATTAAAGCCAGCAACATTTCTTTCCATTTCTTAAATGAAACAAAGTAACGGTAATCCAGCCATTCAGGACGGGCTAAAATTTCTTCCCCGTTTTTTTGATAATCCGATACGGCTAACTCGTTTACGATGATGTAATATATTCTGTGGGTAATCTCTTGGATGTAATCGATTCCCAAATGGGCGTTTTCGATTTCATTCATAAGTTTTTCAACGCTCTTCAATAGCCCGTCCTTATTCAATGATGAAAAATGCCCCTTGATTTCCTCCAGAATCCCGCATTCCAGAAATAACTCCTCACTCATCTTGAATTGGTCCGGTTGATAATCCATAAATTCAATGGGGGAAAAAAACAGTTCCGTTAACATTCGGTGCAGATGATCCGTAAAGTCTTTTCGAAAGCTATTTTCCTGATAAATCCCACGCTCGCCCCGGAAAACATACGAGTCTAAAAGTATGGCGCATTCGATTTTATTCTCTTTAAACGTCCTTAAAAGACTGGCAACGAATAATTTGGGGTCATTTTTAAAGGATTCAATTATTTTAGGAGGGAGTAAAAAGGTATATTGACTGTTTATGGTGCGGAATAAATAGTTTTCAATCCCCCCGAATACCTTTGAGAGGCACTCCAGCATCATCAGTTGAGGGTTGTCATTTTTAAAATCATTGAAACATGGAAAAAGGACGCAGGTCATCAGGGTATAATCACAAAATATTTCTTTGTCTACAGCTGCGCCATTATATAGATTGTTCAACATATTGACGTGCTTTCGAAGCGTTTCAAGTCTCATTTTGTTGTGATACTCATCAAGTTTCCGGTGCATTTTTTCAAGCAAAGGAATGATTTCATCCTCATCCACGGGTTTGTTGAGATAAGCTTGGACTCCATATTTCATGGCCTCTTTGGCGTAAGCAAACTCGCTATAACCCGAAAGCATCACCACCAAGGTGTCAGAAAATTCACCCTGCCTTAAAATTCTCAGAAACTGAAGCCCGTCCATCATGGGCATCCGGACATCCAACAAAATCAAATCCGGTTTCGTAACTGAAAGTTTATCAAGAGCTTCCTGCCCGTTCATGGCGGTATGGTCTATTTTAAAATCATATTTTTCAAAAGGAATCGCCTTGGGTAAATATTCCCGGATGGTTTTTTCGTCATCCACCAGTAAAATCGAGTACACTAAAATTCCTCCTTATCGAAGCGAACTGGGATCACGATATTAAATTGGGTTCCTTCTCCCGCTTGACTCTGAACGTCCATCGAGAAGTCTTTTCCATAATACAAATACAATCGCTGGTACACATTGTACAGCCCAACGCTATGAGTAAGCTTTTCACCGCCTTGAAGCATTTTTTGCAATTCCGCGAGGCGTGTTCCGGCGATGCCGATACCGTTATCCAAAACAGATATCATCATCCGCCCGTCCGAAACTACGATGCGGATTTCGATCCTCCTGTGCCGGGAAATCGATTCAATTCCATGAACACAGGCATTTTCCACCACAGGCTGTATAATCAGTTTTGGCAAAAGACAATTCCTGGCATCCTCATCAACCATGACAGCGTATTCGAATTCGTCTCCAAATCGGTATTTCTGAACATCTAAAAATTCTTCCAAGAATTTGATGTCCTGACTTAGAAGAGTGATGTCGTCTTCCCAATCAATTAAATGCCGGAACATTTTGGAGATATACATAATCATTTTGGCGGTTTCGGTTTCGTTCTTAACCATGGCCCTTAAACGGATACATTCAAGGGTATTAAACATAAAATGGGGATTAACCTGGCTTTGTAAGGCCAGCAATTTTGCCTGGGCCGTTTCCCGTTCCAAATGGGCTTTTATCAGACGGGACTTATATTCTTCATCAATCAGCGTTTGCAACCGCAGGCTCATCTGATTGATACTTTCCGCCAGAACACCTATTTCGTCTCTGCCGATCTTGTTTGGACTGATTTGCCTGAAGTTTCCTTGAGCGATGCTCTTTGATAGGTTTACCACAAGCTTTGTCCTTTGGGTGATATTGCCCGCCACAAGCAGTATGCAAAAAAATGCCAACAGCATGCTTCCAAAGGCGATAAAAATGGTTTTCCATCTCATTTTGGTAAATTCTTTGGAAACGATACTCGTATCGTAGAAGCCATATAAAGATAAGGGAACATCACTCAAATCCTGCTTCAGAATGACAAT
This sequence comes from Bacillota bacterium, assembly GCA_023429995.1. Taxonomy (GTDB): domain Bacteria; phylum Bacillota; class UBA4882; order UBA8346; family UBA8346; genus UBA8346. The sequence goes on along the minus strand of JAEZCE010000017.1, from coordinate 85,588 downwards.
GCCTTTCTTGAGTTTCTTCGCTGAAAAAATATCATAGGCGCCAACTTCACGGTAGGTATTGGCCGAGGCGATAATTCTGTAATTAAGATCCACCAGGATGATGTTGTCAAACATATCGCTTTCCCTAAGCATGGAGGAAAGGTATGCTATATTAATATCAATGCGGATAGCCTTTTGATAGTTTGAGTATTCCGGATAATATTTTAAAGTTCTGACAATACTTAAACTCCTGTCGCTGGAGTTTTTTAGTTGCATGGGAATTAACGCTATCCGTAATTTGGGCCCGTTTGGAGAGGAAGTAAAGGCATCCAGTCTGTAATCAAGTAATTTTTCCCCAAGCGTGTGGAAATCCCCGGGCGCTATTTTTTTTATCAGGGCTCCACTAAATATTGTCGGGTTGTCCGTATAAAGGATCAATTGGCTTACTTGTTGATTGTAAGCCAAAACCGATAATATATTTTTGATTTCACTCTGATAATGGATCAGATAATTAAAATGGCTACTGTATTTTGTATCTATAAATTTATACAACTCTTCATTGGTATTGTAGCGAAAGGACAGAGACATGGTCCCGGCGATACATCCATTAACTTTGGCCGTTTTTTCACTTAATGACTGGGTTAACCGTTGCACCACTTCGTTTTGAATGTTATTTTCGGTAGCGCTGTAATAAAAAATATTTTGAATGAGTAATGGCAAAATTACACAACCCACAAAAATGAGCATCATTTTTTGGGAAATTGAAAAGTTGTTTAACAACCGATTGAATAACATTTGTTGCTTAAAATCCTTTTTCATTCCCGTTATCATCATTAAGTCATTCTCACTTTTTGAGGCTGCGTTTTCTTAAAATACAACCGGCGAAGAGATGATCGCCCCAAGGGAGTATGGATTAGTTTGGAAACGTTTGCTAAATTCTTGAAATTTTAATGTCGATAGCCGCACTATTCATTCCGGTGTCTAAACATACATTGATTGCTTTCTTCCTCACGCCTTTTAAGTTAGAAATAAGCATCTTCCGAGATTGCATTCCCGTTTCCTAATAAGGGGCCGGTGAGGAAGTTTGACCGATTTGTGAATGGGAAACAGTCCAGTTTAGTTATTCTCATTTTTTTGACAAACGTTTGTTATTCGTCGATCCCAGAATTAAACTTTCTGGTTAAGCTTTGAAAATAAGAATCATCCGGATAAACTCGACGAAGATAATACCCTTTTAGAAAAAGCTTCCATTGATAAAACTTTTGAGGATTTGTTCTATGAATCAGGATGAATCGGGGTAATGCATTAAATATTTGCTATAATTCTTGGTAATGGAGTAAAACCCTTCAAATTTTACAGAACTTTTGGCCATCGCTAAAAGTTCTCTATAGGTTGGATATTACGACAAGCACAATATCCGAAGCTACCCGAATTATTTCTTCGGTGAGGTTTCCTTAAAAATGGTCGATAGAGATTTTCGGGTAAAAAACCAGGGCTTTTGAAATCCCGTAAATTAGTGAATGGGAAACCGGCAATTTTACCGGTTTCCCCTAATTGATTCTGGAGTTTTGCCGTTTTAATTTACAATAATGGCATCAATCAATAATACCGCATAGGTTGAATCATGATGGACAAGATTAATAGATTTGACTTGAGCCAGGTTAGCACCAAATGCACTGAGCGGTATGGAAATATTGGTATAACTTCCGGTAACGTTTCCGTAATGAATGAGTGGCCCAACAGTATGGTCGGTACCGTCATTCAAAACAATCTTCCAATGCTGGGCGCTATCTGAATTCCACCAGTCTCTTATACGTAACACCAAATAGGTCTTCCCGGCCAGGCTTTGGTTGATATTTTCTTGAAAATATTGGCCGGACGGACTGGAACACATGACTACATTGCCGCAACTGTCGGAACCATAGTAACAACTGTCCATCACCCAACTGATACTCTGGCCCAAGTCATTTTGGTTATTGCTAAACTGCGTCTGGCTCGGGAACGAGTCTACGGTTATACCCCCGGCAACCGGAGTTGGGGTTGGAGTTATGGTTGGACTGGACGTTGGCGTTCCAGTCGGTGTTGGAGTCGGACTGGTAGTCAGACTGTAAGATAAAGTATTATCATTTTTTAACCCATCAAAGCTGCCCAAATTCTGACCGCTGGGATTTTCGCCAACTCCCACTTTACCTACGGGAGTTCGACCTCCTAAATAATAATTGGTATTGGCAAATCGCAGACTGGGTTGATTTCCAGCCGGGTCAAGCACCGCCAACGCCAAGGTATAAGTCCCGTTGCCCAAACTGGCAGGGATGGTAAAATTGCCGGAAACCGTATAAGAGTTCCCCGGCAGCCATTTGGTAATATCGGTATCCAATGTATTAGACCAGGCTACGGTGCGATCGGTTTTTAGCAGGCTGACTTGAACCGGCCAGTTATAGTAGAAAGGAGCATTACCAACATTAGAAACATTCAATGATACAGTTAATGTTCCGCCCTGATCAGCCCTAGAGGAGAAACTGGCCTGATTGATGACAAGCCGGTAACCAAGCGCTTTCTGCATTCTGGTAGCATTATACTCAACCTCATCCGAACCGTTGGTGGTATATTCAGCGATCCAACCCAGGCTCGAGGTATGGGTATTCCGGATCCAGCCTATCACGTAATTGGTGTTGGAATCACTGCTCAAAGTTCCATTCGGACTGCCGCCGAGCTGAGACTGATTGCCCCAATCATAAGCAACTTCGCCACTGATCATCTGGGTTTGCCAGCAATTTCTGGCAATCACGCCATTTCCGCAAGCAGCGTCATCCGGTAATGCGAAGGAATCCCAGATGTAACCGAAATTATAGGAAGTAAAGGTTTCCGGGTAACGGACCATTACTTTTTTGTTATGAAAAGCATTGGTGAAGGCATCACCCAGCGCTTGTTGAAAGTCTGCCGGAATCCGGTCGTTAAAACTACTGCCTGGAATGACCGTCGGATAAATATTGTGTTCGCCCCATTTACCCCATAGGCCGAGTTCCACAGCGGCGACTCTCGGATCATTATCCCAGGCCTGAGCCAATTTAGCCGCCATGGCCACCAAACGGCTTTTCAAAGTACTGGAAGTCCAGGAGTCTGCCGAATCTACGCCGCTATGTGGAATATCCCCCCAATACTCACCCGTGCCGGGATAATAAATTACCACCCGGGGGATTACTTTTCGGTTTTTATTTTCAATCCCCACCCAAGCACTGTTGCAATAGTCGACGATCTTTTGAATTGAATCGGTGGCATAATATTCAAGATTCGTATAGGCAATATAATGTTTATAGGTGGAGGTATACTCATAATCCTTGAATGATGTGTCATGAATATACCTCGATGGCCTAAAACCTTTCATCGGGTTCTTAAAGGCCTCGGGCGTTTCGGTGAGATTTACGGTGATGATTGATGAATCGCCAAATGCGGTATTCATTTTAAAATTGAATTGGCCAAGCATGATCCCACAGAATATAACGAATACCAAAAGAAGCATCCAATTAAATTTGAACAATGTTTTTCCCCCTTCCTTTTATATTTGATAAACAAGCAGCTGAAATGAACAACGTTGAGACCGGGTTCACCTCCTTTTTATGCAGACAAAGACCTTATTTAAAAATAATCCGTTCCGCATTTTCATGATATAACTTCTTTAAAACCTGAACAGGCAGATAAACACCATATATTTTCCAGCGGCCCTGTCCCGGAATTTCTCCGGTTCCATAATCAAAATACTCATCCCGGGTTTCAAAAAACCGGTAATAAATGGGATAAGGATTGTTGCCGGGTGTAAAATCGGTACCGAACAACACCCGATCCTGATATTTCATTAAAAAATCCCTGGCTGTATAGGGTTGGCGTCCCAACTCCGCGATCCGCGCGGCTGTATCGACAAACATATTCGGATAGGCATCAAGACACCGGGCAACAAACTTTAAGTTTTCCGCCGCCGAGCCCATATGGGCGATAATGAAAGTGGTATCCGGATTATCCGCTAACAGCCTTTCTTGCATATCCATCAGTTCCGCGTATTGATAAAATTCCGGGGCATAAAACGACCACTCCGGATGCTGGTTCAATTCTTCAAACCGCTCATTATGTTGATCAACTTTTTTAAAAAAGGCAATGGGATCAGCGATATGGATTAGCACTGGAATATCAAGTTCAGCCGCAGTATCCCATATCGGTTTTAAACGTGAATCATCCATTCGGATATATTGTCCATTCCGGTCTTTCTGACCCAGCGATATCATTTTCCATAACTTAATACCGCGAATCCCCTTTTTATATCCTTCCCTTAGACTGCGTACTACATTTTTCCCAAAGTCGGCATTATCGATATTCCCTGTATTCACCCAACCAAATGTGATGATCCGGTTCTCATACCCTTGGGTCTTATTCAACATCCTGTCCAACCGGGTGCCCTGTTCCCCATCCAGATTCACTACCATTTTGACCCCATTACCATCCAGGCTCTTTACATATTCCGCCGTATCATACAAGCTTTCATAATTTTCTCCCAAAACTAAAGAGCCCATATGGGTATGGATATCAAAAACATCAAATTTAGGTTGCACAATGACATGCTCGTCAACCCGCAATTCACTATAGGGTTTGAACTGCGATAACATAAGGTCTTTCATTTCTGCTCCCGATAATTTTCCTTTCATTGATTGCTCTTCTAGCCCACTATCATGCTAAAACCATATTATTTGTATTTAGGCAGCCAATTCCCATGGGCCTCAATCAAGTCGTCACACAACCCGATAATCCGGTCGATCGGGAGTTCGGCTGCAGTATGGGGGTCTAACATCGCCGCATGATAAATATGCTCTTTTTTCAAAGTCAAAGCCGCTTCAATGGTTAATAATTGGGTATTCACCATGTTCCGGTTTAAAGCCGCGCATTGGGGCGGCAGGTCCCCTACATAACTTGGGGTTACCCCGCTGGCATCAACCAGACAGGGTACCTCCACACAAGCTTCTTTGGGCAGATTGGTAATCAATCCGGTATTCAGAACATTTCCGCCGATTTTATAGGGAATATCGGTTTCCATCGCTTCGATAATATACGATGCGTATTCCGGGGTTCGTTCATGGATCAACTTGATATTATGGACCAAATCATTCTTCATCGTTTCCCAGTCTTTGATCTGCTTTTCACAGCGGCGCGGGTATTCATCAAGGGGAATATTAAACTCCTGGATGAGCTCAGGGTACTTGTCTTTAATAAAATAAGGCGTATACTCGGCACTGTGCTCACTGGATTCGGTAACATAAAAACCAAAACGTTTCATAATTTCATATCGCACCATATCACTATAAACTTCTCTACGCTCAGCTGCTCTTTTTTTGATTTCGGGGTACAAGTCCATCCCATCCCGTGTTATTTCCAAAAGCCAGCTTTGATGATTAATCCCGGCGATCTTCCATTGAATATTGTGGGAATCCATTCCCAAGCCTTCAAGGAGTCCGGAGGCGCAAACCTGGACGCTATGACAAAGCCCGACGGTTTTAATACCGGTCGCTTTTAACATCGCGCCGGTTACCATCGACATTGGATTGGTATAATTGATGAACCAGGCGTCGGGACACAACTCTTCCATATCCCTGGCATAATCAAGCAGCACCGGTATTGTTCGCAGGGCGCGGAAAATGCCTCCAATACCTAAAGTATCACCAATCGTTTGCCGTAAACCATACTTTTTCGGAATTTCAAAATCAGTTACCGTCCCTGGTTTATAACCGCCGACCTGAATCGCATTGATGACATAATCGGCCTTATCAAAAGCTTGGCGACGATCGGAATAGGCGGTGATATTTGCCTTATTACCACTATTGGCGTTGATATTTTGTAACATCGTTTCGGATTCCTGCAACCGCCCGGGATCAATGTCATATAGCACAATGTTTAAATCCGATAACTTAGGTGACATCAGGCAATCACCCAGTACATTCTTGGCAAAAACAGTACTTCCCGCTCCTATAAAAGTAATCTTCGGCATCTTTTAACGCTCCTTTTTTATTGTTCAATATCTTTCTTATCATAATCTTATCTAAGCCGTCATCCCCCCGCGGATTGATCCGGATTGACTCTTTTTTATTCTTTAAACAGCAATTGCCGCATGCTGTCTTCTGCGGTCAGGTCCTTGACATCGCATAAACTGGACAAAATTACCGCTGAATTTTCCGCTTGGAACTCACTTTTGCTAATTCGCGAAAACTTAGTATTTTTACGGAGTTTGATGGCACCGGCGGACTTATACTTGCTCTCGGCATAGTTGGCAAAGGAATTGCCATCCAGAGAATTGATTTCCGTCTTTGCTTTATATCCAAGCATCATCGGCCCATAACAGAATTTATGATATCCCTCGATACTGTTCTTAAAAACGGCGTCTTCGGTCCGCAATGACAAACCCAGATCAAAATTAATCCTATCGCCTTTTTTAAAATAACATTCAATCGTGATAAATCCCTTACTAAACTCAGTTTGATATAACTTGTCATTCAGATAAACTTGAACATTTCCCTGATCCGTCCACGTAGGGGCGAACAGTTTGATCCTTTTGGGCTTTTCCACCGTGGATTCCAATACCTTAAAACTAATTTTACCGTAATAAGGATAGTCCGACCTTTCTTCTAACCTTATCATTCCTTCACAGAAGCGCAAAGTAGCGGTACAATCGTTATAAAACGGCACGTATACTTCGTTCCCGTCGATAAAGAAATTATATTCAATGGCCCGTGACAAGCCTTCCCCGCCCCGCATAGTGCAACACCAGTATGTTTCGTAATTCACCGGAGTGATAAATAAATTATCCTCAGTTTCCTTGGCCCCGCAACAACGGTCGGTACCGAATGAACCGTTGACCCTATACCCATGGCACATGGCGTTAAAATAGATCCGGTGGGAATCTTCCAGATACTCCGGGTTGGCGGTATATTTCCAAAGATTAACGGCGGCAATAAATGAATCAATAATAGCGCAGGGCTCCGTCCACCTTGGCGCACCAAACCAGTTATAGTTGCCATAGGCCTCGGTCCATGCCTCGGTTTTATATAAATCAAACATTTTTACTGCTTTTTCAAGGTAGGAAAGGTCTTTTTCCAGTTCATACATTCTCAAGATACCCCGGATACCGCTTAAGGTAGCATGGGTTTGAATATGCAGGCTTGAAAAGTTCATCTCCATATATCGCCCGATAATTTCATCGGCAAATTCTTTTAAACTAGGCCAACGGAATAATTCGTAGGCCTGGCTAACCCCGTCGATAAGCATAAAGGCACAGCCCGCATCGGAAGTTTCCGCATGATGCTTGGTTTTCGTCTGCAATTTTGAGAGTATCCAGATTGGGTCTTGAAAACGGGTTACCGGGTCAATGGGATATTGGGCATAATATCCTTTCGCAGCAAGAACATAATGGTTCAACATCGTTTCCAGGATTTGTTTCACACCCTCATCCTTTTTCCATTGATAGTACTCAATGAGTCCTCTTAAAATCCAACTATGGCCGGATAAATGCTGTTCATCCAATTTCCCTTCCGGAACGATCTGCCCGAAATGGCCTTTACTATTTAAGTGTTTCGGTATCAAGGCAATAATCCGGTCAAGATAGGCAGGGGTACGATGGGTACTCTGGGCGAGCATAGTCAGGGCAAGGATAATGCGTCCCTCCCAGTCAGCAGGCCAGCCGTGTTTGTCGGCCTGAAATACCTCATCCGGACGGTACCATTGTCCTTCAAGCCTGGCATAATTTAAACCTGTCCGGACAGCCAATTCTCCTTTAATGTCAATATCACGAAAACCAATACTTTCCATATTGATTCCTCCAGAAAATGTAAGTTAATTCTCTCATGGTTAAAAAAGGTAATACGGAACCAACCCCATTAAAAATAGGTTTTGGCGATTTTTCGGATGAGTCTTTTTTTAAGCCAAAACTTCCATCCGGCAAATAAAATGAGTCTGATTTATTGAGGTTTATATTGAATCCGTCAATTGATTTCAAACCAGTTTCATTATAACGAGCCATCCGTATCCAGAATGTGATATTCAAGATAGGACAGGATCGTTGATATCAACTCCCGCTCCAATTTTTATGGAATACCTTTGTAAAGTAGCTTATTCATCGTTTCATTCCTTATCTCACACCGGGACCTTTTTACTTGTTAACTCCCGAAAGTTGAATACTCCTTAAGAATAATTTATTGGCCAGGAATAATAGAATGATCATCGGAGCGGTCGAAATCATAACTGCAGCCATCATTGCATTCCAGTTAACCACCCGCACTAAACGAAAATCGGATAAACCGAGGGCTAGTGTTTTAAATTGCGGGCTTTGCGTAACAACCAACGGCCAAAGCAGCGAATTCCATTGAGTTTGAAGAGTCATCAAAGCGAAAGTAGCGACTGCGGGAGCGGTTAAAGGAGCCATGATCCGCAACCAAATTTGAAAGTAATTTGCTCCGTCGATTGTAGCGGATTCAAACAATTCCCGGGGTTGGGTCATATAAAATTGCCGTAACAAAAACGTGCCGAAGGCGTTACCTAGGAAAGACGGTATAATTAACGCATAATAAGTGTTAACCCAGCCTAATTGAATCATAATAAAATAAGTAGGGATCAGCGTTACTGAAAAAGGAATCATTAAGGTTGTAATGTAAAAGAAGAATAAAAAATCGCGGCCGGGAAATTTCAATTGAGCAAAAGCAAATCCGGCTAGCGAACATGAAATGGCCGATCCGAAAACCACTGTAAAGGATATCAAAACTGTATTAAAAAAGTACCTTCCCATATTCGACTCGGTTAAAGCCTTGACATAACCTTCAAATGTAAATTGATGCGGAATAAGATTATATCCGCCAAATGTTTCCGCATTGGTTTTCAATGAAGTGCTAAGTTCCCAAATAATCGGGAAAATAAAAACAAACAAGATAGCAATGATACTGACATAAGCCAGCAGCATAAGGACATTTTTCTTCCATTTTCCTTGCCTCATCCGGCGTCACCCTTTTTCCTAAAAGTTATACTTGGTCATAGTTTACCCGTGAACCCATGTATTTAAATGTAATAAGTGTTAAGCCAATAATGATGGCAAATAAAATTACGCCCATTGCAGAGGCTTCACCCATTTGGAAGTAGGAGAACCCTTTCCGATACAACAAAAGATTAAAATATAGATTGACATTTCCCGGTCCCCCATTGGTTAAAGCAAATGGTAGATCGAAAATTTGCAAGGTGCCAATCATATTAATGACGATATCATAGAAAAAAACCGGACCAATCATTGGAAAAACGATATTCCAAAATCTCGCCCACGGGCCGGCGCCATCCACCCGGGCAGCTTCATATAATTGAGTGGGGACATTCTGTAAAGCAGCTAGTAATAATACGATATGCATACCTAAAAAACTCCAGATATTTACGAACATCACCGCGAAAAACGCCACTGCCGGATCGTTTAGCCAACGAACCCCGGACATGCCCATACTTGTTAGGATATGATTCCAATATCCAAATGAAAAATTATATAACCATTGCCAGGTTAAGGCGTGGGCGATCGGCATGCACACCCACGGCAACAGGAATAGCGTACGGAAAATATTTAACCCTTTTAATTTTTGGTTTAAGATTAACGCAATCCCCAATGCCAAAAAACTTTGAATCGGAACATTGATTACTGTAAATAAAAGCGTTTGTCGCAAGGAAGCCCATGATGCCGGTGAAGAAAACAAGTTGATATAATTTGTTAGTCCAATCCATTTCATTGGATTGATTAAATCCCAATCGGTAAATGAAATAAATACGGTAGCGATAATGGGGACCAGAAAAAAGATTAAAAAACCTAAAAAGTTCGGAGTTATAAACAAATAACCGGCAATTGCTTCACGAATACGTTGATTGTTTTTTAGCGTTTTTTGATGTTGAATAAGATGTTCTTTGAATTCAGTCTCAGTCGTCATGGCTAACCTCCATGCCATATTTGATGAAAAAGGCGGGAAACCACAGGGTTTGCGAAGGACTCCCGCCTTAATAATTCCCGGATTTTTATTTGCTTGTAAGTAACGGATTTACTTCGGCTTTTATATTGGCAACGGCTTCTTTCACAGTCGTAGTTCCGGATTGGGCAGCATTCAACTCACGTGTGATAACATCCCACATTTGGGCCCATTTAACATGCATCGGATATTCTCCGGTTTTCCCGGCGGCTTCATCAAAGTAATATTGAATATGGGCCGGCCCTTTATCTCTGCTGGCAGCCATGTAAACCGGAACAATCGATTGAATCGACGGAAAGCAACTTCCATAGCCGGCGATGATTTTTTGTCCTTCCGGACCATCCATCCATTTGACAAGCTTCCAAGCGGCATTTGCGTTTTTAGTCTTCGCTGCGATATTATGGGCTAAACCGTTAAATGCGCTGATACGGCCGGCTGGACCCGCCGGTAATGGAGCAACATCCCATCCAAACTTGACACTGCTGCGCGCCGCACCTAACATCCAGGAGCCGGCGGGATAAATTGCAACCTTTTTGGCAATAAAGAGATCCCATGGTCCTCCGGCAAAAGCGGAGTTATCGGTTTGGGGAGCTACACTATATTTATTGGTTAAATCAAAGTAGAACTGTAATGCTTCAATCGCTTTCGGATTATCCATCGTAAACTTGGTTCCGTATTGTTTATCCAATACTCCTGCTCCGGGAGCGCCGTTCATCCAAATGAAATTGATCCAACCGGTTTGGATTTCTCCGGCATTATTACCAGCAATTGCATAACGAACGATCTTGGACTTATCGAAACCTTCTTCGGTTGCGTTCTTTCCGTTGGCATCAACAGTCAATTTTTTTAGATCTTGGAGAAAGCTTCCACCGTCTTTGGCGTTCCAAGCCCATTTTTCAGGAGCAGTGATCCCTGCTTGGGTCAACATATCTTTGTTGTACATATAGCAGATGGTATCCCAGTCTTTCGCCAAACCAAATTGTTTCCCTTGGTAACTCCAGTTGTTCACTAAACCCTGGTAATAAACACTGAGGTTAACTTTGTCTTTTTTTATGAAGGGGGTGAGATCCATCAATGCACCTTTACTGGCTAAACCGGAGAAAAAAGCCAAATGACCCCAAAATACATCAGGCATGGTTCTAGCAGCTACACCTGTGGTAATCTTGGTCCAATAATCATTCCATTCGGTTAATTCCACTTTGACTTCGATATCCGGATTGGCTTTCATAAAAGCAGCAATCGCCGCTTCCATTGCCGGTTTTTGGTTGCCATCCCATAATGCATACCGTAAAGTTACTTTCGGGGCGGCCATTACGCTTACACAAGAAAAAACCAGGAGCAAAACTAAAGCGATCAGTATAAATCTTTTCATTTTAACCCTCCTCATTTTATTTCTATATCAACTCTATCCGATTGCGGAAAATCCCCTTCGTTTTCTTCCATAGCAGATAGAAGCTTGATATAATAACTGAATCGTTTAAGTTACTAAACTAATCCCTTTTTTGCTTACATATAGCCAAAAATCGGTATCAAAATAAACAAAATACGAATTAGCCTGGTCATTAATTTTTCATGATAAACCGGACCTTAAGAAAAACTACTTTTCAGGTATTGCGGTGGAATCCCTGATAATTAAAGCGGTTTCAAAGATCTCTTTTCTAAAGAACTTTTTCCCCTTGTTGATAGCAATGATTTGATTCGCTGCAAATTTCCCCATCTCATAGATAGGGACGGCTAAGGTAGTAAGAGCCGGAGTCGTGAACGCAGAAAATTGACTATTATCGAATCCTATAACCGATAGTTCCTTAGGAACATCGATTTTTTTATCTTGAGCCGCTTGCAAAACTCCAATGGCAATCCGGTCATTTGCGCAAAAAACGGCAGTCGGCGGCGAATCAAGAGCGAATAATCGGATCAAGGAGTTATAACCGGATTCTTCAGTCCATTTCCCGCTGCAAATATAATTGGAATCATAGGCCAGATTAAGCTCATTCATCGTATCGCAGTATCCCTTTTTACGGTAAAATCCCGAGGAAAATTCTTCCGTCCCGCCAATATAGGCAATCTTTTGATGCCCAAGCGATAACAAATATTGAACTGCCTTTTTGGCTCCCCCCCAGTTATCCACACAAATGCAATTGGTCTTTGTATCTTCGGTATACCGGTCAATAAATAGGTGAGGTACTCTATCCGAAGTAAGCTTTTCTAAAATTTTATCGGCAATGGCGGCCCCTAGAATAATTGTGCCATCGGTTTTTTTCTGCTTGAAAATCCTGGCATAGTTCTCTTCATTCCATTCTACGATAAAATCAATTAAGATACTGTAACCAAGTTCCCTTGAAACATCCAAAATACCAGCCAAAAGTTGCATCGTCCAAGGATCCAATATCAGTTGTTTTATTTCCGTATGCATCAAAATGACTCCGATATTTTGGGTAATATTAGATTTGAGGCTTCTGGCATTGACATTTGGCTGATAATTTAAAGTCTTAATAGCCTCCAATACTTTTTGCTGAGTTAAATACCCAACTTCATCGGAGTTATTATTGATAACGTAAGAAACAGTTGCCGGAGAAACCCCCGCATATTTGGCAACATCTTTAATAGTCGTCATAAGGACACATCCCGGAAGTAAGAAATGTAAAATAAATCTTGTTAACTGAAACGTTTAAGTTCCTCACTTCAAATTTACCATGGATTTACATTGATGTCAAGAAAATTTAACAAAACCTGGCCTGATTTTTACTTTCAAGGCGATAAGTATACCTTAAATCCAGTTAAACATGGTCAAACTTCGCCCTCTATAATGTAAAAAAATATTTTTGATATCCTTTTCCTTTTTTCTTTTATAAAAAATCGCCACATATGCCTACATATCCCACCATAACCAACATAGCGGTTACGATGGGGATAAGTATGTAAAATATCTCTTGGAGTTAAATATGTCGGCAACTCGCTCCCTATTTTCAAAACGAAATTGAAATGACAAGGAAGGAATTCTCCCGGATAAAATTGTATATAGGATTCACGGGCATAAAATTGTCCATTGCTCACAACAAAATACGTACTGAAGGGAGTATCCATGGAAAAAAAATTAACCGTATTGATCACCGGCGCTACTTCCGGATTTGGCGAAGCGTGCGCCAAACGTTTCGCTAAAGATGGATCTCATCTCATTATCCTCGGCCGCCGCCAACAGCGACTTTTTGACTTGGCAAATCAATTGGCTTGTCCTGTTCATGCAATCCCTCTTGATGTGCGTGAGCGGTCTGCGGTTGAAAAAGTTATTAAAGAGCTTCCCTTGGCATTTCGGGACGTCGATGTACTCATTAACAACGCAGGCCTCGCACTTGGCATCGAGCCGGCGCATCACACATTACTCGACGACTGGGACCAAATGATTGAAACAAACTGCCGGGGTCTTGTGACTGTCACCCGCGCGCTACTTCCTGGAATGGTGGAACGAAATAGGGGGCACATTTTCAATATTGGTTCGGTCGCAGGTTCTTACCCCTATCCGGGGGGCAATGTCTACGGAGCAACCAAAGCTTTCGTACATCAATTTTCTCTCAATCTAAAGGCCGACTTGCTCGGAACGGCAATCAGGGTCACTTGCATCGAGCCGGGAATGGCAGAGACCGAATTCTCCCAGGTCCGCCTCAAAAATACCGAGAAGGCAAAAAAGATATATGAGGGAATGCAACCACTTACCGCATCAGATATTGCCAATGCAATTCACTGGTGTGCAAACCTCCCCGCCCATGTTAATGTGAATCTGATGGAGCTGATGCCTGTAACCCAGTCTTTTTCGGCTTTTTCTATTGACCGTTCTTAAAATGATCCCGGGTGAAAATCACCGGACTTCAGGGAAAATCGTTAGGAGCGTGATCCCAAGCACAAACCGTCTCCTGCCCGGCATGGATCACAAAATTCTTTGTTTGCCAGCGTCTTGGCAGGGGATTATTTTGCTTTCAAAAATCTCTTGAACCCTTTGGAATAAACGAGCATGCCGGTGTCCATCACCCACATGGCCTCGACGCCGTTAAGACCTTCGACGAACTTCTTGCCCATTTCAAGAGGCATAACGAATACAGCCGTGGATAGCGCATCGGCAAGGCCGGAGTCGCGGCATATGATGGTGACGTCCTTAAAATGCGACGCCGGGTTCAGGGTACTTGGGTCGATGATATGATTGTACCTTGTCCGTTCACGGTATAGTACCGCTCATAGGAGCCAGTCCACGGCGATGCTTTGATCTCTTTGATGGTCTTTCCTTCCACATATTTGGCAAGCGCCGCCGCCTGTTCTTTCCATTTTTCATGACGATAAAATATTATTGTTATTTGTAATATAAAGAACTTGGCTGCGTTTTTGAAGGAAATAACAGAGAACTGTGGAATAAAGCAGTAAAACTTTCCCTTTGTTTTATTCGTAATAATTTGCAGCCCTTTCGTTCATTGGATAGGCTTAAAGAAACAACAAATGGATTTAAAGAAACGATTCAGATCAGATCTTCGCTTTTGACCGCTCCATTTATCAACCTTCAACTATAGATATGGAATTCAACAAAATCGAAACTGAGCACCAAGCTAATTATCAACCTGCAAAAGATGGAAAAAAACAGCTCATACTTACTGATTCAGAAAGGGCATCATGATACACCTCATCATAATACTACATTTTGCCTCAATAACAACTGGAGTGGTAACTCTTTGCTTAACATGGTTACATTTCATCCAACAAAGAGATGAAATACACAAATGGCTGTTCCACACATATTTGGCATTGAGCATAGTCATGATATTGGATACCCTGAGAATATATCTAGGGAAAAATGTCCAGCCTTTACCATTTTATACCTGGTCGATTTTTGAAATTTTGGTGTATCTATTCGGCACTATCATAATATTCACCTCAATCAAGCTGATCTCCGCAACTACCAAAAAAACTATACCCCAAAAACTATTCTTGATTGTGATTTCAGCTTTTTTAATATTTGTTGTTACGGATATCCTTGACAACGTCTTTCATTTTTCATTCCTTTATTTAGTAATACCTTTTTGTTTCTGCTTTATGCTGTTTTGTTTTACCGTATACGGATTATTGAGTATAAAGTTGGCTTCCATGCAATATCGGCCCATCACAATTGCATATACTGTCGTGATGAGCATTTATTCGATAATTTATTCATTGACAAGCCTTTTTCCGGGTATACCTGATTGGATCAAACGTTTCCCGTACTACCAAATAACCTACCTTTCATTAGGGATTTTGGGGATGCTATATCTCTTCACACGTGGTCCAGTGCTGCCTATCCTTCTTCCAAATTCCACCCACAATGGAAATGAAGATCATCTCACAGTATTAAGTGAAAGATTTGGATTGACCGAGCGAGAGATTGAAATTATCTCAGAGGTCGTAAAAGGCAGGAATAATAAGGAAATTAGTAAAAAGCTATTTATCTCACCCAGTACAGTTAAAAATCATATCTATAATATCTATAAAAAAATGGGTATCAGGAACCGATTTGAATTAATGGCTCTAATTCCGAAAAACCATTGACATTCGATCTCTCCGGAAAACACGCTCTTTCTTTCCACTCATCTGCTAGATTTATACCCTATTTCCCAGCTTCAGTTTGTCATGCACCTTACCCTTGGCTGTTGTCCCTACTATCAATCCCTCCCCTTAAGGCTTACCCGCTTGCGTTCATACCATAGGAATCTTTTCCTACGACTTTTTTCATTAAAATGAGCGTCCTTTCTCATTGCCATTTACCCCTTCTCATTCTAGACTAATTCCATGAATTTCAGAAATCAAATACAGTTTCGCTATCATAATGGAGGGAAAACAATGTCAAAAAAGACCATAATAATTATTTTAATACTAATGCCGATCATCTCAATATTTACGGTAGTGAGTGTAAAAACTCTTATTTCACCTCATAATCAGATAAGCAATGTTCCCCAAACAATAGAAATCACTCTCGACCCGAACCAAGCTGCTCAGAGACTTTCAAAGTCTATAAATTATCAAACAGTTTCATATAGGAGCCCCGTTGACTTCGATTATAACCAATTTATTGAGTTGCACAATTATTTGAAATCGGCCTTTCCTACTGTCCATGAAAAACTTAAGGTTGAAAAAGTGAATCATTATAGCCTTCTTTATACATGGAAAGGTAGTGAATCTTCGCTTAAGCCTTTGTTATTGACGGCCCATATGGATGTTGTTGGGGTTGAAAAGGAGACTTTGAATAAATGGCGGTATGCTCCATTTTCCGGGGAAATTGCCGAGGGTAAAATATGGGGACGAGGCGCGCGGGATAACAAATGCCAGATGTTGGCTGCCTTGGAAGCTGTTGAATATTTACTTGAAAAAGGTATGCAGCCAAAGCGTACCATTATTTTGGCTTTTGGACACGATGAGGAGGTTTTGGGAGTTCATGGTGCACGAAAAATAGCCACCATCTTAAAGTCACGAAAAATAACTCCTGAGTGTGTTGTTGATGAAGGAGGCGCTATTGTCGAGAAGGCCGTTCCAGGATTACATGGAAAAGTTGCATTAATTGCAACTGTAGAAAAAGGCTTCCTTACCGTTGAACTATCTGTAAATACTAAAGCAGTGCATTCCTCTACCCCTGAAAAAGAAACTTCTATCGGAATACTTTGTAAAGCTATATCAATGCTTGAAGAAACCAAATTTCCGGCAACTCTGCATGAAGCCGAACCAATGCTTCGATATGCATCATCCGAAATGAAATTCCCTTTCAACATGATATTCAGTAATCTTTGGCTAACTGGAGGAATCGTTAAAAAGATGCTCCTTGGTAATTGCCAAACTGCCGCCATGCTAAGAACAACCATAGCACCAACCGCCATCGAGGGCGGATATCAGGATAACGTTATTCCTGCCTCCGCGAAAGCCCTTTTAAACATACGGTTATTACCGCAGGATAGTGTGAATCATGTCATTTTTAAAATTAAAGGAATCATTGATGATCCGAGAGTCCAAATTAAAAAAGTAGGGTTTTATAACAATGCTCCTTTGCCGTCCTCTGCAAAAACCGAAAGCTTTAAAATGATTTGCACATCGATAAAGCAAATATTCCCCGATGCTGTATGTGTTCCATACTTTACAACCGGAGGCACCGATACAAAGCATTATACAAAGTTAACAACGAACCTTTATCGATTTACCCCATCCATAAAAGAAAATAGCGAAATTGGGCACGGAATAAATGAAAGGATACCCATAGAGAATTATATGCAATACATAAAGTTCTATGTGAATCTCATCCACAATTTTGACAACAGTAGATAAGTTAGCATGTTTTATTCAAGCTTTCGAAAAAAGTCTTTCTATGGAGCTTTCAAAAATCTCTTGAACCCTTTGGAATAAACGAGCTTGCCGGTGTCCATCACCCACATGGCCTCGACGCCGTTAAGACCTTCGACGAACTTTTTGCCCATTTCAAGGGGCATAAGGAATACCGCCGTGGACAGCGCGTCGGCAAGGCCGGAGTCGCGGCATATGATGGTAACGTCCTTAAAATACGACGCCGGGCTCAGGGTACTTGGGTCGATGATATGGTTGTACCTTGTTCCGTTCACGGTGTAATACCGTTCATAGGAGCCGCTGGACACTACGGAATATCCCGAAATCAGCACGCTACAAAGCTCGGAATCCTTGCTCTCCTTATCCGGGTTTTTGATCCCGATATTCCAGGGCTCCATCCCGTTTTTGTCCGGCTTGCCGCCTATGGCCCGGACATTGCCGCCTACGCTGAGCAGAAGAGAAGAGACGCCATCGCCTTCGAGATACCGGGCTGTCCGCTCGGTGGCATAGCCTTTGGCTACCGCTCCTACGTCAAGGCGCATTTCAGGATCTGAAAGGTATACCGTCGAGGCTTTGGGGTCGATGATAATATCCTCGATATCGGTATGCCGGGCGGCCTGCTCCAGCAGGTTCCTCGGCGGTAATTCGGCGCTTAGCGGGTCGGATATGCCTTTTTCCCTGTAATCATGCCATATCCGGAGCACCGGTCCCAAAGCAATATTGGTCTTGCCCTCGGTCGCGTAATACTGCTTTTTAGCAAAAAGCAGCAGCGAGATAAGCTCCTTGTTGACCTTTATCGGAGTTTTGCCGGCGTTGTCGTTGATGGTTTTGATGTTGTTGAGGCCCTCGTAGCTGTGATAGATATCGTACAGCCGGTGATACTCCGTGAGCTTGTCCTTGATCCGTCCGACGAGGGCGGTAAATTCCTCTTTGCTTTCCGAATAGCCCACAATCGTGGTCACGGTATCGAAGACTCCTAAAAACTCCGCCTGATATCGGGTTGTCTTTTTCCCGCAACCGGATGTCAGCAGTAAAACAGCAAGCAAAATGATGATAAGTCGTTTCATATTCCCTGTTCCTTTTGGGCCCTGAATGGTAATAAAATACCGGCATAAAAAAAGCTGCCTCCAATCTGCTTTTGAGACTCGAGGCAGCAAGAATCTATCGGTTTGCCGCAGCTTTAGCGAGGGCGGCTTTAAAGTCCATGATGCCGACGGTCACCGACGCCTGAAGGTCGCTCCCGGTGGCGTGCCCTTCCTTGTTCACGGCAATATTGGCCACCTGGTCGGGGGTCTTGCCGGTTACATATTTGGCGAAGGCCGCCGCCTGCTCATTCCATTCTTTTCCGATTTTAGAGGCTTTTTTCATTCCGTATCTTTCGCCCAGCTCATTCTTGGTCATTGCACGAACCTTAAGGTCGGTGGTAATCTTGCCGGACGTGTCGAATTTGACTTGGCCCTGACTAGCATCAATGAGGCAGCTGGTTATCTTGTTTTTGGAATCTTTGGTAATGGCGATATAGTAGGAATACCCTTCGGCAAGACCCGGCTTTTCACCAGCGTTAACAGAGTGCGCCATATTGGTGGCTACCCCAAGGCCCAGTACGTCGGAAGACGACGCTCCAAGGGCCTGCGCATTCGCGACGGCTTTTTCAATCGCTTCGAGATATCCGCCGATGGAAATGGTCACTGAGGATTTCAGGTCCGATCCCGTAGCATGCTTGCCTTGGTCCACGGCGATGCCTTTAATCTCTTTGATGGTCTTTCCTTCCACATATTTGGCAAGCGCCGCCGCCTGTTCTTTCCATTCTTTGCCGATTTTAGAGGCCTTTTTCATTCCGTATTTTTCGCCCAGCTCATTCTTGGAGGGGAACGTGGTATCCTTGGGAGTGATCAGCTTACCGGACCCATCGAAGTTTATCTTGCTCTGGACCATATCGATAGCGCACTTGACTATCTTGCCGTTACCATCGACCGTCACCGCGACGACCGTTGAATCGATTTCAGCCAATCCCGGCTTGGCGCCGGCATCGGCGGACTTATTCAGCTCCGTTATCACCGCCAGACCGGTCTTCACCTTTCCGGAATCTGCCGCCACGCAGAGCGCGGAGAGGAGTAAAACCACCAGCATTACTGCAATTAACTTTTTCATTGAAATCTTGCCTCCTTTAAATTTGGTTTTAAACTTTTTTATTCGGATCAATCCACATTGGCGCGGGATTGCGCCTCAATGTGGAAGAAGCCCTTTGGTACGCGCTCGCGCGCCAGATCCCGTATCCGTCCCCATATTACCGGCTCTCATTCGATAATCAAGTCCGGAGCCTGGCGATCTTTCTCCTCCGAAACGATCTTCAGCATTACCTTGTTGGGAAGGCATGCGGCAAACTGACCGGCATTCTTTAGCCTGCCCGAACGGATACAAATCTTGTCGGGACAGTCGGACTTGATAAAAGCGATGCTGCCGTCGGCGTATTGATGAAAAACCACCTTGGGCACTCCAGGTATGGAAAACGAACCTTCTTTGGCGGTTGAAAGCTTTATCCTGTAAACCAGCACGGAATCATGATAGATCTCGGCATATACCCCTTTTTCCGCCGAAAAATGCCTGTTGATAAACAAAAATACCGGAGCCGAAAGGAGAAGGACCACGATTAATACGATATCCGCTTTTCTCATCGATTTCATCGGGGACCCCATCCCGGCAGAAAGCTTCCCAGAAAAATCAGCAAGATGTGCGGTATGATCACGAGCAGAAAGTTTTTGATCGAGATGATGAAAGTCTCTTCCTTGATTTGTTTTTCAAAAAACAGCTTGATATTTTTCTGCACCGGGATTACCGTGATGAGCAGGATCAGGCTGAGGGGCGAAAGGAAGCCCGCCGCCACCATCGCGATCACCGACAGATATGCCCCATAATACAGTGTGGCGAAAAGCCACAAGGCTTTTTTCCCTATATAAAATGGAAGCGTGTACCGGTTTACCGCCACATCGTTCTTCAGATCACATATATTATTGGCCAGCATGATATTGGCGATAAGGAAAGCCGGGACAACCGACAACATCAGCAGCCCGAGGCATGACTTGATATTCAGAATCACGGACAACTTCCAGTCAACCAGAGAATAGGAAAAGAGCCCGTCTTGGGGAACATTGATATATATCAGGATAGCCGGGATCAATAATCCCTGAAAGCAGCCGGAAACTATTTCGCCGTATGGCCCATGGGAGATGGGGACGGGGCCATAGGAATAGATGATACCAACAAAGAAGCACAAGACGCCCAGCAGTAACACCACCGGATCGGTCAGGTAAACGAGAAACAACCCCAAAAAGACGCTTACCGCAAACAATGCAAGCATTATCGTCATGGCCGTGGGCCGGGCAAACTGGAGCGTCTGATGATTTTTTTTCGTATCATAATAATTGTTTACCGTAGTCGCGGTAAGGTCGAAGCAAAACATGCCGAGGAAAAACACCCCGGTTTTGAGGGGGTCTATCTCGTAACCGGAGGAATAGAGATAGGCAAGCCCCATCAAAAACGGGAACACGCTTGCTATTTTGGTTTTTATCTCAACATAGCTCAGAGTCCTCTTGACGATATCCATCAGAGGGGTTACGCTTGTTATTTTGGTTTCTATACCCATCAGCACCGTTTCCTTTCGCAGGCGTTAGCATTAACGTTAGCGTCAGTGTTAGTGTTAGTGTTTCTAAAGAGCGGCAGCCTTGTCGAGCAACAGCTCCAGCCTGGCCCTTTTGCCTTCGGAACCCAGCGAGGATATGAATTTTTTCGCCTTCGCCCGGCGTTCCCCGATCTTGGACCGGGTATATTCAAGCCCGCCCGCAGCGATAACGGCAGCCTTCAACTCCCGCTCCGGTAAGCCGTTTTCTATTTTTAATCGAAGGGTTTTATCGGCTCGCAGCGCGTAAATAAGCGGCAATGTGACGACCCCGCGACGGTAGTCGGTAAGAACGGGCTTCTTGGCCTTTTTTTTCGAAGATTCAAAGTCCAGGCAGTCGTCGACAAGCTGGAATAGGATTCCCATCTGTTTGCCGGTCTCGATATATAAATCCTTGGCTTCCTGAGGCTCGTCGGATAGAAAGAAGCCCGCGTGAAAGGAGGCCTGAAACAACGCAGCCGTTTTCCCGGATATGATCTTGAAATACTCACGCTCCGTAAGGTCAAGATTTCCGGTGTTGCCTAATTCTCTAATCTCGCCGAGGCAGAGCTCCGTGAGATATGTGGGCAAAACGCCGTCTGCCTTATCCCGGTCCGATTCCCGGGGGGATATCGACGAAGCCAGGTCAAAGGCAAGGCAGAACAGATAGTCTCCACAGAGGATGGCCGTCTTTTCGCCGAATTTCACGTGCAGAGCGTCTATACCCCGGCGCATATCGGCTTCGTCGATGATGTCGTCATGAATAAGCGTGGCCAGATGCAGTAACTCAATGGCGGTGGCGGCATTGACCGCGCCTTGCCTGACCAGGCCGTCAGCCCCTATGGAACAAGCAAGTAAAGCCCGCGCTCTTATGCCTTTCCCGGCTGCCTGGGCAAGATGCGAAGTCTGGACCCTGATAAGCGGCGGAGCATCTTTTAGGAGTTTTCTGACCTCCAGCTCCGTCAGACGCAGGGCTTCGTCGTATTCAAGCCCGTCCGTGGGAGGTCCGGGCTCGCTTATATACGCCAAATTCGATTTGTCAGTCATGATAGATATATAACCGCCTTACCCAACCCAGCCGCTTCCAACCTTTTTTCAGGAGCGGAGTTGTGTAATAGTCCAGGCCGAATATGCCGCCCGCGCCCCAGAGCATGGCTACCGCCGCCACTAACATCCAGAAGGTTGACAGGTACAGGCCCGTGGAGGTAATAAACATGCACAGCAGCGCTATCGAGAGCGCGCCAACCAGCGGGGTGAACAATCCTCCGATAAGCGCAAGCCCGATGAGTATCTCGGCGGCGACGATGGCTATCTGCATTGCAAGCTGGAGCCAGTCAAAAGGCAAGATGTATGTGTTGATAAACCAGTTCATAACGGGAATGTCCACCTTAAAAGCGTAATCGGCGATGGTCGACTTTGCCAGCGACTTGCCGCTGACGAATATCATCCTGAAGATGCCGAAAATATCCCAGTTCAAAATCACTGTCCCGGCTGCGGGCGCCGAGGATGCCGCTCCGGTTGCCGCGCTCACCGCGTCGGATGCCGAGGCGGCGGCATTGGTCGCAGAGGAAACTGCGTCGGAGGTGGTTCCCAGCAGAGAATTATACCAGGAATTCGCCCCGCCGAAAAAGTCATTAAGCTTGGGGGTTCCGAACCAACCCTCCACTATTTTCATAATCCCTTCGAACAGCCATGCCGCGCCCAGCCAAAGGCGAAGCGGAACCAAAAGGAAACTGGGCGTGCGATTGCTCAGATGTCCTCCGACAAAGCTCCGTTTATTGCGGATGGTAAAAATTTCGTGTCCCAGATAGCTGGATACCTTGTTCCAGCCAAGCACCTGGACAAAATACAGGATATTGATAAAGTGCTTGGTAAACATCGCCAGAAAAGAGGGAAGGTTGATCATCAATCCGGGTAAACCTACCCTGGCGACCGCGTATCGCCCGCCGAGGCTTACCATGACCCCGTGGAACTTGGGCCTATACTCTTCGAGTTTGCCTTTGCCGGTTACGGAGGCATGGATATTATGGGCCACGGTATCGGCGCTTAGCTCGCAGTTTTCCACCATTTGCGGCACCGGTTCGGACTGGCCCTCGGGGATGCAATTCAGGTTGTCTCCGGCAACATAAAAGCTTTCGTCCCCGACACACCTGAGGTATTTGTCCGTATTCAACCGGCCCCGGCGGTCGCATGACGCAGCCTCTCCGGCCTTGAAAGTCACACAAGCGCATTCGATGCCGCCCACCCAGATCACGGTACCGGTAGCATGCCGGCTTACATTTTCTTTGCAGCTCAGGTCGATGTAATCCCGGCCGATCTCGGCGACTCTGGTGTTAAGCAGCATGCTCACGCCCATCTTTTCCAGGCGGCGCTGTATTTTAGCAGAAAGCTTTTCCGGAAGGCTGGGTACGGCCCGGGAAAGTAAATCTACATTGAAAAGGGATACCTCTTTCCGGTCGATCTCGAACCTGTCGCACAATACCGGCGCGTATTCGGCAAGCTCGCCCACCATTTCAACACCGGTCAAACCTGCGCCGACCACATGGAAAGTAAGCAGCCTGCGTCTTTCAAGCCCGTCGGTTTCCGAAGCAGCCTGTCTGAAACGTTCCAGGATGTGCTCCCTAAGCCTGATGGCGTCTTCGTAAGACCATAAGGATAGGGAATGATCCTCCGCCCCCGGGATTCCGAAATAAGTCGGGCGCGAACCTGCAGCCATCACCAGATAGTCGTATTCATAAGACCCGTTCCTTCCGAGGACGGTTTTTTGGGTGAAATCGACGGACTCCACAAAGTCCTGGACGAATTGTACCTTTCGGCCCGCAAAGACCTTTTTAAAGCTTATCCTGATGCTGTCCTCTTCGACTCTTCCCGCGGCGACCTCATGCAACTCCGTAAGCATCGTATGGATCGGGTTTTTATCGATCAGGGTGACCGATGTAGCGGCGTCCTTCTTAAATTTCTTGGCAAGCTTCTTTGCCGTAAGCACGCCTGCGTAACCCCCGCCGATGATAACGATTCGATTCATTTTTCTGATCATTCCTTTCGAAACTTTAGTATCGAAAAACCGCCGTTTTGCCACTGAGAGCAGCGCATTATTCGTGAAAAATATCACAATTTTATTATAATATGGACCCCTATTTAAGTCAATGGAATGCTGATTGATACATAAAAGCTCCGTGATCCTTGGATGATATTCCCAAGATTATTTTTATGGATATACTCTATCGCTCAACTTCGTTCCATCCATAAAACCGCCCCGCCAAGGAGGAGCAGACTGATGATGGCGATCCTATCGGATTGGGATACTTTAAACCGGAAAGCATCCAAATCCGCGCAATCTGTTTCATCAATCAATTTTTGAATCCGTTCAATCTCTTGAAATGATTGCAGAATTTGCGAAACAATAATATTGGCCATCCCTTCAATCACATTCTTCAGGCTCCGTCGTTTTACCGTTCCGTCCGGGTCGCGCCACCGGGCGACTGTGTCGCGGCCGCGCTTGATGGCGCCCGGAAGTTCCGTCCGGATGCAGATCAAAATCTTTAAGAAGTCTCGCACCGGTGCCCCGCACCTTTGTAACGGCGCAAGCAACCGGTTCAGCATTCCGGCGATCCGTCCAAAAGGTGTGGTATACATATAGATTCCAGCGATATGCCCCAATAAAATCAAACGGCCAAATTTCAGGGCAACCGCCGGAAAATCAATACTCCCAAACGAAAAGCCGCCTGGAGTAAACAGCGCGCCGCAGATGGAAAAGATTAATCCGAACAGATAGGGGACAAGCAAGGCAATGGATAAATAAAGCAGATTACGGAAAAGAATCCGGAAAGAAAGTCCTGAAAAAACGGTTACCAGGAGGATATATAGCAAAATAACCGCCAAACTGAGCGGCATTTTACTCCAAAACAGGATGAATGCTAATAGGATGACCAGTATCCCTTTGACACCCGGGTCCATTTCGCTTACGTTCTTATTTTCTTTGGGCTCAATGTTTTCGATAAAAGACACACCTCTTTTAATACCTAAAGGTTACAATCCTTCTAAAAAGCCCCTCTTTTTTAGCTCGCCGATGACCATCTCGCAGATACTGCCGGTGAAAAAACCGGTAATCACCGCCGCAATCGCCAACACCGGCAGATAATAAAGGATTAGCGCTTCATGAAGCAGCCAGGAGGCAACCGCCATCTGCCCGATATTATGAATAATGGCCCCGGCAATGCTGATTCCCTTGATACTAAAAACATCCGGCAGCTTTTTATAGAGAAACCACATCAAAACAGCGCTTAACAACCCGCCGGTCAGCCCGAATACCAACGCAAACAAACCTTTGCTCAAAAATGTGACCGCAACGGAACGCAATACCACAACAATGATGGCGCTTTTCAGATCCAGAAAAGCAATGGCGAGCATGGTCAAGATATTGGCCAGGCCCAGTTTGACTCCAGGGACTGGAATCGGTAGCGGCGCCAAGGCTTCCAGAAAGGAAATGACAATCGCATTGCAGACTAAAATGATCAGGACAGCCTGTCGTTTGGTTTTGTTCATCGTTTCTCCCGGGGCAACCGGCATCTGATAGCCGGATCAGTCTTTCTTCCAATGAAATGAGGATTATATGCTCTATCAACACGTAATTGTAATTAATTCAACATAAAACTAGCGATTCCTACAAAACTTAAAACAATCCTCACAGTAAAATTGAGTTCTTAGTTACCATAAATATTATCCAAATAATTTCTTATAAAAGATGATAACTCAACTTTCGCACCTTAAAAATCCAAAAAAACAGTTAATTCATTAACATTTCAGCGAATATAAACAAAAGTTGATCAATGGGCTGAAAAAATAAAACACTCAAATTAACGGCCGGAGTGCAAAGTTTCCAATAATCCCGTAAATCGTGTAAATCCTGTCTACGTAAGCTATGAACTTAGGCCTAAATAAAAGGACTTAAACAGGATGAACAGGATTAAAAAACCGTTATGAATCATGAGAATTTAATGAGCATGGCCCCTGCATACTGATAATGTCCAACAAATTCATTATAAGCGTCAACTCCATAATTGATTTGCCGGTTAACCTAATGATATCAAACTTTATTTACTGAATTGATACTGTGAAAGTTGAAATGATAAAAAGGGAGGTAAAAAAACATTTTTGAAGCCGGAATTCATCTTTTATTAAAAAAAGATTTTGGAATGGAAATTGATTTAAATCATTACAATATAATCAAAAATTATTTTTAACAAAAAAGAGCGAGGGGTTAATTCACTCCTCTCTCTTCCTTAATTTTGCGCATCTTCTTGATTCCATAAACATGAAAACGGGATTTTTCA
Organism: Bacillota bacterium; assembly: GCA_023429995.1. Lineage (GTDB taxonomy): Bacteria > Bacillota > UBA4882 > UBA8346 > UBA8346 > UBA8346. The sequence goes on along the minus strand of JAEZCE010000017.1, from coordinate 59,264 downwards.
GTCAAATTTTACCTTTACCAAAATCCCGCTGATTGTTTCATTGGGTGGACCTGAGGGGAATCGAATCCTTTACCTCTTGAATGCCATTTGAAAAATTACTGTTTCAGCTTATATCCGCTGGTCTCAACCTATTATCATTACTGCTTTTACTCAAAGCGATGTTTTATCTTATCTCTTTTTTTCGGCTTTTTTTGAATCCTATTGCAGTAACATTGCAATAAATTTTTTTGACAGATGCCGATCCGAATCGACTTTACCGGAACCGATCATTTTCCTCCTGAGTAAACGGAGATACAGTAGTGATCGTCCCGTCGGCAATTCATAATATGGCTTGCCATTCCGGTCATAAACGTTCGGAATCCCTTTTCTCCGGTTTTCCCCTTGGGCTTTGCGCACCGCCGGTTGCCAATCCTGGTTATTTTCAACAATCTTTCATATGCTTCCAAAGTCAATCTTCAAGGCCTCCCTTGAAAAGTCCAAACAAGGTTTCATCAATGATCGTCAGCTTCTCGGCCTCCCCGGTAAAAACGCCTTCGGACATCCTGAGCCGGTACAAAATGCCCGCCTTTGCGAACTCTTGTTTTAATACGATCAATAGCAATCTCCGGGTTATCCAAAAATACATAAATAAGCGTGATGAGATAGCCTTTTTCTTTCAACTCGCTTATTAACCGAATCAGATATTGCCCGGAAAGGGTAGTTTCAATCGCGAATGATTTACCTTGAGCGACTGAATCATCAATCTTCATAAAGACCTTTTTCCCGGCGGCGATCTTAACTTTGTCAACATCACCGGGATTTAGTTCCGCGGCAATTCATCGGCATTGACAAATTCCAACCCAAATTCAGGTAGCAATTCTTTTGCTAAGGTAGGGTTAAAAAAATTATTTTTAAGCACTTACGCTAATCGCAATCGTAAATATTTTTTCAAGCAAGGACAAGGCGCCTTTATACCCAACATTAGCTCTTGATAAAATGACTTCATAGGAGGCAGGAAAGCCAATTTCAACAATATTTCCACCTAACTGTTTTGCGGCATCTCTATCCCAACTTGTGCCTAAAATAATAGCCGGTTTTTCCTCAGAATGAATAAGGGCTTGTTCAACCAGATAACCATCTTCCAAAAAAATAGGAATAACACTGACATCCGCTGCAATATTGGCAAATTCTTTTCTAATGCTATCTTTATACTCTTCGGGAGGATTTTCAGTTATAATTTGTCTGACCGGAATTAACCCAAGCTGGTTCACAAGAAATTTTGTAAGGGCAAGATTATAGCTGCTTTCACCTAAAACAGCAAACTTTGATGGAACACCCCACCAATACTCAGCAAAAAAGTCCGAAAAATCTTCCAAATATTTATAATAAAGTTTCTCTTCTTTTCGAATGAACTTCCCTGTTTTTTTCAAATCCAGTCCCGCAAAATCCGTTACCTTTCGCAAAAACTCAGAAGTCGCTTTTGCTCCTATAGGGATTGCCGGTACATGTAAAAACGGCTGATTATATTTTTTTTGAAGATGCTCTGCCGTCTGAAGCCCAAGCCAAGTAGAAATGACCAGGTTAAACTGCGCTTTGGGGATTTCTTTCCATTCTTTGACGCCTTCTGAGTCATGGCCAAATAAAATATTAACCTTTAAGCCGATTCCTTCGAGAACACGTTTCATTTCAGAAAGATCACCTCTCCAAAATGGATTTTGGTAGGGAAGTTCAGACCAAACATTCACCATACTCCATTCCTTTTCTCCATTGTAATCGCCCACATATTGGTCAATAATCGCCTTGGTTACCAATTCATGGCCTGTATAATTATTTCCTTTAAATCCGCCTGTTTCGGCATAGACAATCGGAATACCTTTTTCTTGAAATTTTGTTACAACTGACGGTACATCATCTCCAACCAGATCAGCGATGCAACCCGTAAGCACTACAAACAAATCCGCATCAATCACCTTTATCGAGGACTGTATCAATTCTTCCAGCCGTTCATTACCGCCAAATACCACTTCTTTTTCAGAAGCATTAACGCTGGGCGGAACAGCTCCGCCGCCGTAGCCGCCCCCTTGAAAGCCGTTATAAAAAGCAAGATTGGTATATTGCTTATCAGAACAACCCGGTCCGCAATGGGTAATAGGAACTACTCCGGGAATTGCGCTTGCAGAATACATAGCACCGATAGAACAGCCATACCGCGGTCTGCTGATCGAATTGGTTTTCTGATCTTCATATGAAATTTCAACATGCGACATATTTATCGAACCTCCATGATTAATCCTGATATATAATATCTGGTTTTCTGGCAAGAATATAAGGATCCGCTTGGCTTAGCCACCATTTGGTATAGGGCAGCTTAATATGCTGTGCCAAATCCTCATGAAACCTCTTTCTTTGCAGAATCGATAATACTGCTTTACCCAGGTTTACTATGCCTTCATAACCTATTGCAATATGCTCATCGCCAAGGGGAGCAGCGGGAATACCGAGACGGGATGCAAGAGGCGCCAGACCATTGTGCCTTATTAATAGAAAGTCCGGTTTCGACTTTCTAAGTAAAGCATAAAGCTGATGCGCCTGTCTGTTGCTGACGCTAAAATTTGCCACATCACCGTAATTATGAACAAGGAAAGCCAATGAATCTTGTATCGGGTCTTCACTGTCGTAAATAGGATCATGATGAAATACCAATGAACCGTTCACTTCAATGCCAAGCTCTCTTAAAACAGCAATCAGGCCATGTGAATAAGCAGAGCCTGTAGCAACATATCCCTTGATGCTTTTTAGTTTTTTTCTTAACGCTTCAACTTTAGGCGTAACGCGCTCACGCTCTCTTTTTATATATATCTCGCAAAGCTCTTCCCGATGGGTGATTTTTGCAAGACCTCTGAGCCAGGCATCCGTTCCGGCGAAACCATAAGGCTGAGGAGCTTTCAATTCGGGAACGCCAAAATTTTGTTCCAAACCTTGTGCCAAATAAGAAGAAAGGGTATTGCAAAAACCAACCGTAACGACAGCCTCTGACATTTGTGCCAAATCTTCAACCGTTGCCATATCGATAACATAATTTACACGCAAATTAAGTTCCTTCAGCATCGGTGTAAATACATCAGAACCCCAGAGATTGATTACATTCACCAAATCCTCCTGTTTCTTAGGATTTTTTCTTACAATATCCCTTAAAATACCGTGTTGGGTCGTGTCAAATCCTGTACTCCAATGTTTAGAACGGAACCCTTCGCAATGAAGCGGAACAACAGGAATTCCAAACTTTTTCGAATACTCGCCGGCAACACTGTCAACATCATCTCCAATAATGCCTGTAGCACATGCTGTCCCTATAAAAATCGTATTCGGTTTATATCTCTCCCATACATCACGTATAGTCTGGGCAAGCTTTTCAACTCCGCCGAAAACCATGTCCCCTTCCTTTAAGTTTGTCGAAACGATTCTGAGATTTTCTACAGGAAGGCCTCTTATTGCAAGGCCATTACGGTAAATTGAATTATAAATTGTTTGACTCACAGCACAACCTATTGGAGAATGCTGAATTAATACGGCATCTCTCACGTTTCCGGCCTGACATTCCACCATTTGTTCGCTGCAGACGGAACCTTGCGTAAAGGGTCCTTTGATTTCACAAAGTTCGCAGCCTTCACCTTTTTTACCATTGCAACGGTGTGCAGAATAGCCTGATTCTGCTACCAATGTTGAAGCCTTGCCCTCCCAAGCAATGATCGTGCCCAAACGCTGTTCACGGCTTTCCACAGTAGTAGGCGCCAAATTGATTTTGCTCATCTCAATTCCTCCATCAATATCTTTTTTATGTGCGAAGAAGTGATTCTTTTTCTTTTCAAAATTTAATTTGAAAGCCCCTCTGTACTCCTCTTTTTTAGATTTATTTCTATATTATAAAAAAGGCTATTTTCAACCCGCGAAAGCGAATTAAAAATAGCCTCTGATTTATTCAGTCAACTATCCCGTTTTTTATTTCAATGACTCAAAAGCCACTGCAATATCATATAAAATGGTTGATTGAAGACGGCAAGGATTCTTGTTTTAGTCTTTTAATTCCTTGCTGACAATGGCCTTGGCAAACTAATGTTTCCTGCTCCCTCCATATGTTTTATATTTATTCAAGCATTTTAAATTTATAACCATACCCGTTCATCTATTTCAAACTTCACCGCGCGTGTATGCGCAACTTCCCTCTTTAAACTTCCAAATCAAACAAAAAAACCCGCTTCTTAGCGAGTTTTGATTTGTTTAATTTGGTGGACCTGAAGGGAATCGAACCCTTGACCTCTTGAATGCCATTGATGAATATCAAATTTCAGGTAGATTTTCTTAATTTAAATTAGTTGATTTAGCTGGTTTTATTTAATATACGAACGATATTTGACTTCGATAAACTCTATATAACTTCAATCCCGTTGTCGTGAAATTGTCACGAAATATTGATGAACTTTTTTGGGTTTTTATTATCAAAAAGATTCTCGCACAAAGGCAGGATTTCTTCCAGTTTATCAACAATACGCTTTTGTTCGTCAAGGGGTGGGAGGGGTACGATAATGTTTCTTAAAGAATCAAGACCAACTGTTTTCTGCGCCGTACCGGTTGCAACTTTATCGCACTGTTCCTTCACAACGGGACTTTTTAGCAGATAGAATAAGTATTCATTATAAATCAGCGTTTTCAACAAAGCCATATGCCGTTGGAAACAAAAACGAACATCACAATCGACTTTGACCGGGATTCCATAGGAGCCTGTTACCGTGAAAATCAAATCCCCGTTTTCAGCAACTCTTTCAGACGATAGGTTGTCAAAGTATTCTTGCGGGACGTGTCGTGTATTAGAAAAATCAATTACACCCGATGAAAGGTTGGATATAACGAGAAATGGAACACCGCTTGGAACCTGTGGTGGTGCCTGATGATCACCATCAGCAATGGATTTGCAAATACTACTCAATCGCACCCATTTCCAACTCTCTGGAATATCAAACGGCTTTTCATCCTCAGTAATTTCCTGCAGAGGTTTTTCTTTTTTGATAGTTCCGGCTTTGATAAGCCTTTGTTTCTCAGCCTGAATCTGCTGATACAGCTCCTCGCCGGTACCTTCCTCCGGGCATTGCTCGATCAACTTTCCTTGAATTGCCGTCTGCAGTATGGATTTCTGCATATCGGTCGGGAAACGCTTGTTGAAGTCTTCCAGCTTGCTCCACGCCTTTTCATAGCGGTCGATGTACGGCAGCAGTTCTTCGATTTTGGCAACGATGCGCTTTTGCTCGGCATGGGGTGGGAGTGGAATGATTAACTCTCTTAGACTGTCTGATCGGATATTCTTAACAACTCCGCCAGCAGCTTTATCCTTCATCTGTTCAACAAGTAGATTTGAGCTTAACACATAATACAGATAGTCTTTATTAAAATCTGCCTCATTCTTGAGTTTTATTATATGGATGATATTCCAACCATCATGAACATATCCGTTTATTGCCATTATGTATGGACGTCCAAAACTCATTGAGTTAGATATGATAAAGTCGCCAACATTCACCAGACGACTCTTTTTTGCGCCTTCTTGTGAGATTTTTTCGCTTGTTGATGTTATATATTTCGCCCCGGCGTCTGAGTCTCCAATTTTAATCCAATTCACGCCGTCTTCGGATGTTGTAAGGTATGCTTGTATTGGTCGAGGTGAAGAACCTCTTTCTATTGCAAATAAAGCGCCCACCTTTGCCCATACCCAGCTCTCAGGAATCTCAAACGGCTTTTCGTCCTCTGTAACTTCCAGTAGAGGTTTTTCTTTTTTGATCGTTCCGTTTTTGATGAGTTTCTGCTTCTCAGCCTGAATCCGTTGATACAGTTTCTCGCCGGTACCTTCCTCCAAGCGCTGCTCGACCAGCTTGCCTTGAATAGCCAGCTGCAGAATGCTGTTTTTCAATTCCTGTGGGGTCATTGCTTTGCCCCTCCAAGAATGGCGGTGATCTCGGCCAGCACATGGTCAATCTTGGTATTCAGCGAAGCCCGCTGTTCCTCGTACCGCTGAATCAAATCCATCGGTTCAAGGATCTCCTCTTCCTCGTGGGGATAGCCACACTGGTCGAGGTTATAGCCCAGCTCCTCGGCAAGCTGCATAGCAGTGTATTTCTTCGCCTTGTCAAAGCCGTCAATGTTGATTTCCTGCCGGTTATGCCACCATTCAATGACCGGGGCAAAATGCTCCACCGTCATCGGCTTTGTTTTGGAGAAGTGCTTGTACCCCTCCGGCATATCCAAACGGTAGAACCAGGTCTCCGTTGTCGGCTTTGTACGGTCAAAGAACAGAATATTTGTGGTGATGGAGGTATAGGGCGAAAATACGCTGCCGGGCATACGTATAATCGTGTGCAGATTAAATTCACCAAGTAGTTTCTTCTTGATGGTAACTTTGGCATTGTCTGTGCCAAACAGAAACCCATCCGGCAGGATAACCGCCACTCGGCCGTTTTTCTTTAGGCGGTACATGATTACAGACATAAAGAGGTCTGCCGTCTCGCTGCTGGCAAGGTCGGACGGGAAATGGTTCTTGACATCTGCTTTTTCGCTGCCGCCATACGGAGGATTCATCAAGATGACGTCAAACTGATCGTCTTCCGTATAGTCCAGCACATCACGCAGCAGAGAGTTGTCATGATAAATTTTCGGTACATCCAGCCCATGGAGCAGCATATTCGTGATGCACAGCATATATGGGAACTGCTTCTTCTCAATTCCGTAGATGGAGTTATCATATTCAGTCTGGTCATCCGTGGTCTTAATCAGCGGAGAGAGTTCGTTTAGCCAGCTTGTGATGAAGCCGCCAGTGCCGCAGGCGAAGTCCGCCATCTTCTCACCGTTCTTTGGCTGAATCATTTTTGCCATGAATTCCGTGACCGCGCGGGGTGTGTAAAACTCACCGGCAGAACCCGCACTCTGCAATTCGCGGAGGATGGATTCATAGATTTCAGCGAAGGCGTGGTTTTCCTCATAGTCGCTCAAATCCAGTTCATCAATAATGTTGATGACCTGACGGAGCAGGACGCCGTCCTTCATATAGTTGTTGGCGTCTTCAAAGGTGGTCTTGACGATGGACTTTTTGATAGGTGTTTCGGGCGTTATTACAATGCCTTTGATCTTAACATTTCCGTCGCCCTCCAAAATATCTTGCCCTCTGAGAACCGGGAAAAGCGTATTATTAACGAAGTTCAGCAGCGTGTCACCTGTCATGGCGTTGCCGCTTTTATCATCAACGGCCCAGCTGCTCCAACGGCACTCTTCTGGGATGATGGATTGATAACCGTCTTCGTCCATATCCCAATCCTGCTCTTTGGCGTCATAGACCTTCAAAAACAACATCCACGCAATCTGCTCGATACGCTGGGCATCACCGTTGATGCCGGCGTCATTGCGCATGATGTCGCGGATTCTTTTTACAAAATTTGATAAGCTGCTCATTTTGGTTATCCTATCTTATATAATTCTTGTTCCAGTTCTTTTACGGCTTTCAAATATCCTTCTTTTCCACCGAAGAACTGTGCAATCTTTGAAGGCTTGCCAAATTTCAGAAACGGGTCAAGCTTCAAAATCTCGGTCTTCTCAATTTCATAAATGCCAGTGTTCATGTACTTGTCCAGAAGCGCTTCGAGAACATCACGAGCCACGCCCTTAAACTTACTAAGGAAATCACGCTTTTTCACGCCGTTGGCGCGTTCGCGCCGCGTCAGGGGCTTCTGATTAAAAGCAACATGGCATATAAAATCAAAATCGTCCACATCGGACATACTCTGGTCAGCTTTCATACCTTCTAAATCGATGCCGCGCTCCAAGAGTAAATCACGGATGCTTTCTTTCTTCTCCTCGGCAGACCACTGACGGATGAAATTATCAAGAGAAGCGTATGTGCCAAGAATGTTGGATTTGGTATAATCCACAATGCTTTCCTGCCTGAGCAGTTTGCCGTTGGCGTCATAAACCGAAACGGTCTTGCCGATTACCTTTACCGTACAGCCGTGTTCATCAACGATGGGCTTTTCTTTCGGGTCCGGGCCGGGAGGTGTCACAGGACCGGGGCCGCCAGGCTTCGTGCCGTCTTTGCCGTAATCATCATTCTGCTCAATTGGACCATCCCAATCGGGGTCCGCAAACAGGTGCGTGACGTTGCGGAAATCCATGACCACAAAGTGCGTTTTGCCTTCCTTCTCACGGAGCCGGGTACCACGACCGATAATCTGCTTGAACTCGGTCATCGAGCCAATCATCTGGTCGAGGACAATCATCTTGGTCATCTTGCAGTCCGCGCCGGTGGAGAGAAGTTTCGATGTGGTCGCAATCACAGGATACGGAGCAGAAACTGAGATGAAATAATCCAGTTTGTTCTTGCCATATACATCGCTGCCGGTGATACGAACTACATAATCCGGATTCTGCTGAACCATATCGGCGTTGAGATTAACCAGCGCGATTCTCATCCGCTCGGCGTGATCCTCGGTAGCGCAGAACACAATGGTTTTCTGCATTCTGTCCGTACTTTTCATATATTCCGTGATTTCACGGGCAACCTCATAGGTGCGGTCTTCAAGGATAATGTTGTAGTCGAAGTCGCTGTTAGTATAGATGCGGTCTTCGATTTCCTGGCCGCTCTTATCCATCTGTCCTTTATACGGACGCCAGCCTTCGCCAATGTTGGTACGGATGTTGATTACCTTGAACGGCGCCAGGAAACCGTCCTCGATACCTTCGCGCAAACTGTAGGTGTAAATCGGTTTACCGAAATAATCGATGTTGGAAATGTATTTTGTTTCCTTGGGCGTAGCGGTCATACCGATCTGCGTGGCCGAGGAGAAGTAATCAAGTATCTTACGCCAGTTGCTGTCCTTTTTGGCAGAACCCCGGTGACACTCATCCACGATGATTAGGTCGAAGAAGTCTTTCTGGAAAAGGGACGCAAAGCGCATGACGGGATCGTCATCCGGAGCACCGTCGTCATCACTGTCATCATTTCCGGCAAGCTGCTGATACAAAGAAAAATAGACCTCATGAGAAGTGATGGTCACGGGGTCGTCTTTCGTAAAATTGATTTTATGGATCGTCTTTTCAAGCGGAGCAAAATCCTGCTGAATGGACTGATCAACCAGAAGATTACGGTCAGCAAGATACAGCACCTTTTTCTTCATGCCGCTTTTCAGCAGACGGTAGACGATTTGAAATGCGGTGTAGGTTTTTCCGGTACCGGTAGCCATAACAAGCAGAAGGCGCTGCTGACTTTTTGCAATAGCGTCCACAGTGCGGTTAACTGCATTGCGCTGATAATAGCGTGGAGCATAAGTTGTCTGACTTGTGTAGTAGGGCTGAGAGATGATGTGTTTTTCCTGATCATTCAGACCGCTGCCTCCATTTGATTCTGCCTGGTATCTGGAGATCAGTTCATCGGAAGAAGGAAATTCAGACAAAGAAATCTGCCGTTCCTGCCCAGTCAGAAAGTCGTGCTCATAAAAAGCGTCACCATTGGAACTGTACGCAAACGGCACATCAAGCATTTGCGCGTAGGTCATGGCTTGCTGCAACCCGAAGGATACCGTATGATTGTTGTCCTTCGCTTCAACTATAGCAATTGGGTTGTTAACATTGATATAAAGAACATAGTCAGCCTTTTTCGGCTTTTCACGGAACACAAAATTACCTTTGAGGTTGATTTTACCGTCTGTAATCTTGGTCTCCATCGTAATATGGTCAACGCCCCATTTTGCGGTAATTGCCGGAGTAATATAGCGGAGCTTGATATCTTCTTCGCTCATTTGTTTTTTGTCGATCACGAATTTTCGCTCCTTTTCTCATACGGTATTTAGTCCATAATATCACCGTAATTACAGCCGGTGTACTGCAAATTTTATCCAGAACATTTAGTATTTCCGGCTCGTATCGGTGCAGCTTGGTCATGGTATTCGGAGATATGCCGGAGGCTTTATGTAAGTCTGCCTTGCTCATTTTTATCGACGAACATTTCCCAAAATTTATTGAACGAAACAGCCATAATAAGACTCCTATGACATATTATGCAATATTATATCATACAGCCTGCAATTTCGCAAAATCTTGAGAGAGTTTCGCAAAAGAAGAAATTTCACAAAAAAAATGAAAAACTGCACTAAAGGTTTAATCCTTCGGTGCAGTCTTTACTTTCGAATCTCCGCTTGAAGAGAGTCTGGCATAATTTACTTGTATGCAAATCTCGTTGATGAACCTCTTTTTTATAAACTCTTGCTTTACCAATTAAAGGGCTTGAATCTTGAGCATCTCCCCGATGCGTTTTGCAGCACGTTCTTGCATTTCAGAAGAAGTATGACTGTAGATGTCCAAGGTCATCCTCGAAGTCGTATGACCCAATCTGTCTTGGATTACTTTGATACTCTCGCCAGCATCCACTAATAATGAGGCATGAGTATGCCTCAATTCATGGAAACTTATTTTAGGCAGTTTCGCCCGACTTAACAACCTCTGGTAGTGCTTGACGAAGCTGCAGGGATGCAAGAAGTCACCCAGTGGATTACAAAAAACAAGATTCAGATTTTTATATGCCGAACCCACCAATATTTTTTCTTCCTTCTGTTTGAGCTTGTGACGTTTGAGGGCTTCAATAACTTCCTCAGGAACAGTTATCGTTCTCCGGCTCGATTTCGTTTTTGGAGGTGTTAGTATCAGTTTAGTTTTATTACCCTTTTTGTCTTTATCCTCATTTTTCACCCTGACAAGCCCCTGCTTCACTCGAACAGTCCTAGCTTCAAAATTAATATCGTCCCACTGTAAAGCCAACAATTCACCACGTCTCAACCCTGTACAAGCCTCAAGAAGATAAGCCGCAAAATATTTATCGTTTTTAGTAGCATTTAAAAATGTTTTCATTTGCACATTGGTCAAAGCTTGCTTTTCTGGTTTCTCCTGTTCGAACTTCTTAATAGAAAGCGCCACGTTTTTAGTAATTTTCTCAGATTTTACCGCATCCCCTAATGCCATCCTTAAAATTGATAGAATGTAATTTACAGTGGTCTTGGACAAGCCTCCATTTCTACCATCTTGCCTCCCTGCATCCATCTTCATGTTACACAATCTGACAATATCACTCACTTTTAATTCTTGCAAACATTTATCACCAAGGGCGGGTATGATATGCTTATCAATAATAGTCTGATAATTCTCATGTGTGGTCTGTTTAATTCGATTGGCTTTAAATTCGTTCAACCACCATTCCAGCCATTCCTTTAATGTGATTTTCTCCTCTCCCAAATACTGACCAGTCTGTACCTTGGCTATCATTTCATTTCGCCATGCTATTACTTTAGCTTTAGACTTATCGCTGTGGGATTTCCGAATTTTCTTACCTGTGATTGGGTCAGTTACAGTGATTTTTGCTTCCCAGCGTTCTTCCTGTTTCCTGTATGAAATTGTCCCTTCTCCGTTACCTCGTCTTGATGCCATTGTTATCGACTCCTTTGATTGTTATCGTGTTGTAAATCATCCCGTCATGCCTGAATTTTTTTTAGCAGTCAATTCTATCCACTGTAACACACCATCGCGTGGGAATTTAAAGGCTCGACCGAATTGAACAAATGGTATTTGTTTAGTGTGGCATAATTCACGAATACACTGTTGCCCATATCCCGTCAGTTGGGCCACTTGTTGAGTATTAAGCATAATAGGCAACTCCTCGATACTCCTAATAGAACTTCCTTTCATTGCAACTAACCCCCTCGATTTTAACTTCGTAGCATTATAAAACACAGAGGTAATAAATCTTGAGTTGCAATTAAACTTTTTATTGGTAATGATTGGAATTGATTTTCCTGTTTATCCTCTCTGTTGATAAGCTTTCACCAACTTATAAAAAGTAGCTTTCTTTAACCCGAGTATTTCAAGTGCTTCGACTGCCTTAATCCTTCCTTTATTCCAGTCCTCATACACTGCTCCCCAGCGTTCAGGATATTTAATTTTTGGTCTGCCAAGATGCCGCCCACTTGCCTTCGCAACTGCTATCCCCTCGGCTTGCCTTTGCCGAATCTTCTTTCTCTCCGTTTCTGCAACATAGCTCAAAAAGCTTAAAAATTGGTCCTCCATGAGCTTTCCAAGGTCGCCCATCTCTCTAAACTTCCGACTATCGAATAATGTCTCATTTTCAAGGATAACTATGTCAGCTTTCAGTGTCCGCGTTATTACCTTCCATTCCTCGATAATGCCGTCATAGTTCCTTCCCAGCCTGTCCAATGAGTCAATATAAACCAGATCGCCCTCACGGATTATCTTCTTCATTGTTTGAAATTGCTGTCTGTTGAAGTCCTTGCCTGATGCCTTATCCACGAAAATGAAACGTTCCTCAATGCCAATCTCACGCATCTTGACCAATTGCCGTAACTCATTCTGATCTTTAGAAGAAACCCGGACATAACCAATTTTCATGTAAATATTTTCCTTTTGTAGCACTAATTTCCTAGCACTATTTTAACTGGTTATTCTATAAAGGTCAATCATGCTTTGGAAACGTCGTTTTATTCTTTTATGGACCTTTCTGGACATGTTTTCTGCCCCATATGTTCAAGTCCAAAAAGTATACATTTACAAACAAATTAAAAAAACAGCGAAGTAAGTTAAGTAACTTCGCTGTATCGACTTAGGATTTTAAAAAAGTGCCCTATTTATCCTGTATAAGACTTTTTCCAAGTTTATTCTTAACAAGTTCTAAATAACAATCAGCAATACAATTCATTACATTGTATTCAATTGTTTGCAACCTCAAAAAACTAAGTTCATCATTGTAACTATCATAACAGGTATATTCATCCAATGTTTTACTCAACTCAAGAATGGCTTCTCGTGATTGCAATAAACTGTTCTTCGTTTGTTGATTCAATATTTTTCGTACTAATGGATTCATTTCATTTAAGATTTTTACAAAACCCGCATGCTTCTTCTGAAGAAATTTTTTTTGAATCTCAAGCTGTTCCTTTGTTAATGATTTTTCTTGGTACATAATAACCGCCTCCATTAAAATTTTTGTTGTCAATCGTAACATCATATAACAACTGAAAGTGAATTCTTGAGTTGTTTTTTAAAAAATATAAAGGCGATCCAAATTATGAAACTTGTAATGAACCAAAAGATGTAATAGTTTATATTTGTGCTTTTCGCTGTACGTTAATAAATTGATAAATATTTTCATGAATCAAAAGGCTGAAGGGATCGTTACAACATACAGGAAGGAAAAACATGAAAAATTACATGTCTTTAAAAAATTGTTTGTTTGATACTTTTGCCAATCCAAGACTCATGAGGGAATGTACAACAATATGGGCAATCCAGGAAGGGATTAATCGACAACTTTCAAATTGGCGGATAGTGCGCGCGCGAAAGGATCATGAATGCATCAAAGGATGTTTTATCGAATATGGTACATTCTATGTAAAGGATGTTGATACATGGGACTATACCGACCATAAGTTTTGCTTAAGCTGCGCTGCAATGATACTTTATTATCAAGGAGTTTATAAATTACCAGCTGTCAATTATACACATTATAGTAAAGAGGATGATTGTCCCATTTTTAGTGCAGAGTTTGCAAGCGGTGAACGATAAAGTTAAAATATAAACTTTTATAAAGGAAGGCAGCTTTTAGCTGCTCTTCATTTAATCATATAGAAACGCAGAAGGGGATGGAGAGGTGACAAGGGTGACTAATCCTTGTGAAAAATTCTTCTGCGCTCATATATGAGTAAATAAAGTAACGTTTTTTAATGAACTGCCCCATCACCCTCATCAATATTATTCGCGACAGCTTGAATTTCTTTCTTGATTGTTTCGACAAGCTCTTTAAGAGATTCACGATCAGCCGATGAAAGGCTCGTCTGACTCTGGAATGCTCCTTCTGTCTTTATAATCTCGGTATACTCACCCATAAGAGTGAGGTCGAGCTTCACAAGCTTTTCCAAGTCACTTATTGAAGTCACTTTTATAATTGGATTGCCTGCGTCGTCAGTCGCGGTCAAGTTGTCGACGAGGTTTTTTACGGCGATTTTGATGATCTTGCGGTAATTAGCTTTCGTGTCGACAATATCTTTGATGGTCTTACATTGTAGCTTAGCAGCAATCTTTGCATCGCGGTCAATAACACGCTGCGACCAGTCGAAACTATCTGACCACATGCAAATAGAACGCGTCGATTTATGAAACTTGTTTGCAACGCTGTCGTAACTTCTGGAGTCACCGAGCGAATAATAATATTCAAACGCCTCTGCCATCAAAACCGTTTCTCGCTTGACTTTCTTAATAGCCACTATAATCACCACCTATCTATTTTTATTTTGTTTCGCTGTCAATGTAAAAGGGCGATTTTTTTCTGCCGCCCCTTTACAATTGGCGAACAAATTGGATAAAGTAAAAGATGTTCGTCTTGGAACTGACTCCCATAGTCATTATCGAATCAATTTTCGAAAATGACCGACCAGGATGTCTTTGGTGATAAGGTCTTTTTCTTCGTCGATCATCTTCTGCAAGACGTCGATCTCACTTACGTTGTCTGCAAACTTTCTGATTGTCCCTGTCTGCAAAGACTTTATCTCAGCGATAGCCAGACGCTTACTTAAAGCATCCCGCACTAACGGATTGGTCGTTCCATCAATCATTTTTGTTAAGACTGATATTTCAGACATTACTTTCACCCCCCTCCTTTAATTTTCCAATTGCCGATGTTTTTCACCATTACGAACTTAAAGGTCTTGTCTTACATCACAGATTTCCAACGTTTAACCGTTAAAAATCCAAGTATGTCCAACCTATTCGACCCTTCTTTATTCGTCTTGTAAGTTACTTTCACATCGAGTAATCTTTCTATGTGAATCATCGTTGTTATACGATGAAAATTTTCCTGCCATCAGGGGCTTTACAGCGCATACGCTGGATAGTATCAACTATTCATCAGTATCGCCCGCTTCAACGTAACCCCTTATATCATAATTTTGTGATTCGCATTGCGAGATTTGTTTCTTTCCAAGGCTTGAGAAAGGAAATTCACATTTTTCAATCCCCCTGAGTTGTTGCCTTGTGAGATACGAAAATTCAAGTTTTCGACATTTATTTCTACTCCTTTGGCGATAAAATGGATCATTCTGCCTTAAGAACTCGTCAGCTTGCTCCTCGATAGTTTTCGGCTTGTCCTGTTCCACGACTATGCACCTCACCTGTCGTCTAAAAGTTGCTTATACCCTTTTACTTGAAATGAAAGCGTTAAACTCGTCAATACTAATCAGATATTTCCTGTTAAACCTAACGCTTTTCAATTCCCCTTTTCGAATTGCGTTTCGTATAGTTACACGACTAACACCGAGCGATTCTGCCAAATTACTAACTGACATAAATTCTTTCCCCATGAGTAAATCCTCCTTAAAAAATTATCTTTCACTTATCAAGGTTACATATAGGGGAAAAATACAAGGGGTTTTGCGAGGAAATCTATAAAAATAAAAAAAACTGTCATCTATAGTTATTTACATTCTAACCAGAGACAGTTGTTACTTTATCTGCTTTCTCAGAAATAAATTCTATTCAAGTCGAATCTATAAATTAAAAATACCGAAAATACGTAGTCTTTGTTACTGCCGTTAAGAAAACTATCATCATTATTGAATTTCGCCCTGGACGAACTATAGTTCGTACGAATAATAAAAGATCATCTAATCAATATAACTAACCCTTATATAATAAGTTATAACTAAGGATATAATATAAAGTTCATATAGATTATTTAGTTATCTTTATATATCGGAAATGTTAGTTATACAGATATTTATATGTATTATTCAAGGGAACTATAGTCCTTGGCTTAAAGTCACAGGTGATAATTATTTGCTGATGGAAGTAATAAAAATAAAGTTACTGTAAATGAGTAAACGTGTAAATTATCTGTTTGAATAAAATTATTGAGACTGCTTTCTGGCGAGGTATCAGATACTTTTCGTAGGATGGCAATACAATAAAAAGGAGTATTTGTCAATCTGCTTTAAAATTAAACCATTTTTCTTACAATATCCATAGCTTTACTATTTTTTTCCTAAACTATCTCAAATCAGTACATAATTTCATAATTTCGTCTTACAGCTCTTCCCCAATATAACAAAATAGTAAAATTCAACTTTGATCCATTTTTAAAGATTCAACCTTTTCCACACTAATCCAAGCTGAAGCATTTCCAAATCCCTCTTTAGTAATATAAAATGGCTCAATTTTTGTCGGATTCTTAATAAAAACAAGAATACAATACTTTTTATTCCTAAATCTATTTATAAAATCAGTGAGTTGATTCTGTTCAATACCTATCTTCTCACCGTATTTATTAAATAACTCTTCTACCTTGTCCGGGGTTAGAAAATATTGCAAAACTTGCTCAACTTCAGCTTTTGCAACAACCGGTCCTCCTGACTCCTTAAAATATATTTTTTCACCCTCATGTATTTTGTCCCAAGGTAATGCCTTGACTAAATACCAACGTGACTCTATAGTTTTTTGACCTGTGATAATTTTATTAACTAATTTCCACTGTTTCTTTAAAATTGCTACATGTTCCAATTAGTCCACCCCTTTTGGGTTAAAGTCATAAATATAATAAAACTTATAAACACGGGTATTTACGTAAGCGTTCTCTTTATTTAGCCGCTTTACATGTCCTTTCCACATGCCGCAATATTTATAACCACTACTTTCAATAAAATCATGTTCATACCGTTCACCGTTTTTCTCAACATCATCTAATTCCCTTGAAGTAATTACTTCAATTGCCTCTGGTTTTGGAAAAAAAAAGGTCTTAGCGTATTCAACGACATGTTCTGCCATAATTTTTCCTATACCCATACCCTTATAATTAGAACGAGCGATGAACCTTTTTACCCAAAGTATATTTTTTTTATGGATGGTTTCAGCGTCTAAGCTCGAATCTTTTTCTTGAAAGTATTCTACTCGTTTTATTGGTTTCCCAAATGTTAGTCGTCCTAAAATTGCACAGCTAATGATTTCACCTCTATACTTACCAATTAGTGTAATGCCATCAGTTGGTTTAATATAGTGTTGTTTCAAAAGTTCTTGGATTGCGACTCTTTCAGAGTAATCATGGACATTATAAATTTCTAAAACCTTATCTTTATCAAAAACATCCTTTGAATTATAGAAAGGATATATTTGCACTTTCGATTGTCCATCATTTATATAAAACTTAGCCAAATTATTTTGGTCCGTATCAATGGAGAAATTCGCTCCCTTAGGCAAATTTAAGCCTAATGGAAGGGGTATAGATATTTGACCTTGATTAGGGATGTCAATAACAGCAAATTTGCTATTTTTAATTGCGCTTAAAGCACCCTTAGATGTTTCCATAAGTTAACCCCCTCCAAATAAATGCTTCACCCATTTAGATATAACTAAAGCTAAACAAAACAGACCAATTGTAAAAGATAAAGGACCAATGAAACTAACAATATATAATATAACTACAGGGACAAAGATAATAAGTAAATTATATAAAGCTAAATATAGTATCATCCAAATTAGTGCAAAAGCAAAAAATATGTATGCAACCCAAAATTGCCTTTTGGCATTTTTTACACGACGTTGTTGTTTACTTAGCATAGGAGTGACAAAATCCGCTTTAAGAAAGTTCCTTAGCTCGGGTAATAACTGAACTAATGAAAAAACTACTAAAAATAAAGTCACCATAGCCGGTAACATTTTTACAATTATCTCAGGGTTAATAGGTGTTAAAGAGGGTTTTACTGAGATTACTTGTGTTGCTGCAATATGTTTGTTTAATGCCTTTGTTAGGTTATTAATTGCATTAATTAATTCAACGGTGTTTTTTTGGTTCATTTTTCAAACCTCTTAATAAGCGCTTCCGAAGGTAACTCCCATGTGCTATTAAAATAATCCAAAATCTTTCTACTCTTTGATGAGAAATTATCATAAGAATAATTTCCTTGTTGCCCCAGCTTTATCGCTTCCATACAAATTTGAGCCCCAGCTAAAGGACCTCCAAGGTCTTCAGGTATTGATACAATAGTACCTCCGACAAAATAGGCTAAATCAATTTTGTTAAATAGGTGTTGTAACAGGAGGATTGAACCAGGATGTAAACTGGTCGATACAGTTGGAAGACTTGACTTAAAGGCTTTTTCTTCTGTTAAAACGCTATGGAGTTCCTTTACTCTGTCTAAGTCTGCTTGTGCGTTCTGAATTTTAAATTCTAACTCACCAGAAGAAGATTCGACATCATGCCGCCCTATTCTGCTCATATACGGCGTCCCAGCATAAATAATATCCGCACCCACCATTCGTGCTAACTTTAAGATAACTTTTTTACTTACACATTTATAAATTTGACCCATTCCTGGATAAACAGTAATTGGTACTTCGAGCTTATTTTTATGTAAGAACTCCGAAACTGCTTGAAGCTCAGCAAAGCCAGCAGGGAGCACATCTATTTTTAACATTTTAATCCCCATATCTATTAACCTGTCAGCCATCTCTATTGCTTTGTGTGCATTTCCCGTTATATTTACTGAGTATATAGTCTTTAAGTCATTATCTTTAAATGCCTTTAAAACAGCTTCAGCCCGCTCAATAATATTACAATAAGATGGATTGACTAATCTTTCGTCATCTTCAACAATATCTACTCCACCTTTTGCAACCTCCACCAAAAGCTTTGCATATTCAGTAGGAGTTAATCCTAACCTTGGTTTAGCTGTAAAGGCTAAAATTGGTCTATCATTTACGTTAAGTGCATTTCTTACTCCCGAAATACCGCAATAGGGACCTTTAAATAGCGTCTCTACTTCATTTGGAAAATGAATGTCCGCTATGTTTATTGAATATAACTCCGGGTAACTGAGTACATCTCCAGCAATTGTACCGAGCAATAAAGGTATTCCAGCGTAATTGAAGTCAAAATTTTCAGCAGGTAATTCTAATATTAAATAGCCTGTCCCGGCATCTTTATCCCAAACTCTTGCTTTGAATTTTTTATTTACTCCTTCATCATCAAGTTTAAGTGCCGATAGTCCTTTCATATCAATCCAGGTGCCTGTTGTTGAATCGTTAATAATTCTATCAACTAACTTATTAAACTCATATTCATTAAAGGGGACGCCAATTTCTTTGTCATCTTTTTTCATTCTTTTTCTAATATTGTTGTAGACCACTTGTATGTAAGACATAAATGCCTCCTATTTTATCAAAATATTAATAGTTATATAATTCGGCAACGTGAGTAAATTTCCTACCATCAATTGGAAACTTCAAAATGTCTCGAAAAATAGAATTTGTCGTGAAATTGTCGTATTTGGGTAATAAAAAAAGCTCTGCATTTCTGCAAAGCTTTGATTTCATTTGGTGGACCTGAAGGGAATCGAACCCTTGACCTCTTGAATGCCATTCAAGCGCTCTCCCAACTGAGCTACAAGCCCGTTTGCTGAGTTAATGTCTTCATGAATGAATGACTCAGTGAACATTTAATATAATACCAAAGACACCTGGGGGTTGTCAATAATTATTTTTGAACTTTTACTGTCTTTATGTGCATATTTTTCCATTCCCATGAATTTCGTATCCCGGCAATGACAATTTTATAGTATAATTGGAATGCAATGCTTCAAGATATAGCCCTATTTTTTTAAACTCAAGATAAACCATATTGACCATAAAAAACGATTCATACTGGAGGCAATCCGATGGAGAGGGAATTTCCCGCGCCCAAAAAGCCGATGATTAAGAAAAAAACTGTCATCCTTTCGATTACTTTAGCCTTATTTCTATGCATTTTGTTTGCCGGCGCGATTGGGCCTCTGATTCTCAATCCTATCGCAACCCTGCTCGTGAAAGAGCAAGTAGCTGCGGAATTCGGTGATAAACTCCACATCGGTTCGGCCCGGGTTTCATTTTTTAACGGAACCGTAGTCCAGGTTAATCAGATCGCCTTGGCCCAGGCGCCGGGTTTTGGCAAAGGAAACCTGCTTCAGGCCCAAGGCATTAATTTACGGGTGGCGCTGCTTCCCCTGCTCCAAAAACAGCTGGTCATTAAGAAAATCACTGTTCTCAAGCCGGAAATAGAAATTATTCAGTATCAAAACGGCGACATGAATATCGATTATTATCTGACGAAGTTCAACAAAAACGCCTCTTTGGTATCTTCCCAGGAATCAGCCATGCAGGTCAGGCTCGATCGTTTTAACCTGGTCAACAGTAAAATTACATTTCAGAGTTACGCCATCAGCCGCCATCAACCTACCCTCGTCTTTACCAGGGCAAATCTTACTTTAAACAACCTGGTCTTGCCCAATCCCGATAAAGTAGCCAGCGACTTTTCCGGCTCGGCTTTAATTGGAACAAGCCGTCCCGCTCAAATTAATTTTTATGGAACCGGACTTTTTGGTGGCAACAAGCTCAGCTTTTCCGCAAAAAGCCGGATTACCGGTCTGCATTTAGCCGACTATGCGTACCTGGTTCCCGATTCCAAAGCCACAGTCAAAACCGGTCTGGCTTCGATCAACTCCGATATGAATTGCCACAACGATTATTTAAACAGCTACCATCACGTCGTAATCAAAAGGCTGGAACTCGCCCCCAAAAACGGACGCGCTTTCACCGGGACTCTCATAGGCGCGCCCGCCAATCTCTTGATAAAAGGCATCCAAGACGGCAAAGGGAGATTGAATTTCGACTTCACTGTTTCCGGCCGGCTAACCGATTTAAGAGTCAATGCAAAATTCCGGATTATTCAGGCTGTTGCCAAAAGCCTCCGTGACAAACTTAATTTGGATGAAATCGGCGAGGCCGTTTCCTCCACTGTAAAAAATAGCGGAAATAAGGTTGTCAATGCATTGAAAGGACTCTTTCAACATCAAAAATAATTCACACCCGGAAGCAACTGCAGCCGATAAACTCCCGGATGATTGAATTTAAGGGAACTTCGCAGTCATCCATGGGTAAAAAGTAACTCAGGAATTTCAGCAGCCGTTTGGCTTCCGAAAATTCCGGTTGCTCGTTCGTTATTTGCCGCAATAGGGGTTCGGCATACTTTTTTAAAACCGCCAACTCATAAATCAACGCCGAGTTAAACATCACATCCGCCTCTTCTTGAAAAGGGAAAATATGGGCCTCTTCTCCCCTGCGAACCATCGGCCACATCCCAATGGTCTTCAAAGCATCATGCCCCCGGAACTGGTTATCCCGCACTATCCTGCGGATAACCCGGTTATCGGTCGTCGGGATCCGGTTATGATCATCAACGTTTAACTGGGTTAAGGCGCTGATATAGATTTTAAACTTGTTATCCTTGGGAATATTCAAAGTCAACTTGTCATTGAGGCCGTGAATTCCTTCAATAATAATCGGTTGCTCTTTTGTAATCTGTAAGGTAACCCCGCTGCTTTCGCTGCGTCCTTTTTGAAAATCATAACGGGGCAAAACCACCGGCTGACCCTGGATAAGCGCGGTCAAATGTTCATTGAAAAGGTCGACATTTAAGGCCTCGATGCATTCAAAATCGGGCAAACCGTCCGGACCAAGCGGTGTCTTATGCCGGTCCACGAAGTAATCGTCAATGGAAATCGGAACAGGCCGCAAACCATTCACCTTAAGTTGTACCGCCAGACGCTGCGCAAATGTTGTTTTACCGGAAGATGAAGGCCCGGCAATTAAGATCAGTTTAATCCGTTCCCGATCCGCCGTGATTTGGTCGGCGATTTGGCCAATTTTCTTTTCATGCAGCGCTTCGGCAATCCGGATCAATTCTCCGGACCGGCCGGCGGCTATCTGTTGATTGAGGGCGCCAACATCCTCAATCTCCATAATTTGGCCCCATTTTTCAAACTCGTAAAAAATCCGGGCCAGTTTCCGCTGCTCCTCGAAACGGGGTAAATCATTCGGACTGCTTTTGGTGGGAAAACGCAAAATAAAACCGGGCAAATAAAATTTCAAGTCGAACTGTTTCAAATAGCCTGTCGAGGGAACCATGTAACCGTAAAAATAATCTGAATAACTCCCACAATGATAAATATGAGTCTCCGGATTTTTTTTAAACTGCAGTAACCTGACTTTATCCATTTGCCCTTGCTGTTTGAAAAATTCGATCGCTTTGTTTAAGGGCATCGTTTCTTTGGTAATCGGTTCATCGGCGTCAATAATGGCTTGCATCCGGTTAGCAATCAAACGGAGTTCTTTTTCCGTGAAGGTATTTTGATTGGAGAGATAAATCTCCCCGTAAATACCCTTGCTTAATGAATGTTCAAAACGTATTTTACAACCAGGGTACAGCTCTTCGGCAGCCCGCAGCATAACCAAAGACAGGCTGCGGGAGTATATCCGCACCCCGTCCTCTTGGCTCAGGTCAATGGGCTCCAGCTTGCCGCCTTTTACAGGCGCATGGTAGAGATCGCGAATTTCATAATCCAACCTCATGGCAACAACCGGAGAAATATATTCTGCCTGTAAATCACGGGCCATTTCCCTGAAAGTAGTCCCCAGGGAATAGGAACAGGTTGTTCCGTCCGGTAATTCAAAACTTAACATTTCAGCCATTTTGCCACCCCCGGAATTTTCAACTCAACTCTCGCCACCCATCGGCTCTGGTAAATAAATTATAAAGAAAGCTAAAATAAAGCTCAAGCTGAAGTATTTACCACTTAAGCCTTTCTCCTACTTTCAGGCCGGTACGGAATACTGTTTCCGCCGGGAACACCAAAATAAAGCAGGAATTTTCAAGGTATGGCCCGGTTTTATGAGGAACCAGGCATTCCATGATATAAATCACTTCTTGATCGCGGTTGCAATACACTATATCAATGGCAAAACCTTTTCCAAACATATAAACGAACTTACAAGGGTAACACAGCAATCCATTAATCCCTTCACCCGATGGCAACTTGCCAAACACAAATAACCCCCCTAAGAATCGGGCCAAAAATCTCTCCGCTGTCGATACCAGCCCTACCCGGGTCCATTGTTTTCCTTCCCGGAAAATGGTAACAATTTTATATTCCATGGATTTCAATCATTCTCCTGTTCACCGTCATCCATTATATGCAAAAATACGAGTAAGACTTTACCCGAAAGGGTAAAGTCTTTCAATCGGTATCCATATTGTAATTTTCTTTTTTTAGCTTTGCCGATTATTAAATAATGTCCGCTTCATTTAAATAATTATCTGGCAATCAGACCTTTGCGGTATGCATAAACCGCAACTTGGGTCCGATCTTCCAGTTCCATTTTGCGCAAAATGTTACTGACATGATTTTTCACAGTCTTCTCACTGATAAATAGTTGTTCGGCAATTTCTTTATTACTGGCGCCACAGGCGATATGGTTCACGATTTCAAATTCCCGGTTAGTTAAGCCTAACTGTTCCGGTAAAACAACCTGTTTCTCTTCGGACAAAAATTGCCTGAATTCAGCCAGCAAAGTTGAGAGTAGACGCGGTTGGATATACGCATCCCCCCGGGCTACTGTCCGTATCGCTTCGCAAAGAACAGAAAAATCACAATCCTTAAGAACATATCCTAGGGCGCCAGCCCTGATACTTTTGGATAAATGGTGCTGGTTGGTATCGGTCGTTATGATCAGCACTTTCGCTGAGGGTAATTTCTGTTTCAACCCGGTTGTTAATTCTAATCCTTCATCCGCAATCAAATTGGTATCAATCAAGACTACATCGGGTTTCAAAGCGATTATTCTATCCAATGTTTCCAAACCAAATTGGGCTTCATCAACCATCATAAAGTCCTTTTGAGAACGGAGCATTTCTTTCACGTCCTGAGCTCCCGAAACAAGATCAGTTACAATAAACAGTCTATAAACCGCCATCCAAACGCACCTCGAATTGTCCATCACATCTACAAAAAACTTTCATCTCATTAAACTTCGGCAATGTCAGTGCCGAACTTTATACTTTTCAAAAACATTTACCATCCCTACCGTATCCAAAATTAACAAACTATCCAAAATAAAAAAACCGGAAAACCCGGTTTTTTCATTTGTCTCATGTTCTATCTTTTAAGCCTATCCACTTTATCCAAACTTTCCCAAGGCAAATCCAGATCGTTTCTGCCGAAATGTCCATAAGCGGCAGTTTGTTTGTAAATCGGGCGGCGCAAATTTAAATCGCGAATAATGGCGGCCGGTCTGAAATCAAAGGTTTGTTTGACTAATTCCGCAATCTCTTCATCGGATTTTTTTCCGGTGCCGAAAGTATCGACCAGGATCGATACGGGCTTTGCCACTCCAATGGCATAGGCAATCTGAATCTCGCATTTTTTCGCAAGTCCGGCGGCTACCACGTTCTTCGCGGCGTGGCGGGCGGCATAGGCGGCTGAACGATCGACCTTCGTCGGGTCTTTTCCGGAAAACGCTCCACCGCCATGGCGGGCCATGCCGCCATATGTATCAACAATGATTTTCCGGCCGGTCAATCCGGAATCCCCTTGAGGTCCTCCCACTACGAAACGTCCGGTGGGATTTACCAAAAAACGGCTGTTACCATCGATCATCTTATCCGGTATCACCTTTTTGATTACCTTTTCGATAATATCTTTTTCGATTTGATCATGCGTGACTGCCGCGTCATGCTGGCTGGAAATAATAACGGTGTCGACGCGAACCGGCACTCCATCATCATATTCCACTGTAACCTGGCTCTTACCGTCCGGCCGTAGATAATTCAGCTCTCCACTTTTCCTGACTTCGGACAGTTTCCGCGTTAATTGGTGGGCCAGGGCAATCGGCATCGGCATATATTCCGGCGTCTCATCACAAGCATAACCAAAGACCATTCCCTGATCTCCGGCGCCTATCGCTTCGATCTCCTTATCGTTCATCTCGCCGTTTTTGGCTTCCAGAGCTTTATCGACACCCAAAGCGATATCGGCCGATTGTTCATCAATAGAAGTTAAAATCGCGCAAGTATCACAATCAAAGCCGTATTTGGCCCGGGTATAACCAATCTCCCGGATGGTTTGCCGCACTACTTTCGGGATGTCCACATAACAATTGGTGGTAATCTCACCCATTACCAACACCATACCAGTGGTGACTGCACATTCACAAGCGACCCGCGACTGCGGATCTTCCGCGAAAATAGCATCAAGCACTGCATCGGAAATTTGGTCGCAGATCTTGTCGGGATGCCCCTCCGTTACCGACTCTGATGTAAATAAACGTCGTTCCATTTTCAAACACCTCCATATAAAATAAATACCCCTCCGAAGATGAAGGGGTTAAAATCATTCTCATCTTCCAGAAATTTCTGGTGGAATTGGCACCCAAACACTGCTATTGCTACAAAACATTTGTTAAATGAGCAATACCAGTCGGGTTGCCGGGTTTCATCGGGCCGTTTCCCTCCACCTCTCTGGATGAGTATTAAATTTTTCAATTTCAATAAAATTATAACCAACCGTTCGTTGTTTGTCAAACCTAAAATGCTATCCCATAAGACTATTTATTTTCACCGTATTTTTTGGCCACTTCAATTTTATTAATAGCCCTGGCCAAGGTAATCTCGGTCTGATTATAATTGATTTTTTCGATTAATGAATGACGGAGCGCCTCTTCTGCCTGACGTTTTTCTTCCAAAGCCTGTTCTACATCGACATTTTCCGGCAAATCGGCCGCTTCAGCAAGAATAATAACTTTTTGAGGAGTTACTTCCATAAATCCTTCGCTTACCGCCATAAAATTGTTTTCCCCGTCGATTTCATAACGGAGTACACCGGTTGCCAGTTGGGTTATTAGCCTTATATGTCCGGGCAACACTCCAACGATTCCATCGATTGTGGGAGCTACAACGTAATCCACTTGTTTTTGCAGCTCCATCCGATGCGGGGTGACCACTTCGAGCATAATTTGATTCCCCATTATTTTTTCTCCCCGGCTCCAGCGGAATCAGCCATTAATTTCTTACCGAGCTCAACAGCTTCATCAATCGTACCCACCATATAAAAAGCGGCTTCGGGAAGATCATCATGCTTACCGTCTAAAATCTCTTTAAAGCCCCTGACGGTCTCAGCAATCGGTACATACTTGCCTTTCATTTGGGTAAATTGTTCAGCAACATGGAAAGGTTGCGACAAAAATTTCTCTAAACGTCTGGCTCGAGCTACAGTTAACTTATCGGCATCACTGAGTTCATCCATGCCTAAAATCGCGATAACATCCTGTAATTCATTGTACCGCTGTAATGTTTCCTGCACTCTCCGGGCTACTTGATAATGTTCTTCCCCAACAGCTTCCGGTGTCAGCAAACGCGAGGTGGAAGCCAAAGGATCGACCGCCGGATAAATTCCCTTATCCACGATACGCCGCTCCAGGTTGGTTGTGGCATCAAGATGGGTAAAAGCCGTAGCCGGCGCCGGATCGGTATAATCGTCGGCCGGAACATAAATGGCCTGAATCGACGTAATGGAACCGTTTTTGGTTGATGTGATCCGTTCTTGTAAAGCGCCCATTTCCGTTGCCAGAGTCGGTTGATAACCAACCGCGGAGGGAATCCGGCCAAGAAGCGCCGAAACTTCCGAACCTGCCTGAGTGAAACGGAAAATATTATCGATAAAGAGCAAAACATCCTGGTTTTCACTGTCCCGGAAATACTCCGCCATGGTCAGTCCGGTTAAAGCAACCCGGAGTCTGGCTCCAGGGGGCTCATTCATCTGGCCGAAAACCAAAGCAGTCTTGTCGATAACGCCTGATTCCTTCATTTCAAGCCACAGGCTGTTTCCTTCACGGGTCCGTTCGCCAACTCCGGTAAAAACAGAATATCCGCCGTGTTGAGTCGCAATATTATGAATTAATTCCATAATAATAACGGTTTTGCCAACGCCGGCGCCGCCGAATAACCCGACCTTGCCGCCTTTTGGATAAGGGGCCAACAGGTCGACGACTTTAATTCCGGTTTCCAGCATTTGCTGGACCGTAGCTTGTTCCTCATAACTTGGAGCTTTTCGGTGAATCGGCAAGCTGTGTGAAGCTTTTACCGCCGGACCATCATCGACGATTTCCCCGACTACGTTGAAAATCCGGCCCAACACCTCGCGGCCAACCGGAACCGTAATCGGTTTATTATCGCTAAGGGCTTCCATACCCCGGACTAAACCATCCGTTGAACTTAAGGCCACGCAACGGACTTGATTGTTTCCCAATTGATGCATAACTTCGGATACAACAGTTCTTGCATCATTGCCCGCTTGATATTTTACAGTTACAGCAGTATTAATATCGGGAATCTCTTCCGGCAAAAACTCAATGTCAAGAACAGGTCCGATAATCTGAACGATGCGGCCAGTTGCCATCAAAAAAGCCCCCTATTTTGAGAAATTTAATATATTATCTTGAATATATTTTTAAGGAAAGCCGAAAACTCCGGCAAAAATCCCATACCGCATGATGATGTCAAGCTTTAAGCGCCTCGGCTCCGCCAACGATTTCAGCAATTTCCGTGGTAATCTGGCTTTGTCGAATCCGGTTCATCTGGAGTTGATAACGTTCAATCAATTCGCCGGCATTATCCGTAGCCGAAGACATCGCCGTCATTCTAGCCCCTAATTCACCGACCTCAGTCTCCAGGAAAGCCCGGTAAATCTCACTTTCGATATAACGGGGCAATATATTGTCCAAAATGCTTTCCTGATTCGGTTCAAAGATAAACAGGCCATGTTCCTCTTTTAAACGGGCCTTTGACGGATCAATCGGCAAAAGTTGAAAAGCTCTGGGCTTTTGGGTAACCGTTGAATAAAATTTCGAATAATAAAGATAAATTTGGTCAAATTGTTCATCCAGATAAAACTGGGATAATTCTTTGGCCAATTTTTGAACTTCCATATAGGGAAGCCCTGTTACCCCTGAGGGAAATCTTTTATAAACCTCAATCTTCCGTGAGGCAAACCTTTGATATCCTTTTGCGCCCAAAAGATAAAAAGAAACTTCCGCCTGGCCCTGAAACTTTAAACTAAACTGATAGGCCCCATCGGCAATTTTCTGATGAAAGCCGCCGGCCATGCCCCGGTCTCCGGTAAAAACGAGAATTAATACTCGTTTAGCCTTTCGATGGGGTCGCAGCAAGGGGTTAAAGGACCAAGGAGTCAAAGAAGCCAAATCTAAGGTTGCTTCAGCAATTTTGCGAGCATAAGGGCGGGTGGATTCCAATTGTTGCTGAGCCCTTTTGAGGCGGGCCGTTGCAACCATTTTCATTGCCTTCGTTATTTGCTGAATATTTTTAGTGGATTTAATCTTAATGCGCAGATCACGAATGGATGCCATCAACATACCTTCAGTCAAAAATTATTTTAAAAGCTTTTTACTATTTGGCTTCGAGAATGGCAATCTCAAAAGAACAACTTAATAATTGAGTTAACTCAGAGACCTGATTTAAGACTCTTTCAAAACGCTATCCCCATCATGAGTAGCGCTTAGCAAGTAGCTTTAAAACGCTCTTTAAACCGGCTCAGTAAACTTTTGAGTTCAGTTGTCAGTTCGTCATTGAAAGCCCGTGTTTCGGAAATCTTTTGGTAGAAAGATTCGCCTTCCGATTGCATAAAGTGCAAAAAGTCCTTTTCGAAACGTTTAATTTCAGGAATTTCCACATCATCCATGTAACCGTTGGTCACTGCATAAATAACCACTACTTGCTGAAAAACATTCATCGGCTTATATTGTTCTTGCTTTAATACTTCAATAACCCGCGCCCCCCGGGCTAACTGAGCCTTGGACACTTTATCCAAATCCGCTCCGAAAGAAGCGAAAGCCTCCAAAGAGCGGTATTGGGCCAAATCTAGTCTTAGGCGTCCAGCCACTTGTTTGACGGCCTTAATTTGAGCATCGCCGCCAACACGGGAAACTGATAAACCCACGTTAACAGCCGGACGAACGCCGCTGAAAAACAATTCGGTTCCTAGAATAATCTGACCATCGGTAATCGAGATTACATTGGTCGGAATATAAGCCGAAACATCTCCCGCCTGAGTCTCAACAATCGGTAACGCCGTTAAAGAACCGCCGCCGTTAGCCACATTTAACTTAACAGCCCGTTCCAGCAAACGGGAATGCAAATAGAATACATCACCAGGATAAGCTTCACGTCCTGGCGGACGTCGCAGTAATAAGGACATGGAGCGATAGGCTATCGCATGTTTTGATAGGTCATCATAAATGACTAAAACATCCTTACCCTGCTCCATGAAATATTCCCCGATTGCGCAACCCGAAAAAGGAGCCAGATATTGTAAAGGCGCCGTATCACTGGCGGTAGCCGCCACAACAAGCGAATATTTCATAGCGCCTTTACTTTCTAAGGTCTGAACAACCTGTGCCAAGGTTGATGTTTTCTGTCCGATACATACATAAATACAAATAACGCCGGTATCTTTTTGGTTTAGAATGGTATCAATGGCAATGGCTGTTTTCCCGGTTTGACGGTCGCCGATAATCAGCTCCCGTTGGCCGCGGCCAATCGGGATCATGGCATCAATTGCCTTCAGTCCGGTTTGCAGTGGGACCTTTACCGGTTCTCTTTTGGAGATACCGGGTGCTATCCGTTCCGCGGGACGTGTCTGGGTGGTTTTGACAGGTCCCTTTCCGTCGATGGGTTCACCCAGCGGATTAACTACCCGTCCAATCATCGCATCACCGACCGGGACTTCCACGACACGATTGGTCCTCTTAACCAGATCGCCCTCTTTGATAAGAGTCTCCGATCCGAATAAGACGCATCCCACATTATCTTCTTCAAGATTTAAAGCCATTCCATAAACCTGGTTTGGAAATTCCAGGAGCTCGCCCATCATCGCTTTTTCCAAGCCGTAAATACGGGCGATTCCATCTCCTACTTCAAGTACTGTACCGGTTTCCTGGGCCTCAAAATCAAGTTGATACTTGTCTATTTGTTCTTTTAGAACCGCAATGATTTCGTCAGTAGCAAAGCGCATGGTTATCGTCCTTTACTAAGATAATTCCGCAGCGATATCCGTTTCCGTGATTAACAAACGTTTCAAGGCATTTAATTGCCCAGACAACGAACCGTCAATCAATTCATCACCGCGTCTAATAATAATCCCGCCTACTAAATTGGGATTTTCCTTATATTGTAGAGAAACCTTGGTATGCCAAGCTTTTTCCAAAGCTTCACCGATAGAATTGCGTTTCTCTTCCGGCAAGGGTAAAGCCGAAATTAATTCCACAACCTGGTACCCTTGGGCTTTTAAAGCCTGATCAACGACGGACTCCAGAATCGGTAACAATAAATTTTCCCGTCGCCGCTCGAAAATCAAATTCAAAAAGTTTACAAATTCTTTCGGAGGTTTATTTTTAGCCGTCAAACGTTGTAAAATTTCCCTTTTCGCCGTTAACGGCACATTGGGATGTTTTAAAAAATTCCGTAATTCAGCTAATTGTAAATTCTCGATCAAATCTTTAGCAACAGAGAGTATCGGATCGATGATGTTTTTCTCTTTGGCGAGTTCCACGATAGCCCGGCCGTAATTTAAGGCTGCCTGAGAATTCATTGTTAAGCCCCTTTCTCGATTGAGTTCAGGACTCCACGAACCAAAGATTCGTTAATATCAACGGTCATTTTATCACCGATCACTCTCGAAGCAGCAGAAATAGCTAACTTGACCGCTCCATCCCGCAATTCTTCCCGAGCGGCTTTTTTAGCCCGTTCAATTTCAGCTTGATTCCGCTGACGCAAATCTTCGGCTTCCTGACGGGCTTTATTAATAATTTCTTCCCGCACACGTTCAGCCTCAGCCCGGGCGTTATCGACCATTTGGGATGCTTCAAGGCTAGCCTTCTCAAGGGCTATTTTGGCTTCCCGCTGTTTCTGTTCCCAGATTTCCTTGGATTTTTGCGCTTCAGCAAGATCATTGGCGATTTTCTGCTTGCGTTGTTCCAAAATACCTTGAATAGGACGATAAAGGAGGAAAACCAGGACAACCACTAACACTAAAAAATTAAAAACCATAAAGAAAAATGTCCCAGTCAACTTTAACTCCATTGCAAAACCTCCTTACCCAACAAGTTCACTCATTTATAAAACGAATCCGCAAATAATAAAAGCAAATTTTAGGAGAAAATAAAAATCAAACCGTTGAATCCCCTACTAAAGGTAATCCAAATCAAACAATTTTTCCAATCAGCATAAAAGCAATAACGATGGTGATTAAAGGCATAACTTCCAACATACCCATACCAATCAGCATGGAAGTAAAGAGCCGGTTATAAGCCTCTGGTTGGCGCGCCATTCCTTCGAGGGCTGTGGCAACAACTTTGGCATCCCCAAAAGCTGCTGAAAAACTCGCCCCAAAACAAATAATTGCTACTACAATCGCTACAATCATCCCTAAAGTCATTCTTAGACACCTCCGAATATTTTTGATTGTTTAATGATTATCCTCATGAGATACGGATAAACCCGTATAGGATACAGTTAATATGGTAAACAGATAGGCTTGAATACCGCCGATAAAGATACTGAGCGCCAGCCATAAATCAGGGACCAAGACCGGAAAATTCTTGGTCAAAACCTCCAGCAAAATTTCACCGGCTACGATATTGGCGTATAACCGGATTGCCAGGCTGAGGGGTCTGGTCACCAAGTCAAGGATATGAATCAGCACAAAAGGAGCAAAAGGTTGGAAGTAATGTTTCGCATAATTCTTGAAACCCACCGCTTTGATGGAAATAAACTGCAACCAGATAACCCAAATCACAGCCAGGGCGCCTGTCACGTTAATATCTTTGGTGGGTGATGAAAATCCCGGGATTAAGCCTAACATATTGGAGATTACAATAAATAGAAACAAGGAACTGAAAAAGTAGGTATATTTGAGGCCATGTTCACCAATGCCGCTCCGGATAATTCCCTGGACGAATTCAATCAGATATTCCATCACATTTTGCCAGCCCTTGGGAATCCAGCTTGCATTGCGCCGCGCAATCCAGGCAATAAAAATAATAATCGCCATTACAATCCAGGTCATGATCACTATCTTTAAATTTAATTCAAGTCCAAACCAATGCACAACCTGAGGTTCAAGTTCCATGATGATTCCTCTTTTGTCATATTGCAGATTTATATTTTTAAATTTCTAAATTTGTAAGCGACAAGTTTACTCCAAAGCGGAAGGGTCAAAAGAAAGAGCGCAAAACCGAAAAACTCATTTGATGAAAGCCACCCGGATCCCAATTTCAAAAAAGCAATCATATTGACAATACGAAGGACAAACCCTGTTATAAATCCGGGCAACAACATACCATGCACATCATGGCCTGATTTTGTTTTTCGAGCCAAAACTTTAAAACGAAGCCATTGCCAAAAAAAATCAAAACCAATCCCCTCCATTGCCAGTATCAGAGCACCGGCATACCCATGGATCGGGATGAGTAAAACAGCCATTAAAATACCCACCAGAACAATCAGAAAGACAATCATTTTTTTGAACCCATCTTTAATGCAAAAGTGAACATTTCATATAAACCCAAGGCCAAACCCACAAATACGCCAATAATCGACATGTTGGCCCAATGAAACTTGCGTTCCAATAAACGCCCTAAGAAATAACCGCCAAACATTAAAACTCCAACGTTAAGGCTGGAAAAACTATAAACAGCGAAAGTTTGCCACATTTCTTTGGTACTATGGTTATCTCTTTTGTCGTTAATGGTTTTTTCCTCCGTTTTATCCGGTCCCGCCTTCGGCAAAGGGATTTACAAATAAAGTTCTAAAACATAACTTACTCTATGGTTAAATATAACACTTTTCTCCATTTTGAAAAGTCTTTTTTTGTTAATTTTCTATGACGGAATGAAATCCATGGGCCTATCCGGCGTATAACCAAAATAATAACGGAGTCCGGCTAAAATTCTTTCCGTCGCTCTCCCATCGCCATAAGGATTGACCGCCTTTGACATTTTCAAATATTCTTCCGTTTCATTTAACAGTGAGTTCACAGCGCCGGTAATTCTTTCAGTATTTGTGCCGACCAGTCTTACTGTTCCGGCGGCAACCGCCTCAGGCCGTTCCGTTTTTTCCCGTAAGACCAGAACCGGTTTTCCCAGTGAGGGCGCTTCTTCTTGGATACCGCCGGAATCGGTAATGACTAAATAGGATTCGGCCATCGCTTTAATCATGGATAGATAATCCAACGGCTCTACCAATTGAACCCGGGGTTCGGATTGAAAAGCGTTGTAGAAGGCTTGCCGGACCAAGGGGTTTAAATGTACCGGTATGATTAGATTAACCAACGGATTTGTTTTTATGATATTCTCCAAAGCCTTGATCACGTTTTGCAGCGGCTGGCCCCAACTCTCTCGGCGGTGGGCGGTAACCAGTATCAGCCGCCTTTGGTTTTGGTTATTCACTTGAATATCTTTCAAGCAATAATGCAAGGCGTCGATCACCGTATTGCCTGTAATAAAAACAGTTCCCGCCGGTACGTTTTCCTTCCTCAAGTTTTCTTTTGCCGCCCTGGTCGGAGCGAAGTGGAGATCGGCGATTCTCCCTGTAAGCAAGCGGTTGATTTCTTCAGGATAGGGTTGCTTTTTATCCCCAGTCCTTAAACCGGCTTCAACATGTCCTACCGCTATATGTTGATAAAATGCAGCTAAACCGCCGGCGAAAGTAGTGGTTGTATCCCCGTGAACTAATAATAAATCGGGAGCTTCCGCCTTTAAAACCGGTTCTAAACCTTTTAAGACCCTGCATGTTATCTCTGTCAAGCTTTGACCGGGGGACATAATATTCAGATCGTATTCGGGATTAATATTAAAAAGTTTCAGGACCTGATCCAACATTTCCCGATGTTGAGCCGTTACAACAGTCTTGACTTCAAAATCCGGGGTACTTTTGAGCATATTGACGACTGGAGCCATTTTGATTGCTTCCGGCCTTGTGCCGAAGACCACCATGATTTTTTTCATCCCTGATTTGCAAGTATGAGTCAAAATAAAAATTTTCCCCCATTATCATTCATTTAAAGATTAACGCTACGGTAACATTATTGCAAGAACGATTTCCAAACCCATTCTTCCAAATTTGCCTGATAAAGTTGTCCTAGCGAATTTAGAAACGTTTTATTTCAAGAAGCTTGATGATTTAAAACATTACTTCAATATCATCTTCAGGAACTTATAAAAAGTTGCCCCAAAATAAAGTTTGAACCGGAGACGGCAATATGCAACATCATCAAAATGCAAAGCAATATTGCTCGTCCGATTTCACGGCGACTTTCTTTGAGACAACCCTTTAAATCATTGATTTCATGTTATGAAATTTTTATTTTGTGCCGAACAACCGGTCCCCGGCGTCCCCTAACCCCGGAACGATATAACCATGGGAATTTAAACGTTCATCAACCGCCGCCACATAAATATCAACATCCGGGTGTTTCTCCTGAACATTCTGAATCCCTTCCGGAGCGGCTATCAAACACATTAAACGAATTTGGGTGGCTCCCCGTTGTTTCAAAAAATGAATTCCGGCGACTGCCGAACCTCCGGTGGCCAGCATCGGATCGACCAAGATTAACTCCCGTTCCACGATATCCTGAGGAAGTTTGCAATAATACTCAATCGGCTGTAAAGTCTCCGGATCCCGGTAAACCCCAATATGTCCAACTTTTGCGGTAGGAATTAGCTTGAGAATACCGCCCACCATCCCGAGGCCCGCCCGCAAAATTGGAATTACGGCGATTTTTTTCCCGGCGATCGTCCGGCAATGGGCTGTAGCAACCGGGGTTTCCACATCAACATCTTCCAGGGAAAAATTACGGGTCACCTCATAGGCCATTAACATGGAGACTTCTTCAACGAGCTCCCGGAATTCTTTGGCTCCGGTGTTTGAATCACGAATTATCGACAACTTATGTTGGATTAAAGGGTGATCAATAACACAAACTTTTGACACAAGGTTCATCTCCTCATTATTTTTATAAAAACGCGCGCCGGGCGCACGCCAAATCCTTCTAAAACACATTTCACAAAAAAAGAAAAGGGCAGGCTCGGTGCGAGCAATTTAGCGTTCTTCTTAAATAAAACATCTCTTCCAATCTTCATACCGTATGGATGAGACGTTGGCTATTCATTCTTCCAAGGATTCCTTAATCCGGTTAACAACGGCCTTTAACTTTTCTTTAATTTCACTGGCGCAAATTTTATACATTTCAATATTCTGACCATAAGGATCCGAAATTTCCAGAGCGGTAAGCCGGGACTGAATCCCTTCCAAATCACGTTTTTCAGCGGCCAACTCTTGGTCCATTTTTTGTTCGAATTGACGCAACTCTTCATCCAGGGCCCGCATCTGACGGCTCAATTCCAGGTTGCGCCGGCGCAGCTGCTCAAGTTTGGGACCTTCCTTGTCCAAATATTTTCTGCGTTTTTCTTCTAAACTTTCGCGAATCTTTTCAGCCCTTGCCATCAAAGATTCAATTTCCTTTACGCCTTCCGCAAATTCGCTTAATGTAAAAACTTTGTTTTTCGAGGCCGGCATCATAGTCATAACGGTATTTTTCTGTTCCTGGGTCATTGTCAAAACCAGGTCCGCTCCATGAATCAATTCTACCGATAACCTTCTGGCCCGATGAGAGCGCAAATCAATACCTTCTCCGGCCATGACTTCAATCGCGTTTTGGGCCGCGGTTTCTCCGGATATCGCACCGGTTCCTGCCGAAACCACTCTAATTTTGGCAGCCTCTTCGGCCAAATCCTCGCTCAACATTTTCCGGAGCAAAGCCTCGGCCATACTACTTCGGCAAGTATTACCAGTACAAACAAATAAAACTTGCTTAATCATCAATCAGAATCTCTCCCAAAAATTTTTCCGGAAACTACATAAATTCAATTTAAAAGTTGACACTACTATAAAATAGGTCAAGAAAAAGGACTAAAAAATGGTTTGGCCTTTAAAAAATGAATATGGGGATCTTTTCCTTTTAGAGTGTCCGGTTTGTCAAAATCGCTTTCAATTTCAAGCCCTTAATTTTCAGGGTCAAACGGTTTGGAATTGCGCATCGTGCAATCATCGCGTTACGCTGAGATTAGTGCCGTTACTATCTAAAAACGCGACCTCTCGCTCAAAACTCAATTGACCTTCGACAGTTTCATTTCCATGGAGCCGAATTTAGCGATTTTTTTAACATAAATCGGCAATCTGCTCTGATTCTCAGCAATCAAAACCGTTATATCGTTCTCATTATCGATGATTTGCAAATATTTTGAATAAGTCCCGCTTTCCAATTTGATCGGTTTTGAAATTTGTTTGATTTCAAAATTACTTCCTTTAATTTTCCCATTCCCGTAAAAATAAATCA
Source organism: Bacillota bacterium (assembly GCA_023429995.1). Classification (GTDB taxonomy): domain Bacteria; phylum Bacillota; class UBA4882; order UBA8346; family UBA8346; genus UBA8346. The sequence continues at coordinate 22,875 of JAEZCE010000017.1, read as the reverse complement.
TAGCGGGCTTCTCGGCGATACGATCTTGGCGCAAGTAAAATTGCAATGATAAACCATCCTGAACAAAACCCGGAAGTTCTATTTCCGAGGTTTTGGTTTCACCATTTTTGGTTAAAACCCGAGTAGCCTTTTTACTACCATAGTCAAAATGGATTTCTTCCAATTGATTTTTCGAACGTTCTTTTGTCTCCAGCCGAATCCAATAAGGATAAAATTCTTCGGCGTCCATCACCAAGTCTTCAATTTGCGAATACTCGTAAAGTCCCTTCACAATGCCTACTGTCGTCATTTCAGCATGAACACGATATACTTCCCGGCCATTCAAAGTATTTTTGGAGACAATTTTGATAATTTCGTTGGCGCCGTAAATAGCCGTTTTGGCATACAATTTATATTCTAATACTTCACCAACCTTGAATGGAACATTCTCTGCATATCCGAAGCTTCCAAAACAAAGCATAAGGGCTAAACAACAGCAAGGAAATAATTTACGTAGCATGAACAATATGACCTCCTGCGGCTTTTCGAAGCCGGTTTAAAATTGCCATTCCAATACCTTCTGGCGGAATTCCCTCAATATATATTTGTTCAACTGCCAAGGTATCGCAAAAACGCAATAGATCATAGATCCGTCTTGCTATCATCACAGGTTCATCAATGGGCCCCATATCCAAAACCCATTCATTGGCATATCGGGTAATATTTTCGGTGGTACTAAGGACAGCTGCTTTCAGTTGGGGCGGATTTAAAGCCAATAAACGGTTAATCTCCCGGACAACCCGGTCATTGTCCCCTTCGATTAATATTGCCGGCGCTTTCGGAGCATAATGACGGTACTTCATTCCCGGCGCTTGGGGGCGGTCTACTTCACCCGGTTTTGATACATCGACCTTTTCATGTAAAACCCCTTCCAACATTTCAAGGGTCACCGAACCCGGCCGTAAAATAATCGGAGTTTGAGCCTGAAGGGAAAGTACAGTAGATTCAACTCCTTCGCTGCATGAACCGGCGTCAATGATGAAATCGATTTTGGCATCTAAATCTTCGATTACATGAGAACCCCGGGTAGGGCTGGGACGTCCCGAAAGATTGGCGCTTGGCGCTGCTACGGCAATATTCGTCCGGCGAAGCAATTCCCTGGCTGCCGGATGGGAAGGCATCCGCACCGCCACCGTATCCAAACCCGCCGTAACAATTGGAGATACATGAGGCTGCTTGGGAAAAATCAAAGTAAGGGGCCCCGGCCAAAAAGCTTTGATCAAACGCTCAGCTTTTGAAGAAATCTCACTTACCAATTCTTCAAGTTGCTCCTGACGCCAGATATGCAAAATCAATGGATTGTCCGCCGGTCTGCCCTTCACTGCAAACACTTTTAACAGCGCGCTCTCATTGGTATATACCGCACCCAACCCATACACGGTTTCAGTGGGAAAAGCCACCAGTCCTCCCGCTTTCAGCGAACCGGCGGCAGGCTCTAACAGCTCGTATTGCTGGTTTTCAACATGAATAATCGTTGTTTTCAAAACAGGCCTCAAAAAAACGTTTTTGTTTAAGAATTGCTACATATAATTTTGCATCATAGCTTCATAATCCTGCAAGGTTACGATTATTTTATCGAAAAACTCAATTTTTATGATTAAACCGCAGGGATTTTACACATCTTCTCTCTCCTCACCGGTCCAAAAAGCGTCATCATTGTTACGAAAATGTTACATCGCAATAAACTCAATAAACCCGCAGAAATCCAATAATAATATAGGCTATTTTGACGCGTTTCGCTTTTAAGCGAAAATTTGCAGTTCAAACAGGATATTTACAGTAATTTGCAATTTACAGAGAATGGGTTTTGGGTGTATTCTTTTAAAAAAGAGTAATAAGGGGGAATTTTTATTTTAGTACCTACAGGATAGGGGCGGCCTCGATTGCTTAGCATTGATATTGCGCCAAAGAGCGTTTGCGCCAAAAGCGCATGGGAGATGACATAATGCGTAGGCTAGCCCCAGATAAGTTTGAAACAATCAATTTTCCGGTAGAGGATCTGCCTGAAAATTGTTCAACTATTTTTTTATTGCGCCGTAGTACCAGTACCATTACGGTTGATAATCCTTTAAACCCCAAACTTTTAGTTGTCACATATCCTTCTCTTTTTCCATCGATGAATTTCTTTTATGGAAAAGCCGACCGGATTTCATTCATCCAGCGAATTTTGAGAGAACTGAATCACCAACCCACCGATTTGGTAATACCCGATTCCATGTTGCCCATCATAGGCAATTATTGGCCCATCCGGTTTTCAATACCGGTGCTTTTCTTAGCGGCCCCAAAAAAAGACTGGCGCCCAACATTTACAAATGACCCCAGAGTACGACTGCTCAATCCCCCGGATGCCCCAAAGTTAGGCGAAGCTTTTTACAATGACCCCTGGTTATGGGAATTCTTTTTCTCCCCGGAGCGTTTATTAACCCAAGGACAAGCGGTAGCCGCATTTATGAATGGTGAAATTGCCTCTGTTGCAACGACACTCGCTTTCACGGAAAATTATTGCGAGTTAGGGGTAGCCACCCGTCCGGAGTACCGGGGGAGGGGTTTGGGGCTTCATTGTTGCCAGGCTCTAAGCCGTTTGCAATATGAACAATTCGGACGAATACCCTGCTGGCGCACGGACTTTGAAAATTACGCCTCGCGTAAAATTGCAAATCAACTGGGCCTCCACGAGCTTAAATCCGACGAAAATTATATCTTCTTGTCCAATTATCAGCATGTCGGAGCTTATGCAACCGTTGCACCGTAAGACACCGAAACGATAAGGGAAATAAAACAACAAAAAAAGCCTCTTAATCCAATGAATCGGACTGAATGAAGGAGGCTTTTTGAAACAGGATAATAAAATTCTTTCTCTGAGCCTCTGTAGCCTATGCCTTTTGCCACAGAGGCTTTATCTTGTTTTTTCTCTGTGTCTCCGTGTCTCCGTGTCTCTGTGGCGAAATAAGTAGGCATCGGGACACAGGATTAAAACCTATTCCTTCTCCTCTTTATGAAAACTTCCGGTAATTGTCCCAAAACCGGATATCCCGCATATCATACCCTTGATTATCGATCACATCATAAAGGCCGGTCCGGGAAGCCTCATGAACCGGGGTCCGGTAACGCCAAACATTGGCGGCCCCGGAATTATAGCCGGAGTAAGCAGCCCGGACCAGGTTTTGATTGGCGTCACCGGGTCCCTTCAGGCCCTCATTATTTTTCATTGCGGCATCATACGAATGTTTTAATATTTGCAGACCTGCTCGAATGTTATATTTCCAATCCGTTTTCAACAAATTTAAATCATAGCGGTCGCCCCAGGCTTTATCGTTCACCTGCATAATTCCCCAATCGGTTGAATCGGCGTTACCATGGCCAAGCGGCGCGCCGTCTTTATGAAACTGAGTCATTTCACTCTCGGTCACGGCAGTGGCAAGTCCAAGTTGTTCAGGAAGGCCGATTCCTCTGCATTCATTGATAATAAACTCAGCCACTTGTTGCCTGGTGGGATTGATTCCGGTAAAACTTGCTTCCCGGGTATGGGAGATTTTCCCCACAGGCTTTAATGTCCCGCCCGGTAACCCCTTCAAGGCATCCAGGTTAAGATCAGATAACCCTTTGGTGGACATCTGCATGGCCTTTTCAAAATTCGCCATGGCGATTTTATACTTGGCTATGATTTGGGCATTGGCAAAATCGGTTAAAGGATCGCTTTCTTCCCTTTGGCCCAGGAGGACACCGGCCTGAAGCAACTGATTTAAAGACGAGACATTTTTCCCTTTTAAACTCCCGATCATTGCTGTAAGCGATTCAAGGTCAAGGGATGAATCACGTTGCTTGGTGTTTCCGGACAAACTTTGCGCCAAGTCACTCAGTATCTTTTGAAACTGGGGGTCGATATTGGCATTACCGTTGATGGCATTGGGGTTGGAATCGATTTCGGAAACTTTGATTGGAATAAACCCCGGTGAATCATCATTTACTTTAAACGAACCCATGGCAGCTCCTTTTCAACTTTCAACCGTTTGATCTTTGGTAGTCGTGCATCCAAATGTATGAATGATTTCTTTCATTATCGGAAAAAACCTGCAACCTGATTAGGAGATAAAGGAACTTCTTTCATCGTTTAATACCGTTCAAAGCGGCGTTCCAACAATTTGCAACTTCCAAAAAAGCCGGAAACAATCACAACCAGAGGAATTATCATCGTAGTTATCGCCTTCAACCACTCCATTCGATAAACAGGCGCAATACTTACATTGCCCGGTCCCGTTATGAATACATTCCAAGAACCCGTACGGATAAATAGCTCTGCCATAAAACATACCAACAAAACACAAATAACGGCGGCAAACAATGTTGTGGAGGCCCGGGCTCTACTCCGGGTAAAACTGAAACTTTTCGCCGAAATATAGGAGAACATCCAGATAATCATCAGGGTCGCCATGCCGGTTAGGAACTGTATCCAGGAGCTCAAACCTTTGAATAGTACAATATGGGACATTCCAAATCGGTCGAGAGCTATCCATAATAGTTTTGTTAAAAAGAATCCGGACAGATTGACGGCAAGGGCTAAAATAATCTTGCCCAGCAATATTTTCCACAGTTTGACCGGTAAAGAAAGCTCAAGAAGGGAGCTGGAACATCGTAACCAACTGATGGGAACCGAAAGTGACACTAGAAAGGTGTAACCAAAGAAAAAAAGGCTGTAAACTGCTGCAAGGCTATCGACGATGCTGGAATAGGGGCGTAGATGGTTTGGGAAACCCACTGTAAATAGTAAGGTTGCAATACAACTGATGTATAACCAGCCATACTTATGGAATAAATTACGAAAATCCCATTTTAAAAGCTTAAGCATTTTCAAAAACCTCCAAATAACATTGTTCTATGGACTGTCCCCGTTCTTCGCGAATACTATCGGCGCTCTTGTTATAAATGATCCTGCCCTCATTGAGAAATAATACTTCATCCAGCAGTGCTTCTACATCCTTGACCAAGTGGGTTGAGATTAGAATCGTGCTTTGCCCGTCCACTTTGGAAAAGATCGTTTTGATAATCCTATCCCGCGCCAAAGGATCGATGCCGTCGAGAGGTTCATCCAACAAATACAATTGCGTATTTCGGGAGAATGTCAACATAATCAGCACCCGCTCTTTGCTTCCCTTGGACAAATCTTTCACTTTGACTGTTTTGTCAATATCTAAAAATGTACAAAGCTCTCGGGCGCGTTGGATATTAAAATCACTATACATGTCGTGATAATACTCAATGGCGTCGCTAACTTTCATCCATGGAAACAAAAGATTGCCATCCGGCATATACGATATGTAACCCTTGGTGGCAACACTTGCCGGTTTGTTACAGATCCGGATCTCCCCACTATCCGGATGATAAATATTCATTAACGTTCTAAGTAAAGTGGTTTTCCCAGCGCCGTTCGGTCCCAAAAGGCCCACAACCTTTCCAGCGCCAAGCTGAAAATCCATCCCGTTCAGCACTGGTTTTTTGCCGATTTTCTTGGTCAACCCCCGGACTTCTATCATTGGATTCATGGTTCCAACACCTTTCTGATACTTTCCAAAATTTTACCTTTTTGATAACCAATGCTCTCCATACCGGTAATAAAACGCTGAATCAATTCCTCCGACATCTCCTGCTTTAGTGCTTGAATTATTTTTTCATCCTCAGTGACAAAGCTTCCCACACCCCGTTGGGTATCAATAATCCCCAAGCGTTCCAACTCGGAGCAGGCCCGTTGCATGGTATTCAGATTGACTCCGAATCTTTCCGCCAAAGTTCTCACGGAATCCACTCTTCCACCGGGCGCTAATATACCTGTGACGATATCCCGTTTGATAAGGTCCATAATTTGGATATAGATCGGGGCCGTCGTATTAAAATTCAAGATTTCACCTCCCGATGTATTAGTGTTATATATAAATAATACACTAATACTCAAAAAAAATCAAGCTGATAAAATCGCGAGAAAAAATTGATGTCCGGGAAAATTGGGATATCTTCACTGGGGATTTCATTTTTAGGTTCTAAAATCCCGACTCGCTCACTTCCCGCTTATTAAGAAAACAGCCTCTATCCTGTTTGAGAGGCTGTTTTCTTCAAAAAATTACTTTTCCGACCTTCCGTAACACCCATGGTAAAACTTGCCCGAGGTCCCGGACAAGTTAATCAACAACTATATATGTCGAATTAAATATTATTATTGTCAGTAGTATCACTGCTAGAAAGTGAACGCCTATTTGACCTAACTTCAGAATTCCCTTCATGAGTTTCCGGCTTCGGTTTTCGAATCTCTATGATTTCACCGTCGCCAAACCCTAATCAATATGCATCTCCTAGGTCAATTGAGCACCGAATTAAGCCGTTCAAATGCGTCTTTGAAACTGCACCGACAGATTTCCTTTTTCATTTTCAAAAGGCTGCCGCCGGCCATGCTTAATTCGTCCAATCCCAACCCAATTAACATCTCTACATTGCTGCTGTCTCCCGCCATTTCCCCGCACATCCCAACCGTTATTCCGGCAGAATGCGCCGCTCTCACCGTATGATCAATCAGCCGTAAAATCGCGGGATTTACGGGTTGATATAAATAGTCAACTTCCCGGTTCTGCCGGTCGGCCGCAAATGTATACTGGATTAAATCATTGCTGCCAATACTAAAGAAATCGACCTCTCCGGCAAATAAACCGGCATTGATGGCCGCAGCCGGCACTTCAATCATCATTCCCACTCGAACATTTTCGGCGATGACAACGCCATCCCGGATTAACTCCTGGCGAACCTGGCGCAACAAATCTTTCGCGGCATAAAGTTCCTCCAAAACAGCAATCATGGGAAACATAATCCAAAGATTGCCGCTGCCGGATGCCCTCAGCAATGCTTTTAACTGAATTCTCAACAACTCTTTTTCTTTAAGGCAAAAACGGATGGCCCGGCAGCCCATGGCCGGATTTTCTTCCGGCTCGAAGGGCATATACGGCAACTTTTTATCCGCTCCCAGATCCAAAGTTCGAATAACGACCGGCCGCCCTTCCATGGCAGTTAGTACTTGGCGGTAGACGCTTTCCTGTTCTTCCTCGGAAGGCAGTTCCATTCTATCCATGTATAAAAATTCCGTCCGGAACAGTCCGATCCCTTCCGCTCCATTAGCCAATGCCTCGGCGACTTCATCGGCATTGCCGATATTAGCCCATAAGCCGATTCTTTTTCCGTCGAGTGTAACAGCGGGCTGGTGAGCATTTTCTTTTAAGCCGGCTTTCTCCCTGGCCAAAATTTCGATCTTTTGCTCGTATTCCACCCGCTGTTCGTGATCAGGATTTACGATAACCAGGCTATTATCGGCATCGACTATGATCGACACATTGTTTCCACCGCAGGCTTCCAAAATTCCCGGTACGCCGACAACCGCCGGAATACCTAAAGCCCGCGCCAGTATGGAGGTATGGCTTGTCCTGCCGCCTTTTTCAGTCACCAACGCGGCAATTCTTGTCCGATCAAGCGACAACGTCTCCGCAGGTCCAAGATCTTCCGCAATAATCACGCTATTTTCTTCAAGCATAATTTCTTCCGGCACAGAGCCGGCCAATATACCGAGTAAATTTTTCCGAAGTTCGGCAATATCGGTAACCCGCTGGCGCATATACGGATCGTCCAAATTTTCAAGCATCGCGATATAAGAATCCAGTACTTCCGCTGCGGCCCAAGCCGGGCATTTACGCTCGACATTGATTTTTTGGATCACTTCGCCAACCAAAGCAGGATCTTTCGCCATCAATAAGTGCGCCTCCAGTATGGCCACTTCTTCCTTGGAAACTTCTTGAACGGCCTTGGCAATGACTGCTTCAATTGACTGGATACATTGTTCAAGGCCGCTTTTAAATTTCTCCATCTCCAGGCCGACCTCGTGTGCGCCAATGGTGCGTTTTTCTACCCTTACGGCCGATACCAGAAGCTTAACTACCCCACTGGCGACGCCGCTGGAAACGCCGATCCCTTTTCGGATTATACTCACGATGCTTCTCTCCCCAGCAGCTTTTCTATTTCCTCTAAAACCGATTGAGGGGAATCACCGGAAACAACTACTTTAATCCGGGCGCCGGCTTTAATCCCCGCGGCTAATATGCGCATAATACTTTTTGCATTAATGACCTGGTCCTGATAGTGAATTAAAACTTCTCCGGCATAATCATTGGCCAGTTTGACTAAGCAAGCCGCAGGTCTAGCGTGAATCCCTTCCGCACAGGCGACTAAAAATTCTTTGGATATTTCCACTTTCACTACCTCCCCCTTTGCAAGGACCAACCCTAAATTATCAATAAAACTCCTTCCAGGTTTCGGCAAAAAATTGCAGATTCTCTTTTACCATACCGTTGACAGCAATCTTACCCGCCTGGGACATCGTTGCCATATCCCAACTGTCGACCTCCATTTGGTGGGTTTTATGAAAGGCCTCGATATAAGTGCGTCTGACTTCAGTGCCGATATTGATCTTCTTAATACCATATTTGACACCGGTTGCAAACTGTTTTTGAGTTAAACCCGTACCTCCGTGTAATACCAAAGGTACGTTCGCTATCTGATGAATCTTTTGCAGGAGATCAAAATCCAACTTCGGTTCGCCCTTATAAAGGCCATGGGCATTGCCGATAGATACAGCCAGCGCTTCTACTTTGGCGCCGGCCAGGAATCGCGCCACATGTTCCGGCTTAGCCATCTTAGCGTTTTTAACTTCTTCGCCGTCTTCGAGACCCGCCAGAGCGCCGACTTCGGCCTCTACCGACAAGCCTAAGCTGTGTGCCGCTTCGGCGACTTTATTGGTTAGCGCAATATTTTCTTCCAGGCTAAGATAGGAACCGTCTATCATGACCGCGCTGAACCCCAGACGGATAGCTTTCAAACAAGTTGCATAGTCTTTGGAATGATCTAAAAAAACACACACCTTGGCGCTAGAACGTTTGGCCAAAGAGACCATCATTTCACCAATATCACCATTTCCGGGTTTATTGAGAACTGGCGCGCCAATCATCGCAATGACCGGCAGGCCGGTTTCTTCGGCTGCGCCGACAATTCCCTGTAAAGTAAAAAGATCATAAGTACTAAAAGCGCCAACAGCTCCATCATGTACTTTCAGCACTTCTTCCAGTGTTACTAAGGCCATTTTTCTCCTCCTAAGGCTTTTTTATTTCATTGAATATCGAACCTAAATTCCCAATACCCTCTTTACATGCTGCACGCCTAATCTCGGGCTGGTGAGAACCGGCTTTTGAATATGTTGTAATTGCGGCAGCAAGACAGTCATACTTCCCTGGGCAAGTACAATAACATCGCTTTCCGCTTCAACCTTCGCGATTTCGTCAAGTACCATCCGGTTATGCTTTTCCTGATTACCTTCTTTCATTAAAACATCCAATGCCCCGTCCACCAGGCGCTCTTTAACTTCTATCTGCTTACCCATTCTGATGGCGGTATTTTTAATCAACCTTACACTGGGACCCATCGTTGATGCCACGGTGGCAATAACCGAAACTTTTCCTCCTATTTTAACCGCTTCTTCAGCCATTGCTTCATCGACTTTAATATAGGGGATTTGGAGCATATTTCTGGCCACATCGACCGCTTCCCCAACCGAAGAACATTGATTTAAAATCGCATCCACGCCAAGCGCTTCCGCCTGCACGGCATAAGCACAGATTCTTCTTACGATTGCGGGCGTTATCGACCCATGAGCCTTTACTTCGGCAAGCAGACTATCATCCACAATATTCACCATTTCCACCTGGGGCATAATTTCCTTGAATAATTCTTTTAAATCGTTAACCGATACAAAACTGGTATGGATAACCGCAACTTTCTTTACCATGACTTTGATCGCTCCTTGGGCTATATTTTATGACCACTCAAAATCTCCACAACTTCCTTTAGGGTATTTCTTGTCCCAACATTACCAGGGAAAATAATATAAGGAATTTCAGAAAACTTACTTTCACCACCGGTAAGCCACACAGGAATTCCGGGTTTAATTTGTCCTGCAACCACCGCTCTCTTCACTTGAAGCCCTTTGGTCCCGATATCGCTTGAGGTAATGCCGCCTTTGGCAATGATGTAATTGGGCCTTACCCGTAGCTTTTGAACAATACTTGTCACTGCATCCGAAATCCTGACTGCAATCTTTAACTCTTCCTCCTTATTATCCTTCCCGACATCAAGCCGTTCTCTTTTGGTGTAAACAACAACGGTTTTGCCCAAACGGATATCCTTTTCACAAAGAGCCACAACCCTGTCAATTTCCTTCTCAAGCTCCGCAGGTTTTAAAACAAGATGCTGATTAAATTCAACAAATTCAACCAAATTATGCTTCCTTAGTTCCTCCAGTTGCTCGGAAGTCTTTTGGACATGGGAGCCGACAATAACAAGACCCCCATGGTGATTCTCTTTTTTTACGATATCCTCTACCTGTAATAAATCTCGATCGGTTATGCCGCCGAGAACCTTTGGAAATGCGGCGGCCGTGCGAAACATAAAATTTTTTCCGGATCGGATAGCTTTTATCAAAGCAATCGCAAATATTTTAACGTCAACATAGGCCACGGCATCCACGATCACTTTATCAAAGTTTTCCACCTTCAGTAATTTTTCGACGATGCTGTCGTTCCCTGTCATTCGAAGATCTTCATTGGTTATATGTTGGACATTCTCAGCCTTGTATTGCCCCTCGGATTTTTCCTCAATCCATTTGGCCAGATGGGACTGGGTAAAGCCAAAGCTTTGATCCCGGGCAAATTCAGTTTCCGCGACGGGTATCAGATAGTCTCCTTCCTGGACGTAATGGACACCGTCGATGGTAAACCGCCCACCCTCCATAAAAAATGGAAGCAAGACCTCACCATCAAAACGGATGGTGGAATTGGACTCGATAGTTTCCTTGATAATTTTTGTTTCTAATGGATAATGACCTCGCAACGTAGAATCGCCGCGACTGATAATGATGAATTCCTTTTTCAATTTCCGCGCTGTCTTTAAAATGTTCAACGCTATTTCCCGATGCGCTTTTGCCGTCTCTTTAGGCAGAAGTCCCCGGGAATTGGTCAAAATAAAAAACATGGAATTACTTTCATTGAAACCCGCTTCAATACTTTCGACCGACCAATCGGTATACACCGATATATCATGAACCGTCTGTACGCCGGTTGGATCATCATCCAAAACAATTATTTTCTTGTCAAACTGCCGCAAACAACTTCGAAGTTCATTTTCTACATCAGTTTGTTTTACAGGACCGAATTTTCCCAAAGCTTCGTTCATTTTTACCTTTTCATTACTCATGCAGTAAAATTCCTCCCTAAAGCCGTTGCGGCAATTTATCAAGATATTGTTCGGCTCGAAACCAAACATGCCATAGATTTGATGGGACGTTGTTTCAAAAGAGTAACATTAACCAATCTTTATATCTAAATCATTTAAACCCATTTCCGCTTCAGCCTCTGCTTCTTCCTCTCCCTTGAGATCCGGCTTAATCAAGGTCAGGATTGTGGCCGTGACAATAGTTCCGATGAGCAAAGCCAATATGAACATTAAGGGATGGTCCATTAACGGAACAACAAAGATTCCGCCATGGGGCACTGGAGAAGCAGTTCCCCACATCAATGTCAACCCCCCGGCAACCCCGGCGCCTATGGAACAAGCTGGTATAACTCGAAACGGATCACTTGCGGCAAAAGGTAGCACTCCCTCGGTGATATAACACAATCCTAAAGGAAAAGCAGCTTTGGCGGCTTCATTTTCCGCTCGGGTGTATTTTTTCTTGGCTACGAAAACCGACAAAGCAACGCCCAGCGCAGGTACCATTCCCCCGATAATCATGGCGGAGGCAGGACCGAATATTTTGTCGGCCATTAATCCTTTTGCAAATAGGCCGGCGGTTTTATTGACAGGACCGCCCATATCAAATCCCATCATCGCTCCAATAATAGCGCCCAAAATAAACTTGGACCCGCCCTCCATGGACTTCATCCATTCCAGAATTCCTTGTTGCAAATAGGCTATCGGCTCTCCCAGGAAACCAATCATCATTAAGCCGACGATAAAAGATGAGAGCAGCGGCAACACCATAATCGGCATCAGCCCCCTGAAACTGCTGGGGACTTTCAGCTTTGTCCGCAGAAAAACAATTAAATAGCCAACCAATAAAGCTCCTACAAGGCCACCTATGAATCCGGCTTTAATATTGGTGGCAATAAAGCCCATGACCAAGCCGGGCGCAATACCGGGACGGTCCGCAATGGAATATGCTATTCCCGCTGCAAGCACCGGTACAACAAACATCATCGCGGCTTTCCCGATTTCATTAATCATCCACGGGATGGTATTAACTTGATCCCCTACCATAGCGCCGCCGAAGATTTTGGCAAGCGCCATACACAAACCGCCAACCACAACCACCGGAATCATATAAGAAATACCCGTCATCAAATGCTGTTTAATAACCGACCATCCAAATTTCATTAGAGTCCCCCCTCATAATGTACTTTTAAGAAATTGCTAACCCTTTAATTTCTCTTCGATTTTTTGGAGTAACGCTTTGGGTGATTTAATAACCGTCTGCATCGGGACTTCAATAACTTTCTTTCCTGTAAATCTTTCCTTGCCGCCTACCTTGATATCCGCCGCAATAATGACAATATCGGCCCTTTCAACATCTTGCCTGGTCAATTCATCTTCGGTTCCAATGGTTCCCTGGGTTTCAATTTTCACCGTATGTCCCAATTCCAGCGCTGCTTTTACCAGCTTTTCCTTGGCGATATAAGTGTGGGCGATTCCCGCAGTGCATGCTGTGACTCCAATAATATTCATCGTTTCACCTCCTTTTGGCAAAAATTCAATTTCAGCTTGGCCAACTATGTAGACTGCAGAAAGTAATCGCAAGATTGCTATCTTGCCTCAAGCTGCATGAAGCTGCATCGAGTGATCTTTGTTTCACGCCGTTCATACAGAAGTCTTTTGGGATTTAAAGACTTCAAAAATATCTTCCGGATTCTTAACTTCCAGTAAAAGTTGGATCGAATCATCATGGGCCAGCACCGCGGCTAATTGGGAAAGCAATTTTAAATGCTCATTGCTGCTGTTTTGTTTGGGAACGGCAAATAAAAAAACTATTTTTACAGGATCGCCATCCAGCGTTTCCCAGGGAATCGGGCTTTGCAATTTAGCCATGGCGACGCTGATCTTAACAACGCTATCCGACTTTCCGTGAGGTATCGCCACGAAGTTTCCGATTCCTGTCGGTCCCTCTTGTTCTCTCTCATTAACATCGTTGATGTACTCTTCGCGGGATACGATTGCTCCGTCGGCGAAAAGTAATTCCGCCAGCTTGGTAATGACCTCTTGTTTGTCATTGGCCTCCATCTCCAAATCAACGATGGCCGGTCTTAACACTTCAACAAAATCCATAGATATGTCCCCTTCCGATTGGCGATAAAAGTAGTTTTATTGATGGATGGTTTCGATTAATTTCTTTATTTGGTCTTTCGCTTGAGTCTCTTTTAACCGTTCCAAAAAAACATCCGAATCGACTTTTTGATATAACTTTTTCAACACTTCGGCGCTGTTTAAGGCGTCGATATCCGATAAGGCAATCAGGAAAATGATATCCACGGACTCGTTACCCCATAGGATGGGTTCTTTTAATATGGAAAGGGCAATTTGCGACCGGTGAACGTTTTCGGGGAAGCCATGGGGAATCGCCACCCCCTTGCCGATTTCGGTGGATTGGATGTTTTCTCTTTTCAAAACGCTCTTCTCAAAATCTTCCGTAACGTAACCTTTCTCAATCAGTCTTGAGCACATATCATGGATTGCGTTTTCCCTATCTTGATAACGGATAGCGGTTTGAATGCTATCTTCATTGATAATGGAATGAGTAGGCCGCTTGTTAAGGCTATCGATATAACTGCTGATTTTCAAAACATCCTTTTGGGTAAGCAAAGGGCTGATATGCAACACCGGTTTTTGCGCCGTGAGGGGCACCGTGGAAATAACGATATCGACATCATCAAGGCAATACTCTTTTAAAGCAATCGCCGAAACAACCTGTTTGATCTTGATTTCCTTAAAATGATTTTCAAGCTTGACGGCGAGAAACTGCGATGTTCCCATACCGCTGGTACAAACCACCAAAGCCTGCAGGCCTTTTTTTTGTCTTTCAATAGCGGCTCCAAGGTGCAATGCAATATAACCGATTTCCTCCTCGGTAATTTTTTTCCCCAAATATCTTTCAAAAACGGTATTGGATATCCAGGCTACGCCGAAAATTTCCGGATAATTTTCCTTTATTTGATCTAATAGCGGATTTCTAAGGTTCAAACCATATTCCAGGCGTTTGATGGTCGGCCTCAAGTGCAATATCAAACCGTTCAGGGCCTGTTTATCCTGGCTCAAATCGATCGACATCGTTTTCTGAGCAATATGAATAATTTCCTTGGCCATGATCACTGCTAATTCATGTTCTCCCTCATTCTTGAGGTCCAAGTCGTCAATATTGTTTTCCTGCAGTTGACTGCCTAATATATGAAGCAAAATGTAACCGATCTCTTGTTCAGGAAGTTTAACGCGGTAATGACTTTCGATACTATCGGCGATTTGTTTTGCAATCCGGTACTCATCTTTTATTTCCAAGTCCGCCAGTACATAGTGGGCTAACAAGATATCTTTACCGTCCTGTAGTCTTTTAATGGCAATGGCGATATGAATGACCAGACTTCCAAAGGCTTCATCGGTAAATTTATATCCCAGTGATTTTTCCGCCTGGTTTACAATGTTCTCCAATTTGATATAGTCGATATTGATTATTCCCGTTAATTGATTCAAGGTATGATAATCAAGTTTGGCGCTGGTATCGTAATGCAACATGCCCTTTAATTTATCAAAGCCGATTTGGGTAACAATCAAGTTGGCCAGGGCATTTCTACAGTTTTCTTCGGAGCCGGTGATTTTGATGCCGTAATTTTGCCTCCGCATTAACTTCAACTTAAATTTGGCCAGCCACTGTTCGACATCTTCCAAGTCTTTCCGGATGGTAATATCGCTGACATACAATTCTTTGGCCAAGTCATTGATGGTAATCGTGTTTTCACTCATAAACAGCCGCTTCAAAATATTATCTTTTCGATCCTGGGGGGAAAAGGGCTCCGAAATATAGGTGCTCATTTTCATTTCATTGAGGGTATGGAAGCTTTCTTCCGGACCTTCCAATTGAATTCCGATGCCCGGTTTTTTCTTTAAGGTCAAGCCTTTATCGTGGATAAGATTTTCCACAACGGTCAAGTCATTTCGAATGGTCCGATTCGATACTTCCAGTTGTTCTGCAATGGCATCAATTGTGACAGGTGTTTTACTTTTCAGTAATAGGTTGATGATCATTTTCGGACGATCCATATTCCTTAACCTCCAGCCACATGTCTTGTGGAAATGTATTTATTTATTGTTCTTACCGGTTGTTTAGATTATAAGCAGTAAAACCCCGTATTTCAATATCTAGGGCTTATATAAATGTTGCCGGAACGATGTGGCAAAACTTTATAAATGGTCGGCTCCGGCCAATTCATTGCCTGAAATAGGGGCTGTGGAAAAGCAACCGGTATTGATTGAAATTCCAACAAGATCCACTTTTGTCTACCTTCTTTTACTTGGGCCCAAATTCTTAAGTCTCTTCGACAGGATGAACATGATTTACATGATTAATCTCAATTGCTGCGGATCTTAATTGACAAACCAAAAAGCTGAAGCATAATAAAAACCCGGCGCTTATCTTCGCCGGGTTTTTATGGTACTCCATTCTCAAGCACCCTATTTATTCAGAGTCGATTCCAAAAGGGATTGAAAACAAGCAAACCCTTGTTTTGCCGCAGTAAGCGGGTCAGGCTTCGGCAGACACTCAATGCCCAAGACTCCCTGATAATTGATATCCTTCAAAACTTGGACAATTCGCTCAAAGTCCAGATGGCCAAGGCCCGGCGCCCAGCGGTTACTGTCGGCCACATGGACGTGGACCAGGTAAGGGGCAAATTCGCGCAAGGTGTCTTCGATGGATGCTTCTTCAATATTCATATGAAAGGTATCCAGATGCAGACCCAGACGGGGTGAAGCCATTTCTTTAATAAAAGCGACGGTCTCCTGGGCGGTGTTTAAAAAATTGGTTTCATACCGGTTGATGGCTTCCAGGGTAAGATCCGTTTGATATTTTTCCGCGAATGCCAGGCATTCCTTAAAACAGGCGCGGACATGCTCAAGGGCGATGGCTTTATCCTCCGCGTTTTCAGGCATTCTCCCCTTAATGGTGCCGATAATGACTTTGGCTTGCCATTCTCCGGCCAGTACGATTTGATCTTTAATCCGTTGGACGGCCCGTTCACGGATGGAGGCCTCCGGGTTTGAAAAGCTTAATCCTTCATCCACATAAGCCTGGCCCGTGCCGATGGTTGACACCCTCATATGATTCCGGCGCAGCGCCTCAAAAATTTCGGAACGGTTGATGGTATTGGGATCTTGAATGTGCAATTCCGCCGCTTTAAATCCCAAGGAAGCGGCGATTGGGATCTGTTGGACATAATCGCCGCTTAGAAGGATGGGCGCAAATTTGGAACCATTGGCCGAAATTGTAATACTTGTCTCCATGGCAAACTCCTTTTCCAATATGTTTTCACCCTCTCATCCTTTGACGCTTCCGGTGGTCATTCCGCCCACAATATATTTTTGTAAAAACGAATAAAAGACGACCGAAGGGACGCAGGCGAACAAGGCGGCCGCCATCAACGCCGGCCAGACCACCCGGTACTCGCCGACACTGTTGGCGATTCCCAAGGTTACGGTAACGACATTTTCCGACGAGGTTAAGCAAAGAGCCCATAAGAGATCGCCCCAGGCCAATAAAAAGCCGAAAATCCCGGTGGCCACCATTCCCGGCGCCGAGAGCGGCAGGATCACCCGGAAATAGGTCCATAATTTGCTGCAACCGTCAACCAAAGCGGCTTCGTCCAGCTCTCTGGGGATGCTGTCATAGTATCCCTTCAGCATCCAGGTGCAAAAGGGCAAGGCCACGGCGATATAACCGAAAATCAGGCCCAAATGGGTATCATAGAGTCCAAAGCTATTTAAAACTTTAAAATAAGGGCCGACCAACAAAACGCCCGGGATCATCTGGGTACAGAGGATGATCACCATAAACGCTTTCCGCAATTTAAAACGGAACCGGGATATGCTATAAGCCGCCAAGCCGCCGAAGAAAGTGGCCAACACCGCTGTCGGGCCGGCGGTAATCAAGCTATTGCGGAAGTACAGTAAAAACGGTTTCATCTGCCACATATACTCAAACCCGAAAATCGTCCATTGCTCGGGCAACCAAGTGGGAGGTATGGCTAAAGCCTCCTGTTCGGTTTTAAGGGCGGTCAGAATCATCCAGATTACCGGAATGATTACAAACAACGACAGTATGAAAGACATTGCGTAAACAAATCGGATATACCAGGATTTACGGCTTTCGATGGTCTTAAACATCCAGTTACACCTGCCTAATCTTCAAGAATGCTTTTAATATAGGGGATACTAACCACCAGCATGAATAAACTCATCACAATGGCAATGGCTGAAGCATAATCAAATTGGAAAAATTGAAAATATTGCTTATACACGGTCGTCACTAAAACATCCGTCAGATTGCCGGGGCCTCCGCCGGTCATGGTCATCACCAAATCAATTTGCCGGAACTCCCATACGGTGGTCAAGGCCAGCACGATCACGATTTGTTTTTTCAAATTGGGCAAGGTCAGATAGAAAAAGCGCTGCCAGGCGCTGGTTCCATCAATGGAGCCGGCTTCATAAATATCATGGGGGATGGTTTGCAATCCGGTCAGCAGGATTAACATCACATAGGGGAATCCCCTCCAAATATTAGCTAAAATGATGCTCAACATGGCCGTCGATTGGGAACTCAACCACAAGACGGGTTTATCGATGAAACCCGCCGAAGATAAGACCGAATTGATAATCCCCGAAGTTGAATTATACATCCAGCGCCAAGTGGCCCCAGTTACTACGCTGGGAATCATCCAGGGCAACATGAACAAAACCCGGAAAAAGGCTTTTCCGCGAATGGCCTGATTAAGAAGCAAAGCCGCGGCTAGCCCGATCAGTAAGTCTCCGGAAATGGATAAAGCCACAAATAAAATCGTATTTTTTAAACTTTGCCAGAATTCCGTGTCCAGAAATAAGCGTGTATAGTTGGAAAAGGTAAAGTTATAGCTGTCGAAACTAATACCGAAACTTTGTAATAAAGTTGAAAATATCGGAAACAACAGTACAAAAAAAAGCACCAATGAAGCGGGTAAAAGCAGCAGATAGGCAAGAACGGAATCATTTTCGCGTGCTTTAATCATTTTTCCTCCTCAATAGGGGGCTGTCCCTAAAGTCAATTAATGGATAAGAAATACAATATATTAAAGTTTGGCGTATCTGATGATGCTATATATTGTATTTCTTATTGATTTTACATTGCTTTTTAGACAGCCTCCGAGGTTTCAGATAATCTTATTTTTTATAGCGTTTAATAATCGCGTTGACTTTGGCGGTGCAATCTTTCATGGCTTGTTCCGGAGTTTTTTGTCCGGTCATGGCTTCCTGGGTTGCAACGATGATCGCGTCATTGACTTCGGTCATCCCGATAAACATCGGCATGGCTTTACCGTAGGGGATCTGGGCCGAAACCACCCCGCCGAATTTATCGTTTTTGATCATCGGCGACTCGCCGACATCGGTACGAGAAGAAGTGACGCCGTTATCCTTGAAGAATTTGATCTGAACATCCTTGCTGGTTAGATATTTCACAAAATTCCAGGCTTCGTTCTTCGCCTTGGTGGAGCGGCTGATGCCCCAGAAATCGATTTGGGCGAAGGTCGCTTTCTTTTTACCCGCCGGCAACGGAGCGACCATTAAAGTTTCTCTCGCTTTCAGGCTGGGATTCAAAGCATCCACAATCGGAATGGTAAAACCGGAACCAATGACCATGCCCACTTTCTTTTGGGCAAAGAAAGTCCGGACGTCTTGAGCCGACATTTCGTTAGGCGCCGGAGGCGTTACTTGATCCTTGGTATATAATTCCACGAAATATTTAAAAGCTTCCAGGGATGCCGGGGAATCCAGGGTGCATTGGGTCATCTTATCATTAAAAATATCCCCGCCGAAGGACCACAAAATTGGGAAATAGCGGCTGATCAAAGAAGCGCTTTTATTGGCGACCATTCCAAAACCCCATTGATCTTTACCGTTGGTCATCTTCTTGGCATATTCCCGGAACTCCTCCCAGGTTTTGGGCGGTTTATTGGGATCTAGCCCGGCCGCTTTAAAGATTTCCGGATTGTAGTATATGACCATGGATTGGGCGGCGTCCGGGATGGCGCGAACCTGGCCGTAATAACTGCCGATTTTTCTGGGTAGCGGCGCCCACTGATCCATAAAACCCTTTTTCTCTTTTTTAATGAAGGGATTTAAATCCAGTAAATAACCCTTGGCAATAAAGGGCGGTATATCCTGGATCTCGCAATGGACCACATCCGGAGCATTATAAGCCTCCGAAGCGATGATGAATTTCTTGGCTTTATCAGCCTGGGAAACCGGTTCAAACTTGATCTCCACTTCCGGATGGGCTTTTTCATATTCCGCCGTGACTTCTTTGAGGCATTTCAGCCACACATCTTCCGTCATGTGCCAATCTTGAAAACGGATCACCGTTTTAGCGGAAACACTAACGGTCGATAGTAAAACCACACTTAACAGTGTTACCAATAATATCTTTTTAAACATTTAGCTCCCCCTCGTTACGAATTGTAAAAATTGTTTCTCCCGCTTCCGGGTGTTTTTCCCTCCAACCCCCACCTCCTTACGAATTCGAAATGATGCTTAAGGAAATCCGGAATTTGGAACCAATGGGTTCACCGGATGTCGCATTTGATTTAATCATAATGTAACACAAAAGAAATACGACCCGCCAGTGCAGGGAGTCGTATTTTGGTCACAAGTTAACTTTTTAAATATGACTCCGGTCATACCGCCAATCAGCAAAGTCATATTCCATGTTTATACCAATCCCCGCAAAATAGCAAAACGGGTGGCTTGGGAACGATCCTTCAACTCAAGTTTTTCATAAATATTACTGATATAATTTTTCACCGTCCCTTCAGCCAGTTGCAGGCTTTTGGCAATTTGCTGGTTGTCTTCGCCCATGGCCACGTGGCGTAGTACTTCAATCTCCCGCGGAGTCAAATGGGACAAAATTTCATTGGGAGCAATGGTATCCACCGCCCGGTAGCGATTGACTTCCTTCACCAATTTGGCGGTAATTCGCGGTGAAATAAGCACTCCGCCCTGATGGACATGGACCAGGGCTTTGGCCAGTTCATCCGGTTGGATCTCTTTGAGTAAATATCCCGCGGCCCCGTAACGCAATGCTTCGAAAACATATTCGTCATCTTCAAAGGTGGTCAACATAATGACTTTGGCGGTATATCCTTCTTCGCGATAATGGCGGATAAATTCGACCCCGTCCATTTGCGGCATCCGCACATCCAGCAGGATTAAATTGTGGGGCTGAGTCCTGCAGATTTCCAGGGCCTCAATGCCATTGCTGGCGATGGCAACCACCTTTGCTTCGGGAATCAACAGTTCAATCACAATTTTAAGATTTTCGCGAAACAGAATTTGGTCATCCACAATGATAATCTGTAATGTTTCCATGAGCCTCACCCTCTTTTTGAAATGGCAGCCAGATACACAATGAAAAACCGTTTCCCGGTCTGGAGGAAATGCTGACTTTTCCAGCCAACTCGTCCACCCGTTCTTGAATGCCCAGCAATCCATAACCGCCGGTGGGAGAGTCGGTGCCGCGCCCATTGTCTTTGATGTTCACTTCCACGCCCTCGCCCACCAGATAAAAGGAAATATACACTTCCGTGGCTTTGCCATGGCGAAAGGAATTGGTCAATCCTTCCTGAACGGCGCGGTAAATCACCTTTTCCAATGGTTTGCCGATATACTGCGGCACATCCCCGAAATTCAAACTGACCTCGATCCCGGTCGCTTGCTTAAAGACCTTGGTGAGTCGAAGAATCGCTCCCAATCCGTTATAATCTTCATTCTCCCGGGGCCTCAAGGTGTGCAGCGCCTGTCGCAAGTCCCGCAAACCATCCAGGGCCAGATTTCTGGCTTTCTCGATTTCGGCCGGCTCTTCCTGCCCGACGGCCCGTTTTTGGACTAAAAAGGCATTCAATAGGGCAATTAAATTGGTAAAGGTATAGGCGAGAGAATCATGAATTTCCCGGGCGATCCGGGTCCTTTCCTTGAAAATCGAAGATAGCTCCGCTTCCGCCGCAACCGTTTGTAAGCCGATGTTCGCTTCGGCTAAATACCGGTTGGAGATATACAATTGGTCATATAATTGTTTTTCCTTCATGCGTTGGCATTGGTCCTTGCGGGCGAAGTATCCGATAACGCTTCCCAGGATACAGTGGAAAGTGAGAATCAGATAGCTAAAGATCTTCGAAGACAGGGCGGGTTGATAAAAATTCCACAATAGGATTTTCCGTTGCATCAGCCAAAAAAGAAAGAGGATATTGAACAAAATAATTCCAAAGGCAGTCTTGCTTTGAAAATAAAAATAGCCTTCAAACGCCTGAAGAAAGTATAACAGCCCCAAATTACCGGATTTTCCGATAAAAGGCAGGGAAATCGCTAATAAAAAAAACATCCGGATGAAGAAAAGCCCTTTGCGGATATTCTTCCAAGGGATGAACACCATCAAAAGGGATAGGGCCATTTGCAATAAAATGGCGATCACAAACTGTTCCGACCACTCGTTGGGAAAAATCCGCGTGAAGTTTTCCTGTTGATAGTAATAGTAAATTACCATCAAGTGGACGAAAATCTGAATCATTGCTGAAAGTATTTTCGTTTGCAAGTTCGTCATCATCGGTTTGGTAATGGATTACTTTCCGGTTTTATAGGCGCCGCGTTTGGCGCGGTTGTCTCTATTTTATCATAAACTCTAACGGCTGTGGCTGGTTTTTTCTGCACATTCCCTGCTCCTGCCGACCGATAATTATCCAAAAAGCAACCGCTAAGCCCTTTGGGCCGGTTATTTTTTTGGTGAAATGGACGGTATGGGGACGAGAACTTCCGGCTCTCTCCCCAGGTGTGGTTGTGGTTACTCTTCCACCTGAAGTAGCTTATTTAATAGCATCCACCGGGGAAGAGCCAGAGTTAGCTCTGTAGGCCTATTGACCTAACCCCCCGCCGCAATCCATGTCCCCCAAAATGTTATTTCTGATGATATTGAAAAAGCCGGAAACAATTATTACAAAGAAATATACATATCTTTCTACAACACCCCCTCTGCCCCACATCACCCCTAAACCCAATCTCCGTCAGGATTTAAACCGTGGGGACAGCCTTGGGCGAGGCGTTTGGAAACAAACGATTCCATTCCGAAAAGATTTGGGGAACGCTTTCCCGCCGTAAGATTTTGACCGGCATTTTCCGGCCTTCTACCATCTCTGGCGACCCCTGAAATTAGTTCTTCGGGCCATACTGAAACAATTTCCGCAGCTCCAGCGATTTCTGATTTCATTTCTCCAAACATTTTTTCCATTTCTCCCTTGGATGATTGCATTTCTCAAAACATTTTTTCCGTTTCTCCCTTGGATGATTTCATTTCTCCAATCCTTTTTTCCATTTCTCCCTTGGGTGATTGCATTTCTCCAAACATTTTTTCCATTTCTCCCTTGGGTGATT
>JAEZCE010000016.1 GCA_023429995.1 Bacillota bacterium | reverse complement strand
AATACACACCGAGGCCTGGAAGGCCTTTAGAATATTTTTAATATACCTAGCCCCATCGTTCACGTTGGGGTGGAGATGTAATCAAACATCTTTTTCCGGTTTTTTACAGCATAGCCTTATGACATTGGGCGCCTGCCTCCCTCCTTAAAGGCAGAAGTTCGTATGATTGTTGATTATTTTTGTCTAAATGAAAGTTCCCGGCACATATCCCAGCAATAAAACATCGCCCTTTACCCGTTTCACTTTTTATTTTTGTCCACCATCAGTAGCAAACACCCTGACAGTTCGCTGACTGTATAGTTGCAGCCGGGTTTAAAACCGCACCGCTCCAGCCACTGGCCAGACAGGCGGAGCTGAGGTACTTTTTTGCCGTTACTTAGGATGGGAGTGGGAGTTCATGGCGGGGCTCCTTCCTATTTTTATCCAATATAAAGGAAAGCCTTGGCAAAATGTAGAATAAATAATCTTTACAAAGTTTTGGTTAAATAATAATGCGATAAAGGCTTGATTGTAATCTCTATTTCATTAGAGAAATTTATGATTTGTTAGATATTATTATAACACAATAGAGAATGTTGTCAATATTTTCTTGTAATTTGGCTAAATCCTTATTTTCAAAGAAAGATGACTTTACCAGGGAGGATTTTAGTTGATAAGTTATAAACCGTTTCAAAAGTTACTTATTGACAGAGGTATAAAAAAACAAGATTTGCTCAAAATGGCGGATATTTCGTGGGGAACAATGGCGAGATTAAATACGAATGAATATGTTTCTCTTGAAGTTATTGATAAGTTATGCAATGTATTAGATTGCCAACCAGGGGATTTAATAGAGTTTTTAAAAAAATAGTATGAGCAAATTACATTAGGAGTCAATTTCGCTTTGCCAATTAACCGGTTTATTATATGCACTAATTATACGGTTTTCCCTTTTTTATACTCTATAGATTTAACACTTATACTCTCAAACCACTTTTGTTGATAATCGAAAAAAACATAACAACTTGATTCTGGCATTTTTGTACTTTTATAACGAAGACCGTCTATACCTGCAATTTTGCAACACTCTCCCAAAAAATTTGGTATTAAATAAGCAGGGTCAATTGTCATTTTATCAGTTCCTACTGAAAATGATGAATAACTAATTAAGGGACATTCAATATCAAAAAGGTTTAATATATTTGCATTACAATTTAACCGTCGTTCTGCAATATCGATAATTTGCTTTTTAGAAGGGCTTAACTCACTAACTGAACAATCTAAATTATCAGAATAATACAGGTAACCTTGGCCAGGACCATTATATCTACCTTGTCCAGATAGTCCATATGGAGCATTCCATATTTCATCATCGGTTAGTGGCCTATTTAATTTTTTAGATCGGATTCGCCCTCTAAATAAAGATATCCCGTTAGCATTATAAAAGTCTTTTTCTTCATGAGAATCAGCTTTTTCTTTGATTGTGTCAAATATTTTTTTCCCTATTGGGTGATTCAATCCCAGCATTCGGTACTTATTTAAATAATTATAAAAGTCAGTTATTTCCGTTTCATCAATAGATTTTATGATATCTAATATTCCAAAAATACCAGGTAATTGATATGGGCGGAATTGCAGTACATCTTTTGAAGGTAGTTTCTCCAATCGCTTTTCAAGAATATTTGATATCGACTCTGGATAAAGCTCATTATATTTATTAGCCCAATCTATTACTTGTCTAGCTTGCTTTTCAGCTTCTTCAATGACAAGAGGTTTTTCACTATATTGTTTAATCCAATCCATAAGTCGTTCGTACTTAGTTGTTTTAACCATTTCATCATAACTTTTCTTCACATTAGCAAGTTCAGATGCCGAATGAGCCGAATGAATTGTTGTGATATTTTTACCATTGATCACATCAAATAGTTGTTTAGTTTGACTATTAGCAAGTTCATATGCTGAATGAATTGTTGAAAGATTGCTACCTTTGATTTCCATTACAGTCATTCCTCTTCTAAATAAAAATATTTTTAAAAATTAAGGATACCCAATCTCTGAGAGGATGTTTTGGGTGTCATATCAATAAAAAGCAAATAATATCATGGGTTTCTCTTTTCTTTTCTATATTGTAGATATAATTGCAGAAATAAAAGTATACTTGCTCCAACAGCTCCACTACATAAATTAATATCCAAGTTTAAAAAACTTGCATTCACATTTTCAGCAGCCCCCCGGCTCTCACATTCTATTGAGATACCTTTAAATCTTTTTTAGCAAGACTTCTTATTTTTTCTATTGATTTTTTTATTGCTGAAAATGTATTATCATAATCGGCTATTAAATCTTGTTCATCTTTATTTAATTCTTTTATTAGCATTTCAAGTTCATTTGCTACTTCATTTGAAATAATAAATGCGCCTTGAGTGGAAATTTTTATAATATAGTCGCAGTGTTTTTGATAATCAGCGGCAAATCTTCGATTTACTTCTTCATCAGATCTCTTATAAGTTATTAATTCATCAAACCATAATCCCATATAATGTTGCATAATAGCAAGGCTTTCAATTACATTGGTATACGCTTCTGCTTTCTTTTCCCACCATTTTTGTGAATAGAATTGTTTTAAAGATAATCTTACAGTCACATAGGCAGTTATTATAGCAATAACCATGGAAGGGACTAAAGAAATTAATTCTTTATAAATTTGGTTCACTTATACTCATTCCTTTGAGCAATGTATTTATGTTTTTAAAGTTATACTGTTACTTCTCACGCTCTTTGACCGGCTTTTTCTCAAATTATTTGACGCGAATATTGACAATTCAAGGATATCATTTCCATTAACTGTTAGTAAAAGTCAAACTGATCACAATTATGTGACCAAATTTGATTTTCGAATCACTTTATTTGACATACCGTAAATCCTATACCAATAAAGCTTTTACGAATAAATCTATCAAAATTTATCCATGAATTGGAATGACTTTTTTCGTGATTCATTAAAATCTGTTATATTTTAGAAATTAACTGTTTTACATAACAATTTTCAGGAGATTAGAAACGTAATAGTATCAAGCATTGTCAATTAATGTGATAAGTTTCCAGCCAAAAAAAATATGCAAAAAAAACAGTTAGTCAGGGTAAAAAAATTCTATTTACGGTCTTTTTACAAATTTGATTGTATCTTTATACCTTTTATCACTCGATATCTTGTTTATTGTTCTATCTGGAAAGGATATTAATAAATCCAATACTTTATTTATATGAACATCTGAAGTTTTTGTTTTAAAGTATTCTGAAAGTTTTCTCACTCTACGGTCTGCTTTATTCATATCAAAATCATATACAAATTCATCATCATCCTGCAAAAGATACAGAAACTCAATTACTTCTTTAACTGTGAATTTTTTAATAAATTCATCATAATATATGAGAGCGCTTTCATCTACACCTTCACGGTAACCTTTCCCATTTCCAATATAACAAATACAAATTATTTTCACAAATAATTTTCTAGCGGATTCTGGTATTCCCGTTGGAGGAATAGAATCCTTTATAGATTTAGCATGTGAGTACTCATTATAAAAATTATAAAAACTAAAATGAACAGACCTTAAATTTTGTAATTTCTCAATTAATTCTGCTGCTAAGCTATCTTCATCTTTATATTTTAATCCATTTACTATTTCTAAAAATTTTTGAGTAGCATTTTTCCGTGGCAGATCTCCATTTTTTCTATAAAGACCATACTTTGATCCTATAATAAATTTGGTATCTTCGGTGTTACAGGCCCAGATGTATGGTATTAATTTTTCAATATTGTTCTTAATGTCTTGCTCTTGACGAGGATCACAATATAGACCAAAAATTGTAAATAAAAAATCATTAATCCTTTCCTGTGGTTGTCTAGCAAAGTCTTTTCCAATATGTTCAAAATCTTCATCAGGTATTGAATTTTTCTTAATATTATCTAGTAAAAGTTTTAATTGTATAATTGAATGATCAGGTCGAGCGATTATAGCATATTTTAGGCAATGTTCTAAAATAGAAAGCATTTCAATACCACTAATGTCATTTTCATTAGGGTGAGCTGAACTTGCGTGATTTCTCAAATAATTAACATGTTCTAATCTTTTAAAATTGATGTCTGTTACTAAACCGATTCTCCTACAAATTTCTATTAAATCATGTTCAGATATTGCTTCTAAATCGTCTTCAACATTAAGATTTTTATATCTTGAAGATAACGTCTCTGCTACACTAAAAAAATATTCCAAATCGAATGATATAACTAGCCTTCTTAAGGCTTTAATTGTTTCATCCCACAAAAACGCCAAAGCTCCATCAAATAATCCTACTACTATGGAAATTGTAAATTTTGATAAATAGACAGCCTTTTGCTTTTCGTCATAAGGTAAAATTTCTAAAGTACTCTCAAGGCCATGGATTACCTTACGCCTTTCATCAATTGGTGTAAGTACATCTTCTGTTGGCAATCCAATTTGGATTAATAACTCTGCCAATGGTTGATTTAAGTTAAAAATCGATGTTTCAATCTTCGCAGGAGAATAATCTGGTGGTATTATTACAATTTTTGTATCTTCACTCATTATCATCACTCCAATATAAATTAATCATCAAATTAGATAATATTTTCCTGACTGACCAATGTATCTATTTTTTACACATATTTTTTAAATATCTTTTTCTCAAACAATGTTAGGTCATTTATTAAATAGGGTCTTGCCCTAAACCTAGTTCTTATCTGATCTAAATCATTACAATCTTTAAACTTATTAGATATTTTATTAATTATATTGACTGGTACCCCTGCCTCTTTTAGTGCTATTTCATGATTAGTTACAAAGCCAAACTCGAGTTTTGTGATAAGATACTTGAGATTAATTTTATTAATAACCTGAAATTTTTGTTGGTAAACAAAATTATATATATTTTCGAAAGCGGTTATGTATTTAGGTAATGAAAACTCAAAATATTTTGTAATTAACTTAAAAGCATTTCTAATTTTTGTATCTATTTTTTGTCCATTTTGAGTAGCAATAAGTTCCTTTAAACTCGGATTTCGATATATATAATATTTAATACATCTTCGCAGGTT
The DNA here is from genome assembly GCA_023429995.1 of Bacillota bacterium. Classification (GTDB taxonomy): domain Bacteria; phylum Bacillota; class UBA4882; order UBA8346; family UBA8346; genus UBA8346. The sequence continues at coordinate 133,946 of JAEZCE010000016.1, read as the reverse complement.
TTCAAGACTGAAGTTTTTATCCGTGAAATCTTTTTCATTAAACAAAAAATTAAAACATAATTCTATTATCTTATCTAACTGACTTTTTTCGGGAATATTACCCGCAAAGGCAAGTTCTTTCAGAGTCAGAGTGTTTTTTCTGAGCTCCTTTAATAAATTTACTTGTTTTTCTATTTCAATAAACTTATTCATTTTAATCAATGCCAAAGGAATCTTTTCTTCTTTAAGCCATTGCTCAATTGAATCTCTTAACTCTAGATTATTTCCAGTAAGCTCATTCTTAGATATTTGAATAGCTTCCTCGGATTCTAAATTCTCATTATCAAAATAACTAAATTCAATTATTCCCTTTTCACTCTCTTCAAGCTTTTCAAAGGTAATTACATTTCCAACAAAATGTACTGAAAACCGACCAGCTCTCCCTTTTATATTTTTGACATCAAATCCACTTAACTTTGGACCTCCTTTATCATCATCATAAATAATAACATTCTTAGCAGAAGTATTTACACCCTCAGTCAATGTTGGACTACAAACTAAAATATCAATTCCATTTGGTGTTGCTTCATTAAATAAATCAACTATTTCAGTCTGAATATATTTAGGTACTCCAGAGTGATGATAAGCTACTCCGTTTTTAAGACAATTTACTAAAGACCAGTTTTTATCTATATTTTCTTGTATATAATCGATTAAATCATTTTTAATATTCTTATTTCTTTTTTCTGCAATATATTTTGCCCTAGTTTCTACACTTTGTTTGTTTCCAACATAAACTAATGACTGCCCTTCAATTGATTCTACCAATTTCAATAAGTTTATATCTTTACTTTTCATTTTTGTTAATTCTACGTTTGAAATTTGATATCTCTCGTGGTTTTTTATTGAACTTAAATCAAAAGTATCCTTTTGTACTATCTCAGAATTAAATTTCTTAAATATTGAGTTCGTTTTTTCCCTAAATTTAGGACTAAAATCTTCAAAGTAAGGACCAATCAAGTAAAAATCGCAATTCGTTTTGGATAATCGATATAAACAATGTGTAAATATATATTTTCTTTCGATATCATCCTGAATTTTATAAATTTCATCCATAGCAAAAAAATCAATTTGAAAAGTTGAATTTTGGTCAAGGAACAAATCCATCTTTTCAGGAGTAAATATTAAAATATTGTTAGTATCAGCTGCCTGTTGAGTCAATGAGTTTATTAGATTATAGTCAGCAAGCAATTCATTTTTTTTAAAAGACTGATAAGTTTCACTCAATAATGCTATTGTAGGGAGTATAATTGCAATGTTTTTATAAGAGTTATGTATAATTATTTCCGGTATAATTCTAGACTTGCCAAATGATGTAGGTGCACTAACAATAAGCCTTTTATATTGTTGGAAGTCATCAAATAATCTCTTTTGGTCTTTTGTTAAGACTGTCCCAGTATCTAATGTATAATAAGACTTCCCAACTAGATCAAAGATGCTCTCTTCAATTATTTCAGTCGATTGAGGTTCAATTTTCTCATACATATCTCTATATATGAACACTCTTGATGCAACTATACAATCATAAAGTAATTGCCTAATAAAAATATCAATAGGTTTACTATCAGCAACATGACAAATAGCAGATAACCCTATATTGTATGTAATGTCATTTTCACTAGACAAAATGTGATATGATTTTTCTAAAAGAGTTTTATACTCCAAAAATGTCAATGTTTTAAATTTGATAAGCTTTTTTAATAGCATCTTTACTTCTTTAATATTAATCTCTTTTTCCTCAAACACTATTTAGAAGCCTCCTCTACAAACATAAGTTCCTCTTTGATTTTAGATATTGATTGGAATGGAATAATTATGAACAACACTTCAAGATTCGGCTTTAAGTTAATTTGTTTATTTTCGAGGTTTTTAAATTTTTCCACAAAATCCCTTTTCATATCATTAATGAAATCTAAATCTTCAATATCATTATACTTGTCAAGAACCAAGCAGTCATAAGTTAAAAGTACAGGTACTTTAAATTTAATTTTGTCTATAGAAAGCCCTCCATTTAAAATATTATTAATTAAGTCATATTCTTTGCATGAACCGTTCAATTCAATATTGGGGGCTAATATACTAATCTCATCTTTAAGATATTTTATTTGACAGTGTTCATTTATAGAGCTTATTGCACTATTTACTGCATTATGAAAATTATTATGAAAATTATTATGAAACTTAGCTTCACCAAGCCAAAGCGAAACTTCTCCATCATCGACTGTAAAGTGAGCACAATCAAAACCTTTTATTTGATCTTTATTAGATGTTCTTAATCGAACCTTTGTTACAAGTTTATCTGTTGGGAAAAATACAGATAAAATAATAAAAAGTAATAACTCGCCATAATCACCCTTTTTATCTTTCTTCGCATCTGATATTCTACTCCAAGCAATTCTGCTCATTTCTCCAAAGTCCCCGGATTCTGTATAATCCTTTATTTCCTTTTTAGTTAAAGCAAAATGAATAACTGATTCTCTAATAATCTTTACAAGCTCCGATTGTCTATAGATTCCATCTTCATAATTGAGAGTGAATGGATATTTATTCCATTTATCTTTTGAACAATCAAGAGAAAATTTAAATATTAAATTTCTTATCCGTTTAGAAAGAATCTTCATGAAGTCCTCCAATGTTATGAAAAGTAATATTACTTCGCATACTCTTTGACCGGCTTTTTCGCAAATTCTTTGACACGTATATTGACAAATCAAGGGTATTATTCCCATTAACTGTTAATAAAGATCAAACTGACCACAATTAAGTGACCAAATTCGATTTTCGAATCACTTTATTTGACATACCGTAAAATCCATTACCAATAAAGCATTTACGAATAAATCTATCAAAATTCATCTACAATTCATCCATTGGAATGACTATTTCCGCTGGATGAAATTAGCGACTTTACACAACATAATTTTACTAATATTAGGAGATTAGAAACGCAATAGTATCAAGCATCGTCAATTAATGTGATAAATTTTCAGTCAAAGAGGGTTCGAAAAAATACTTACTTCTTTATATAAATTCCCTCTCTTACTCTTTCCACCTCCAAATAGACATAAAAATTTCACAATTTATTTTAGCGTCTTCTATTTCAAGAAATAACATTTCTCCAACAAAACCCTCCAAGAACTGTGAACAATAAATTTTCAAAACAAATCAACCCCAATCTCCCGGAATTTCAAACTAACTTTTACCCTCTCCGGCTCCAATTTTCTCCGCCCAACTTCGGACATTAGGTAATCTGAGTCATGAAAAAAAACAATCATTTTAAATAACCCACCGGATCTATACCCTACTGTAATCCCTCGCCCATAGCCGTTAAAGCCGCCATTCATTTCAAAAACCCGCAAAACCTTAGCAAATTTCCTTACAGAACAAACAGGCTCTAATCTCCACCCCAAAAACCAACCCCCTTGCCTTTCATTTTTGCGCTCTCATCCCCCTCATCCGTTCTTAATGGTTTTAGACCCAATCAATCCCCCCGCCATTTGAGGCACGGACGTCGAAAAGCGCCGCCTCTTTACAAGGATGTAAAACGGCGGTCGCCTTCGAAAGCCTCATATAATTGCCAGTCGAAAGGCCAGGACGGCGAAGACCCTCTAGAAACCCTGGATGAATAAAGGGAGGTCCGGAAGCCGTAGGTCCCGGCGGCCTTGCCGCTCGTTTGCGAGCGTAGGGTCCTTTTGGGCCGCTCCAAAAGGACCTCAGCCGGTGAAATCCGTGGGCCACAAGATTGATCATTCATTTTTTGGCGTCACGAATAAGGAGGCCCACAGGATAAATCCGTGGACCATAATACGGGTCATTCATTTATAGGCGTCATGAATTATGAAAGTAACTTCCCGCCGCAATCCATGCCCTCAAAACCGTCATTCATTTTAAAATTTTCTACTCAATCTCCTTTTCCTGATCCATCAACCCAATTCCCCAAAATCAAGCATAAAAAAAACCGGTTCTCTCAACCGGATTCATTCATATGATTCAAGATTCATCCCTGTTCATAAATGATGATCACCTCATCCTTTATGCTTTCGGCCAGCGAAGGATCTAAGGATGAGAACTCAACAATATCGATCTTTTTGTCCAATTTTTCCTCTAAAGCAATTTTCAAACCGGATAATGCCAATGCTAACGCCCAGTCCACCCCCACTTCCTTAAATTTTAAAAAAAATTTCAACATTTTTTACCCCCTCCAATCCCAGTCCCCTCAAGCCTTTTCCCCCGAAAATATCCTCTCTGATGATATTGAAAAATCTGGTAAAAATCATTATAATGATATTAATAAAGATAATACCGATATTCAATCAAAACAAAACAACCTACGTTTACACCGGTATTTTTCAAAAAGATAACGCCGGGGGCTTTTTAAGAAATTTCATTTCCTAATCCAAACTCCCAAAGAAATATATATTTTTTTGTACAACAGCCCCTCTGCCCCACATCGCCACCAAACCCAATCCCTGCCGGGATTTGAGCCGTGGGGGCCCCCTTGGGGGAGGCGTTTAGACAACAAACGATTCCTTGCCGAAACGGCATTGGATAAAAAAATCAAAAAACGGAGGAGTTACCATGATTAAAAAAAATTTCACAGCAAGATACAGCCGTGTCCACAACATGCTGAAAGGATTAAAAAGCCACACCGGACAATTTTCCAAGTACGGGGCCACCCCGGAGTTTCTGAACCAATTGACCGGGATCTACGCGGCAGTCAACCAAATCCAGAAACAACGCCGGGCCATCAAGAAAACTTCCCTTGAGGCCACCGCCGCCAAAAACCACAGCCTGAAAGAAGCCGAAAAACTTTGCGGCAAGGCCCGGAAATGGATCCGACTTGAACTGCCGGCGGATGCCTGGCCGGAGTTCGGGTTTAAAAAAGGAGAATATCAAAAAGAAAAAAAGTCCATGGAAAAGAGTAATGTTCATTGTAAAATAAAGGAGTAGCAATCATGTCCACTGTTTTAACCCCCCTTGCGGGCGCGCGCGCCGCAGTCAAACCATGCCGGATTGACCCGGCCCTTGACTTTACCGGAGATACGGCCTTTGTGGCGGTTCAAATACCCATCTCCGCCGGTAATATCGGCGGAGCCTCCGCCGGAAACGCCGGCGCCATCTCCGACCCGGTGATGGTGGTTACCAGCAAACGAAAAATCATTCCCTGGAATAACCGGCCCACCTCTGGGAATAACCCTTTCTTGGAAAGCACTTTCGGAGAAAGCACTTTCGGAGAAACCATTACCAGCCGTTCCTGCCCGGGGATGCTCGAACCCAGATGGAGCAGTCTAAGCATTCAGGCCTTTTTAGACGGCGCCCCGCCTCCGGCTACGGCTGAGATCCACCGGCAAATCCGGGAATATTTACAACAATACCTGGGCCTCCGGCATCCCGGCGAATACGACCTGCTAGCCCTATGGATTATGGGCACCTATTTAAAACCGCTCTTTAAGTGTTACCCGATATTATTCTTCAATGCCCCCTATGAATCCGGCAAAAGCCGCTGTCTGGAAACCATCGGCCAGCTTTCTTTCAACGGCAAGTGGTTCGGAGAGATCAGCCCCGCCGGGTTCCGGAGATTCAGTGTTGATCATAAGCCCACCTTTTGCCTGGACGAAATGACCGAAGTCGGCCTCAAAAACGATTCACCGCTGATCTCCCTGTTATTGAACGCCTATAACGCCTCCGAAACGGTGCTGGCCACTCCCGGCCGCGGCGGCGGAGGCCACCGGGGGGCCGAGCTTTTCAAAGTCGCCAGCGCCATAGCCATCGGCAATGTTCTGGACATCAAAAACCAGGCCCTGGAGAGCCGGACCATCACCATCCGCACCGAATACGATCCCCGTTTTAAAAACATGAACCTGCCCGGAGCGGACGATCCGGAACCCAGCCAAATCCGCGACGAATTGTACCGCTGGTTCCTGGGGCATTGGCAAGGTGTCAGGGAGTGCTACCGGAATTTCCCGGTCATCTCCGCCCTGAGCGCCCGGGAAATGGATTCCTATAAGCCCTTGCTGGCCATCGCCATTCTGGCCGCTCCGGAAACGGTAGCGGCCCTCACCCAATGGGCCCTTGCCGTCAAAGGAAAGAAAGCCCTGATCAAAAAAGCTACCGATGACCGTTTTGACTTGCTGTTATTTATCAAATCGGAGCTGGACGGGAGGGGCCTGACCGAAGAACTGCCGATTATCTCCAACAAGGAATTGGCGGATGCTTTCTGCAAAAAGAACCGCTTGCGGCTGAATTACCGGCATTTTCTGCAACTGGTCAGCGGCCTGGGAGTGGTCACGGAGATCAAAAACCGCTCCGGAAGCAAATACTTTGTCCTCAGCCGTCCCGAAATCGAAAAGCAACTCCGGCTATGTGAAAGCAAGTCTTAACCAAGATTATACGGATTCATCGCCTTTCTCAAAGGATCCGGATTGAACGGATTGGGGTTTGAGTACCATGCGGGATGCTGGACAGACTAAAAAAGCGGGGTTGGCGGGATTTAAAGATTCACGGAGGAAGAAAACTCCCCCACCAACTTCAACCGTTAAAAAAGACCCTTCCCCCTCCTGGGCCAACGCTTGAAACCAGGACGGCATCCGAAGTTGTGGGCCAGTGGGGCAAATGGGGGTTGGATAAAATATATCTATATTTCTTTCATTTACGAAACCATTTCGCCAGTTCCAGCGGTTTCTGATTTCCTTACGCCAATTGTCTCTGTCGCTCAGGAAATCGCAGCTAAAATAATAATGACCCCTAAAAAGGGCAGTTTGGGTTTTCCGGAGCCTTTGCCGTTATGCTCCGTAGTCTGTGCAACAAACCTATCGGCCCTCAATTCTAGCCAATTCCCTTTAAGGGATAGGGTAATGGGCCCAAAACCTACCCTAGCCCTAAAAGGGTATTCGCCTGTTTTTCGGGTCTTGACGGCTACGCTCTGAAGTTTAAACACCAAGGCGTTAAATAAAAAAACGACGATGGTCACGGAAGGAGCCGCTCCCCCCTTTTGGGTATGACCCATTAGCTGAAAATACCGTCCTTGCGGCAATCGTAGCTTAGGAGGGGCCGGAGGGCATAAAAAAAAATGAACCAGGATAAAAACGGCTCATTTGCGTATGCATACTGAACGACTCAGTATGTATACCGAATCGTTGCGCATGCATACCGGACGACCCAGTATGTATACCGGACCGTTGCGCATGCATACCGGACGACTCAGTATGTATACTGAACCGTTGCGTATGTCTACCGAACGACTCAGTATGTATACTGAACCGTTGCGTATGTCTACCGAACGACTCAGTATGTTTACCGGACCGTTGCGTATGCATACCGAACGACTCAGTATGTTTACCGGACCGTTGCGTATGTCTTACCGACTCTCGCGCAGACATGCGATCCTTTGCATCCATTTTTCCTCGAAATAAAAAAAATCAGCTTCAAGGCATGCGAGAGGTCTGAACCCCAATATCACCGTTGGGAATGAGCCTTAGATACTCCTCCGTTACCTTCCCTTCATCAACCGCTCCACCCCTACCAAATCAGGCAAAGCCGGTATGGCGCCTTTCTTGGTCGTTGTCAATGCGCCCACAGCATTGGCAAAGGTGACGATCTTTTGAAACTCATTCCGGCTCAGATTGTGAATTTCCCCTAAGCTTAGCCCGCTCAAATGATATAAAATCCCGCCCAGAAAGGCGTCCCCTGCTCCGGTCGTATCAACCACCTGAACCGGAAAGGTCTGTAGACGGCCTGCGCCCCCCGGATAACGGTAATAACATCCTTCCGCTCCCAGGGTAACCAAAATGACCGGGACACCTATTTCATACAGAATGGCCGATCCCTTCTCTAAAAAAGCCGCACACAGAACGCTGCCGACAACTATCGCATAAGGGAACCCGAGCCTCATTTCGGAAGGCAGGAAGCCAATATCGGCAAACTCAACTCATTTTAGCAAGCAATGATCTCCTTGATCATTAACTCTTTTCCGCATAACAACTCCCAGTCTTTACTCCCGCAGTTTGGACATTGATATAGATTTCCAATAAGATGAAAAACTTTATGACACTTTTTGCAAATGCTATTTGCCGGTACTATCTCAATTTTTAATTTCGTCTCTTCCAGCAACGAGCCATCGACTGCAGCCGGGTAACACGCTTCGATATATTTCGGTATCATTGAGGAGAGCTCGCCAATCTGAAGAACTAATGTATCGATTTTTGTTAGTCCGTTTGTTTTTGCGAAGTCTTCAACCGTTTTAACGACTTCAATCAAAACAGCTAATTCGTGCAAATGCTCTCTCCTCTCTTGTCCATTTAGATAGCCTCGTTTTTTATTTTGTACAATTTGTCAATTTCTCTTCCTTGCTTTTCTCGCTGCAGAAAATGGATTGCAAGAATTTTAGCTGCTTTTTGACTGCAATTTTCAGCTTACGTTTCACCATACACTTGGCAACCCTGGGTTTCAATCCACAGAGCTCTACAGACGCAGCATCATATTTTCGCACCAGGGAAATTGCGTCAAACTTGCATTTGGTCACGCAGGATCCGCATCCCAGACACAGATATTCATCAACAACCGTAGCGCCGCAAGCGAGACAACGTTCTGTTTCTTTCTTAACTTGCTCTTCCGTAAATGTACCCCGTAAATCCCTGAAAGTTTCTTTGGATTTATTTCCGTCGACATGGCTTGATTTTTGTCTCGGAAGCCGATCGTATCCTTCAAGATCAAGGTTCGTTTTATCAAGCGCGCGGTATTCCCTCCTGGTACGGCCGAGGGTTAAACTTTGTCCGGGCTGAACATAACGGTGGATCGAAATGGCGCCTTCTTTGCCTAAAGCAATGGCATCGATAGCGAACTTTGGACCGGTTAAGACATCGCCGCCGGCAAATACATCGGGCTCACCAGTTTGGTACGTAACAGGATCCGCTTTAATCGTCTTGTTGGGGTTCAATTCTATTTTGCTGTCGATAATCAAGTTGCCCCAATCTATGGCTTGACCTACTGAAATCAAGACATGGTTTGCCTTGACTATCAACCTTTCATTTTCATCGAATGCAGGATGAAACTTGTTATTCTCATCGAAGACAGCAATGCATCTTTTGAATTCCACACCCGTGACGCGTCCATTTTCCGTAAGTATACGTTCAGGGCCCCAGGAATTGTGGATGCCAATGCCTTCCGCCAATGCTTCTTCAATTTCTTCGTCAAGGGCCGGCATTTCTTTCCTGCTTTCCAGACAAACCATGTCTACTTGTGATGCGCCAACCCGGGCAGCAGCCCGGGCAACATCAACCGCAACGTTCCCGCCGCCGATCACAACCGCCGGTCCTTCCATTTTTATAGCCATGTCTTTCGCTGTGCTCAAAGCACAAAACGGAATGACTTCACCCAGATTGACCTTGCGCAAGAAATCAACGCCGGTGATGCTGCCTTCCGCATTTTCACCTTCGATACCGAGCTTTCTGCCTGCCCCCGCGCCGGTTGCAAGATAAAATGCTTCGAATCCTTGACCTCTCAAGTCACGAAGGCTTACATCTTTACCGACTTCAACATCTGTCTTAAACTCAACGCCCAATTCTTTCAAAATGTCGATTTCGGCATGGACAACATCTTTTTCCAGCCTGAAAGAAGGGATTCCCAGGGTCAACATACCGCCCAGCACTTTCTGTTTTTCAAACACCATGACCTTATAACCGTCAATCGCTAAGTAAAAAGCGCAAGAAAGTCCTGCGGGGCCTGCGCCGATAACGGCAATTTTATTCCCGTATTGATGTTTTACTTCAGGCACATAGCGGTGATCCTTGTTCAAATCTTGTTCGGCAATGAATTTCTTGATATCATCGATGGCGATCGGATCATCAACGGCGCCTCTGGTACATGCGGACTCGCATTTTCGCGGGCAGATACGTCCGCATATTGCCGGGAAAGGATTTTCCCGCTTGATCAGTTCAAGCGCCTCAGTATATCTTCCTTGAGCAGCCAGCTTGATATAGCCCTGAATGCCGATATGAGCCGGACATTCCGCTTTACAAGGACTTGTGCCGGTATCGACAACAACTTGTCGATTGATACGGTAATCAGGATTCCATTGGTCAGGACCCCATTCCGTGTCATAGGGAAGAGGGCGTTTCTTCAGGGCGATGGGTTTTTTAGTACAGATTTTTTGACCCAATCTCAATGCATTCACGGGACAATTTTCAACGCATTCTCCGCAAGCAACACATTGACCTTTATCAACATGTGAAACATAATTTGAACGTACCATATCATTATTTAAAAACATCCCGGCAGTTCGTAAAGACAGGCATGAACATCCGCAACAGTTACAAATGGCGTGAGTTTTCCCGGGACCGTCCGTATTCGGTATCTGATGCATCAAACCGTTTGCTTCGGCTCTTTTAATAATTGCAAAGGCTTCTTCGCGGGTAATCTGCCGGCCCCTGCCTGTACGGATATAGTATTCAGCAGCATGACCCATCTGAATACACATATCTTCCTTCAAGTGACCGCAACCTTCACCCATGACTTCTCTCGCGGTACGGCAAGAACAATCCGAAACTGAAAAAATATTATTTTCATTGAGATATTTGGAAATTTCCTCATACGATGCTCTTCTGGTTTCCCCCATAATGGATTGTTCGATGGGGATAACCCGCATCAAACCTAAACCTACCGGAAAATTACCTGCTGTCACGGGGCCTCTTACTCTGCCGTATGCTTCAAAAGCCTCGGCAATTTGGGGATACTTTTTCACGTTTTCCTTGTTGTTGACCATCATTTCCATATGGCCCGGAATCCAAAGGTCATGCCAGTATTTATCGACGCCATCCATTTTATTGACAAAGCAAACGCCGGCAACAGCCAATTCCCATAAAAGTTTCGCCGTTTCCTCTACCGATTTACCGCACAGAGCAGCAATTTCTTCCGCGCTTTTCGGTTTACGCAATTCAAGGCAAAGCGCTACATCCGCCATTTCTTCGGTAACAACCGGTTCTAAAATTTTGTATTCCGGATCTTCCGGCTTAATTTCCGATTTTGAACCCCGTTTGGTCCTGCTAATCTTATTGGCAAGATCAAGTACTTTTTCTTTTACCATATGGATTCCCCCAAAATTATGTTTCATATGGGCTTTCATTCCAAGTTTTGACTTCGGCGCGTATCCAGTCGGCCCAAGTCTCAATTCCCTGGCCCGTTCTAGCTGAGATTGGAAACACTTTAATCCTTGGGTTCAATTTTTGGACACGCTCTGTGACTGCCTCTGCATTAAAATCAAAATAATGGATTACATCCATCTTGTTAATTAATAAAACATCGACCATCGAAAACATGAAAGGATATTTCAGGGGTTTGTCATCTCCCTCCGGAACGCTTAAAATCATGGCATTTTTTGAAGCGCCGGTGTCAAATTCGGCCGGGCATATCAAATTCCCTATATTTTCCAAGATGACAACATCAATTCCTGCTGTTCCAAGTCCCAATAGACCTTGTTTGGTCATATCGGCATCGAGATGGCACATCCCGCCTGTGTGCAATTGGATCACTTTTGCACCCGTCTGCGCAATAGTGTGAGCATCGACATCCGAGTCAATATCGGCTTCTACAACTCCAATACTCATTTCATCTTTCAAAGCGTCGAGCGTTCTTAAAACAGTTGAGGTTTTGCCCGAACCCGGCGATGACATCAAATTCAATAAAAAGGTCTTGTTTTTTTTCAACTCTTCCCTAAGCAAATTCGCTTGCCTATCGTTGTTTGCGAAAACACTTTGCTTAATCTCAAGAACTTTATAGGGTTCCATATCATTTCCATCTCCCGATTGCGATGACTTTTACTCTGCAAGCGCTTTGATTTCCTTATATTCTTTCAAGTCTGTATAAAGCTCGCCAAGATAAGGATTTCTCTTTGTTTTAACTGCTTTGTATATCATGTAAACAAATACGGCTATATTTGCAGCTAATGCAGCAAAACTAAATGCAAAGAGCGGCGCTGTATTGTAGGATGACGAAACGGTGAAGGCGCCCTTATCGATGAATGATGGGAATGTCTGGGCAAACATACACCATATGGCCAGTGTTTGGGCGCGATGCTGCAGCCATGCTCCTTTTCCCACAGTAAATGCACAAAGGGTTGGGGCTAATAGGAGAGCAAAACCGCAATACCAGGCATGCCCCGGCAGGCAGTTATATGTATAAGCAAAATTCCATAAATCATAGGCTATAATCCAAAACCATAGCATATCAGGCCACAGCATATCCTTACTGCCATCTTTAGCAGTCTGTTTTCTGAAGCAAATTCCAAACCATCCGGTTATCGTAATCATGTTCAGGATACCGGCTATACCATTCATGAAATTCCAGGAACCGCCAAGTACATACATGGCTTCATCGACTAATTTCCCTCCGCCGGGATATTGGATGCCAACTTGGAAATCACGGGCTACCGCCTCCATAATGTTAATCGCCAGGATAAGCGGAGGGAAACACAAAGCCCATTTTTTATCCGATAGTTTCCACTCTTTACCTGTCAATTCATTTTTCGATGTAACATGCCTGATACACCAAAAACCTATACACCCGGCTGTAGAGGAATACACCTTTGCTAAATGGAACCAGTCTGTATACGTTGTATCACTTAATACCGTAAACCATAATATTGATAGTGCCATCGGTAAAATAGCAAAAAAGAAAAGACCAGCATATTTCCATCTCCGGGCTATTTCATTAAAGCCAAAGAGCGCTGCAAAAACAATGACCCAAACGCCCCATACGCTTAATGCCGATGCCCCGTTGGCGTAATTGAAAACAAACATACTTCGGCCCCCTTAATATAAATTTTATGCCTATTGCGAAATGTTTTAAATGTATTATCAAATCCATTGTACGATCTATTTTAAACACTCTACAATAGACAAATAAATGAAAGTGTCTATTTGAACGCTTTCATCTATCGACGAAAATTATTCTTCTTTTCCAAAGGCGGCCACAGAGCGAGGAATACTTCCTGTTATCATGATTAAAAGCTTTTTAAGGATAATTTCCGGTTCCTCTACCATTCCTTGACTTACCCAGTCTATCATCAATCCATTAAACACATGTCGATAAAAATTAACGATAAAATTTTGATCTTTATCCTTTAATTTCACTCCCATTTTTTGAACACACTCTTCAACCACACAATCCAGCAATCGGTTGGAAAGATTTGTAAAATAGGCATTGGCTTCAGGCCAATAAGAAGAATGATATACATGGTAAATCATTTTCGAATTTTTCCGCAGATAATTCATTGTGGCTAGAAATCCCCCATTCCAGGTTTCGAAGGTTCTGTTTTGGGCAATTTCTATGGATAATTCCTCAAAAAATATGAATTTATAAATGTCCATGATATCGGTAAAGTGATTATAAAAAGTCTGTCTGTTTACATTGCAATGTTCACAAATTTCCTTCACTGTAATCTTGTCTATCGGTTTCTTGTTCAATAATTGTTTAAATGAGTCAATGATTGCAGCTTTAGCATTCTGTTTCATTAAGTCATCCTCTACTACAAATAAAGTATTATTTACAATAATATTATGCAAAATAAAAAAACCTCTTTAAAAGCAGGAGGCCATTTCACATTATTTTCCAATTATTCTCCAAGTTTAACAAAGAATTTTTTACATGCCTAAAATAGAAAAACTACCTGTCCCTAATAGAATCTCTTTTTGCAACAAACGCCTTGATAAGCTCCAAAACGATTCTTTGATCCTCTGCGCTCATACGCTCGACTTCCATAAAGGCATTAAGCAATTCCTGATTATGAGCCAGCAGCGTTAACGGTGCTTTTTCGCTATCCGATACCAGATATTCAACGGGTAGTTCAAAAAAATCCGCCAATTTTCGGTAGGCTTCCATCGACGGCCTTACCCCGGATTCAATTTTAGCCACGTAACGATCGGAGAAACCCAGTTTTTGGCTTAGCTCATTTTGAGTCAGGTTTCTTTCTTTTCGTAATTTTTTAAGTTTGGTTCCCAAAACATTTTTCGGCATCGGAAGTCCTCAACGATTATTTGTATAAAATTTTTATACATCCATTGACAATTGGTATAAAATTATAGTATAATTTTCCTGTAAATTACAAATTCATTGTCGTCATCCTATACTTATAAAATTAAAAACAGCTCAAATATAACGGTTAACAGAATCAATCAAGCAGGCCCAAACCCATTCCATTTGCGACCTTAGTTTTTTATTGCCTAAAAATTACACTTATTACCATTATATCATTTATTATGGGAAAGTAAAAAGGGACATGTCAAAAACTCTTACTCTGGAACAAAAAATAGCCGCAGCCCGCAGCAAGCTCCAAAAAGCTTACGACGCCCGCGGCTACACCGACTCCACAGTTCTGGCAGCCAGTGTTGAACTGGATGAGCTACTCAACATCTGTCAAAAAAAGATGCTGGAAAAGACCATTCCGGGATTTAAAAAAAGCTGAACTGTCTATCGGTGCTCGACCCATATAAAATTCATCATCGGCGCTATTTTCTCAAACAACTCACCGTTTTCCAAAGTCAGAAATCTTTTTTCCATATCCTTGGCATCGACATGTTCGATAAGGGTATACCCGTTATCTCTCACAAAATCCCCGATATTCCCGGATAGGCCGAATTGAATGGTTTCCTCTTGCAGTCCCGTATGAATCAGATCATTTCCGGTTTGCGCGGTTTGAAAATCAAAACATAATTGACTGCCGGAAGCGGAATTCTCTTTTATCATTTTCAACATGCGGAGCACGGCGGAAAAAGATAAATAAAAAGTGACCCCTTCCCACAGGAACAGGGTTTGTTTGGATTCATCAAAACCGCTCTTTTTCATCAACTGAAGAAAATCGTCTTTTTCGAAATCCACCGCGACAAATGAAATATTTTCCCGGATTTCAATCTTGTTTTCCCGTAACAAGGAGAGTTTATGCAGTTGGGTGGCTTGTGCATCCACTTCAAATATCCGGGTATTTCTGCTCCCATTCGCAAAACGGTACGGCCGGCTGTCGTAACCGGCCCCTAAAAGAACAATCTGGCCCATATCATTTTGAAGGGCTTTTCGATAAATACCATCAAAATATTGGGTTCTGGCAATCACATACCCGTACATTCCTTTGGGAATGCTTTTTTTAATCGTTTCTCTGGAATCTTGGGTCCGAAAAAAAATGCGCCGCTCCTCCGGCAAAAAAAGCTCCGCCAAATCATCGCCGCAGTTTACTTGACGGTCCTTTTCATAGTTTGATAAAGCGCGTAATGAAGCCGTGATCCAGGCGGTTTGAGAGGTTTTGTCCTTAGCCATCCCTTCGACAACTCCTTTTTTGAACACCGTAACCTAAAACACTTATCCTTTCATCAAGTCAATAAAAAAACATAACGTTTTTAACATCCTTTTTACTATAACATTTTCATCAGCCAAGCCGTTTTTCGCCATAAAGTATTCCTGGGTTAAAGCAATGGAAACGTAATTATATTGTTCGGCAAATAGGTAGGCATCTACCGGCTGAATCATTTTTCGGGCCATCATCTTTTCAATCAGCCGTTTGTAATATTCTACGGGCTCCTTGATTAAATACCTCTCATACATTTCAAATGCCTGAGTATCTCGGTACTTTTCATTGTGAATCATAACCGCCACATTTTGGGCAACGGCATTGATATTTTTCCCAACATTAAACACGATACTTTTAAATATTTCTTCCGGGGACATGATTAACAGCATTTTTTCAAGTTCCGAATCGGAGGGTCTGGACCCAAAGGTCATTTCCGCAAAAGATGCAAATAAAGATTCTTTGAGCGCAGATTTACTTTTAAAATGATTGTAAAGGGAACTCTCTTTTATGCCTACGGCGTCCGCAATCTCACGAAGGGACACATTATCATAGCCTTTGCGGGCAAAAAGGTCAGCGCCAATTTCCAAAATCCTCCTGGTGGTTTCAATGCCATTTCTACGTTTTTTAACAGGATTATTTTCCAAGTATTATCCCTTCCCGAAACAAATTTTACTATCATACGATAGTTTTGTCAATCTATATACATTGAAATGATAGCTTAATTTTCTAAAAAACCAGTTTTCCTGACTTAACCACTTGCCAAGAAATATCAACATAACCACTATGAATTGATTTACATAAATTTAGATTATTGTTAAAAATTTACAATTAAATGGTATAATAATCTTAGGTAGCCACCTGACGAGTACGATGAAGGAGGGGATGGTATTATGAATAAAGGAACAAGGAAAAAACTGATTGTTTTTGCAGCATGTTTATTGTTGGGTATTTTCATGGTAACTGGTTTGTTTCACCCGGCTCAAGAGAGGATCATCGCCGCCAACAGCTATTCCGTGGACTATAGCCAGTCCGATTGGGGCTCCGGAGCCACCGTCAATGTAACCATTACCAATCATGATTCGGCTGCCGTTGATGGCTGGACTTTGGAATGGACATTCCCCGGCAACCAGCGAATCACTAACATCTGGAACGCCAGTTATACCCAAAGCGGAACTTCCGTAACAGCCGCCAATTTATCCTATAATTCCGCAATAGCGCCAAAGGGCGGAACGGTAAGTTTCGGCTTTACCCTCACCTATAGCGGAACGAATGCCAAACCAACCGGCTTTATCTTGAACCCCAGCGCTACTCCGACGCCGACAGCGACACCAACACCCACGCCCATCGCCGATTCCAAAGTCTTGTACCTTGGGCGTTTTGACACCGGCGATTCGAGCGGTCCCAAGTTCGCCTGGAGCGCCACCACTATCAAAGCGAATTTTCAAGGAACAGGCATTCGCGTCAATTTAAAATCCGCCGGCGATAATTGGTTTCATCTGGTTATTGATAATGTGGTCAAAAATCCCGTCAATATTACGTCCAGCACCCCCATGCCCCTCACCTTGGCTGCGGGGCTTGCTCCGGGAACCCATACCCTTGAGCTCATCAGAAGAACGGAAGCCTGGGTTGGAGACGTCCAGTTTTTGGGCTTCACCGTAACCGACGGCGCTTTGCTGGAGCCGCCGGCCGCTTCGGCGCGACGGATCGAATTCATCGGCGACTCCATTACCTGCGGATACGGGAATGAAGGGACCAGCCAATATCAAAGCTTTACCACAAAAAATGAAAATGCCTACCTGGCCTATGGTTCGGTGGCCGCCCGGGCACTGGAAGCGGACCAAATTACGGTGGCTTGGTCGGGCAAAGGCGTGATTCGCAATTATGGCGGAGATACCACGGATCTGATGCCCCAACTTTATCTCCGGATATTGCCCTACAACTCTACTCTGTTATGGGATCCCAGCCGGTGGGTTCCCCAAGTGGTTGTAATCAATCTGGGCACCAACGACTTCAGCACCGGCGCGCCTGATAAAACCGTCTTCGTCACCGCTTATGCAAATTTCCTACAACAAATCCGGAAGCAATATCCCAATGCCCATATTTACTGCGCCCTAGGCCCGATGTTAAACGGCGATAATCTCATCCATGGGCGGGACCTCATCACCACGGCGGTCAAGCAATTTCAATCCGGCGGAGATGCCAAAGTCCATTTCATTGAATTTCCAATGCAGGACGGAACCCTCGGTTACGGGGAGGATTGGCACCCTTCCGTCGCCACCCACGCCCGGATGGCCGGTCAACTTGTCCAACAGATCAAAACCGATCTGGGATGGTAAAGGAATTCTAAAAACAAAAACCGTAATCAGATCCGGTTTCGTTCCCAAGGGACCGGGATTACGGTTTTTGTTTTATTTCACGGTTTTAGAAAGTATGCTTTTTAAAAATAATTCATCAGGAATTTAAAGCTTTTTTAAACTCCTTGGTGAGCAGCGGCAATATTTCCAGCACGTCTCCCACGATTCCGAAAGTTGCCATTTTGAAAATCGGCGCATCGGGGTTTTTATTGATGGCGATAATGATGTCCGATGACGACATTCCGGCCAAATGCTGAATGGCGCCATGGATACCGCAGGCGAAATAAATCTTCGGCCCGACGGTTTTACCGGTTTGCCCCACTTGATGCGCATAGGGCATCCACCCGGCGTCCACCGCGGCGCGGGAAGCGCCGACCGCTCCGCCTAAAACGTTAGCCAGCTCTTTTACATACTCAAAATTTTTGGGATCACCCAGTCCCCGGCCACCGGAGACGATGATGTTGGCTTCCTCCAGATTTACCGAAGAACCGACTTCATTAACCACTTCCAACACTTTGGCCCGAATGTTCCAGGCAGTGGTAGAAAGATCGACTTTGGCGATATCTCCGCTCCGGCTTCCATCTTCAGCCAGGGGTTTAAATACCTTGGGACGCACGGTCGCCATCTGCGGACGGTGGTTGGGGCAAAGAATGGTCGCCATTAAATTGCCGCCGAAAGCCGGCCGGGTTTGCAAGAGGTTCTTTTCCGCGACATCGACAGCCAACGCGGTACAGTCAGCGGTAAGTCCGGTTCCCAAACGGGCTGCCACTTTCGGGCCTAAGGAGCGGCCGATAGCCGTGGCGCCGATTAAAACGATATTCGGGTTTTCCTTCTTGATCAAATCGCTTAACACTTGCGTATAGGAATCTTCCAGGAAATGTTCCAATTCGGGAGCATCGGCCACAAATACCTTATCAGCGCCAAAAGCTACCAAACGTTTTGCTTCCGCTTCAACTTTGCTTCCAAGCAAGACTGCAACCAGAGGTTCGCCCAGTTCATCCGCAAGTTTGCGGCCTTCTCCCAATAATTCAAAGGCCACATTGGAAAGTTTACCCCCGCGTTGTTCCGCGAAAACCCATACCCCCTTATAAAGGGACTTATCGATCGTTATTTTAACATCCCGGGTTATTTCAATGGCTTTGAACTTACAGGTTTTAACACAAGTCCCGCACATTGTACAACCATCTTTAATAACAGCTTTATTATCAATAATTTCAATGACTCCAAAAGGGCAGCTGGGTATGCATAATTTACAGCCGCGACATTTATCGTTTAAAACCTTAATCGCCATGATGGTCCTCCTTATTCATTTCAATCGGGTTCATAGATGGAAAGGGATCGTCCGCGCCTGCGCGCAGATCCTTCGCCTTTATTGCACGATTTTCCGGCAAACAATCGCATCGACCAAGGCTTTAACCTGTTCCTCAGGGGTTCCCTCAAAGATCTCGCCTTGACATTTCATTTCCGGCACGAAGATGGTTTTAACCCAGGTCGGTGAACCGTTTAACCCGGACTTTTCCGGTTCAGCCCCGATATCGGCAGCGGTCCAAGAAGGAATCACTGCTTTTTTAGCACGCATCATACCTTTTAGGGAAGGCATCCGGGGCTCGTTAATTTCTTTCACAACTGTAATTAATGCCGGCAGGGGCAGCTGAACCCGTTCGAAACCATCTTCGTTCATGCGCTCCACGGTCATTTCCTTCTCACTGATTTCATCGACTTTCTTGACATAGGTGATATGAGGAATGCCTAATTTCTCGGCAATCTCCGGGCCTACCTGAGCCGTATCGCCGTCAATGGCCTGTTTACCGCAAAGGATCAGTTGGACATCGCCAATCTTTTCGATTCCCTTGCTAAGCGCATAAGAAGTAGCCAAAGTATCGGAACCGGCAAAAGCCCGATCCGATAATAAAACCGCATCATCAACCCCCATACCGATGGTTTCCCGGAGTTGTTCGGCAGCCTGGGGCGGACCCATCGAAATCACCGTAACTGTGCCGCCCAATTTTTCTTTAATACGCAATGCTTCCTCAATGGCATATAAATCAAACGGATTTAAGATACTCTTGACGCCTTCGCGGATCAAGGTATTCGTCTCCGGATTGATTTTCACTTCCGTAGATTCGGGAACTTGTTTCACGCAAACTACGATCTTCACCAAATATCTCCTCCTATAAATAATATACTTAAAAAAGGGCTGTCCCAAAAGTACATTGGCGCGCGCCTTCACGCACAAAGTACATGAAGGGGTGAGCGCATGCGCAATAAAGAAATACAATATTCAACATTCAAAATCCATGAAGTTATATTGTATTTCTTATTGATTGTAAAATACTTTTTAGACAGCCACGGAATGGATTATTTTTTACCTGCCAATTCTTTAATCAGTTCAAGGGCAATGATGTTTCGTTGAATTTGGTTGGTTCCTTCATAGATTTGGGTGATTTTGGCGTCACGGACCATTTTTTCAACCGGATATTCTTTCATATAACCATAACCGCCGAATACCTGTAGCGCATCCACGGTTACTTTCATGGCTACATCGGAAGCGAAAACTTTCGCCATGGAGGATTCCTTGGAAAAATTCTTGGCGCCGCCGTCGATCATTTTTGCCGTAGCGTATACCAAGGCTCTAGCCGCCTCAACTTGAATCGCCATATCCGCCAGCATATGCTGAATCGCTTGGAATGATGAAATAGGTTGTCCGAATTGAACCCGCTCATGAGCATATTTAACTGCGGCATCCAACGCTCCCTGGGCAACACCGATGGCTTGGGCGCCGATACCGGGACGGGTGCGGTCAAAAGTTCTCATTGCAGCAACAAAGCCAACGCCTTCTTTGCCACCCAGCAAGTTTTCCTTGGGGACCCGGCAATTATCAAAGATCAACTCACGGGTTGCCGAAGCCCGGATACCCATTTTATTTTCCTTCTTACCGAAAGAAAAACCAGGGGTGCCCTTTTCCACGATAAAACAGCTAATCCCGCGGGGACCTTTATTTTTATTGGTAACCGCCATGACGGTATAAATTTCAGCTTCTCCGCCATTGGTAATCCATTGTTTGGTCCCATTAATCACATATTCGTCACCGTCTAAAACAGCAGTGGTTTCCATACCGGCAACGTCACTACCGGCATTGGCTTCGGTTAAACCGTAAGCGGCTAATTTCCTACCGGAAGCAATTTCGGTAAGATATTTCTTCTTTTGTTCTTCCGATCCCAAAACCAAGATAGGCATGCAACCAAGGCCGGAAGCCGCATAACTCACCGCCACACCGCTGCAAGCCCGGGAGAGCTCCTCAACCACCAAACATTGTTCCAGAACTCCGCCGCCCATTCCGCCATATTCTTCAGGGAGATACACACCAAAAAGGTCTGCATCGGCAAGTATCTTCATTATCTCCCAGGGAAATTCGCCGCTCTCATCAAACTCCAACGCTCTGGGAGCTACTTTTTCATCGGCAATCCGCCGGGCCAAATCTTTAATCATTTGTTGTTCTTCGGTTAAAAAATAATCCAAAATATTGCCCTCCTTGAAAATGTAAAATTTTGGAACTTAACGTTTACCAAATTTCTTCTAAAGTCTAACATAAGCAAATCAGCCTTGTCAAGCAGGCTTCATACATTAAGCGCGGTTGATGAATCAAACCCGGTTGATTGATCAACGCGGTTAATTTAACCGCGGTTAAATTAAGCGAGTCAACCTTTATCTCATCCCGGACACCCCTTTGATAATATCATGGAGATGAATGATGCCAATAGGAATTCTGTCTTCATCAATGACCGGCAAAACGGTGATATTCTTTTGTTCCATGATATGCATGGCTTCGGCGGCCATTTTATCCTTGGTGATGGTACGGGGGTTTTGGATCATAACTTCTTTAATCGTTAAAGTCAACGGGTTTTCATATCTTTCCAAAATCCTCCGCAAATCACCATCCGTAACAATGCCCGCCAAAATTCCTTGGTCATTGACCACAACCGCCGCGCCGTGATTACCATGGGCTGCCATGGTAATTACAGCATCACGAATGGTTTTATCCTGATGAATCAAAGGATTTTTGTCGCCGGTATACATCAATTTTTCAACCGTTAATAACAATTTCCGTCCCAAAGCTCCGCCGGGATGATACAGGGCGAAGTTTTCCGCTGTAAAATTCCTGGCTCCCAAAAGAGTCACCGCCAGCGCATCCCCAATCGCCAAGTG
Organism: Bacillota bacterium; assembly: GCA_023429995.1. Classification (GTDB taxonomy): domain Bacteria; phylum Bacillota; class UBA4882; order UBA8346; family UBA8346; genus UBA8346. The sequence goes on along the minus strand of JAEZCE010000016.1, from coordinate 112,016 downwards.
AGCGGTGGTGCTGGCTGTCGGGGCCAGTCCCAACGGACAAGCTTCTTTTTCAACTTTAATTTCCAATATAATCTCGCTATTTTTAGCAAGGACCGAGTTTCTGGAACCGGTCATCGCGATGATGGGCGCTCCGATAATTTTGAGCGTCGGTAAAATCGCTAGAATCTCACTATTTTCACCACTAGCTGAAATAGCGATCACCACATCCTGCGGCGTCACCATACCTAAGTCCCCATGAATCGCCTCCGCCGGATGTAAAAAAAAGGATGGAGTCCCGGTACTGGCAAAGGTAGCCGATATTTTACGGCCAATATGACCGGATTTGCCCATTCCGGTAACAACCACCCGGCCGTTGCAACTCAAAATCATTTCCACAGCCTGGGTAAAGTCTTCCCCTAAAGTTTCGATCTGGGCCAAAATGGTTTCCGCCTCAATTTTCAATACTTCTCTTGCCTGTTGCAGATAAGTATGTTTTTCAGTGGCCAGCATATTTATTGAATCTCCCCTTTGGATGAAGTTTGACGTTGATGCCCGGAACCGGAGTATAAATCCATAGCTTCAGTCCATCGCTGTTCGTACTTTAAAAACAATTCGATAATCTCTCTTACCGCGCCGGCTCCGCCGACTGCCTTGGTAACATAATCGGCGCGCTCTTTCATGTCAGCGCAACCATTGCTCACTGTAAAGGTAACAGCCGCTTTTTGAAACGGCCCCCAATCATTGAGATCATCACCGATGTACATAACATGCTCCCACCCTAAATTGAGCCTGGTAAGTAATTCTTCGATAGCCTCAACTTTGTGGGTGATCCCCTGCATCAAATGAGGAATATGGAGCTCCTTAGCCCTCTGGGCGACAATATCCGAACTGCGGCCGGTAACCCAGGCGACTTCATAGCCTAATTTCACCAGAACATTCAGACCTAAGCCGTCACGGGCGCTGAACATCTTCGCCTCAAAGCCGCCCGTTCCGATAATGATACTGCCGTCGGTCAATACTCCATCAACATCCATCGCAATCAGGCGGATTTGCCCCGGAGCTATCTTCTCAAATTTCATCTTGCACAACCTTATGGATTTGCACCAATGTTTGTAATAACGTTTTAAGTTTAGAAAGTTCCAACATATTGGGGCCATCGGACTTTCCATGATCCGGATCATCATGAACTTCCAGGAATAAACCATCCACTCCGGTGGCGACAGCTGCCCGGCAAAGATAAGGGACATAGCGACGGTTTCCTCCCGAAGACTTTCCTAACCCCCCTGGTTCCTGAACGCTATGGGTTCCGTCGAAAATGACCGGAACGCCGAAGGAACGCATCACCGGCAATGATCGCATATCGACTACCAGTTGATGATAGCCGAAAGAAACACCCCGTTCGGTGAGGAGGATCTGGCGGTTGCCCACGGCTACGACCTTTTCAATCGCGTTCCGCATATCTTCGGGAGCGCTGAATTGTCCTTTTTTGATGTTGATAATCTTTCCGGTCCGGGCGGCTTCCATCACCAAATCGGTTTGACGGGATAAAAAAGCCGGAATCTGAATAATATCAAGCACTTCCGCCGCTGGCGCTATCTGCGTTATCTCATGCACATCCGATAACACCGGCAAGCCGAATTCTTCCTTAACCTCCTTTAAAATCGAAAGTCCCTCTTTTAAACCCGGCCCTCTGAATGAATCCCCGGCCGTCCGGTTTGCCTTGTCAAACGAGGCTTTAAAGACAAACTTCACACCCACTTCACCGGTAATTGTTTTCAACTCCCTGGCCATCATCCTCACATGCTCACGGGATTCGATGACGCAGGGTCCGGCAATGAGCAATAGTTCTTTTCCCAAAAGGTCCTGTAATTGATATTCCATCTAAAAACCTCCTTTATCTTCAAAGCTTTCGCTTTCACGCTCAATTTTCAATCAGGCGCAATCGTTCAATGAACCCCGGAGTAACATATCCGCTTTAAACGGGCCGCCTTTTAGCCCCATCCTTCACCCTTTGAATAACCCGTTCATCGACTACTTGACAATCCAAACTTAAAATATAACAGGTCATCCCTGATTTTTCGAAGGAATCAATCCATGATTCCAGCTTCACTCCGTCTTTGGCGGTGACAATTAATTCCGTAAAACCATTTTCCGCCAACCCTTTCATCAAATCGGTAATCTCAGTTTCCTCCCAGCGGTAATGGTCGGGATAAGCCTTAAAGTATCCCACCTCCGCGCCCATGGTTTCTAAAGAAGCCAAAAACTGCCGGGGATTACCGATTCCGGTTATTGCGCTTACCTTACGTCCTTTTAAAAAATCCGCCGCCGGAATGACGGCATGTCCATCATCCCCCCGCGCAAACACGGTGAATGGAATCAATTCCGATGTTTCTTCCTTGATGGCCGTGACCGCAGCCCGGGGTTGAATCGCCAAAAGTTCGGCGATTAACTGATTCTTTTGTTCCTCCCCCACCTTGGCGCTTCGGGTCAACAAAATAATGCCGGCTCTTTTTAAACCGGATAGCGGTTCCCGCAAAAAGCCCCTGGGTAATAAATGTCTGTTGCCAAAAGGTCTGGAGGCGTCGATTAAAACGATATCTAAATCCCGGAATAAACTCCAATGTTGAAATCCGTCGTCTAAAATAAATAAATTCGTCGCCGGATCTTGTTCTAAAATTTTCAACGCATTCCGGTAACGTTCCCGCCCCACCCCAATCAATGTATCCGGCAATAATTTGGCCAACAAAAAAGGTTCATCCCCTGTCTGAGCAGGGGATAAATTTCCCAGATCCCGATGGGAGAAAATCAAACCTTCCTTTTCGGAAGCTCCCCGATACCCCCTGGTCAGGATGGCCGGGTGAAAACCGGCATCTTTCATCAGTTTTACCAGCCAGATAACGGTAGGTGTTTTGCCGGTGCCCCCGGCGGTGATATTGCCGACACTCAAAACCGGAACCGGCAATTTATGACGGCGGATCATCCGGAACTGCAGCCCGGAAAGAAACCGGTAAATAAACTCAAGTCCCGAGAGAAAGACGCGGACCAGTCCGGCCGCCAACCCTGATTCTTCCCCTTCAATCACCCGTAATAAATAAACCTGCAACGCAGAATGATTCATCTTACTTTACCCCTATAAGCCCGTCAATAAGTTCAATCGTATGCTTAACAGCGCCCTCATTGGCGAGCACCGCCTTTTTCGCCCTGGTTGCCCTTTGCCGGTACAACTCTCGATTCTCAACAAGTTTTAAAATGGTCGATGTCATATCAGCCGCGCTCCGGACAGTGAAACCGGCGTCAACCTCTTCTAAAAGAGCCTTACTTTCCAGGGAATTATCCATGAAAGGTCCGTAAATAACCAGCTTTTCCTGTACCGCAGCCTCAAGGACATTAGGACCGGCGGCGCCCCTTATCTTGGCCAAACTTCCGCCGGCTAAAACCACATCAGAGACAGCGTAAGCAGGACCAAGCTCTTCGAAAGTATCCCATAATAAAACCCCAGCATCTTGAGGTTCCTTGTTTATATTTGAAGGAACAATCTTTCCGGTGGATCTCCGGATATACGGCAAACCTTCTTTTTCCAATAATTCCGCCACACCACCGCAGCCATTGGGATGAGATGGAGCTATAATTAAATAAGCCGGTTCCTTCCGGAGCAGATTCAGGTAAGCCTGGATTACAACGGCTTCTTCTCCAGGGTGGGTTCCGGCTGCGGTAAAAAGTAAATTTTCTTTTTTAAAATAATATTGCCGACGGAAAGCATCCAACTGTTCCCCGCTGAATGCCGGGTATTCCTGATCAAATTTGGCATTTCCCGTTACCATAATCCGCTCCAGCGGGGCTCCAAGTTCACCGATGCGGTTGGCGTCATGGACGGATTGCATGGCAAAAAGGTCGAATTGGTCAAAAACTATTTTCATAAACCCTTTTACCTTTGAATAATTTTGATACGATCGATTACCGATTCGTCCATTAACGGTAGCGATTTTACTCCCGGCCTTCTTGCAATAAAAAACGGCATTGGGCCAAATGTCAGTTCCCACCATAACAAATAAAACCGGTCGCAAATTCATGATAAAGCGCTTCATTAAAAATGGAATTTCCAAAGGAAAATAAGTAATCAAGGCCAGCTCGCCCAGTTTTTCCTTGGCAATCTGCCGGCCTGTGAAAGTCGTGGTGGTCAGAACAATTTGAAAATCGGGATGGGACTTTTTAATTTCTTTGATAATCCTCCCGGCAATAAAAGTCTCTTCAGCCGAAACCGCCTGGAGCCAAACCACTTGCTTATCTTTCAGCCGCGCTTTTTGAGGCCTTGAAAGTCCCCGGAAACAGGGTAATACCGGCCTTCGCAGCGCTAAATTCCAAATGACAAAAAAGGGCGCCGCCAGCAAAAGAATGGGACAAGCGATAATATTGTAGATTAAGAATACTATTTCCCGCTTTGCCACTGTTTTAATACCTCTTCCGCTTTTCGGTTGGTTTCGTGCAGGGCATCCTGTAAACGTTTTTTCTCGATCTCCATATTTTCATCGGTTAATTTACCCGTTACTTTAAGGGGTGTATCCATGTAAGCCACGCATCTTGCAAAAGGCTTGGGGACCACAAATTTGTCCCAGCTTTTTTCGGACACCCATTTACGGTCATAAACCAATGCCATCGGAATCAAAACGGCTCCGGTTTTTTGGGCCAGATAAATGCTCCCCGGCTCAATATGATACATAGGGCCCTGCGCATCGGGGGTGATTACGGTCCCGGCTCCCTGGCGCAAAGCTTTCATTAATTCGATGAGGCTATGAACTCCTCCTCTTGTTGTGGAGCCCCTGATAATTTTCCAACCCATTTTTCGCATGATCGAACTGGAGATTTCCCCATCCCGGGATAAACTGGAAAGAATATAGTAGCCGCAGCCTCTAAAAAAGTAAAAGCCCATGAGTTGTTGACCATGCCAGGCATTGATAATAAAGCCTTCTTTTCCGTGAAAACGTTGAAGATGTTCGCGGCCGATCACCCGGAAACGGATTGAGCGTCCAAGCAACCAAACCAAAACGGTCGCAATATTGATTTGGAGACGAAATAAAAATCCTCTTTTTCTTTTTTTCTTTCTTTTTGAACCCATCCTAACTCTCCTGTTGACTTTTATGGGTAAAACAGGCGCCGATGAAAAAAATAATCTAGCCTTGATCCAAGTCTAGATCCTAACACCGATTTATAACAGCAATCTCCAACCGATTGATAAAGAAGCCGATTAATACTTCCTCACAAATACAATATCTATAAACATTTCGTCAACTTTACTATTTATTTTACCATATTCATTTTACAATGTTAAGCCTGATTATCCAAATGACACTTGGAAATGTGTAGAATTCTAAAAATAATTTAGTAACCATCATTGTATCCGCAAGGGTTAACCTACCTCCCCGTTAGAAGGGAACACCCGAACGGGGATATTTTCACTACCGGATAAGCCAATCCTCACCCCTGTAAAACTCCTGTCCCAGGTCTTCAATGATCTCTAAAAGAAAGTTTTACAAAATAACTCATCTTTGTTTTCCCCTTGATCATTCCGTACAAACCTGTATCCCCAGTCAATTGGGATAAAACTATAAGCGAACTTCGTCTCCATATGCAATTCCAATCCCCAGGAACTCTGTTGTTCGCCATTTTGGGGGATGGCTCGGTCGCTAAAGAGAGTGCCGGTTACATCTTCAAAATAGAGGTTCGGATTCCAAAGGCCGCTCCGGATCTTCAATAATGGCCGTGAATACTCTACAGTATACAGCTTTCCTTCCTTAGCGGTAAGAGCCTTGTCGTAACCGCGAATTTCATCAAATAAATCATCATTGGGGTTATCCGGATCATCGATGTACTTGGCGGCAAACCGAATTTTATTGTTTGAAAAATACTGGCTGGCTTCCAGTTCCGCATAGAACCCGGAACGATGGTCCCGGTTCTTTAGCTTCGATTGCGGAGCGCTGACCGTTAGATTCAGTGAAGTTTTTGGGTATTGAAAGCCGACGGTTATGAATGGCTTCAGTTCCGCCCCATCATAATCATCGCTGTAATTGATATAGGTTCCGGCATCCAATTGGGATAACCCCGGCGAAAGCCGTTTAACCAACGGATAAAGCATCATCAACTCTGTGGAACGCTCATCATCCGAATCAGAATAAATCAAGGAGGACTGAAATGGCGCGAAGAAGTTGATGGGTACCGTCAACTCGCCCTCCATTTTTTCTTTTTCGGCGTTATAAATTATGGTGGCGCTATACTCCGGGAAATCCATGACTGCATCCCCGCCCGTAATCGTGATCCCATATTTTTTTTGATCCGTATTAATCATGGGAAACCAAAACTTTGGCAACAGGGTTTTTAGATTATCACCATAAGTTCCTTTGGTAATTTCACTATCATTCAATGAAAAGACCGGCGGGACGGTCGCAGGGACGTCAGGAAGTTTGAAATCATGGAATTCCGCCGTTTTTTGATATAAGTCCAAACCGAATGAGCTCAACTGTATAAAATACAGTTGGTTGGCGGCTTCATCATAGGCCGAGTTACCAATCCAACCATTTTCCGTCATTCGACTGATCTTCCCTGTGCTGAAATTAAAGCAATAAACTGAACTTACTTTTCCATAGTTGGCGGTAAAAAATAAACGTTCTCCGGATAATGAGAGCCATCGTTCAACATAAGGGGTATGAACTAAAGGAACAAATTCCTGCTTTTCCAGGTTTAACAGGTAAATACTATTGGCCTCCCAGTCGCGCGCGGCATCAACAATCAGGCGTCGGCCATCACTGACAATCTCCTGAATGAGATAGTCAGATTTCAATAATAGTTTTTTATCCCCGGTATTGGGGTCATAACGATATAGTTCCGAGCCGAATCCATTTTTTTGTTGTTTGCTAAAAAGAATCTCACCGTTATCCAGCACCTCAAAACCGCGGATTTCATCTTCCAGGATTACCCCATCCTTGCCGGTTGCCAGGTCATACCGGTGAAGAAGCGCATAATATCCGTAACTTAGATCGGACGCATTGGCATATCCAGGCTTTATCTCAGATGTGGCATAATAGATCCTACCGTCCTTCACCCGTAATGCAGATGTAAAACTACTGGTTGTCGAGATAATGGCCTTTTCCAAACCCGTTTTCAAGTTGCGCTCCATAATCTTAATATTGTAATACTCTGAAAAGGCAGCGGCTTTGACAGGATAACTACGTTCATAATAAAGTTTTCCCCCGTTCATGGCCAGATTGCTGATTTCCCATCCCTGAGTGGTCAATTGTTCTCCCTCGTATTTAAAATCTTTATAACGTTCCTGCTCGTACTGCCGCCAGTCCTCCCAAAGTTCGGGAAAGGTTTTCCCAAAAACTTTTTTGGCGCTCCGGTCAATGCTAAAGGCCGGTGTAAAAAGTACCGCCCCCAGCTGCCCTCCGTTCACCTGGAAAAATTGGGTTAATTTCTCCTCGCCATATGTTGTGGCTAAATAATTAACGAACTCTCCTCCATAGGTGTAAATTGCTTCCTGTTGATACTCCAATGGCATATCGGTGGCATCCAGAATAGACGTAAAACGGCCATCTTTAACCCGCACCGCTATATAGGCATCAAAAAATCCATCATTCAGACGTCCCTGATATGGAGTAAGCTGTGATTCACTGTAAGGGGTAATTCCTTCAAAAATCCATCCCGGCACCAATAGATTGGGCATAAAAAACTCGAACTTTCCGAAAATCCCGGTTAATCGATTAGCAAGTCCTGAAGTTTTCGTTAGTGAGAGTTCATGGGTATACTCATGGACGCCCACCAAGGACCACCAGTTTTCCGTACCCGCCCAACCATCAGGATTGGACCGGTATAAATGAATCCGCGAATACAATGGGTCAGTAAATCCATTAACATTGAGTCCGGTATCATCAATTACTACTGCTACATGCAACTCTTCGTTTCCGCAGAGATTCTCCACCCTTTGACGGTAAAACTCCATTGTCTGTAAGACCCGCTCGGCCTCACCCTCATGCCCCGGTTTATAAAAAACCGTAAAATGTTCGGTCTTTAAAGTTAACCAATCTGACCACCCATACACCGTAACTGTGAGGCTCATCAGAATAACCGCCAAAATTAACAACACCTTCATCGCCCTCATTGATTTCCTCCTGTCGGAATTGATTCTGTGATACTGGTCATTCATAATAAGTACGATCATTATGTGGTTTTGGATCGGCGCCCAACAAAAAAAGTGGCAATTGGCCACTCTCCCATTGAAGTTATTCTCCATGAAACTACTTTAATTATTTCATAACCATTACGGTAAATTATCTTCCGGTCTGAAGGTGGAAATCCATGGGGGCGCATACCGTAAAGTTTCCGGATTACCGTCTCGCCTGGTAATATTCTTTAACCGCTTGCGAATCCCGTGGATTTTCGCAGGCGGCAAGTTTCCCGCCGCTACTTCTTCAACTGTCTTGGTAAAGTCTTTTGAGTGGATGCTCCCCTGATCAATATAAACCGGGTAAAGCCGGCTCGCAATTTTCTTAATCCCCATGACGCCAAGTTCGGTTCGAATCGTATCCAGTGTGATAAAAACATCTCTGACAACCGGTCCCTTGACCAAGAACGGCAGAAAAAACTCTCCATCGATGGCTCTGCCGTTTACCAATTTCTCCTTCATCTGCTTATAAAACTCCCGGCTATACTTTTTTTCCATATTTAATGTATATAAATAAAGTACAAATCCTTCGGCGATATTACCTTCCCGGGACCATCCGTTTGTATCGGTGGTCGGATCTACATTCCACCACCGTTGCAAAACGGCCAAATCGCGTTTATTGGCTTGCATTTGGGCTATGAAAGATAAACGCCAGTTTTCCGTTTCAAAAAGTTCTTCACCCATTAACACTGTATCTGTCAGTGTTAACCAACTACTGGATTCTCCCTCGCCGCAAAGGTAGGAAAAGGGCGGCATTTCCACCATAGTACAGACCTTGCCGGATGGCCGGCCCGAATGAACCGGACAATCCGGCTGAATTAGGTCTTCATAAAACAGATAAGGCATCGCCAAAGCATTCAGGAGCTTCGCGATCCTCTTCTGGTGCTTATAATAACTGTATATTTCGATAAAGCCTTTCCGGCCCGGGAAGATTCTTTTTTCATAATGATAGGGTCCAGCCAATAGAAATACCTCCCGGCCCTGGAGTGATTGAAAGTGGTAGCGTTTTTTATATTCACCGTCTAATAATTTCACCCCTGCCCGTTCCAAATTGGATACGGCGGTTCCGCCGGTATCAAGATCCACCGTTAAAATAAAAGGAACGGGAGAATGGATGACGCGCTCAGCCCATAGAGTTGTCTTCGGCGAGTGATGCCATAACCTTGCATAATGTTTGCGCGTATATAACGGATGGACTCCGGGCACCGGATACCAGGCGTATCCGCTGCGCAATAAAGAAAACTGGGGAGCGACAAAATTCACCGGACCGCTTGGATGGGCTGAAGGTCCGGGTACCCATTCCTGAACCTGTCCCGAATATACAACCACCAAGGTCACTCTTCCCCCTTGCCGGTAACGTTCCGGGACACGCACCTCCAGGCGGGAACCATTGCGCCGCCATTCCAGGGCATCACCCCCACCTGCTTCGGTAACGGCTTTTACTACAAAATAATTGCGCAAAGTAAAGAAGATACTTTCTTCCCGTCCCGCCAATTTCAGTTTTATAGTCGCCCTTCCTTCCAGATAATGGGCTTTGGTCCGCAATTTAACAGCCAACTGATAAGATTCCATTTCCGCCAAGGCCGTTGCCTCAACATCCTTGGTGGAAACCGGTTCCGCCTTTTCCATTTCCCGGGCAACCGCACGAAATCCCCGTTCTCTTTGGTTAAGTTCTTTGCAAGCGATGAAGCCGGTCACAACAAGAAGCAGCGTTACCATGCAAAAGAAGGATAATAACAACTTTTTCCTAAAAATCAGCTCTCTCCGTTTCATTTTCTGAAAAACCATTACGAGCGCTAAAAGTAATACAATAATGGCTACCTGGAAAATGGCAACCCAGGGCAAGCAATTCTGCTGTGGAAAATATCCCACTGCCACCGATGGCGCAGTCAAGCGAATTACGCCACGCCCAAAGGTAAAAAGTTCGCTCCAGGATGAAGAAACGGATAAATTATGATATAAGGAGTCTCCAACAACCCAGCAAAAAAAGATGGTAAGATAAAGCCGCCAGGCGTTAAGCGTAATCAACCCCGCCAAAAACACGGTTCCCATGGCTAACATGCAAACGGCAATGTATTTTAGGGTAAGAATAACTAAATGCCCGGCATTGAATAGCCATTCGGCCGGAGTCATTCCCGGCAAAAAACCGACTGTCAGCAACATAAAGGGCCAAAGCCCCAGCAGTAGGCAAAATGCAGACAAAATCCGGGCCAACAATAAATTAACCGTCCGATAGGGCAATGAAGCAAGAATTCCGGAGAAATCTGAACTTTCATCTCGAGTAACCATGAAAATCACCATAAACTGGATCAACAGGAAAACCAAGAACGGCAGGAACATTGCCGCCATAATAAACGCCCCGAGGAGCCAGAAGGTCTTGTTGCGAAGATAAATTTTAATTTCGTGGATCGTGAGATACCCTATTTGATTCATCGATTCTCCGGCCAAAAAACAATATCAACATCACTAATTTCGGTGAAATTCGCCATTGGCCCGATAAATCCTTTGATACTTATAGTTCCATAATAGGTTACTCCCAAAATATTTTACCCTTTATGAAACAAAAAATAATAAGCGCGAGTCGCCAAAATAAAAAGAGACTACCAAAAGTAATTTTTGAGAGTCTCTCCGGACAGACGGTCTTCATGGTATTGAACAGAATTAGGTTTTATCACAGTATTACCGGTTTTAATTTATAAAACCCAAGGATGACTTTTATGTAAAGAAGCAGTATATTTTATAGTCGCAACCAGACAAAGAGCATAACACATTAATTCACTGATTTCTTCCACTGCATTTTTTACCACCCGGATATAGGATGGGCCTAACAAATTTTCCCATAAAATTTGCATCCCAATCAGTCTGGCAAAACCAAATAACATCAAAAACCCACAAAACATCATATAAAAACCTTCACTCTTACAAAAATGATTTAATCCATATAAAGTATTTTTCTGATATTTAATTGCTAAAATCAAACAAAATAAAACGATAATCAGCGCAAAATATAACCATGAAGAAAATATTTTATCGAATACGAAATCTAATTCCCGAATCAACAAACACGAAAAAAACCCAGCTATCAAGATCATCCCGTATTTTATTTTTGGATAACGGAAAGCATTATATATAAATATGCTTATAATTATACCCAGCAGAAGCTCCTGGGCAATCTCTGTTAATGAAATCTCTCCCATTGAATTTTTTAAAATTAAAATGTCGATAAAAGGAGCTTGCAGAATAATAAGCAAACTTAGCAAAAGCCCCATAAATTCTCCAATTCGTTTTATGAAAAAAGAATTATCCTTACCAGATTGAATAATGAAATTGTCAACCAAAAAATAAATCCTCTTAAACATCAAAGCCTCTCCTTCTTGATCTCCTTCGGCGCAATTGTTTGCCTAACCCCTGTTTTATGCGCCATGATAGAATAATATGATACATGTCATGAATTTTTCCCGCTCAAAGTTTTCTGGAGTATGTTCCCCAATGTAATACCGGGCTTTTTGTGATTGCTTTTGCAAAAAGATATTTGTTTTCCTGCACGCACCCCTCATTTTCATAGTGGTTTTGTTCTCATTATCATTACGAGCAGAAACATCATTTGGTTCAGTATAAATAATAAAAAAGAAGTTGACTATTCCGTTAACTCAGGGGTTGATTGTGAGCCAATTTGGGCCCACCCTCATACTATCTTTCTCCCTCAAAGGGAGAAACGAACTGTAATTCTGTAGGCTTTTTGATTGCTAAAGCTTCGCAAGCCAAACCCTTCGTTCCTCCCTCAGGTCGAATCCTTCGGATTCGCGGAAGCCAAGATGGAGGGTTGACACAATTACATTTAAAGAATAATGATCGTTGGATTGCATGGAGGTATAAGGTTAAATCATTGAAGAAACATACGGGGGATTCAACAATTTTTATGCTCTGAAAGTATAGCTCTGTATCCTTGCGCTAATTCATCGTATCCATAATCATCATCAGTTTTAGCATCAGATGTTCTCCTTCCGTAAGCTGCAAGTTCGGCAGGCGTTCCCCAAAACCGGCTTTCTCCACATCCCAGTATCAGCAATTGATCCGCACAATAGGTGTCGGTAATCAATGAAGAAGCCCAGATCACTACTTGCTCCTGTCCGAGCTCAACAAGCATTCCCCGAAGATTATTTCTAGCATCCGGATCGAGTCCGGCGGTCGGTTCGTCCAGTATCAATATTGGAGGATTACCTAGCAGCGCTTGTGCAATCCCAACCTTCTGGCGCATACCCCGGGAATATGTCCCGACTTTTCGATCCGCCGCCGCGAGCAAACCCATTCGTTGTAAGACTTCCTCTACATTGCATTTCCGGGTTTCATTATCCAAAATTCCTTTTAGCAAAGCAATATAGTCTAGCATTTCCCGGGCAGTCAATTGAGGATAAAAGCCAAAAACTTGCGGTAAATACCCGATGTTTTGACGCAAAACCGACGGTCTCGCCCCTTGACCGTCAATGAGTACTCTACCGGTATCCGGGAGGATGAATCCGTCCAAAACTTGCAATAATGTTGACTTCCCCGAACCATTGGGTCCTAATATCACATGAATCCCGCAGGAAAAACTACCGGTAATATTCTTGAGCAAAGGTCTACCTTCAGCCTCAGAACACAACCGCCGTTGCAAACAACCTACGGTGCGTTTCCATAAACTGCCCTGTTTCTTACCATCAACGGTAAGAGCCTCGATTTGAATCAACATAGAGTCCAACCTCTTTTTTTCACTTACAATGTTGTAACCAAAAAGTATAAGCATCTTCCAAATCAGGAGCTATAGCAGTGGCTCCCGGAATGGCCGGCCTCTTCTCGCTAATTATTTTCCATCGGCAACGGTCGCCTTCCAAAATGACAGTGCTGGTCAGATAGTGATCATGTTCTTTAAACCATTCGCTTTTTGCAGTCTCAGCCGACCAAACTTGTCCCTGAGCTTTATTTAAAAATTGGCCCGGTCGGCCCACAAACCGCAGCTTTCCCTCAACAAGGAGCAATAGCCCGGCCATTGACATTCTTTCCATGATATGGCTGCTGATAAGGATTAATCTATCCCTTGATATCCGGACCAAAAGCTGTCTGACTTGAGCGGTTTCTTCCGGATCGAGCCCGCAGAATGGCTCATCCAAAACCAAAACCCCCGGGTCGTTAAGCAGCGCTTGCGCCAACCCCAGACGCTGTTTTTGGCCCACCGACCACGTGCTAATTTTCTTGAGACATTGTTGTTGGATTCCTAAAAGTTCAGTTACATAATGGGCTCTTTCCTGACCCCAATGGTGAGTAATACCTTTTAGGCCGGCTATATAACGTAAAAATTCCCTGCCGGTCATATGGTCATAGAAACCTAAATTCTGAGGTAAATATCCAAGGCCAAACTTATACCCCGGTAAATCGGAATACACATTCCGATCGTTAAATACAATATCTCCGGTATCAGGACGCATAATGGCGGCAATAACCCGAAGCAAGGTCGATTTACCGGCCCCATTGGGCCCGATAAGCATATACAGTCCCTTATCCAGATCGAACGTTACTCGATCCAATACCAAATCAGTTCCGCGAAACCGTTTGCTTACTTCCTGAAGTTGTAACATGCACCGACCTCCATTGTCAGCCGCTTAATCGCATTGATCATCATTCGCCAGCTCCGAAGCGGATTTCCAATGCAGATACGCATAGATTAATAACAGCGCCCCGACCCCCATACTGATAAAATCGGCAAAAATCGCCATGGATTTGGGTAACAGCAGCGCAGCTAACGGCCCTCTCTGGCTGGCCGCCAATTGTACCAGCCAGACAGTCGCAGCGATCAGACAGCCGCCCACAATTCCAAACCGTAACGATACCGCCAGGGCGATACCCAATACCAACAGCAAAGGAGCAAACCAACTGACAATCACTTGCCATAACATCTGGCCCTGATAGTAACTGACAAAGGGAGTGGCTATGAAACACAATAAAACGTCATAACAAAGCACGACGAACAATCGAGCCGTTGCAAGCTGGGCGGGTGAGTAGGGACAAGCAATTTCAAGCTCAAGGGTTCCGCTTAACCTGGCCCGAAACTCATAAAAAACGGTCAAAATACCTAAGACCGGAGAAGCATTGGCCAAAAAAAGCAACATATCTCCATTCACCGCTTTGGTGATCGTGAGTCCGACGATCAAAGCCACTAGCGACACAAAAACAAATCCCTTGCTGAGCAACATCGCCTGCGGTTGTATCAGCTGTAATATTATGGGTAACCTGCGTCTCTTAAAAATGCCGGTTTTTACGGAAGCAGGCATTTTGATCGCGGGGAAAGTTTCCCGGGCGCCGGCCATTGTCCCGGGAGTCAACGGGACCTTGACAGCTTCTTGGGCCGGAACCGACTCTTTCACCACAATGGGTTTAAGAAAGGAGAGCAGCGCTTCCGTGGACTCGGCAGAAGGAGCATCTACAATATGCCGATCGAGGCGTTGCATAGTCCAAATCAGATCAGCCCTTTCCGTATCTTCGCCCAACTCGGTAAGAATCTGCTCTTTTTTGTCATTCGGCTGCTTTTCCATTGGAATTCTCCTCTCTTGAAAACATGGTCTTCATCTTATGCAAAGCTGTTGAAAGTCTTGATTTTACGGTCCCTATCGGTATTTGAAGAGTCTGGGCGATTTCTTCAAGTTTAAGTTCCTGGTAATAACGAAGTATCAATACTTCCCGATATATTTCCTCCAGATTTTTAAGCATATTCACAACCGCTGCCTGTTCGGATTTTTCCAAGAATGCCGATTCCGGAGTTTCCATAGTCACCGCGGTGTCATCCTCCATCTCCAGGCCCGGCCTGTCTCTTTGCACATACGCCTTTTTTAAATAATCTTTGTAAGTATTGGAGGCGATGGTATAAATCCAGGGACGGAAAGGCAAATCCGGCTTATACTGATGGATATGCCGACAGATCTTGATGAATACTTCCTGGGTAATGTCGGCCGCAATGTGGTAATCACTACCCATTCTCACAATATAAGCGTGAATCGGTTCATGGTAACGCCGGACAATGTCTTCAAGCGCCGCTGTATTCCCATGCTGTAGTTGTGTTGCTAACTCTTCGTCTAAAAACAAGCATCCTCACCCGTTCTCATACTTCTATTACGACCTCCATAAACATAACGTTCTCTTCCCCGTCTATAAAATCGATATTCATCGGAAATCGACAATTTGGAAAGTTATTTTCGCTATTTAATCGGTATCTCCTGGCGAAAAATACTTTTTTTTGGACCCCGCTGTTTCTAAAACTTAATGCGGGAATAATATCACTTTTTAAAACCTCTCCCGTTTGATACAGTCTTTGAGTCAATCCAATGACACAATTTATAAAAAAATTCAATTCATCCTTTATTATCGTGAAACTTTAGGGCTAATCCAGCGTTTATCTTCATAGTTGCTCTTGAATCTATCAAATTTAACTTTGCTTGGTATACTTTTTCTTCTATAATTTATTTATGGTATTCGTAAACAAATAAACGGCCTACAATAAGAAAGAGGGATTTTATATGTCTTGTATACATTGCGGCGCAGAAACAAAGCCCGGAGAGGATATTTGTAACAATTGCCGACGCCATCCGGAAGTCACGGTGTTATCCCCCGGCGAACGGGAAAACTTTCAAGGATTAACGATTGAACAGGATCAAAACGGTAAAGACTATGACCATCCTGCTGGGAATGAATCCAATCCGCGTCCCCGTGTGTTTGTTCGACAATTCAATTTTGGTTCGGGCAAAGGAAGTCTTTTGCTGAAGCTTTTATTGGGCGCCGTTTTTTTGGTCGTGATCGTTCTGGCTTTACCCCTAGCCTTAATTTTTTTGGCATTTTTCATCATTAACTGGTTATTCCTTCGTTCTTCACGATAGCTCGATTCACGAAATTACTTTTGGGACAGCCCCTTTCGTGCGACAATTGTTTGGAGGTTACCGATGATTTCTTTAATGGAAAAATTACCGACCAAAAAAATCCTTTTCATGATGGTCATGTTATTTATCCCCTTATTCCTGTTTTATCTGGGAACACCGAGTTTATGGGATGAAGATGAAAGCGTCTATACGGAAATTTCCCGGCAGATGATTTTACGCCACGATCCGGTGGGGACCTATTTTAACTATGCCCCCCGCTATGACAAACCCCCCCTTAACTTTTGGATTACCGCGGCTTTCTATAAAGGATTCGGCCTGAATGAATTCACCTCCCGGATCCCTTCCACCATTTTCGCTTTTCTCTGCCTGATATTAGCCTATTTATTCGGCAAAAAGCTCTTTAATAAAAAAACCGGCATCATTGCAGCTTTAATGCTGGGTACCGGTTTCCTGTTTTTTATTGAATCGCAGATGGCCCTGATTGATACGACTTTGACTTTTCTGATCGGGCTGACGCTCTATTTTTTCTATCAAAGCATGGTGGAAAACAAACCCCTTTTTTTAGTATGGATGGGCATTCCTCTCGGCCTCGGCATTCTGGCCAAAGGGCCGGTATCCTTAGTGATTACGGGCGCCACCGGTCTTGCCTTTTGGTTCTTTCTGACTCTTCAAAAAAAGGCTTCCGGACGCTCTCTGTGGAATTGGTATTTGCTCGGAGGTTTCGCCATTGCCGCAGCCATCTGTCTGCCCTGGTACTTATCCATGGGATTTCGCTATGGAATGGACTTCATCCAGAGCCATTTCGGGTATCACATGTTCAAACGTTTCACCCAGCCCATTGAGAAACATGGGGGCGGATGGTACTACAATTTTTATTACATCGTTTTATTATTCATCGGCTTTATGCCTTGGAGCGCCTTTATTCCCGGTTCCTTAAAGCTTGCCGTGAAGCGTTGGTCGGAGACGGCTATTTTTTTCACCTTATCCTGGGCCGTGATTACGTTCGCCTTCTTTACCATTGCCCAAACCAAACTACCCGGCTATACCCTCCCTTTATTCCTGCCGGTGGCCCTGTTGATGGCCCATTGGTGGGAAGGGCTTTTATCCGGTTCCGGGCTGAAGGCCAATCCCTGGTGGGGAATTATCATTGAACTGTTGATCGTTTTGGGTGTGGTTACCCTGATTGCCATCCATCGCAGCGCACTGCCCCAGGGGTATCAGAACACCATCTGGGTGCTGTACCTGTTGCCGTTGAGTTTAATCATGGGAGTCATTTTGATCTGGTTTTGGCGAAAAACCAATCATGGTTACGAACCCTTTTTTAACGTCACATTTTTTGGATATTACCTTTTATGGGCTTTATTCATCCTTTTACTGGTCCCCATCGTTGAAAACGGTAAACCTGTGAAATATCTGGCGGCCGAGCTAAGGCCCTATCTTACCCGGCAGGATCAAGTGATTGACGCCATCGACGACAGTTTTTCAACTCCCTTTTACACCCGGCGCCGAATCCTTTTTATCAGACAGGATTCCAAGTTGGCGTCCTATTTTCAACCTCAGAAAAGTAGGCAAGGGCAGGGACGGGTATTTGCATTTGTAAAGGAAACATCCCTCCAATACCTGAAACAACACCATGTTCCCTATTACCAATTCTCCCATTTCGGTTCGGGGTATTTAATTACCAATCAACCGGTGGAAAAGGGCCCCTAAATCGTATTTTAAGTTTAGATGTCCTCTGGGAATCCCTGCTCCCTGGCCAGACGGATCAAATCCATCCGCTGATTTTGAGTAAGGACCATCTGGGGTGAATTTTGATCCGTTGTATCCCGGTTTTCCACGATGAGAACCATGGCGTCTTTGCTTAATGTATGGGTGTGCCAGGTATCCTTTTTGATATTATAAATTGCAAGGGGGGCCATTTTTTGGGCTTTGATGCAAGTGATTGCTTCTTTCCCCTCACCATCACTTTCACCCTCGCCAATGTATAAGAGACACTGCCCTCTCAATAAAACAAAAACCTCATCGCTTTCCCGGTGTTTCTGCATCCTGGTGATATTCTGCGGCAGCAATTCATCAATGAAATTTAAAACCGCCACCCGCCAGGATTCATAATCGATGACCGGCCGATATCCTGCCCCGGTATATTGAAGAATTTCCAATAAATGATGATCCATCATCCGTTTCCCTCCCTGTCATAGTTTGGGCCCAATTCAACTTGAATATGATGAAAGCCGGCGTTTTGGCTTTTAATAAAATCTCCGTCGAGCAGATAAGCTGTTTCTTCTTTCTCCGTCGGAAGTGATGGAACTTCCATCCCGTCCAGCAGGACTTTGGTAATTTTGTATTCGCCAAACTGCCGATGCTTCGGATTATGATACGCTATCTCCAGTCGTTTCCCGCGAAAAGAGGCGACCACTTGACAACGGCCCGAGCTGTCAAACTGTTCCGCCAACAGCTTCGGTTGGAGTTTTAAATTGCCCCATTCTCCCTTGACCCCATAGACCTCACAAAGCATGGTCAATAAAAACCAACTGGCGGAACCGGTCAGATAATGATACATCCCTCTGCCCCTGTTGTTGAAATATTCGGGAAGTCCCGGATAAATCCGGCTCTTTTCAAAATTACGGCTCAAATCATAAAGGGATTGCAATACCTTATACCCCTCTTTGACAAGGCCCTGCTTATATAAGGCATTGGCATACATGGTCGCCATGTGGCTGAAGACGGCGCCGTTTTCCTTGTGGCCGAATGCGAAACTAAAGGCCCTTCCCAAATTGAGCTGGATACCGCCAAAGTCGGTATTCAACCGGTAACCGCCCAAACCGGGATCCCATAAATAATGCTCCACGCTTTTGACGATTTCCTCCATTTGATTCTTGGTGGCAATCCCGCCCATGATGGTAAAAACCTGACCGGTCAGAGTCATCCGGACCCCGGCGGGGTGGTCCCCCTCAACTCTCTGGCCATCATTGTTATAATAGCCGTTAAACCACTGAAATCCCGCCTGATCGCGGATCCATTCCCTTTGGCGGATGTGATTTTTCAGCCACTCGGCTTTCCGTTGCAAATCATCCGCCACTTGGATCAGATCGACCGCCTCCGTTCGGCCTGAAAGGAGGGAACCGCACTTGTCAAAGAAGCTATTCAACAATTGATGTTTCGCCGCGGCCGAGTGGTAATCGATGGGTTGATTCAGGGAATCCAGCAGTATTATGATTTCTTGAGCCAATTCCGCTTGCCTGACGCCTAATTTTTCCGGCAAGATTCGCAGCAGCTTGCCGAACCCTTCCAAACAATAGCAGTATAAGGCACTAAAGGCCACGCTTTCTCCTTTTTCGGCCGCCATATCCAAGGCGTCGTTCCAGTCGGCGCCTTCCAGCCTGATATGGTTATGCTCACCCACGTTAAAGAATTGCGTGACCAATTCCAATAAAAGATGTTCCAGGATGGTTCCCTGATAAATTTCGCCGTTTTGGCCTCTCAGGTCGTTGCCCTTCTCCGGGCTCCACGATTGATCCAGAGCGGTAGCCCGTCTTAATTGACGGTCCTTAAAATATCTTTGCGTAAGAAGCAAAAATTCGAAATCACCGCTTTGGTTGAGATACAGCTCGGTGGTGAGAAAAGGCCAAACGCCGTGATCCATCCAGGTACGGCTGATATTGTTGCGGTCGGCGATAAATTCGCCGGGCTTTGCGCCGATGATTGTGGCATTGCTGCCGTCAATGCGGACCCCGGCGAAATTATTCCACAGGATATCTTTGACTTCGAAAGGGTCGTTCACCAGCAGCGCCAGGCAATCCTGCCAAAGATCCCTCCAACCCCGGCCGCCCCGTCCATAATCATGATGGGGAAGAAACGAGCAGCCGCATATTCTCCGCAATACCGGCTGTAAATTAACCCATTTCAGCCAGTGGTTAAAATCGCTCTCCCCGGTCGTAAAAGCCAGTCCGGCCAGGCGGTTTTCCCAATCGGTCCGGTTTTGGGCCCATAATTTTTCAAAAGCCTCATCATTACAGAATTTGGCCAATTCTTCCATGGCCGCCCGGGAATCCTTAATCCCCAAAGCCACAATGTAAGACTTGCTCTCCGCCGGCCCCAAAACCACCTCGGGAAACCGCAAAGCGCCGACGGCTTCATAACCTTCCAGCCTTTCCCCGGCTGGGGTCGAGTCTTTGAGCCGGTTGACAACCGCTTCCGGCCATTCCAAATTACCGCCCTCGCCGATGAAATCTTCCAGGATGGGGAAAAAGCCCGCCGGCGGCCTGCCATCTCCGTCGGCCCCCACCACCCCGTAGGCGAGATGGTTCTCCCGGTGGCCCCGTTCATCAAAACAAAAGGTAGGTTGAACCACGATACCGTAAGGCATCGTAAAGATCCGGTGCAACAAAGAAGTCACATGGCGGTGATCCCGCAGGTTGTCGGCGGAACGGCCGTAAAGCGGGACTGCCGCCGTCGGTGTAATCCTTATCGGACCGGCGGATAAATTCCTTAACCGGACTCGCATCCATTCGACGGTGTCAGATCCGGTTGGCACGAAACTGGTGATTTCGGAGGCAATTCCCAAAGCGGGATTTTCCCGGTAAATTTTTTGCCACAAAAACCCCCCCTCCATTTTAACCTGATCTCCCTTGGGTCCGCCACTCTCGGCAATTTGACGGGCTGAATTTCCCGTGGCCGACCAGGCCCCCTTGCCTTCGATATAAACCCAGAAATTACGGGCCGCCCGCGAATTATGCAAATCCTCGGCTGAAACCGGGGCTAACAAAAAAGTATTCTGGCTCAACTTGGCATCGCCATGCAACAACGGTGTCACCACCGAAATCATTCCCGCCTCATTGACCAGCGGAAAATATAGATAACTGGTCTCATCGGGATTATCCAAAAAAAATTCCGCTTTTTCATTGACAAAATTCCAAGCAAATTGTTTTTTCATCTCCGGTGGTTTCATCACTGCCTCTTCCTTTCTCTTCCTCTCTCTCCCTTTCCCTCTCCGGCCCTCGTTTGTCTGAGGCGTTACCCTTTTAAAGCGCCCGTGGTCAGACTGTTTTGAACCTGCCGGCTCATTAAAGTGTAAATCAGAAGTGTCGGCAGGGTTCCCACCACCAAGCCGGCCCCGATAGGCCCCCAGTTGGTGACGAAACGGCCGACCATCGACATAATCCCTACGGTCAAGGTTTTATATTGCTCGTTATTAATAAATACCACCGCAAACATCAGTTCATTCCAGGTCGACAAGTAGGTGAAAATTGAAACCGTGGCAATGGCCGGTTTAATCAACGGTAAAATGATCCTGGCAAAGGCGCGGTAAATGTTGCATCCATCCAGACAGGCCGATTCTTCCAACTCCCGCGGGATGGTTTCCAGAAAACCGGCAAAAACGAAAATTGCCATCGGTAAGGCAAAAGCCACGTAAGGAATGATCAGGGCCAGGTAACTGTTGAGCAGATGGAGATTCCGCAAGATCAGAAACAACGGCAAAAGAGCCGAATGGATCGGGATCATCAAACCCAGTAGAAAAGTGACCAATACCACCTTGCTCAGCTTCCAGCGCATCCGGGTAATGGCGTAAGCGGCCATTGCCGCCAGGATTCCTGAAATGACAATGGTAATAAATGTAACGATGACACTGTTGAAAAAATATAATCCCACATTGCCCTGGGTGATGGCCTGGGTGTAGTTTCCCCATAGCCAAAAGCGGGGCATTCCTAAAATATTGGCGCCGAAGATTTCATCGTTATTTTTTAATGAAAAGAACACCAACCATATCAAAGGGTAAATTTGAATCACCGTAAAGAGTCCTAAAATCAAATTCAACAGGAAGCCGCTTCTTTCCTTGGTCTCTCCCTGGGGGGCCTTTTTCGGAGTGAATGTTTTCCTTTCAACCGCCATCTTCATGTACCTTCGCTTCCTAATATTCTACTTGTTCCGCTTTGAAAAACTTTTGAATTC
Source organism: Bacillota bacterium (assembly GCA_023429995.1). GTDB lineage: Bacteria > Bacillota > UBA4882 > UBA8346 > UBA8346 > UBA8346. Next base: position 89,975 of record JAEZCE010000016.1, on the reverse strand, counting down.
CAACGGTCAATACCAAACAAGCGGCGATGATCAATACCGATACGGCGCTGCCATAGCCATACATGTATTTGCGGAAGATGGAATTAAACATCAAAGTACTGGGCATCTCCGTGGCATGGACGGGCCCGCCGTTGGTTAAAATGTAAATTAAATCGAAGGATTTCAAGGAACCGATGATGGCAAAAGTGACGCACACTTTGATCATCGGCATGATCAGGGGGATGGTTACCCGGAAGGCCGACGATAGGGAAGATGCTCCGTCAATTTTGGCGGCTTCGTATATTTCCTTGGGGACCGATTTAGCGGCTGCATAGAGTAATAACATATGATAACCGATATATTGCCACAGCGAGGCCACAAACACCGATCCCAGGGCGGTATCCATACTTCCCAGCCATTGCCGGGCCATCTCCTTCAAACCCACCGAAGCTAAAAAAGTGTTCAACAAACCGTAATTCGGATGATAAATTTTCAGCCATAACTGGCCGATGGCCACCGTGGAGATAATCACCGGAAAGAAATACACGGTGCGGTAAAAATTCTCCCCTTTAATGCCCCGGGCCAACACCAATGCGAAAAACAGGGATAGCGGCAATTGCACAAACACCGAGAGACCGGCTAAAAGAAACGAATTGATCACGGACTTTGGGAAGCCGTCGTTGTTGACATTTTGAAACAAATCCCGGTAATTTTGCAATCCGATATAGATGCCCCTGCCGATCCCGTCCCATTTCAATACGCTGTAATAAGCCGAGATCAAGATCGGCAATAATACAATGGCGGCGAATATTATCAAAGCCGGCAACACAAAGATGCAGATGGCCTTTTTGTCTCCCAAAACTTTATCCAAGAAATCATCTCCTATAAATAGTGGTTAAGGAAGTCTCCTTAACCACTATGTAGTAAGTTGTATGGGAATTCTTATAACATAAATTCAAGTTGTCTATAAGCAACTCACCCCCTCAGTCCCCCTCTCTACTTCGGTAGAGAGGGGGATGGCTCAAGAGTAACTATAAGCTAAATTGATCTCAGGGGGTGAGTTGAAGTTGGGCATTCAAAATATTTATTTTAAATTATCTCTAACGTTTCTTATTTCTTCTCATTCAATCTTTGCATTTCGCTGGCAAATTTTTCAGGTGTAACCTGGCCGGCGAAAATTTCCTGGACCAGGTTCAAGTGGGTATCTGCATCGGCGCCGCTCAGGAAAGTATCCCAGGCCAGCACAAAACCGGTGGATGTCTTCACCAACTTGGAAATCTGAACGGTTAAGGCCGGAAGTTTGGACTCATCGGCTTTTACTTTCCAGGCCGGTAATAATGCGCCCAGTTGATAACCAATCGTAGCCTGTTGCTCGGCGACGAATTTGGCTAACAGGGCGGCTTCTTTCGGATATTTGGTATCGGCGCTGACTGCGAAAGCATCAACTGCGCCGCCCAGGAAGCCATTGGCTTCCCCTTTGCCGCCGGTAAGCGCCGGGAAGTTTTTGACGACAATTTTGCCGACCACGGCCGGAGCCTCTTTTTCATTCAAGGAACCTCCAACCCAGCTGCCATTGTAGTACATCGCCGCTCTTCCCATCCGGAAATTGGCTTCGGATTCATCCCGGGTAATCCCCAGGCAGCCGCCGTCAAAAGCCCCCGCTTTCACCATCTGTTCCAAAAGAGCGGCGGATTGCACGAAGGCCGGTTGATTGAAACTGGCCTTTTTGGCCAAAGCGTCATTGCATAATTTGGAACCGGCGGTGCGGATCGCTAAGATATTTTGATAGAACATTCCCGGCCAGCGGTCTTTTTCTCCCACTTCAACCGGGGTAATTCCTTTGGCCTTAAATACTTTGACCGCAGCGATCATTTGGTCGAAAGTTTCGGGAATCTTCACATTATATTTGGTAAAAAGCTCCTGATTGCAGAAAAGAACACCGGCCCATACCGAGAAAGGCATTGAATATACTTTCCCATTATAGGTCTGATTTTGTAAAGCGCCCCCTACTAAGCGATTCCTGGTGCCGTCTTTTAAATAAGGGGTTAAATCCAGCAGTTTGCCGGCATCGACAAAAGGTTGGGTAAAGCCGCCGCCCCAGGTAAAGAAGACATCGGGCGCTTCATTGGCAGCGATGGCGGTTTTAATTTTGGTCTTATAGGTTTCATTCTCTACGGCGTCAACTTCTACCTTAATATTGGGATAAACCTTGCTGAATTTGGAAAGTACCTGGTCGATGGCAACTTTGTTGGTTTCAGCGGGAGTGGTCCATAAGTGCCAAAACTTTAAGGTGACTTTAGGGGCGGCATTTACGGATAGGCTCGTCGCAACCAGCGTCACCAAAAGCAACCCAATAACCGACAATCTAACTTTTTTCATTTTACTCCTCCTCATTTTGGATGGCTCTCCGGCCATCTTATTTATGAAGGCTCTGTGAGGTAAAACCGGCTAGTAAGTGTATTGAGCCCTTATTAAAGATAATTGAAAATTTCAAAAAGTACAAGGCAACTATTTTACTAAATTAGTCACTATTTTTACATTTACTGCGGTGACGCCGGGGAAGCAGGATGGAACCCCGGGGAAGTTACCTGAAGTTTGGAGTTTAAATTATCAACCAGGCATTTATCAGCAACAGCGTCCTCAAAAACCTTTTTTTATCCCGTCGTATCAACATCCGGAGTTCGCCGGACAAAATCGACACACTTTTCTCAAAATTCCGTGATATAATGATATGGGTAAAAGATTGACAAGATTCGCCGCCTTTGAAAAAGGCGCCGGATTCAATGGAACAAAAGGTACGTTACACGCTCTGAACTTCAGGGCGTTTTTTTGTACCCAAAATGAACGGCCCGCATCTTCGGCAGATATTTTGCCCAAGAAAACAGGCCGTTTGCTTTTTCTAATTTTGTTTCATAACTTTTTCAAGTTTACACATCGTGCTTGACACGACCAAAAAGGAGGTCGGATTCGACGCATTCACCAACCCTTCGGTATGCATACGCAGCTCTCGGTGAGACATACGCAACCCTTCCGCGGACATACGCGACTCTCGGTAGGACATGCGCGACCCTTCCGCGGACATACGCGACTCCCGGTGAGACATACGCAACCCTTCGATAGACATACGCGACTCTTCGGTAAAACGTGCGCGATCCTCGGTGAAATGTTCTCTGAAAACCTCGAAAATTGGCTTCAGGCCTATCCCAGCGCCTTTTTTTGATTTCTCGATTGGGGTGATGGATTGAAATTTAATTTTTTCCTTATCAATATTTATATCGTAAAAATGGAGGGTAAGAATTGATGTTAAAACGGGATTTTTCTTTTCGAATCAACAAAATCAAGCAATTATTGGGCGGAATGAAGGCCCGGGCCACCGAGGCGGCCACCTGGGGTTACCCGGCGGAGTTCATCGAGGAATTAACCGGCGACTACGCTACACTCATTCAGCTTCAGGATGAACGCAACGCCAATATCACGGCCAACAAGGCCATCTCCATCAAACAACAGGCACTGTTGGGAAAGGCCGAAAAAATGGCGACCATGGTCCGGCAATCCGTCCGCTCCCGCTTGCCCCGATCCGACTGGAACCAGTTCGGATTCTACTGGGGGGAAACCGCCAAGGTCAAAAAAACGAAACCGGAAGTTGCCGGCCTTGGTCCGGTTACGGCGCAAAGTTAGTTGACTATTATCACCTTAAGGTAAAAACGCTTTAAAAAAGTCCATTCGATCACCCCAATTTTTTGATCATGGGTCTGTTGCAAAATAAGATTTATCGATAGAGAAATGCAATACATATAAAGCTTTGTAATTATTTAGGCTATGTATTGTATTTCTCATTTGATTTTAATCCTTTTTGCCCCAGCCGCTACACCAAGCCCCGGAGAAATATTTCTTCCCGGGGTTTGGTTTAAAAATCCCGTAAATCCATAAAATCTTATTTCCTGTCAAAGTTCTTTCAGTTGGGCTTGCGGTATCGTTTAACCCTCGGTCAGGCATTGCACAATATTTATTTCATCCTGCCTTCTCAATCCGATCACTTACAAACGCTGCGCCAATAATTAAAACGGCGCCTAATACTTGAAATCGGTTTATTTCTTCATGGAGCAGCAGAGTGGACATGGCAATTGCCGAAACCGGATCAATATAACTAAATATGGCTACTGCCTGCCCTTCAAGTTTTTGAATGGCTGAAAAAAACAAGATAAAGGCCACTCCGGTATGAACGATACCGACAATCATCAACAACACACAACCTGAGACATCTAAAGCAGCATATTTCAAATGTCCTGATAGTAAAACATACGGCAACATTGCAATCGATGTAATTGCAAGCTGCCAAAAAGTGCTTTCTAACGGTTTCAGGTCTTTTAAAAATTTATTCATCAATATGACACCGGCATAAAGTCCGGCCGCAGTCAATCCATAGGCAATTCCAAGAAAATGGCTTACTTCTCCTTGATTGCCTGTTTTAACAATACAAAACATTCCTGCCATGGCGGCAAGTGTACAAAATACTTTCGGCAAAGTCAAACGCTCTTTTAGCATGACCGGGGACAGAAACATAACAAAAATCGGTGCGCAATAATAGCTCAATGTGGCGTTAGCGATTGTGGTGTATTGATAGGATTTAAAAAGAAACATCCAATTAAAGCCAAAAATCATCCCCGAGCCAAGTAGAAACGGCAAATTTCTTCGTACATTTTGCCAATTCATTTTCAGTTTCCAAATCAAAATAGCCATCAATAAAAAAAAGCTTCCAATAACCCCTCTCGCAAGAGCGATTTGGGCAGACGGCAAAGGTATCCTTTTCACGAAAAGTCCAATGCTTCCAAAAATCAACATCGCTAAGATCAAATTGAGCTTCGCCTTTTTCATAGGTATCTCCAGTTTGTTCATTGAAAAAACAATTTCTCATTGATATAATAAACCGTGTTCGGTATAATGAAGGAAAGTTTGATATTCGACATATCGAAAATAATTTCTATATATCATATGTACCATATTTTGGGACTTATTTCAAGACAATTTTTAATTAGGGAGATAGAATATGAATTCCATCAATAAGAATATCGGAGAAAACCTGAAGAAAATAAGAAAAGCCCGCAATCTTACCATTGACGACCTATCAACAAATGCAGATGTCAGTAAAAGCATGATTAGCGAAATCGAGCGCGGTATCCGTAATCCATCCATTACAATTATCTGGAATCTTGCTAACGCTTTGAAAGTACCTTTAAATTACTTTTTAAAGGAAGATGATTCCGAAGAACCCAGGATTTACCGCAGGCAGGAAACGGGGCAAATTGGTGGGGAGGGGTATTCTTTTCGTTCAATCATCGATTTTGATTCCGAAAAAAAGTTTGAGATTTATTTCTGCGAATATAATGCCGATACACTTACTGACAAGTCAACCCATTTTGAAGGTGTTGAGGAGTATGCTTTAGTAACTCAGGGAATATTAACCCTCTATATTCACAATCAAAAATATACCATACACGAAGGGGAGGTTATTCACTTTGTCGCCAACCAAGAGCATTGTTATGCCAATGAAACCAATAAAATGGCTAAAGCTTACATATTAATGTTTTATCCGGAATAGCCTACTCACATTCGTTTCCTTCCTTCAGCCAATCGTCCGGATTTAAAATCCTTTCTCTGTGCCTCCGTGTCTCTGCGGCGGATTCGAAATAAGCCACAGGGGCTAATATCACGGCCAGCAAGGCCATCTCCCTCAAACAGCAGGATCAGTTTTATATATTTGCGCCTCTCCGGAGAATCATTTTCATTCTCCCGAGGATGATTCATTTCTTTTATAATCATATACCGACACTCCGGTATATTTTTTAAAACAAATCCCGAAATAGTGAGGATCGGTGATTCCGACCGCCTCCGCCACCTGGTATGCTTTTAAATCGGTATTTTTTATCAGTTGGATCGCCTTTTTCATGCGGATATCGGTCAGATACTCCACAAACGTCTGGTGGACTTCCTGACGGAAAACCCTGCTTAAATAACTGGGATTCATATAAAAGCTTTGGGCCACCGTCCCCAAAGAAAGCTCCGGGTCCCGGTAGTGTTCGTTTAAATAATGCTGGACATCCTGAATGATTTTACTGGTTTTGTTATTCTTACAGGCATTGGATTGCAAAGCGTTACAAGCTTCCTGATAAGCAAGGCGCATATTCTCCAGTCCCTGATGAGACTGGCTTTCTCCGATACAAATACAAATCCCGCCGGGCAACCGGCTGAACGGTGGTTCTTGGGTTCCCTCCCGGCAATCACCGGCTTCCTCGGGATTTTCACGGTATACCAACACCGTTCTTTGATGATCATCCAAAAAAACCGTCACCCGGCTCTCGCCGGCAAACTGTTCATGGATGAGCTCATAACACTCGATTTGGAAAGCGCGCTTTTCCTCGAAAGTCAAATTTTGGTCCCCCGAGGGCTCCACCACCCCAACCCGAAAAGGGGCCGTCAGGTCGGGAATATTATAATCCCGGAGTCTTTTCTCAAGTTCACCGGCTTCAAAATCCCGCACCAGCAGTTCCTGAAAGAATTTTTCTCTTAATACAGGCAAACTTTCCTGAAGCTTCTCTTTCAAGAGGCAATATTCAGCGAACTGTGTTTTTTCCTCTTCCATGAGAGACTTGATTTTCAGCGCTACTTTAGTGATTTCTTCATCATTGATCGGCTTTAAAATGTAATCGGCCACTCCCGCCTTGATGCTGCGCCGGGCGTATTCAAAATCTTCATATCCGGTGACTATCACCACTTTGGTCCGGGGATAGCGGGCCACAATTACCTCAGCCAGCTCGATTCCATCCATTGAAGGCATGCAAATGTCGGTAAAGACAATATCCGGCCGTAGTTTGGCGATTAATTCCAAAGCCTGCGGAGCCGATGCCGCCTCCTCCACAATTTGCATGCCCAGGTCCGTCCAATTCACGCACTTACGCAACAAATCCCGGACTAAGGGCTCATCATCGACGATCAGCACTTTCAAAAACCCATGGTTCATTCCGAAGCTCCTTCCAGGGGTATGTTGATGGTAATGACGGTTCCTTTGCCCACGGCGGTGGAAATCTCGAAAATATCTTCAACCCCGTAAAATATCCGCAGCCTTTCGATGGTTCCCCGCAAGCCGAAACTGAGACTTTCAAGCACGGGCCTGTCCCTTCGGGACACGGGCGTGTTATTTTTTAACAGCGGCGTGTCATCGGACCTACCAATATCCTTCGCCGGGCAGTCCATGACTTGCCCCAAACGTTCGCAGGTCATCCCCACCCCGTCATCGGCCACGGACAACCTTAAAAAGCCCTTTTCCAATTTGGCGCCAACCGTAATCCGGCCCTGTTTCCCCAGGGGCTTGATGCCATGATAGAGGGCATTTTCCACCAGCGGTTGTAATATCAGCTTCAAAACTTGATAAGGCAGCGCTTCTTGCTGGATATCGTAAAGCGCCACAAAAATATCTCCATAACGGACTTGCTGGATGATTAAATAATTTTTGACGATGTCGATCTCCTCGGCCACTGTTATGATTTGCCTGCCTTTGCTAAGGCTGATCCGGTAATAACTTCCCAGAGCCTTCATCACGGTATACACATCCCGGCTCCTGCCGGATAAAGCCAGAGAACTGATGGCATCAAAGGTATTGTAAAGAAAATGCGGTTTGATTTGGGCCTGCAACACTTCCAGCTCGGTTTGACGGATGATTTTTTGCTCCTCAACCGTCCGCTGGAGCAGACTTTGAATCTCCTGAATCATGACGTTATAGCCATCTTTAAGCTTGCCAATCTCATCCTGGCCGGTTTCAAAATGCACCATTTCAAAATGGCCGTTTCTGACATCCTGCATTGATTGTAACAATTTATGGATGGGGGTGGCAATTAATCTGGAAATCAACACCGAACCGAAGAAAATCAATAAACTGTTCAAACCGATAATGATGAATATCACCAGGCCAAAAGCTCTTATTTCCCTAGAGAGCTCATCAAAAGGGATCATGCTGATAATCCGCCAGCCGTATTTGTTTACGAAAGTAGCTATCAAATAAAGCTTACCGTCGTATTTCCGGGTGATGGCATGATAGCCTTTTAAAGTTGCTCCATCAATATGCTTGATGTCCAAATTTTTGATTTCGTTAACCTTGACGATTGTCTGATCATGCTCGTCTTTCAGGATGATACTGGATAAATATTGATTATCAACGCCGGTCAGGGAGCGCACCAATAATTTGCTGGATAGATTGATAATTAATATTCCGAGCGGCTTTTGGGTATCCAAATCATTGACGACCCGGATCAGCGAAATATACCGGTCATTGGACAGATTATTGATAAAGATGTCCCCGGCATTGGCTTTCAGCAAATAGCCGCCTTTACGCTGGAATATCTCCTGATACCAGGGAACTTCCCGGATATACCGGTACTTAAAGGTCTTTACCGTTAATTGGTCGGCTCCATAACGGTTTCCCTGATTGTCAAAGAGATAAACCGCTGAAACCAAGGGGGAAGATTCCATTAAATTAATGAAATAACGATTGACATTGCGCTGCAGACTCAAGGTGGGATTGCGTAAACAAGCCTGGACTCTCCCGTCGGAAAGAACGGTCTTGGATAAATTGTTAGTATTTTCAATGAAGGTATCCACGTTGGCATTGATGGAGCCCAGCATTTGAAAAGATACATTGCTGATTTTACGGGACATATATTTTGAATTGATACGGTAATAACATACGCCACTGATAGCGATGGAAATGGTTAACAAAATCAGATAATACAAAGCAATCTTGGTGCTGATCTTGAAATTCTGCAAACGCCTGCCGGCCAAGGACCAAACCTTTACGCCCATCAGTTGTCGACTCCTATTCCCATAACCGTTGAAAAACGGCACTCTACGGATACCGGTAAGTAATGCAAATACGAAAAACTTTAAAAACAGCCAAATTTCATTAAAATATTGTATCTAAATTGTAGCGGCTCCGTAAAAAAATATCAAGAGCCGCCATCAACATACTCTATCGATCTTGAATTTCATTTTTTTTATTCGGCTGATATCACGGTTAGTTTCCGGCGGGATAATAGGGGAGGAGTCGGGATTGAGGCCTTAATCTTTTATCTAGTTTACGGCTTCCTGCCATTCCTGCAAAAAAGCGCATAATTGATCCAAACTGGGGCTGAATCCGTTTTGAACATAAAACCCCGAAACGGCATTGGCGGCAATCAATGAAGCGGACAGATCCATCCCCAGCAACTGGGCTAAACAGAACCCGGCATTAAAATTGTCACCGCCACCGGTAGAGATTTTGGGATGTTCAATCAGCCTGGTCCGGACATGGCAACACCGGCCGTTTTCCCAGGCCCAGGCGCCATCCCGGGGATGGATCACCAGGACGTCAACGCCAAGCCGCCGGGATAATTTTTCCCCGATGGACGGAATAGAAGCGGTGGCGGCTCCTGGCGTAGCGAAAAAGACTCTGAAAAGAATCCGGGCCTCGTTTTCGTTGATCCCCAAAACCGTTCTGAAAGTCCTGGAGTAGGCGGGAATTAATTGTAAAACCTCTTGGATATCAACATCACTGCGTTTGGAACAATCCGCCAAATCAAAATAGAGGATTTTTTCTTTAGCGCAAGCTAGCTCAGGTACTATCTCTTTTAAAATCCCTTGCCAGATCCCGGTAGTATGTTCGATCTCGCTCCAGTTAACAATGCCGATCAAGTCACTGGCGCTAAAAAAGTTTATGATCAGATCCAAACCGACTCGATTCTTAATCGTGTCCCACGTCAGGTTGTCCAGGGCTTCGATACGGATCAACATCACCTTACCGTCGTTAAACTCCAATGCCGAAGTAAGCCCGGGTTCGGAAACGCTGTATAATGTACACTGATTTTGCCGCATCGGTTCAAATAAAGGATGAATCTTCGGATAGCCCAGCGCTCCAATACAATTTACCGCTATTCCCATAGAGCCCAAGGCATTGGCGAAGATCGGCATGTTGCCGCCTATCTTGCAAAGATACTCTTTCAGTTCAACCGAGCAGCTTTGACCGGATTGAGAAATCAAGAAAGTGCCGAAATCGGCGATGGTATCGAAATACTGGTGCTTTTGGTCCGGGCTTTTATGCTTCATAATCCGGATAATCGAATCAATGAAACCGTCAAACCCTATACAAGCTTGCTTTTTGGACAATCCAATCTGGTTTTCCTTGATTTTATCCAGCGCTTTTCCGATTTCCGATTTCAACTCGACACTCCCCATCCCATTTTCAGTGATTGAACGACAAGTTACGGCAAGGCGTTACCCTTTGATTGCGCCCTCGGTAATTCCTGAAATAAAGCTACGCTGGAAGAACAAATAAATAAGCACCACCGGCAAAGCCACGATCACCGAACCGGCCGCTTGCAAGGTAACGTTTTGCTGGTGAGAGGTCTGGAATAGGTACAACCCCAATGGCAATGTCCGGAGTTGATCCTTATAGGTTAGCACCAACGGAAAGGTAAAATCATTCCAGGTTGCCAGGAAAAAAAGCACCACCAGGGATGATAGTGAGGGTTTTACCAGCGGAAAAATAACGTGCCGGATGAGGCCGATCTTATTACACCCGTCTATACCTGCGCTATCCAATAACTCACCCGGAACATCCAGCAAAGCGGGTCTTAAAAATAGCGTGGCAAAAGCAATACTCATGGCCGCCTGGGGGAAAATCAACGCCCAGTACGTATTCAAAAGTCCCAGACGATGCAAATTGAAATAGGATGGAATAATGACCGATTCTTCGGGCAAAATCAATCCAATCATAAAGAGCACTAACCACAATGGGTTAAATGGAACCTTCAAAATCACCATGCTATAAGCGACCATCAAGCCGAATATAATCCCTAATAATGTCACTGCCAAGGCCACCAATAAAGAATTTAAAAAATAAACGCTAAAATGTCCGGTTACCCAAGCTTCAGCATAATTGGCCCATTCCCAGGTTTTGGGCGGTGTAAATGCGTTGGTCACCACCGAATCCATAGACCCTTTCAACGACGCGAAAATTAATGAAATAAACGGTGTAATGGTAATCGTGAATAATAAAGCCATAAAAAAATATACGATAACGCGCCACCATTTTAGTTGGCGCCGCCTTCCCGCAGGACGCATTCTCAAGGGTTCTAAATTACTCTGACTCATATTCCAACCCCTTTCTTTCTTCATTGACCAGACCCATTTCTCGCGCTACGCTTTTTTTAAACCATGCTGATTTATTTTTCCTCTCTCCGAAGCCACATAACGAGTAGTGAGACAATTAATGTAATGAAAGCCACGATCACTGTCAAGGCGGCTCCGTACCCCAAATCGCCCTGACTGAACGCCGTTTCAATGGCATATTGATCCATAACCAGCGTTGAATTACCGGGGCCCCCTCTTGTTGTCGCCATGACCAAACCAAAAACGCGTAAACCGCCGATTAAGTTAAAAATAATGGCGATGGTGATATCGTTTTTTAGGGACGGAATCGTAATGTGAAAGAATTGATGCCATACATTGGCTCCATCCACTTTGGCCGCCTCGTAGAGGGATACATCCGTTCTTTGTAATCCAGCCAAAAAGATCAGCATCATGTATCCGAAAGTCATCCAGATTCCAATACTGCCGATAGCATGAATTGCCGTAGATTCATCTCCATACCAAATCCGGCGTAAGAAACCCAGACCTATCCCATTTAACAAAGTATCGAGTAAACCGTTGTTAGGCAAATAAACCCATCGGAAAGCAATACCAATTGCAATTGTAGTAATTACATAGGGTAAAAAAAAGATGCACCGCATCAGCAGTGTTCCCTTTAAATTGGCTCGCGCTAGAATAATTGCAACAATTAAACCTAAAAGCACCGGGATCGTCACATAGAGCATCATAAAATACAAGGAATGAAAAAGCGCCAATTGAAAAAGCTGATCTGTCAGCATCGCACGGTAATTGGCCAAACCGACAAAAACGCCCTTGGTTAAACTTTCCATCCGGTATAAACTGAAAATCATATTCTGAGAAGCCGGAAATAGAAAAAAGAATAGATAAAGCAACAAACCTGGTAATAAAAATAGGGAATTCGCAGCGAGATTGCGCCAGTTTTTTTCATGATTCATACCCTTTTAGGCCCCCTCATTTCAATTCCGTCAATGGTCCGAAGATGCCAACCTAAAAAACTTTAGTTTTAGCATCTTCGGAACAAAATCAATTCTATCTTTTATTACTTACTTTTAGCATGGGCCTTGGCAAAATCATCATTGACACTCTTCACGAACTCTTGGGGAGTAATCTTTTGACCGGTTAAACGTTGCAGACCGGCAATCATCGTATTATACATGGTGGGAGTGGCCCAGTCAAAATAATAGCCGGCTAAATTCTTTTCATAAACATGGGTTGCCAAATCACACATGTCTTTGAATACAGGATCAGCCGCGCTATAATCACCCTTGGCTATCGGTAGTTCGTTGTTGGCAATGTGATACTTGGTGTCCTTCACGAGAAAATTGAGAAAATCAGCTGCTACATCGGGATTCTTGCATTTCTTTGAGATCGTGGCGCAGGTTGCGGGGGCCCCGAAAGTTACCCCATACTTCGTTGGAAGTAAGAATACGCCGACTGAAGCTTTAGCAGCTTTGGAATCTCTAATAATATCGGTGGTGCCCCAGTCGCCCTCTTTATACATGGCAGCCAGACCGGCGCAAAACATTTTTTGGGCATCACCGGCGCTAATCCCCAAAAAGCCGTCGGTAAAATATCCTTTTTTGCACCATTCTTGAAATTTGGCTGCCGCAGCCAGCTCGGCCTGGCCGTAAGAAGCATTGTTGTTTAAATCAAAAGTCAAGTTGGCAAATTCTTTTTGAGGAGCATAATTCCCTAAAATCATTTCAAACCAGTGAATGCTTCGGCCGCTCTGATCGCTGTCGCCGTAGGCAATGGGAGTAATCCCTTTGCTTTTCAAAAGAGCCAAATCCGCTTCAAATTCGGCAAAGGTTTTGGGAACATTTTTAATGCCTGCTTTGGCAAATAAGTCTTTGTTATAAAACATCAGACCGAATTCCGCGCTCTCGGATACCCCGTAAATGGGCCCGGAAGCTTGTTTCATGGTATCTTTATTAAAACGGTTGGGATCGATGAGAGCTTTTCCGAATAATTTATTCCAGCCGTATTTCTGATAATATTTATCCAAGGCGATGATTGAGCCGTCTTTGACCAACTGTCCCATATCCTGGGCTCCTTGGTTGCTCTGGGTAATATCGGGACCCTCGTTGCTGGAAAGCGTCAGCCGTAAAGTGGTTTTCAAATCATCAAAGTTCTTCGTCTCATATTGGATTTCCACACCGGGATGCTTGGCGGTGTAAGCTTTTATGGCTGAATTCAGAGTTGCTGCCGTATCCGGCAACCACCACACCAGTAATTTGGTTGGAGCCGCTCCAAAGACCGGAACCACCATAATCAAGCAGGCCAAAACCATTAAGAGTATTTTTTTGATCATCCACGCATTCCTCCTTTAATTTAAATTGTAGTTTTTTACAAACAATTTTCATCCCGGGTTCCATTTCCCTAAATCGAGTCGGTTTTCCTTGATTGAGCTTGTTCACTCCTTTGGTTATGAAAATAAACACCTAAACAGTTATTTTTTACAATCGACCCTAACTGTGAAAATTCAGACTAACTATTTCCATTAAAGATTTTTCAAATCCATTCCCCTGCGCGCTTTAGAGCCGGATTTTTTTATCGAAAAATTGCGGCAAATATTCCCGTTCCGCTTTTAAGTAATCATCGAGCAATCCCCGGGCAATTTTCGGATCATCCACCATCGGGTCCAGGGCCAAAGCCTGAAGCATCAAATCCCGATCACCCTTTACGGCAGCTTCTACCGCCATTTCGGCGATGTTAATTTGCCGGCGGCACAATTCCGCTGCGGGTTCCGGTAATCTTCCAACACCAACACCCTTAACCCCATTGGCGCTGACCACTGCCGGTACTTCCACAATGGCACCATAGGGTAAATTTTCGATATACCCCAAATTGGGAATATTGACAGCCGGTTCATAACCGTAAGAATTATTGACAATAGCCGAAATAATGAGTTCGGCCCGCTCGCTGTGGACATTCCGCAAGTCATCACCTGATTTTTTCCCGTGCGCCATGTCGCTGATTTCATCCCACATTTGATACCGCTGGTTTTCGGCTTTCCGGAGCGGGTACATTTGAATATCATACTTATCCCAGGTATTGGTGTTCATATTATGGGTATAGGGAAGATACTCCACCATGTGACAATCGCCGGGAACCGGGCAAGTCTTGAAAACATCGAAAACTTCCCGGGTCAAGGGCTCAAAATTTTCAAACCCGCTACGATACCGTTCCCGGAATAACGGATACAAGTCTTCGCCTGTTTTCCGGTCGCGTATTGCAAGCATCCAGGTAAAATGGTTGATGCCCGCAGCGAGAATATCGATCTTTTCCTGGGCCATTTCGTTAATGATATGGTATTGTTTTTGGATTTCTTCTTCCCATTTGAATTGATAACCTTCAGGAATCGATAGTCCCAATTCTTTGGCCAATACCTTTGCAACGATGGTATAACCAAACTCGATTTGATGGCAAATCCCGACCATCTTCACTTTGGTGAAACGGGCCGCCGCAATGCAAATCCGCGGTACCGGATTGGTGAAATTGAGCACCAAGGCATCCGGGCAGATAGCCTCAATATCCCGTAAGATGGGCATAATTAAATTAATATTACGGGAAGCATGCATTGCCCCGCCGGGACCGCCGTTTTCAGCATAATGCATGATACCGTACTTTTGAGCGATTTCGAAATCCAAATTCCAACATTTTTCCCGGTCAACTGCAACCGAAATAATCACAAAATCAGCATCTTTCAGTAGTTCTTTCCTGTCGGCGCTGCTGGTAATGGTAAATCCGGCGCCCCACTCCCGGTTGAGCCTTTCGGCAAGCTTGGTTATAAGGTCCAGCCCTTCCTGATTGATATCAACAAGGCCCAACTCGCTCCCTTTCAAGGCGGAAGTTCTAAGGATGGCTCCCAGATTGGTCAGGCCAAATGATGCGCTTCCCGCCCCAATGACTACAATTTTTGTTTTTTTCATGCCAGAGTGACTCCTCTCACTTTTAAGCAATTTATCAAAGATTTCTTCAGACTTGATCGAGTCTTGATAAAATCATTATAGGCAGTTTTTAAAGGGGTTTCTTCAACTTTATTTAGATTCTCTGATATTTTTTTTAGATACTTCTGTCCGTTTCGTGTAAATATATATTTTTTCAGCAATTTATCAAGAAACGGTAAAACATGTTTTTCCAAGCTTATCGAATCAAAGAAACTCGTAAATTATGATATAATGAGATAATAATCTCTGTGTTATGTTTGTGATAGGGGGCAGCAATGAATTACGAAGTAATTCAAATGGATGGCATGAACTTGTTAAGTTTGGAGACTTATTTTCTAAACACCGAACAAGAGTGCATTAATGAATTTGTGGTGCATCATGAATTGGAAATATCACTGGTCAAGTCGGGGCATGGCGAGTATTTAATCGAAGGCAAAACTTACGAAATGCGGGAAGGGGACATTTTTGTCCTCAATAATATAGAATTCCACCAAATTGTGAATATTGACCCCCGTTATGAATTTGTCAATGAGGTGATTATGTTTGATCCCAGATTTGTCTGGGCTTTGGAAAGCAATTTATTCGACGCCCGGTTTCTCTCAATTTTTTTTGAAAGAAAATCCACCTTTAAAAACAGGGTGGAACGGGATACGCCGGTTGCTCAAGAAATTAAAAGACTGTTCGAAGAGATGGATGAAGAGTTCCAGCAAAAACTGCCTGAATATCACTTGCTGCTGAAAGTGAAACTCTTAAACATTCTAGCATTACTAACCCGTCATTACGGCTTGACCAAAACGGATAAGGAGGAATTTCCCAATCGGAAACAAGATTTGGCTTCACTCAATAAAGTCACTCATTATATCGATTTGCATATAGCCGAGCCAATCCGTCTAGAGGACATGGCAGCCATCGTATATATGAATCCCAGTTATTTTTCGACTTTCTTTAAAAAGAGCCTGGGAATCAACCCTTCCGAATATCTGGCCAGACAAAGGGTGCGACGGGCCATTGAGTATTTACAAAACAGCGACAAAACTATCTTAGAAATATCGAGCCTGTGCGGATTCAATAACATCGCCAACTTCAACAAGACTTTCAAAAAAATGATTGGTAAAGTGCCGTCCGAAGTCAGAAAATTAAAGTATAAAGATCGGGAGTGACTACTGTAAGTTCAACAGGAGCCAAGTTCTGGTTTAAACCGAGCGGTGGGACGTGTAGTCAATGTTTCGTGTCCCAGTATCATGTTTATGCTTAAACTTCGGTGATTGCTTTCTGCGATCTTTCAAAAACCTCAACCAAAAATGGGGGTATTTTAGCCGGCCGATTTCCCTTGGCTATATTTACGCAAAGCATGGTGATATCGGCCTCCGCCACCAGGACCTCTTTCGTTTCCGCCATTTTGGTTATCTCGTAACCCAGCAGCAGCTTGATTTTATCGATTTCCTTAATCCATACCTTGACGGTTAACGAATCCTCGAAAAGAGCCGGCGCTTTATAGGTTATATTGACATGGATCGGCATAAAACTGACGCCGTCTTCTTCGATCATCCGGGTCAAAGGTTTGTAAATCGCGCTAATCCATTCAACCCGCGCCATTTCCAGCCATTCCAGATGTTTCGCGTAATAGGCTATCCCCGTGACGTCGGTATCAGCCAAATAAACTTTTTTTGAGATCGTAAATTTTTGGGGTTCCATATTCTCTCCTTATCAATAAAAAAGATATACCATAATACGGATTAATCTGCCGTATCCAGTATATCTTTCAAAACGAAAGAAATCAAGAAAACATCCGCCTGCCAACTCAATCATTCCATAAAATTCAGCCTGACTTTCGCCCCCCGTTTATTTTCAAAATAAAATCCCTTTTCAGGATTTCACCATGTCAATGGCAGCTTGAATCCAACGCATACGGGGTTTGGGAATCAGGCCGTAATTGTAAAAAATAAAACCCTGGGTCCCGGCATCGGCTGCCGCCTTGACCTTGGCCAAAAATTCCTCTTGATGATGGACTTCCGGGTAAAAAACCCTTAACCCGGTAAGCATGGTTGTTTGAGGAGTAACTTCCCGCACCGATTTTTCCATATTCAACCCGACCTGTTGGGCGTCGGTATCATAGCAACAAACCGCGATCCCATCATTCACCCGGCCGATTTCCCTGAAATCGACCCCGAAAAGCCAGGATTTATCGGGAGTAAGCAAACTTAAAAAGTATAAGCTGGTTCGCTCCGGCATTAAGGTCTGAAGTTCTTCTGCCAGTGAAGTCACGACTGTAGAACGCCACTTTAAATATTCATAGACCGCGGGGGTATCCCGGAAATATTCGAGCCCCTCGGCCCAAAACCGATTATCGTCGTTATGCGGCAACTCCCGGTTGCATAATTCATCCAGCCATTTTTTGACGATATTTTGCGCCTCCGAAATATCAATCCCGGCCCCACGGGCCCTTTTTTTACAAGAATCGCAGAAGCAAAGGGACAATAAAAAATCATCCTTGGCGGTTAATCCGACACCATCTTTTTCATGGTGAAACTCATGAAAAAAACCCATAAAATTAAGGGATTCAAGTTCCAGGGCATGGTAGGAATATTGCGCGGTCATATCGCCAATGACCGTCTTGATGTAGTTACGGGCCTCCTCATTGCTGGGACATAAATTATAATAATAAGCATCTCCATAGGCGTTGTGTACCGTAACTTCCGGATATTTCTTACCAACCCGGGTATTGTGAAGCGCTACGGTCCAGGCGGAGACTTTTAGCCCGTATTGATCCGCTTTTTCGAAAATCCGCTCCAAATAACCGGGATTTTCCTTCACAAAGGGGGCTTCCTCGGGTTGAATCAATAAATGTTTATATTTTTGAAAGTCCGGATGAAAATAAAGGGCGCCATCCTCCGGAAAATATGCTTTTCGCTTGGTACTGCGGGCCTGTAAAAAACGGCCCGCATGATAAGAAGTGGCCAGGCTGATTCCGTCCAAGCCGGTCGCCTTGATCTCCTGGAGCGCCTCATCAACTCCTAAATCTACTAAATCCCAAGGATAAGTCCAAAAAGAGTGAAACATTCGTAAACGCCTCCGCTACTTATGATTGGAAGTTTTCCAAAGATTTTCCGAGAACTTCCGTCCGGGTCTTGCGCAAAATGGCTACAATATTGTCGACCGCCTGATCGATGATGGCTTTCCCCTTTTCGGAAGTGGCCAAGGTAGCGTCTCCTAAAACCGCGGTCTTGGTGATTTTATTCCACGGTGTGGGGGTTAAGTTAAAATTTTCGGGGATAGTGGGATGATCACAAATGGCCTTGCTCATATCCACATGCTGGCCAGCCAAATACAACATATAGGAAGTTTCGATTTCACAAGCATGAAAGAAAGTCCCATGGACTCTTTCCGATTCCAACACTTTTTGTTGGACTTCAGCCACTCCCGGATAGGTAAGATAGAGGACCTTCATTCCCTCTTCAAACAAGACCCGGGCCGCGCTTTTCATGGCATCCAAATTCCCCATGTGGGAATTAATCAAGGCCAAAATTTTGATTCCCTGCCGGTTTAAACTGCGACCGATATCCATAATCATTCCGGACAACACTTCATTGCTAAGCGTCAGGGTCCCGGGAAAATCCCGGAGCGACCATACCTGTCCATAGGATAAAGTAGGGAGTACCAGGGTCCGTTCCAGCTTAGCGGCTACTTTCCGGGCCACGCCCTCCGCCAAATAATTATCGGTTCCCAGCGGCAAATGACCGGCATGAAATTCTACCGCTCCAATCGGTAATAAAATGACGGTTTCCGAATTTAAGAAACTTTTCACTTCATCGCCCTTTAAAGTCTGATAGTCCATGAAAATCCCTCCTCGGCTTCATTCAATGGTAAGATAGCGGCGGGGATTGTTACGGAAGAAGTCATCCACCAATTCTTGACCGTTGAATCCGGCCGCCTCAGCTTCCTCTATAAAACGGGGAACCCATTTCCCTAAAATATATCCCAAGCCCAACCCGTGCAGGTAGGATTGATAATATGTTTTACGGGCGGCGTCGCCTCCGATTAGGATTTGTTTTTGATAGCCCCGTTTCACCAGCTCCAATAGGCACTGAATTCTTACACTCTCCGGATAATACTTGATCTTGCCGATACCGTCAAAGGATAAAAACGCCCCGCTCTCGGCAATTTTTAAGTGGTACCAGGTATCGGGGTTGCGGTCCATATGGCCGATGGATACATGCCTCATATCCATCCCTTCCTGTTTTAAGAGTTCAATTTGTTCCAAAGCCATGGTACCGGCCTCCGTATGGGAATGAACCGGCGCCCCGGTAATGTGGTGAGCCCTGACAACGGCCCGCAATGTTTTTTCTTCCAACGGGTCAATCATGTTATAACCGGTGCCGAATTTCAACTGACCGGCCCGTACCTCGGTGCCTTCCATCCCTTCACTAAATTCTTTCACCACAAATTGAGTCAATTCTTCGATACTTGCCTGTTCAATCCATGTGTGATACGTAATCTGCGAATCGGGAAGCAATGCGTCCCATAAAAAACTTTTATTAAATCCTGCTGTGGCAATGATTTTAATGCCGGTTTCCTCGGCGATTTTTTTCACAGCCAATAAATCGCGGCCATAATCCACCGCGGTTGCATCGACGATAGCCTCGCCTCCGGCTGCCTTGAACAATAAAACATCGGCTTTTGACTTTTCAGGATCATCCAATAACAAATCATCTTCCCGGCGATCAACCCAATGGCCCGGCCGACAAACAATATGTTCATGCGCGTCCGTTACACCAAGCTCCTCCGGTTGGATATCCCCCAGCATTGTACGAATAAAACCCAATGTATTCATCCTTTCTGGTAATAAAACATTTTAGTATGTTACCGTCTTACGGTCCGTTGGTTAATTGTGACCATCACTGCGATAATAACACCTTGACTGATATATTTACCGGCTTCCGGAATGTTCATCATCGTCATCATGCTTTGGAGCAAACTCATGATCAGGACACCGGCAAATGTCCCGGCTAAACCCCCGGCTCCACCGGCGAATGTGGTTCCCCCGATTACTGTGGCAGCTATGGAATTGAGCGTATAGATATTGCCCACTCCTGATGATGCAATCCCAATATAAGCCGATATTAAGAGTCCCGCCATTCCGGCCAGCAAAGAACTGAGCATATAAGTTGTGAGGATGATTTGGGGAGTCTTAATCCCCGCCAAGTAAGCAGCCTGCGTGTTTCCACCGGTTGCATAAACCTTACGTCCCCAAGTCACCCGGTACAATAGAAACGCAAAAATTCCCCAAACTACCACCCATAAAATACCGGCAACCGGTAAGGGTCCAATCCATCCATCCGAAATGATTCGAAAGCCCTGGGCGATATTTCCTATCGGAGAACCTTTGGTATATACCATATAAGCGCCTTCAATCACCAGCGACATGGCCAAAGTAACCAAAAAGGGCGGGATTTTCACCTTCAATATGGTGTAGCCATTCACAAATCCGATGAAAACCGCAAGGAGTAAGGTAACCGCTATGGTTACTCCGATATTGGCGTTATTCCCCATCATCATGCCGGCAGCCATCACATTCGTTAAAGAAATAACAGCTCCCACCGATAAATCAATACCGCCGATCAGGAGTACTAAAGTCTGCCCAATGGCCACGATTCCAAGGGGGGCCGCTTGCCGGAAATTGTTCAACAAGTGATGGGGGGAGAAAGAGCCGGGCGAAAACATGATGAAAATAATGACCATCAAAAGGAGCAGCGCATAAATGCCCAGTGTTATTTTGGTTTTCTGCATCAAAAATCGACTCATTTTTTACGCCCCCACAATTGAAATAAAAACAACGCCAGAACCAAAATAACCCCTTTGATGATATATTGATAGTATGCAAATACGTTCAGCATATTGAGAATATTATTGGTCAGTGAAAGCAACACTGCGCCGGCAAGGGTGCCTATAATTCCTCCAATACCGCCGAATAACGATGTGCCGCCGACCACGGCCGCGGCGACCGAATCCATGGAATACGTATCGCCAACGACCGGATCCCCGGAGAATATCCTGGCAGATAAGATGATACCGGCAACCGCCGCTAAAACTCCGGAAAGTCCGTACCCAATAATTGTTGTTCGCAGCACCGGAATACCCATTTTAGTGGCGCTATTCAAATCACCGCCCGTTGCATAAATCGAACGTCCCGTCTTGGTGCTGGTCAGTATCATAAAAAAGATTCCATACAAAATGAGCACCAGCAATCCCATGACCGAAACAATGCCCCAGTTTTGGGTGACGAACTCCATGAACTCAACAGACACCATTCCTCCGGGAGATGGCATCAGAAATAAAGAAATTCCCTTGATAATACTCATGGTGGATAAAGTCATGATCAGAGGGGGAATATTCAAGGTAACGATTCCCAAACCGTTGATGGTTCCGGTTAAAATCCCAACCCCTATCGCTATCAAGATACTCAAGACCAGACCAGCCGGGGAACTGCCGCTAAACATAGCCATTATCACCGTAGCAAAACTAATCACCGAGCCCACCGACAGATCGATACCGCCCAACAATAAAACCAAAGTTTGGCCAATGGCCGCAATCGCCAGGGGCGTAAACTGGGAAATGATATTGGTAAAATTGTCAACCGTTCGAAAGGAAGCGGATATTGAAGCGGTCATAATAAGCAATAATATCAATACAATATAAACGGGAAGCGCAAGTTGAGCATGTTTTCCAAATGAGCCGTGAAACAAGTGAATTCTCCTTTCCCGCCGCAACTATACTAAGGTTGCGCCTGAACTTAATGTCATAATTTTCTCTTCGGTAGCGGCGGCTCCCTCAATATCACCACTGATCCGGCCTTCATATAAAATATAAATGTGATCGGAGAGTCCTATTAATTCCAACATATCGCTGCTGATGAGCAAAATGCTGATCCCGCGGTCGGTCAACTCCCGAAGCAACTGATAGATTTCGATTTTAGACTGAATGTCCACACCACGGGTGGGTTCATGCAGTATCAAAAGTTTCGGACCCCGTTCCAACCATTTCGCAAAAATCACTTTTTGCTGATTGCCACCGCTTAAACAGTGGACTTCCTGCTCAGGTGAAAATGCCTTGATGGATAAGCTTTGCATTCCTTGCCGCACCGCTTGGCCCTCTTTCGCCAGTTGCAGAATCCAGCGCTTTGATATTTTATCCAGTGTGAGCAGAGATATATTTTCGCGGATTGACAGCGGAAGAACCAGTCCTTCCAATTTCCGATCATCGGGAATAAAACCAATACCGTGATGGATAGCATCCTGCGGTGACCGGATGGCGAGGGGCTCATTTTCAAAGTAAACGGTTCCGCCGGTAAACGGAGTTACTCCGAATAATCCCCGGGCCAGCTCTCTTTGGCCTTGTCCTTCCAAGCCGCCGACTCCAATAATCGTTCCCTCCGGAATTTTCAGATGAATATTCGTTAACCGTTCATTCAAACAAATGTCTTCCATTTGGAGAAGGATCCGGGCATCACCCGGACTTTTCCGGGGGGGAAAAGTCTGGGTGATTTCCCGTCCAACCATGGTCCGGATTAGATCATCCCGGGTCATGTTGGCTACTTTTTCTGTTCGCATCAACTGGCCGTCTTTTAGGACGACAACTTCATCACAGATTTGAAATATTTCATCCATCCGGTGGCTGATAAATATCAGCGAAGTACCGCCGGTCTTTAATTTTGCCATCATTTGGAATAGGCGCTCGACTTCCGCTTTGGATAAGCTGGAAGTGGGTTCGTCCAAAATCATAAGTTGGGGATGATTAACCCAGGCTTTAGCGATTTCAACCATTTGCCTTTCAGCCAGACTGAGTTGTTTGACCAATTGGGTGACATCCATGGGATATTGCAATTCATTCATCAAAACCCGGGCCATTTCATGCAACCGGCGATGATTGATGAGCCCGGCCCAATTGACAGGTTCCTGATCAAGCATTATGTTTTCACCAATCGAGAGATCGGGAAACAAACTCAGTTCCTGATGGACAAAGGCAATTTTCAATTCTTTCGCTTTTTGAGGGGTTAAGTTTTTAATTTTCAACCCTTGATAATAGATAGCCCCGTTATCGGGTTGCAGGTTACCGCAGATAATATTCATCAGGGTACTTTTACCGGCCCCGTTTTCACCCGCTAAGGCCAAAATTGTTCCCCGCTTGCAAAGAATATCGACATCCCTCAATACGGCATTGCCGTTAAATTGTTTACTAAGTTGTTTTCCTTCAAGAACCACCGATTGGCTATCAGCATAATTCATGATCAGGCCCCTTTTTATTTTCTTGAAAATTTTTTACTTGCTAAAAGTCGCCTTAATTTCTTCATCCGTCATCCGGCTATTGGCCCAGAAACTATCCGGCAATTCCGGCCGAACAAATTGATCCAGATTGGCATCGGTAATTTTGGGTACCGGCAAAATCTGATTTTTCTTCACTTTTTTGCCCTGTAGCAAGTCTAAAGCCACTTTGAGCGCTTCGGAGCCGAGCCAGGTCGGTTTGGCTACTGCGATACTATCAAAACCGGTTTTGCTTTCATTCAGTTGTTTCCAAACCTTCAAAAAGCCGTTGTTATCCTCGGAGGTCATCGGCACCAAAGGACGTTTGGCAGCCTGGAAGGCTTCAATCGCGCCGAGGGTCATACCGCCGCCTTGAGACCATACTCCATCGATCTGAGGTTGGGCGACCAGCAAATTGCTGACTTCCATTTTGGCCTTGGCGTAATCCCAATCAGCATTGATGGTGGAGAGGATCTTGATCCCCGGATATTTATCAAAAACGCTTTTCGCGCCATTCCAGCGGTCCTGGCTAACCGAAAGTCCGGCAATTCCGTTTAAAGCAATGATTTTACCCTTACCATTTAATTTGTTAACCAGCCATTCCGCACCGGCCTTACCAAAGTCCACATCGTCCACTGTAATCAAAGCGTCATAAAAATTAGCTTTAATGGTGGCCGCTAACAATACTACCTTGATCCCCTTGCTTTGGGCTTTTTTCAAAACCGGAATCAACGCTGTGGGAGAATTGGGAGTTGTAATAATGGCATCGACTTTTTTGACAATCAAATCCTCGATATTGGCGATTTGTTTATCAACTTTTCCTTCCGATTCCACATAAATTACATTGGAAACCGCATCGGAATGCCGTTTTGCTTCGGAGGCAAATTCCTTGTACATTTGAACCGACCAGGTATTGCCTAAAAAATAAATATCATATCCAATGGTATATTTTTTGGATGCCGCTAAACCCAGGCTGGAAACCATCAAAAAGAAAGCAAGTACTAACACCATTACCATTGACAAATGTTTTTTCATCGATTGCCGCTCCTTTTTCAATTTGATTTTCGTATGGTTAGTCCCCAAACTACGAGTTTCAATCACCTCCATTGCATCCAAGGCAAAATACGTTACATCCTCGACATCGGTAAGAACATGGCCCGAGAATACCCAATTTATCTGGCGCCCCGTCCATTTTTTGTTACCTGACATCATCCGAATTTAACTTAACCTCATTCTAACATATGTCTACTTGACTAGTCAACTAATTTTATGCTTTAATAACAATAAGAAATATAATATACTAAATTCACCAGAATGATTGGCCTTTATTTCCATTCAATACTTACTCGATTTCAAATTTGGAAAGGGTTTTTGATGATGATCAACCGTAGCCAGAAGATACCGCTTTATTATCAAATTAAGACCGAACTTTTAACCAGGATCAATGCCATGAAACCTGACGAACCCATCGCCGGCGAGTTGGAGCTGGCCGATGAATTCAATGTAAGCCGGGGAACCGTTAAACAAGCCATTGTCGAACTGGTGAATGAAGGAGTGTTGTACCGGATTCAAGGAAAGGGAACTTTCGTAGCCCCGCCGAAGATTCAGCGGTCCTTTAGCCGTCTGCCCACATTTACCGATGACATTCGCCGTCTCGGCTATAATCCCAAAAGTAAAAAAATTTCATTAACAGTCATTGAAACACCCCAACCCGTGCTGAGTCATTTAATGTTGCTGGAAAAAAGTAAAGTGATCCGTTTTAAACGCCTGGTCCTGGCCAATGAGCATCCGGTGGCCTTGGTGACCTCGTTTTTAAGGATGGATATTTATCCGGATTTAAAAATGGCGGATATTGATGATTCTCTTTATGAAACTTTAAATAAGAAATATCATAAGGTACCGGTTAAAGCCGATGATACTTATCGTCCCATCAACGCCAGCCGTGATCTGGCCCAGCTCTTGGGTATCCATGAGGGAAAAGCCATTTTATATTCCGAACGCCTCTCCTATCTGGAGAACAATCTGCCTGTGGAATATGTCGAAAGTTATATTTCAGGTGACATCTTCACCCTTTCAATTAAAATATCTCCGCAGCGTAACGGTTAAAAAATCTAAAGGAGTTCTTCGACATGCCCGTTATATTAGCCTTAGACTTGGGGACATCAGCCCTGAAATGTATGGCAATGAATGAAACAGCCAATATATTATCTGTGGTTGCGGTCCCCTATCCCTCTGCAAGCCCCCGTCCCGGATGGTTGCAACAAAATCCGGAAGAATGGATTGTTGCTGCTGTCCAGGCTATCAAACAATGCCAGGATGCCATCGGCAACCAGGAAATCGGGGTGATTTCCCTATCCGGCCATATGAGCGGTTTGGTTTTAACGGATAGGGACGGCGCACCGCTCTATCCCTGCATTACCCTGGCAGATTCCAGAAGCGCCAAGCAATGTAATTGGCTGCAACTGAATATCGCTCCCACAATCTACAAGAATACCGGCAATCCGGCGATTAACGCATTTCTTCTCCCCAAATTGCTTTGGGTCAAAGAAAACTTACCGGATATTTACAAAAAAACCGAACTGATCCTATTTCCCAAGGATTATTTGCGTTTTCGCTTAACGGGCCAAAGGGCTACAGATATTACCGATGCCGGCAATTCCCTCCTTTACGATTTTACCGCCCAAAATTGGAATCTTTCTCTCGTTGACCAGCTTGGGCTCAATCCAGCAATCCTGCCCGAAGTTTTAAAACCCTATCAAATCGCCGGTCAAATTAGTCCGGCTGGCGCGGCGCTCTTCGGTTTGAAAGCGGGAATCCCCGTGGTTACCGGAGCGGCAGATATGGCAGCTAAAGCAATCGGTTATGGAATTCAAGAACCGGGTTATGTCGCCGCTACCATAGGAACCAGCGCGACGATTCTGACGGTTGTTCCCTCAATCAATCAAGCCGGACAAGATAAAGTTACCTTTCATCCCCATGTCATCCCCGGAACCCTTTATGCTTTGGGTTCTCATTTTTCCGGAGGCCTTAGTCTCAATTGGTTTTCGGGAATTCTATCCGGAAATCAAACGTCGGCGGATTATTCCTTGATCCAATCCCTCAGCCGGGAGGCGCAAAACATTTCTCCAGGCAGTGAGGGCCTTTTGTATTTACCTTTTCTCTCCGGAAGCGGCACTCCGCACTTTGATGCCTATGCCCGTGGTTCCTTTTTAGGGCTTAGTACCAATACCCGGAGAGAAACCATGTTCAGAGCCATTTTAGAGGGCATATCTTACAACTTAAAAGAATCTTTATCACTCTTTCAAAATATGGGGGTCGAGATCAAAACCGTCCGTATCGGGGGAGGAGGTATGAATGTAAAGCTGTGGCCAACCATCCTGGCAAATGTTTTTGACTATCCGGTCGACATGATCCAAATTTCCGACGCCAGCGCTATTGGCGCCGCCATTATCGGCGGATTTGCCATTGGGATCTTTAAAGATTTAAGTACACCCGTTCAACAAATTGTTATCAATAAACACACCGTTACCCCAAATCCGGAGATTTCAGGGATTTATCAGAAAAACTTTCAACTTTACCAGGCCAGCTATGAAAAACTCCGGGATATTTTTAAAGGACTCAACCCATCGCCAATTTGATTTGGGAAAATTTTTAAATTTCGATAAAGTAAAACCTGCTTTCCGGGGAGGAGCAGGTTTTTGGGCTACAATGCGAAAGAATAAAAAAAATCTTATTGACTGGCTGCCATTTTACGGGGGAGTTTTGCATAATACTCAATGATTTCCCGGCGCCGGATGATTCCGATAAAAATATCCCCATCATCAACAACCGGAATAAAGTTTTGAGTTATGGCCAGGGACAACAGATCTTCAATTTCCGCGCTAATCCGCACAGCGCTATTGGTAAACCTTCTGGGCACCTCCGAAAGGAGGATCCTTTCGGTACCGCCAAAAGTAAGTCCCGGGGTATTCTTCATCTTCCAAAGCAAGTCACCTTCGGTAATGGTACCAGCATATTCGCCTTTCTCAGAAAGCAACGGCACAGCCGTATAACGGTGATACTCCATTTTCTCCAATGCCTGCCGCATCGTGCAATTCACCGGTAAACACACCACTTCTTTTTTGGGGATTAAGAAAAAAGCAATATTCATTCAGTTATCTCCTCCAAAGACATCTAACGAAACTCTCTAAAAAAAGTTGCGCCGCAGTATAGTATTTTATGCCCCGGCCTTGAAAAATTCCATTGGCAAATTCGAGGTCCGGTTGTCTTTCATGAGCCGTTACGCTTGAATGGATTCTCCCTGAACGATCCCACGAAGCTGTTGGTGCACCTTACCATTGGACGCGAAAAAGCCGGTATCCTTGTGGGTAAGGGTTTCCCCCTGCAAATTGGTAATCATGCCGCCAGCCTCCGTCACGATACAAGCCCCGGCTGCAAAGTCCCAGGGATGATCATCGAATTCCACAATGCCATCGAGCACTCCTTCAGCCAAATAGGTTAATTGCCGGACCGAAGTTCCAAACATCCGAAGGCCGAATGTATGAATCGCTACTTCCTGTAAAATTTGAACTTCCCTCAGGGGCGCCTTTTTAATGCCGGAATCGAACGAAACCATGCACTCCCCTAAGTTTTTACAGTTGGACACCTTTATTTTCCGGCCGTTTTTATAAGCCCCATTCCCATATTCGGCTATATACAATTCTTCGAAAACGGGGAGGTAAATCACTCCCGCCACAAAACGGTTCTGGTGCGCCACACCGATGGAAACCCCGAACATATTGATTCCGCGGATAAAATTATGTGTGCCATCCAATGGATCGATGATCCAAATATACTCGCTATCGCTATCGGGTCCATTCCGGCCGCCCTCTTCACCGATGAAACCGTGGCCCGGATACTTGCCCTTTATTTTCGAGACAATCAACCGCTCCGCTTCTTTATCGACATTGGTCACCAGACTTTGATCAACTTTTCTTTCGATTTGAAGTCCGCTATTGCCAAAGTTAGCTTTTAACAGCGCTCCTGCTTCCAAAGCCGCCTGTGTACATACGGTAATCAGTTCACTCATTCAATCTCCCCCAGCATTATGATAAACGTGATATTACTCGGTCCGTAATTTACTTACCCTTTCCCGCCGCTTGGCGGTTTAAAAAGATTTCTACCGGCTTGGTTACCATATAATAGCGGTTGGAGTAATCCCAAAGGGTAAATCCGGGAGAGTTTGTCGCCAAATTGCCCTGGATTTGACGTAACAAATAATCCGTGTAAACGGTGGGAGTCATATTGAGTTCTCTGCCGAGCCTGAAAGCCTGGATATAAGGACGGACCACACTTTTCCCCCCCGTTATCGCGTAGGCCCGGTTGGTTCCGTCAAGATAAATCCGGCGAGCCCGTTCCAGATAATCGAATTCCGGCAAAAAATTACTTGGAAAATGGGATGGATAAAACATGGGACAAATGACATCCACATAATCACTGATAGTTTCCAAATTTTGACCATTTGAGCTGATTGAACGGCACCAACAACTAAAGCCGTAAAGGTCGGTGCTGATCGGAATTGTAATTTTCTGACGGACAAAAACCAGAAATGACTCCAGCGCATCGGTTTTTTCCGCTCCTTCCGGGCGATACCGGAAATCTATCCTTGAAATATCGCCGTCCGTTGGAAACCGGATGTAATCAAACTGAATCTCATCAATCCCCAGAGACTGCAGTTCCTCGGCAATGGCCCGGTTATATTCCCAGACGCCTTCGCTATATGGATCAACCCAGTATTCCTTGGTATTCCAAGGCTTATTGATGGCTTTATCCCATAATGCATATTTGAAATTCTGATACTGAAAAAGCTTCGGATCCTGAAAAGTCACAATTCTGCCGATTACATGAATTCCATTTTGCTTCGCTTTGCCCAGCAATTCCTCCATTTTAATGCCATTGCGGCGCACCGCCATCATCTGCCGCGGTTGAACCAACTTGGTATCATAGGTAAGCATGCCGAAATCATCTTTGCAATCTACCACCAATGAATTGAGACCGCTGCGCTTTAAAAACTGAATTTTTTGATCCAGGCTGATTCCATAAGCTTTATCGGAACGGAGGTAAATTCCGTAACGACCTGCGGCTACACGCAGGCGGGCCTTCTTGGCGGGATCCATCTCCACGGGAAGCCGCTTTAAGGGGTTATCAAATACTAAATCGTTCTCTGCAACGATGGGGGTCCTGATTGGTTTGAAATCCGTTGGAACGTTTGGGAGGGCAACATTTTGAATGGCTTCACTTTTCCCATCCGGGGCATCCTTTTGGATGGGCGTGGTCTCATCGCTTGCTGTTGCAAATGGATCCATTACTTTTAGATTATTTATTTTTTCAGCGCTCTTACGATCTTTACTCATCCGGTAAACGGCCTGTCCAAAACCGCACCGAAACAGGATGCGTTCCGGGTCGTCTTTAGGATAGGCCAGGGCCGAAATTTCATCCCAGTAATCAGCGCCCTGGTAAAAAAATTTGAGTTCCCTCGAAATATTACTCCAGCTTTTACCCAAGTCACGGGTTTCAAAAATTCCTGCAAAAGAAGTCCCAAGGAGTATGGTCTTTTGATCAACCGGTGATAAAGCCACCGCCGTTAAATACGCGCCTTCAGGAATAGGACGTTTACGGGCGACAAGCTCCCAGGTTTGTCCGTAATTTTCGGACAGATAAATTTGACTGGCTGTAAGGACTGCCACTCTTGCCGAATTTAGCGGATCAACTCCCAGGGCCACCAAATGGCGGACTTGTTCTTCCCGGTAAGGATAAATTCTTTTTTTGGGTAAACCGTTGTTCCTGGGACTCCAGCTCTTTCCGGCATCGCTTGAAAAAAGAAAACCCGTTTTGCGTGAAAGGCCATAAGCAATTTTGGTATCGGCCTGCAAATATGTTTCCGGCTGAACCATATCCTCCTCAACACCCGTGTCTTTTGGATTGCTTATTGCATCCTTATGAATGGGAGAGAGGTTTTCACTACGGTCATTTCCCCCCAGAATGGCGCCTCCGGTTAATGAAACAATCATTGCAATAAAAAAAGCCATCATCAGCCATTTATATCTGTGCAAAAGTTTTCCTCCTTTATGGTAGCCTGATACCATAGTTTCTCAACATGAAATAAGGCCGTCGCAAGAGACTCCAAATATCTATGATTGCAATAACATGCGTCAATCCTTCCTGCATGCTATTCCAATCGTAAACTTTACTTCTCTTTGACAGCCTTGTACCAGTTCCTGTTGCTTTTCTCCAACTTCTGAATCTGTCAATCCATCAACGGTTTTTCCCGCATCAAACCGAAACCTTAGGGCAAATTATAGCAATCCCTGATTTTCCGCTCCAGAGTTTGCCGGTCTTGACTGGTATACCCTTCAGTACTGGGCATGTGTCGTAAATACAGGGAAACGGTCCCGTCGTAAGGATTACGGTCCCAATACTGTTCATTGGATACCCCGACATCATGAATGAAACATTGTCCATCCGGCGAAGTATAGATAATCACATAAACAGCCGCCCGGTTGACCGGTACGATGGTTGTTTCCACGCTAAAGGGGCCGTCAAATTTGTACCCGCAAATATTCATACTCATTTTTATAACCTCCCGCAAAGCTGGATCAAATTTTACTTCTATAGCACTCTATCGGCATTTTTTCAATTTTTGTTTTGTTTTTCGATTTATTTCTAATTTTTCCTGCTTGATTTGATAAAATATTCCACACTCCCCCGGAGATATCCTTATCTTCGCTGCGAAATGACGATTTCGGACTTTTTCTACTTTTATTACTCGCAAGAATTAACCAAATATTGATTTCTTTTTCCAAAATGTGGTACAATCATATTGGGAGGAGGAAAGCATGGAATTTTCAAATGTCTTTCTATGGTGGCTTTATATTCTAGGGATCGGTTTTATTTTTTTACCGATAACCGTAAAAATTTTTACCGGATTTTATGATCGCGGGTATCTGTTTTCCAAAACCCTCGGGATTGCCATATCCGCTTATTTGTTATGGCTGTTTTCCTCTTTAAAAGTCATTCCTTTTTTCCGTATATCCATTTTCGGAATCTTGCTTTTGATTTTGGGAGTGAGCCTTTGGACCCATGCCATCCCGACCTGGAAATCCTTATGCAAATCCAAAGAGTTCATGAAGATAATGGCGGCGGAAGAATTGCTCTTTCTGGGGGCGATGATTGGATGGTTGTTCATCCGGGGTCTGCGGCCCGAGATCTATGGCCTGGAAAAATTCATGGATTTCGGATTTGTGAATTCGATTTTACGAACCGCTTATATGCCGCCAAAGGATATTTGGTTTGCCGGAGATCCCATCAATTACTATTATTTCGGACATTTTATCTGCGCCTTCCTTACCAAATTAAGCGGGATAGACCCGGCAGTGACCTATAACCTGATGATTGCAACCTTGTTTGCGTTTTGTCTGTCTTTAAGTTTTTCCATCACCTCCAATCTGATTTACGTCGGTTGTGGCCGGAAATGGTGGAAGACTTTGTCCGGGGGAATTCTTTCATCGCTGCTGCTTTCCTTGGGCAGTAACCTTCATCCCTTTATTTATGGGGTTGGGTTGCCCTGGCTTAAAAATCACGGCTTATATCATGGCGCGCTCAAAGCTTATTACTATCCGGATTCAACCCGTTTTATCGGATATGATCCGCCGACCCACGACAAGACCATCCATGAATTCCCTTCCTATTCATTTGTCGTTGCCGACCTTCATGCCCATGTATCCGATATCCCTTTTGTTTTAACAATTCTGGCCCTTTTAATGGCTTTGGTTTTCCGCTTGACAATCAAAGAAGAGAATCGGAATGAGCCCCCCTTCGAAAGCGCATGCCGCTTTTCCTTGAAAATCCCTCTTCAAAAGAGGATCTCCGGGATATTGACATCATGCAGGGGTTTTTGTCAGAATTATTTAGGACCGGAAGTGATTTTGATCGGTTTTTTCCTGGCTTTCTTTCAAATGACCAACTTTTGGGATTTGCCGATTTATTTGGTGATTTCAATGATTGTTATTTTATATGTCAATATGATACGCTTTCAATTTAAAGCGCCCTTTGGAAAACATACGGCCATCCAGTGTTTTTTAATATTATTCCTGCTGAAAACCCTGACCTTTCCCTTTAGAATTCAAAATACCACCCAGGGAATCGGCCTGACTACCGCCCACAGCCCTCTCTATCAATTATTGGTGCTCTGGGGCTACCAATTACTATTCGGGCTGGCTTTTTTACTGTTTTTATATTTCCAATACAAGGATGATCAAAAAAACCTCCCGGAAAGAGCGGAAAAGTCATCATTCCATTGGCGAAGTTTTTTAGACCGCCTGACTCCCGCCGACGCCTTCTGCCTGATTGTCATTTTGGCGGCAGCGGGTTTAATCCTCGTACCGGAATGGGTATATGTAAAAGATATTTACAGTGGCGATTTTAAAAGAGCCAACACCATGTTTAAATTGACTTTTCAGACCTTTATAATGTTCGCCCTGGCAATAGGGTATATTTATTTTCGAATCTCCGCCAAGCCAAAGTCATTTTTCCACCGGGCGATTCTGAAGCTTCCGTTATTGGTGTTGATAAGCCTACCCCTGATCTACCCATACTTTAGCGTGATCCAAGGCTATTACGGAAAACCGGAAATAAAACGTTATGTTGGACTGGATGGCGTCCAATTTCTAAAACAACGCGATCATAATGACTATCAAGGAATCCTGTGGCTAAAACATCATGTAAAAGGCCAGCCTGCCATTTTGGAAGCCAATGGGGACAGTTACAGCGATTACGGGCGAGTTTCAATGGCAACCGGACTCCCAACAATCCTGGGCTGGTATGTTCATGAATGGTTATGGCGGGGAACCCCCGACGGCGCGAATCAACGGGTGATGGAAGTGAGCACCGTATACGAATCCGATAATCTCATGATGACCCGTGATATTTTAAGAAAATATAAAATCCAATACATCATCATCGGAGAGCTGGAACGGAGAAAATTTATCCATCTTAATTTGGGGAAACTGATGAGGCTGGGAAAGGTGGTTTTTCCATCTCCAACCACCACTATTATCAAGATCATTCATTAAATCCCTCCAAAGCAACCCGCCGGATTTGATTATGAGAAAGGTTTTCCAGTCCCATCTTTTCCACGGTCCGTCCTTCATTCCAAAAGTCACATCCGTTCATAATCCCCGCCAAATGAATAAAATGCTTGATGGCGGGAGTATCCACTCCCAATAAATCGCCCAGTGACGCGATGGGAACCATACTCATGGGTACATCTTCCCAGAGATAACGGTGATCCATCGTGGGCGGGGCATAAATGCCTTTATAGCCGATATTATTTTTGATTGCATCATATAAGGTTTTTCCATGAGCATCATAGGCGATATAAAGCCACTCCCTGGCGGTCATGGCTTTAAAACCCAAAGCGGCCGCAACTGCAACCCTTTCTTGATCAAGCCTCTCCAAGATTGTTGCCACGGCCTTGGTAATCCCTTCGAAATAAAACTGAAAATCTCCGCGGGTCGACTCAATCCGGGCCGCATTTAACACCATCAACGCCGGATGAAATACCGCTCCGATGTTGTCCAATCCGGTTTTGACCACGTTATCTCCAGGGACAAATTGAGGAAACACCTCATGAACAACCTTGATCAGTTCCACGGTTTGATAACCCGGAAGCGCCGCTAGGGGTACGGAATTCTTAACATTGAAAATTTTCACCTGCGCCGGATTGGTATTGCGGCAAGCGTACAAGAGAGTTTGGGCTTCGGCGATCATAGTTTTTTTCTTTACGCCCCGTTCCTTTAGGACTTGACGGAACTCAAAAACTCCCCCGGTACGCCCGGGGTTCAAAATTATCAATTGCCCGTCTTGTAAATAAGGGGCCACCTGAGTCGCCATATAACGGTGGGCATTGGCCGGAACCACAATCATGATCACATCGGCGCCGGTTACGACCTCCGCCATCTCGGAAGATGCCAGTTGCACCTTTCCAAACCCCTCGAGTTCTCCAATCAACTCAATTCCGCCCGCTATTTGTATGGGTTCAAGCCGAGATGGGCTACGGTTGAACATCTTGACAGGAAACCCCATCAAGCCTAAATGTCCGGCCATTGCCATTCCACCATGCCCGGCGCCTAAAACCGCAAACCGCAGCTGGTTCATGAATGTCCCTCCTTTGCCCAAACTTTCCGGTAGTGTTTTAGGGTAAGATTAAAAGATAATTTAAAACGTCGGTTGGCCGACTTATTCAAGGGGATAGCATACCAATCAAGGGGAGCATTTCACAAAGAGGCAGGAAGATGCGAGTTGCAGGTTTTATAGGTTATGCGCCGTCACCTATAATCATTCCAATTAGGATTCCATATAAAAACTATTCTTGATAACTTTTACAAATCCTCTATTTCGGTCCCGGATAAAATTTTACGACCGGGTTTATACTTCTATATCGGGATCCGCGCGAAAAATTAACTCCATCCAAGGTGAGGGAAGGAGCATTGTTGGAGCGCGGTTTGGTTTCAAAAGAGTCTTCATCAAAAAAAAGATGCCTTTCACTAAAAAAGGCATCCGCAAATTTTCAATAGTAAGGATAATAAGGATCGTACGGGTAGGGCTCATAATAAGGTCTTCTATATCCATACGGGTAACGACCGTAAGGCCTTCCATAATAAGGGCGACGCCCATACCCATATCCTCCCCGGCCGCCGCGCCCAGGTCCCGGCCTACCTCCAGGCCGCTGTGAAGCATAAACCGGTAAGTTAATAACCTGCCCGGCATATAATTGATTGGGATCAAGATTGGCATTAACGGCCATGATATCTTCTACGGAAACGCTCAATTCGTCCGCCAAATCCCAAAGAGTGTCCTCCGGCTGGATGACATATTCATACCCAGAGTTCATCGACATATATTTCACCTCGTCATACTTATTGGCTAAGGTTTTTAGCAATATATCTTATGTACTAAGGTGAAAGTAGGCATTATACGAAAAGCATAATTTCAAATAACGGAGAAAACGTTCTCAAAATAAGCACTCAATAATTGTGAACGCTTTACTAGTCCTTGCAGGAAAGCTGGACTTCACAGATGCCGTCATGGTTAAAGGTCACATCCATCACTTCGATGCACCCGACAATGTGTGGAAATTTGTCCCATCTGATGAAATTAATCCTTTCGATAGCGGGCGAAACCAGCACCGAATTGATAATGGTTATCATGATAACATGATTTTTACTTTCGGTATATTTAACAACCACCTTATCCTCAATCAAGGTTAAATCATCGGTCTTGGTGCTACTGGAAATTTCAAAACTTCCGATTCGCCCGCTGCTTGAAACGTCAATCACCGGGATGAGCTTATTTCCTACTCTTTCATTGCCGGAACGCGTTATGACCCCTTTTTTCATTTGGACGATATTTCTCAAGGCATCACAAAAAGCAGCCACAAAAGCCTTCTGTCTGTCCATCATGTTTCCCAAGTCGGCCCCGTGGCCCACAATACATATTTCATCACTGGTTTCTTTGAGATTTCCTGAATTAACAGGACTTGTTTTGGGAAAATCCGGTCCTTTGATCGGGATTTGCTGGTCCGAAAAAACCGTATAACCCAAACTGCTCGATAAAATAATCCCTAAAATGATTAAAATCGCTATTTTTTTCATTTTTTCCCCGTATGAACCCTATTACCATTCTGCAATGATCTGGCGTTGGTCGGTTCTTTGCAACCATCGTTTTCGTTTTAAAAAGAATCTTTGATTTAGTTTCGAGCAACACTTGATGAATCCTGCATTAATTATAAATATTTTCCATAAAAGACCTGGAACGATGATGGGGGGATTTTAAAAAACCCAGTCCACCTTAGTTTGGAGAATTAACGAATTAAATTGTTTTTACAGGCAAAACTCAGCAATTCGTAACGATTCTTGACATTCAATTTCCCCAGCAGTCCGCTAATGATATTTTTCAAGTTCGCCCGGAGCGACATTCTTTTTCCTTATCCTGCTCGATAATACTTTTAAAAAAAATCAGCTTTTCGCTGATTTTTTTAAATACGATCATTCTATTGTTTTTTCGGGTATCCGAAATCCTATCATTTTCCCTCAATGAGTTGCTCCACAAACCTTGGTAATTGAAACGCGCCGAAATGAAGTCCCGGGGTATAGTACTTCGTCTCCAAAGTCGTAAACTGTTCGGGCTTCACTTCCAACGGGTCGTATTTTTTGCTCGCCAAGGTAAAACTCCATAAACCCGATGGATATGTCGGGATGCTTGCTGTATAAAGCCGCTTGATTGGAAATACCCCTTTTAGATTTCCGTGGATCATTTGGATCACATCCTGGTTCACAAAGGGAGACTCACTCTGAGCCACCATAATACCGTCCGCTGCTAACGCCTGGTGGACATCCTGGTAGAATTCGCGGCTAAAAAGACCGACAGCCGGTCCAATCGGTTCCGTGGAGTCAATAATGATTACATCGTATTGATTTTTATGCTCCCGGACGTGAGCCACTCCATCGCCAATCGCCAACTTCACCCTGGCATCGGTTAATGCTCCGGCGATGCCCGGCAGATATTGCCGGCTGACCTCAACCACCCGGTTGTCGATTTCGGCCAAAACCGCTTCTGTCACAGTTTTATGTTTCAATATTTCCCGGATAACTCCGCCATCGCCGCCTCCAACCACCAAAACTTTTTTCGGGTTGGGATGGGTATTTAAAGCAACATGACTAATCATTTCATGATATACGAATTCATCTGCCTCCGTGGTCATAACCATCCCATCCAGCACCAGCATTTTGCCGAATTGAAGGGTATCAATGACTGCCATATCCTGATATTCAGTTTGTTCCGTATGCAAGGTCCGGGTTATTTTACAGGAAAAGCCCAGATTCGGAGTTTGCTTCTCAGTGTACCAAAGTTCCATTAAAATCTCCTCATTCAAATATTTTTCTGCCGGAATGATTGCCTGAATTTCTCATTTACCGACTGTAAATGAGTATAACAAATTATTGGCCAAAAATAAATACTACTTGGCGAGGTCCTGATTCAAAACCGGGATCACCAAATACTGAAGGGAAACCGCATCCGCTGTTTTGTAGCGGATAAAAATCAACTGATGCTCCCCCGGAAGGGTCCGCCAGATTAACGGTTTCTCTTCCTGCCAATTGGACCAAATCGACTGATCGTTACTGGCTTCCCACTGGAGATCAGGTGTTAACGACTTAATCTGAACCCAGCGGTTTCCCCTGGATTCCGTTGCTCCCTCTTGAAGAAAATTTATTTCAAAAGCAACCGGCGCCGCTT
Organism: Bacillota bacterium; assembly: GCA_023429995.1. GTDB lineage: Bacteria > Bacillota > UBA4882 > UBA8346 > UBA8346 > UBA8346. Next base: position 52,222 of record JAEZCE010000016.1, on the reverse strand, counting down.
GCCTCAATTTATGATTAAATCCGTCATCCTGGAAAATCGTAACGTTACCGGCATTGTCCCTGGCTACAATCTGACAGTAAACCCCATCCCGCGGCGATAGATCTCCGGTAAAAATCCCGCCGGAACCCGCCGTTACCGGAATGGTTTGCCATTTGCCCTCTTTAGTAAAAATCCGCAACCAACAGGTCACAGCCTCACCGGCGGACCACCGAAGCCGGAAAGATGGAGTTTCCTCAGCCTCAGCCTGATCTTTATAAAGCATCAGGACGGGAGCGGTGGTATCCAATTGAATATCCAGATAATTTTCCTGAATATGGCCTTCACTATCTTTCAAGCGGCCGATAATCCTTTTGGGTCCGTCCCCCGGAGAGAGTGTATAATCAATTACCGGCCCGAAGGGATGCCATTCCGTTGGGGAATCCGCTTCGCTCAAGGAAACCCATACGGGGTCAGTCGAGCCGGGATTATCGGCAAGATCGGCATCGGCAATCTCTCCGTCCGCTACGGTCAGATGAACGGCTATGCGCCGGTAACGGGTCACCCGGGTAGGCGTACTCATGGAAAATTGAAGCGGCCCGGCAGGTTTCACCGCGGGCGTCACCGATGGGGACAAATTGGGTAAATCCAGGCTGCAATTGATGTCCCCCCAAAGACCAGTCTCATTTTGCCAGCGTATCCGGATTGGATTTTGAGTGTCCCGGAAAAAGGAAAGAGGAATCTGATGCCGGCTAGCCATTTGCTCCCCAATATAAATCCGGTGACCGGGATTGAGCGCCTCCACAACCAGTTGCACCGGGAAAGGAAATGCCATTTCGGCTTGTTTTTCTTGAATAAGCGGCGCTATCCGTGAAATAACCGGCGGCGCCGGCCATTCTACGTAAAAAGCCTGTCCGGATATACCGGGGCCGCAAGGAACAATCCAGGCTTTTTTTAAGGAGCGTCCAATATCAACCGGGCCTCCCCACCAAGGATACCATTTCCAATCATTTCCGCTTTCACTAATCCAAACACCCACCAGATCTTTCATTTTATCCGGAATCAGGATCACTAACTTTCCCTCCTGAAATCCAAGGCTCGTTCCTTCCGGTTTCGTATTGAAAACCCTACCGGCCTGCGCTTTATCCTTGGCGGCTTCCAGGGGTCGGCCCATTTTTTCAAGGGTTTCCGCTCGTTTGGTCAGCAACGGTCCGAAGCCGGGATTAACGGCCAGACCTTGATTGCATAAGTCTAAAGCTCCTTTGAAATTCTTTTTCAATAACTGGGCCGAAGCCGCGCCCAGAAAGCCGATTAATGAACGATGATCATGATGAATCGCATCCAAGTACTGTTTATAAGCCAAGTCCCACTGGCCTTGCTGCAGCAAAATACGGCCTTGATTGATTTCAAAGGCGGCGTCCAAGTCCGGATCTTGAAATTCTTTGGTGGCATTGGCCAAACTGATGTGAGTGTCGGGAGACAGCCAATGAATATTACTCTCCCACAATTTATAGCCGCTATTCGCATTTTTTCCCTCATTCCAATTACTTAAAGCGGCTTTGAGGTTTCCTGCCGAATAAGCCCCCCAACCCATCAGTTCCCGGAACAAAGTTGCCGATAGCGGCCCCTGAAGATAGTTTGGGCTTACCAGTGACGAAGCGTTGCGGGTTTCTCCCAAAGCCAAATAGGCCTTAAAAAGATCTTTATCGCGGGTAACCTGCCATGGGATTGGCAAGGGGGTGGCCCGGAGCAAATAGCCTAATGCCAAAGTGAACTTCCCGGATTGTAGGGATGCAGCTCCCTTCCGCAAGCAAATTGCGGGGGTATTGCTTCCCGATAAAATCTGGGTGACCTTCTCCGGCTGCCACTCGTTAAGATAGTAGTCCGCCAATGCCAACTTTACCGCTTCCATTTGCGGCGCAAATTCAAATGCCTGCTGATAATACCATAACGCGGTCTGTTTTTGGCGGCTGTAATCGTGATAATTTCCGGCAAAGAGTAAGGCTAGAGGGTCATGGGGGTTTAATTCCAAAAGCTGAAACACACCAATCCGAAATCGCTCAAGTTCTTTTTTGGAAACCACCGGCAATTTTCCCTGCAATTCATTGCGTCGTTTGGTGGTTTCGGTCCATAACAAGGAACGTTCTTCAAAATAAGCCGCCAAACCGGCAGTCTTAAATAGCTCTTGACCTTGCTCATATTGGGTTTCAAAATCATCGGCAGCAGTTGTGATATTCAAAACGGTATCCAAAGGAGTACCCGTTACAGTCTGGTCTCCCCAAATGATCACTATTCCAAAAAAAAGCGCCATCCAAAATAAATATTTTTGTTTCATCCAGTCATCGCCTTACCGACAAACTTAATTTTCAGGGCGTTTCATGCAAAATATTCATCAGATCTTCCGCTTTAGCTTCCCGGGGGTTCGCTTTCGTGGAACCGGAACTCAGACTCTCCTCAATGATCGCCGGAAAATCGGCTTCCGTAATTCCCAAATCCGTAATATGTTCAAATATCCCCAATTTGCGTTCCAGGGTCATGATAAATTTCATTCCGGCGGCAGCCGCATCAATCGCGTCTCCGGCGATAATTTTCAGGCCGAGGGCTTTGGCAATTTCACCGTATTTTTCATAGCTCACGGATAAATTAAAACGCATCACCGGAACCAAAAGCACTGCGCAAATCAAACCATGAGATTTACCGCCTCTTACACCAATTGAATGGGCCATCCCGTGCACAGCCCCTAAACGGGCGACGCTTAAGGCAATACCTGCCATCAAGCTTCCCATTGCCATTTCCGAACGGGCTTGCAAATCCTGACCGTCTTGATGGACTTTGTAAATGTTTGCGGCTATCCTTTCAATTGCCGAATATGAGTACACATCGGTTAGCGGCGTTGCTCCCTTGGAAGTATAAGCTTCAATCGCTTGTACCAAAGCATCCATCCCGGAATGGACCGTCACCGATGAAGGTAAACTCAAAGTTAATTCCGGATCGACGATGGTCAGATTTGCGGCCAGCAGAGGATCACGGATCGATTTCTTCACTTTGGTTTGATGATCCGTAAGCACCGCATTCAAAGTAACCTCTGCTCCGGACCCGGCTGTAGTCGGAATTGTTACCAGCGGCACACCGGGTTGCAACAATCGCCCGCCCTCAAAATAATATTTTAAATTTCGATCCGTCCGGATAAGTCCCGCAATAACCTTCGCGGCATCCATCGCGCTTCCGCCGCCAATTCCAACTACCCAATCGATATCGGAATCCTTGGCAAGCTGCAGCCCTTTTTCCACCGTCTCCAGCGATGGTTCCGGCTCCACTTCATAGAAAGGGATGATTTGAAATCCGGAACCCCGGAGTAAAATTTCGACTTTTGGGATGATTCCATTTTTTATTAAAGCCTGTTTACCGGTTACCACCATGACTTTAGGCCCGAAATACATACCTTCAACGGGCAATTCCCGTATCGACTGGCTACCGAAGATGATTCTCGTTTTAAGTTGAAAGGTCTGTAGCTGAGACATGAAGCATCCTCCCTTATTTCACTGACTTTACTGAATTCGCCGTTTTGTATGTATCTCCTCCGGCTTTTCCAAGAGTTTTTCAAATTTTAATGGATTCTTCCATTTGTTCCCGCACTCAAATAATATACGCCGGAAAACAAATCCTTGCTACATGAACGGGTTAGATCAGACAGGGGTGGTTCGGGGAAAAATCAAAGCTACCAGCAAACATAGCTAATAGCCTCAGATTATCGATATGAGTTGCAATAAAGAATTTGACCGATGATTTTTTTCTTTCATAATTGATCCTTTTTTTTCGAAAAGGATCGTTTGTTTTCAAAAAAAACCCTTTTTCCCGTTCATTCAATCGTTTGAATGACGGAAAGGATCAATTTTGTCGCCCGGAGGACCGAGGGGGTCACCCAAAGGATCATTTCCGTAACTGAATCGATCCATTCTTCCCATAAAAAGTCCTTTGGGTCGTCCAAAAGATCCCTCCGACTCCAAAAAAGATGCTTTTCCCCCTCCGTTCGATCCTTTTTTCTCCAAAACGGATCATTTCCGTGACAAAAATGATCCTTTCTCCCGTTGAAAGCATCCTTTCCGTCGCCAAAATGATCATTTCCGTAACGGAAAGGATCGCTTGACTCATTCAAAGGATGCTTTCCGCCCCTCAAAAGATTCTTCCCGCGGTAAAAATGATTCTTTCGGTGACTTAGAGGATCAACGCAAAGGTGTTCACCTTTTCAACTCCAGCCAAGCTTTTTCTACCAAGATCCCAATATTTTGATAGGCTTCGGCGTAGTTTTTTTTCACCCGCCAATGTCCCAAATATTCCAAGTTACCTTCAGGCCCCAAAATCGGGGAAAAAGTCAAGTCGACTAAATTCCATCCCAGGGTGGAACCGGATGACAATAGCCTCTCCAGGACTTCCAAATGGACCGCCTTATCGCGGACAACCCCTTTTTTGCCAACCTTACCCTTTCCCGCTTCAAATTGGGGCTTAATCAAAGTGATTAAATCGCCTTCCGCCGTGATAAGCTCCAAAAATTTAGGAAATACCAACTCTAAAGAAATAAACGAAAGATCGGCCGTAATCACGCTTGGATTTTCCCCAAGACGTTCCTTCTCAAAATAACGGATATTTTCCCGTTCGTAGACCGTAACTCTTTTATCCTGACGCAGTTTCCAGGCTATTTGACCGTAGCCGACATCAACAGCATAAACATGAGCGGCGCCGAACTGTAAAAGGCAATCGGTAAACCCCCCGGTTGAGGCTCCGGCATCCAGACATATCCTGCCATCCACCTTCACGTCAAAACTCCGGAGGGCTTTTTCCAGCTTTTTGCCGCCCCGGCTGACATAGGTCTCTACACCAAGACGATTCACTTCCAACGGCTCGCTCACCATTTGACTGGCCTTTTCAACCCTTTTACCGTTGACAATTACTTCTCCAGCCATTATCGAACGCTGCGCCTGCTCACGGCTTTGATAATAACCGTTCTCCACCAACCAAGAATCCACGCGTTGTTTCATGATTTCCCAAATCCAAAACTCATCACTTTCGTATAAGGTTCAAACATCATCTCATAAATATCCATTGCCTGGCGATCCGTAAGTCCAGCCAGATAATCGCCGATCAAGACGGCCTTGATATCCCCTCCAATGTCGGCAGCGGCACGGGGCTGTCCTAATTTTTGCCAGACAGCAGAGGGTAAAAGCTTGGGGTTATCCCAAAAACGGGTAAATAATTTTTCTAAAATGAGCTTCCCTTTCTCCGCCATCATCAAGACCATTGGATTTTTATAAACCTGGTCAAACAGGAAAGAATTTAGCATTTCCAGATCCCTCCGTCTTTCAGGAGAGAGCCCAATCGCCGGTTGGGGTAAACTTTTCAAATCCTCTACGGAGCGCGGCTTAAACTGGTCCAAATTTTGGCTTGATGAAAGGATACAATCTTCGTTAAAATGATAGATTAGGTGGCGAATGAGGCGGTAGTGCCTCATCTGGGCCGAAAAAGCTCCGGAAACGCGCGCGCGCGCCTTCTCTTCCGAGGTAATATCCGACACAATCCGCTCAACAAGAGGAATTTCCAAGCTGACAACATCCTCCCAGCTAACCAAACCAACCTTTAGAGCGTCGTCCAAATCATGGGCTGCAAAAGCGAGCGCATCGGAGATATTGACGATCTGAGCCTCGATGCTTGGTTGAAGATTCATTTGAAACTCCGGCGGTACCCGTGGATTATCATATTGGGTCAAATGGCGGGCCAGGCCCTCCCTGGTTTCATAGGTTAAATTCAATCCCGGGAAAGCCGGGTAACGTTCTTCCAAGGCATCGACAACCCGCAAACTATGTAAATTATGATCAAAACCGCCGTACTCTTTCAATAGTAAACTTAGAATTTCTTCACCGGCATGTCCAAAAGGAGTATGCCCCAGATCGTGCGCGAGGGAAATGGCTTCCACTAAATCTTCATTGGCTCCCAAAACCCGCGCAAAAGTACGGGCATGCTGCATGACTTCCAATGTATGGGTCAAACGGGTGCGATAGGATTCGCCCTCATGCACCAAAAATACCTGGGTTTTAAATTGCAGGTTTTTAAAAGCCGTTGTGTACATAATCCGATCCCGATCCCGTTGAAAACAGGTCCGGTACCTATCCTCATCTTCCGCAAAACGGCGGCCCTTGGTTTGCCCCGCTTTCGATGCAAAAGGGGCTAAAATGATTTCTTCATTTTCCTCCATTTTTTGACGGAGCAAATTCGCCATGCATTCTCACCGCCTCCGCGCGAGCGCGCATTCATTGATACCTTACGTAAAGGAACCGATTAATCATCCAGCGGAAGTAATCATTTACTCAGTGTAAACTTACTTGGTATGCTCTCCTTCGCAGTCGCAATCGTCCTCACAGTGGCAACCACAATCACATTCGCAGTCTCCGGCCGCTTCTTCAATGGCCTCGATTTCGTCGAAAACCTCTTCCCGGGTTAAAACGCCTTTCCGTTCCAGCACATTGATAATGGCTTGGATCGCATACATCTGGCTCATCACCAATTCTTCAATGGAAATTGATTCGTTGTCTTCTTGTTGACTCATATTCTCCAACTCCTTATCATTTGTTCAATCCATCATCACTCTAATGATTTCTCGAGAGCCCTTGCCAGTTGATCCGGACAGGAGGTTTCTTTATCTTCGCAGTGGATTCCCCTGAGCCGCCGGATAACCTCTTTCACCGGCATGCCTTCCACTAAACGGCATAGGCCTTTGGCGTTTCCATCACAGCCATCCTCGAATCTTACCTGAATCAAAACACCGTTTTCAACCTGGAGAAAAATCCGGCTCGAACATACTCCCCTGGTTTCATAGACTATTTCCTGCATCGTGCCGCCTCCAAAGGTTAAATCGAACTCTGCAGACAAAGGCAATTTCCTTCCATAAAGTGAGACCCATTTATTTTATCATAGTGTGGGTCCAAAATTCAAAACATTATATCTTCAGATCGACTTTATTTTTTTCCTGAATCTGCGGCCGGATATGTCCGATAACCAGTCCCATACCAAGGATGATTAATACCAACAATGTTGCGACATTGATGATGGGGATAAAACTAATCACCAACTGTAAAATTCCGGCCAGAATAATCATCAAACTGGGGTGAAGCCGGGACCGAAACAATACCCTGCCAAGCCATAAATTGACGGGTACCCCGAAAAACAACAGTAAAATGCTGTAAATTAACCCCAGAAGGATTGCCAGCGGTATACCGACCATGGTTATCACTAAAATAAGAATGGCGATGGGCAAACCGATTAATGCCAATATACCTATAAACATACTGCGGCGAAAATTGTTGCGTGACGGCTCCGTAATGGACCATAGGGTTCCGGGAAAGAGACGGAATAGTATCAATGATGCCAGAAGGCTGCCAATAAACCAAATGATCGAAAAAATTGTCATCAGTCCGGAAGCCGGTCCAGGGGTTGCTACGGGTTGATGGATCAAATAACGGCCACTCAACGATACGCCCTTTATTTTTGAAGGATTACTGTTGATCCCGGAATAATCGTCCACGTTGCCATCAATGGTAAGTGGGGCCCGCCAAATTACAGGAGCTCCCTGCGTTTTAAGGGGGCCACTAATCCGGCCGCCGATTTGAATCAACGGCATTGCTGTGACATCAACCGGTCCATCCACTGTACCCTGCAAGGCGACTTTGGAAAATATGCCGAGTAAACCCTGACCAATCAAAGAATTTGCGCCGGTGTTAAAATTGGCGGTTGCGGTGGTAACCGTCCCATGAACCTTACCATTGACATTCATTTCACTGGCAAGGACACGGACATGGCCCCTCACTTCTCCGCCAATTATTAACTTGTCCCAGACGATTCCAATGATGCTGCCGTCGATCCTGCCGTTAACCACAACTTGTCCCGACCAAACGATTACATCGCCCTTCACTTCACCGTTAATTTCCAGGCTGTCTCCTCTAAACAAAAGGTCGCCCGTGATGATTCGCCCTTTTTCTATCGTCTGTTCCCCGCTGGTCATTTGCCAAGGGAGAGCCGTACAAGGCGCTGCTGCAAATAATAACAAAGCGCAAAATAACATCATCAGATAAATTTTCTTCATTCTAACCACCATTTTCATCGAAGTTTCAAAACCAGGTTTTAAACATACCGATTCATTCTACAGATTGACCTGAATAATGTCGCGATCCATCCGGTCCATACACTCTCTTATCTTTGAGGCAAAAGTGGGATCCTGACCGGCGCAGGCCGCTTTAATCTGCCGCAATATATCAATGCCCCGTCGGAAAGCTTGCACAATATCACCTTCCTGAATGGCACTGTCCTTGATTAATTCGGCAAAAGTCGCGCCCTGACTCCAGCGATAGGCCAAATTGGAAAGGCTGGGATGAAACACGGCATCCCGTTCATCAACCCCGTATCGGTAAACCAAATTCCGAATGATTGTTTTAATGGGCTTCTGATCAAAAGGAATAACCTTGGGATAAAATTCACCCTTCCGTGGTTCATAGTCGATGGCTACGATTAAAGCATTGAGCTGATGGGGGTCCAGTTCATGGAATAACCCGCTAAAGTACAATTCGGTGATCAACAACTCCTGGGTATAGATTTGGGATGCAAATTCGCCCCTTGGCAGCAAGACCCCATCTTTCATATAATCCAGATCCTCTAAAATTTCGGTTTTCAAATGCAGGTCCTCGTAAAACCGGCCGGTAATGACGATCTTTGCGGTGCGTTCCTGCAAGGATAAAACTCTTTGATTGAGTTCATGCCAGACTTGGATCTGTTCTTCACAATTTTTTCTTTGCTGGGGACTACAATCACGGGGCAGCACCTGGTCCAAATGTTCGCGCAAGTCATGAATCTCATTGGCAATGGATGTTCGGGCCCTTCCTTTTATAAATTTATAACGGCGTTGTTGCTTCTTAAGTTTCTGGCGTAATTTAATATAAACCAGCGGGCACTGTTCATTTTCCCGGTCACTGCAGAGATTGGCATTTAAATTATCCAATTTTTCGGTATGATTGGCCAGCAATTGTTCGGATTTTCGCTTGTCGTTTCGGGCTTGAAAGGTAGCGAAATTTTGGTTCAGAATAACCTTGATGGAATTCTGGTCATGATTGCGGTTTAAATTCAAAACCGAATTATACGATAAATTGAATTGACTCTTTAATTCTTCAATTTCATTTTGGTTGGTGCTGGGGAATTCCTCTGCCCGGAGATTCTTCAGATCGCATAAAATATAGACGAAACCCTGAGAATCGATACCACGCCGTCCCGCCCGCCCCGCCATTTGGAAATATTCCAGATTGGTCATGGGCCGAAAAGTGACTCCGTCAAATTTAGAAGGACTGTCAAAACAAACCGTGCGGACCGGATAATTAATTCCTACGGCAAACGTCTCCGTAGCATACATTACCCGAATCAGACCCTGCCCGAAAAGGGTTTCCACAATCTCCTTAATACCGGGCAAAAGTCCGGCATGATGATAACCGATCCCTTTGGTTAATAACGACTTCGCCTGGAGGGCAGTCTTCATATTGGAGATCCCGTATTCGGCAATGAAACGGTCGCATATCTCCTCCGCCCGGCTGGATTCGGCTTCAGTCAAAAAATTCTTATGATAACTGAGTTCTTGAGCTTTCAGTTCGCACATCTTACGGCTGAATACAAAATATAAACAAGGTAATCCTTTGTTTTTATTCACATACTTAATCAAATCAAGATGGGTGGTCTCCCATTCCCGACGATCTTTAAAAAAAGGATAGGGCTGATCCTCTGCTTGACGCCTGTAATTGAGCACTGTTTTCAGGTCTGTCGCCCCAACATGTTTCTCGTAAACAAAATGCTCCAGAGGAACCGCCCGGTCTTTTTTTAGGATTACCGAAACGTGATGTTCCTTAATCTCACTGATCCAAGCCGCCAATTCATACACATTGGGAATCGTAGCGGATAATCCCAATAAACGCATTTCCTTGGGCATAAAAATAATGGATTCTTCCCAAACCGTACCTCGCTCTTCGTCGGACAAATAATGAATTTCATCGAAAATAATATGGGAAATGCCCTCAAGACGCTTTAAATCCTGGTGAAGGATGTTACGGAAAATTTCGGTTGTCATCAGGCAAATTTCAGCTTCCGAATTGATAACTACATCGCCGGTAACAATCCCAACCCGCTCGGCGCCATACAACGCCTTGAACTCTTTGAATTTCTGATTGGAAAGGGCTTTAATCGGCGCGGTATAAATAATCCGGTCGCCTTTGGCAATTGCCTGATCAATTAAGTAATCGGCAATGAGAGTCTTTCCAACCCCGGTAGGAGCAGAGACCAAAACTGAATTACCCTTCATCAACTCCATTACGGCCTGCTGCTGAAAATCATCTAACCGATAATCCCGATAATATTCGGGAATTGCTTCCGAAAACGCCATTCAATTTCCTCTTCTCTCGATTACTGGTTAAGAACACGTTTTTGGGGAAGAAACAAGTTTTTAATTATATATTATGGTTCGCCTTCAGTCAATTTCACACACCCTTATATTCTGATCACGGGCAATCCCTAAAATAAGCCTGCCCAGCATTTTCCTTATTGATTCGGTATCGTAAAATAATAATCCTGCAACAATAAAAGAGGCTATCGAAAAAGCGCTTTTAATCAATAGGATATACAATATATAGTATCATAGATTATAGTAAACTATATGTTATATACCTTGTCGATAAATTGACTTTTTGGACGGCCCCATTCCCGATTGGATTTGCTCAAACATTTTCATCATTCCCTGGTATTCGAAATTTGCCCGTATTCAAAGGATAATTTTCTCTTCCGCAGGGGACATTCGGACAATGATTGGAATATTACTTCATTGGATTCCTAAAATCTTTTGGACTACTTTCCCCATTTCTTCTTTGGCGCATCCGCCCGAATGACGAATATCTTTTTGGGCCAGATCTGCCAGGCTCCTTGGGATTTTAAATCCCGCCAAAGATTCAAGTTTTTCCAATAATGCAAACTCATCGACCCCATTCACTTCTTCGCCAAGAGCCTTTAAGACACTGGCATTGAATTTGAAAGGACTCGCTGTAGAAGCAATAAGAACCGGTGTATTATCACCACTTTCCCTAAGGTATTGCTCATGAACTTCCACTCCTACGGCAGTATGCGGGTCAATAATCATTTTCTCCTCTTGGAAAACCTTGCCGATCTGGGCCAATGTTTGCGTTTCCGATGCATATCCGCCGAAAAATCCTTCGTGAATTTTTTCGGCAGTGGAACCGTTTACTTGATAGCTGCCGCTGGTCTTCAGTTGATTCATCCAATCTTTCACCAGCCCGCTATCGCCGTCCGAAAAATAATACAATAAGCGCTCCAGATTGCTGGAAATTAAAATATCCATCGATGGCGATATCGTAGTAAAAAACTGCCGGTTTCGGTCATAGCATCCGGTTCTTATGAAGTCCGTCAACACATTGTTGGAATTTGAAGCGCATATTAATTTATGGATTGGCAAACCCATTTGTCCGGCGATGTATGCAGCCAAAATATTTCCAAAGTTGCCTGTTGGAACGGCAATGTTTACCTTGTCTCCCATCCGAATTGCCTTCTTGCCGCAAAGGGCGTTATACCCGTAAAAATAATACACGATCTGTGGCGCCAGACGGCCCCAATTGATGGAGTTGGCGGAGGAAAAAGCCAAATTATTTTGAGAGAGTTTCCCGGCCAAAAGTGAATCACCAAAAATCTGTTTCACTCCACTTTGCGCATCATCAAAATTCCCACGCACCGACACTACATGAGTGTTGTTCCCCTCCTGGGTTACCATTTGCAAACGTTGAATCTCGCTGACACCTTGCTCCGGAAAAAAAACAATGATTCGCGTGCCCGGTACGTTTTTAAATCCCTCTAAAGCAGCTTTACCGGTATCACCCGATGTTGCAACCAAGATTACTATCTCTTTTCGTTCACTTGAAAGTTCACTTGCCTTGGTCATCAAACGAGGCAACAACTGCAACGCTATATCCTTGAAAGCGCAAGTCGGTCCATGCCAAAGATCCAATAAATATCTTTGACCACCCAGAGTTCGAATGGGAGTTACTTCAGGATGATCAAACTTTTCCGGACAACGGTAAGCTTCCTGTACCATTTTTCGAAGTTCACCGAGAGGATAATCACTTAGAAAACGGCTCAAAATCAAGGTCGCTAAATCCTGGTAATTGGAATTGGCCATGGATTGCATTTCTATCGATGTAAAGCGGGGGATAGATTCGGGAGTAAACAGGCCGCCATCCCCGGCAATTCCCAATCGAATCGCTTCCGATGCTTTGATAGATTCTCCCTTACCCCGTGTGCTCATATAATTCATTTTGTCTCATCACCTAATCCTTTAATCTTTTCAATGAATTCGGCAATCCTTGCTCATTATACTATCATAACTTCAATGTTTATCCTAGCCCTTTTTGGTTCATTGATATTCATAAACCTAAAAGCCGCCTTTCATCAGCGGCTTTTAGGGTCTATGATTATTTCCCGGAAGGAATATCGGTTTCTTGCGGTTCCGATTCACTGTCGTTTGAGGAGGGAAGAGCCTCTGACTTGGGAGCGCTTGTTTCATCATTTGAAGGTTCCAGCCTCGCAAGATCAAACTCTCCGGTGGCTTCGGTAATAGCCAGCTGTAGACTGAAGGGCAATAAATTCATCCGGAGTTGCTTGATTTTTTTATCGAGTCCCCTCGAATCGAAAAACTCGCTTAATTTTTCCCCTTCGTTCTTATGAAAAGCTCCATCCCCGGCAAGGTTAATAAAGAACAAATCTTTGCCATAATTATTGAAACAGCCGTTTGAGTCGGCATCTAAAATCATAAACTTGTACAACTTTTCGGTGCTTTCCATCACTACCCTGGTTTCTCCCTCGAGGAAACTGGCGTTAAAGGCTGCCACATTTACATAATGCTCATGTTTTTTGGATTTAGCCTCGGTTGAAATAAAGAAATACAAGTTTTTCTCATAATCTTTAACGGCTCCCTTATAGGATATGCGAATGGGTATTGGAATCAATGAAATGGCCCCCATTACATTGTAACCGGATTCTCTCTGCCCGGATGTTTGAAAACTCTTCACTGCCTCTTTTTTACTGATTTTATAATCTAAATTCTGATCAATATACAAATTATCCCAATAGCCCATGGCATTTTGAACAACCAAAAACCAAACTTTCTTATCATTATTCCCCAGCCGGAAACTGCCAAATTTCACGTTGGAGAGCTGCTCATAATCAATTCCCTCAACCTCCAAAAACTCGGGCTTCGAGTCGGTTAGTTCAGCGATATTTCCCAAGACCGGTATCTCTCCCGAACCAAGGTCGAAAATTGTCAATGTTTTAAGCTTCAATGAATAAATTCCTTCCACGGAAGCGGGTAATTTTTGGTTACAACCCCCGATGAAAAACATGGATCCGATCATCACAAATATGAAAAATTTACCCATTTCGCTCTCCCCATTGGTTTAATTTTCGGCTCGAGTCTGTTCTCAATTTAGAGATCCGTTGATATCCCTTCAAGCAGTTCTTGAAAGATTTGACATGAATAATGCAAACTGGCCTCATTTTTATGGCGAATCCGGATCCCTTGGGTTACATAAAAATCAGCGGAATTATTCTTGCAAATCTCTTCGATCTCCACTTCAATGACGGCCAGATTTCTATCTGCCTCCATGGTCTCCTTTACAAGCTTTGCCTTACCTTTCAAACTTACTGCAATATCGCCTTCTTCAAGCAGCGCTAGAGCCACATCTCTTATCTGGTTTATATTTTGTAATGTTTGATGAAACTTCGATATTGCGACACGAAGATGTTTATTGTCTTGAACGGTAATAAAATGAAATGGAGCGGTATGCGGCCTACAATCCGCATCAATGGAGGCAATGATAACCGTGCTATTCCGCTTTTTAAACAAATCACTCAACGTTTCATTTAGCTCTGTTCCCAATGAGAGTGCCAATTTCTCCACCCCTTTTAGTCCAAGATTCCGATAACTTCATTCAAAACCCAGCCGACTAACGATCCCCACAATGAAAATTGGACCTGCTCCATCGATAACCATTCAGTTTCAATTTTCATTTTATGTTTAATCGAAAGTCCGTTAGACTGGCTTTCGCGGAAAAAACATGAAAAATATGCAAAGCCTAAAAATCTCCTCGTAGGACGATGTCTACTTTTCATAATAAACTATGGAGGGAGGAAAAAAATTAGAACCCGAGAGAAAAGGCTGAGCAACCTGAGGTTTACAATTGAACGGTATTTAAATTTTGCCGCCAATTCCTTCTTTGATAAGATAAGAGTGAACCAATTCTTCTAAAATCTGATCTCTTTCCAACCTTTTTATTAACACCCGGGCATTGCGGTGGCTCGTAATATAAGCAGGATCTCCTGATAAAAGATATCCTACGATTTGATCCAAAGGATCATAGCCTTTTTCTTGCAAAGCAAGGCAAACCTCTCTTAATACTAGGGCAACTTCCGACAGATTTTCATCGGTAGCTGAAAAACGTCTAGTCACTTCGGTTGATTCCGTCATACATTCCACCTCTTTAGGAAAGTATACCCAAAAAATAGTAAAATTACTAATCAATAGGTTAACTTCGAATTTCATCCTTGCGCAAAGCCAGATTGATATCAACGCTTCCAAACGGAGTTTGGATCGGAATTGCCAGCGCAGTATGGATATGTTTCAGAAAATCCGGTATCACGCCACCCATAATAAATAAAGGAGGAGTTATATTGCAATGATACCCCACCAGTGATAAATTTGTACTGGCCGTACCTACAATGATGTTCTTTAACTCACAAATTGCGCTTTCACCCATTTTGTCGATTTCTTTTACCTCGGTCATCAGCATTTGCGAAATAATGCCGGTGGCTGTTTTTTCATCCATACCACAAATGACTTGGCCCTGTAGATCACCAAGTACGCCCACCAAAACACAAACCGGATATTTTTGAAGCGGTTCATCGACAAAAAAAGGTTTACCGGCTTCAACATGGGGACTTAACATAGTTTCAATAACCGTATAAGCAGCTTTTACAAATGAATCAATATGATCAAACGACAGTGATATTACCCCCTTTAAATGATTTTTCAACTACTTGGTGTTAGCCCATTTGCCCGAACCGTTAACTTCCGTTAGCGTAACAAACTTACAAGCTTTCAATATAGTTGAGTCTTATAAATTTTTTAACCTTTCAATAGCGGCCTCAGGATCGGGATCTTGATAAATCAATGTTCCGGCAACAATGATATCGGCCCCCGCAGTAATTACAGTCTTTGCATTATCCCAGGTAACTCCGCCATCCACTTCAATTTTACAAGCATACCCAGAGCTATCAATCATTTTTCGCAAAGATTTTATTTTGGGAATCACTTCCGGGATTAATTTTTGGCCGCCAAAACCCGGATTTACCGTCATCAATAATACCAAATCAAGAAAAGGTAAAAGATACGGCAAACAATCAAGTGGCGTGGCCGGATTGAAAACTAAGCCTGCCTGGCAACCATATTCTTTAATTTGCTGTATTAAGCGATGCAAATGGTTACTGGCTTCAGCATGGACAATAATCCGGTTGCTACCCTCTTTCGCGTAAAGCGGAACGAAAAATTCAGGATTTTCCACCATCAAATGGGATTCAATCGGTAAATTGGTTATTTTCCGTATTGTTGATACAAACATGGGTCCAAAAGTCATATTGGGTACAAAATGGCCGTCCATGATGTCCAAATGGAGCCAGTCCGCTTTGCGGATCTTTGCCACGGATTCCCCAAGATTTGCGAGATTTGAGTTTAAAATGGACGGTGCTAATTCAATCATCAGAGATGCTCCTAACGGTAACGATTATCCCATAGTTTCTTGATTTCCTGAAGTAATTCAATATATATTTGATAACGCAGTTCTGAAATATTCCCTGCCGCAACAGCCTGTTTAACTTGACAACCCGGTTCATTCAAATGAATGCAGGTATTAAATTTACATTTCCTTTGATAATCCCGGAAATCCGGAAAATGCTCCGCCAATTCCTCGGGTCTAATCTCATTTAAATCAATCTGTGAAAAACCCGGTGTATCTGCAATATAACTGGTCTGATTCATCCTGAGTAACTGAACTTCCCGGGTTGTGTGTTTTCCACGGCTGATTTTTTCACTGAGAGTACCGGTTCTCAGCATGAATCCAGGAGCCACCATATTGACCAAAGCAGTCTTGCCCACTCCCGAAGGGCCGGCGAAAACGGTAATTTTACCCTGAAGGGCCTTATTCAAAGTCCGCTTCCCCATATGCGTAAGAACGCTGGTGCAGATTACCTGATAACCAAAACTGCGGTAAGTCTCAGCCAGATCCTTCATCCTCGCTTTACTTACCAAATCGGATTTATTAAAAACAATCAGATGTGGGATTCCACTAGCCGAAGCCAAAACCAAAAACTTAGCAATCAGGACATCGCTAGGATCCGGGTTTTGATGGGCGAAAACCAATACAATACAATTGATATTGGCAATATAAGGGCGTTTTAAGACGGACTCGCGTGGTAATATTCCAGTGATGACGCCCTTATCCTTACAAATATACTCAACTTTATCCCCTACAAGTAAATTATCAAAAGATAATTTTAATTTACCCCGTATTGAACATTCAATAGGCTGCCCGCCTTCTGCGGGTTCCACATAATAGAAACCGGCAATAGCCCGTACCACTCTTCCGATTGCCACACCGACTGCCCTCGCTTTTATAGATTATTCCAAACGTAAGCATGAATGGTTTCCGTTATTTTATGCTTACCAATCAATGGGGCGGTCCCGAACTAACAATAAAGTTCATCGCAGTTCCTAATGGAACTTTATCATAAGGAACCGGTCTTTGATCGACAACTACCCCTTCAGAATAAATATTACTGGATGTAGCTGTAGCCTGATTGTATACCAGTCCAAGAGAGCCCAGCTCCGCTCGAACCTCCGATAAAGGACGTCCGATAAAATTAGGAACCTGGACCATGTTTCCTGCTGTCGAATTAATAGTAACCGATACACTGGCGCCCCATTCAATCGTGGTGTTTTCAGCAGGAAGTTGGCGAACCACGGTTCCTTCGGGACTTCCCTGAACCGAAGCGCTAAGAATATCACCGATTTTAAGGCCTACTTCTTCTAAAGCCAATTGAGCTTCAACCTGTGTCTTTCCAATTAAATCCGGAACTCGGACCAATTGCATCCCCCGACTGACTACCACTTCAATCTGGCTTTGAATTCTTTTTTCCGTCCCCGGCGACGGCTTTTGGGAAATAATCGTCCCCAGTGGAAAATTCGAACTAAAAAGCCTATTCACCACTTTAAGTTCCAATTTAACCTGAGAAAGTTCTGTTTTAGCTTTATTGACATCTTGTCCAATCAGATTGGGAACAGGAACCACCGCTCTTGGAGGGACGAAAAAATCGAAAAAATACAGAAAAACAAAAAATAAAACAAATAATCCCCCTATCCCCATCACAAACCAAAGTAACCAATTGGGGCGCTCTTTCGGATGACTATGGTCAGGCGCTGTTCGATGCCACACTTGAGTCGGCAAATCAACCTCATTAAATAGACTTGATTCCCGGGTACTGAGGGAATTAACCTGTACAATATCTTTCATCATTGCCAGAGCCGAAGGGTAACGCTTTTCGATCTCACTAGCCATTGCTTTCTCAAGAATTAACGAGATTGGCTGTGGAATATCCGGTCGAATCTTCTCCGCCAGTAAATAATTTTCCTGAATATGTTTTAAGGCAATCGAAACTGTGGTATCACCTTGAAAAGGCACAACCCCGGTAAGCATTTCATAAAGAACACATCCAAGCGAATATAAATCGGATTGAGGGCCGACAATTCCGCCCTTGGCCTGCTCAGGCGAAGAATACTGGATCGATCCCACAACCACTCCGGTTTGAGTAAAAGAACTGGCGCTAATGGCTCTGGCGATACCAAAATCAGTAACTTTGACCTGACCGTCCGGAGTTATCAAAATATTGTGGGGTTTTATATCACGGTGCACGATATTGCGCTGGTGCGCATGATGAAGGGCTGCTCCTATCTGCTTTGTAATATCAAGGGCCCGCTCAAAGGATAAAGGAGCTTCACTCCGAATAATGTTTTTTAAATTTTCGCCAGGAATATATTCCATTACGATATAGTCTATTCCATCTTCTTGTCCTACATCGTAAATACCGACAATATTTGGATGAGATAAACTGGCTGCGGCCCTAGCCTCACGCCGAAAACGTTCAACAAATTCAACGTCGCTGGCATATTGGGGGCGCAAAATCTTAATCGCTACTGTACGGCATAATAAAGAACACTCTGCTTTATATACTAAAGCCATACCGCCTTCGCCAATTAATTCCTGCAGGTGGTAGCGGTTACCCAATATTTTGCCGGTCACTTTTTCACCTCAATTCATGCCCATACGCCGATGCTACGAATCCACGGAAAAATTATGTTCCAACGTGAAATTAATTAACAGTCTCATCAGCAATCTACGTTCAATCATTTAATATTTAAAGTAAAATTCGCCGTTTATATAACAAATCCTGCTATATTTATACTTCGATCACAATTACCGAAATATTATCGGTTCCACCATCCTTATTAGCCTGTTCAACAAGGTGATCGGCGATGACCTGGGGCGTTTCCCCCGACATTAAAATTTCTTTAATAATTTTTTCATCAACAATACCGGTAAGGCCGTCGCTACATAACAAAAACTTATCGCCCGAGTGAGTTGTAAAGGAATTGACTTCAAATTCCAAATGGCCTTCCGTACCAAGAGCCCTGGTCAAAACGTTTCTTTGTGGATGAATCTTGGCTTCTTCCTCGGTAATACTGCCATTTTTAATCAACTCGGCCACAAAAGAATGATCATCCGTTAATTGAACAAGATTCCCTGCGGCCAATTGATATATTCTACTGTCACCCAGATGGGAAACAAAAGCCTGATCCGTTTTAAGTAATAAAATAGCGACTGTTGTGCCCATACCGGAAAAGCTTTCGTTTTTTGCCATTTCTTCTAAGATGGCTGAATTCGCGCTTAAAACCGCCCTTCGAAGGCTTGCCACCGGATCAGCGTCCATTTCAACAGCCAAAACAGTTTCCACTGCGATTGCACTAGCCACTTCTCCGGCTTGGTGGCCACCCATCCCATCGGCGATTACAAATAAGGTGTCCCGATACCCTAAGGTATCTTCATTTTGTTCTCTAACTTTCCCTTTATCAGTTTTAGCGCCAACTTCCATAGCCTCACTCCCAATCTTTGTCCTTCAAAGTCCAGGGTCAGCCTTTTTCCAAGCTGACCTTGATCAACGTTTCCCCGATTTTAATGAGATCGCCGGAAGATAGTGTCCTTTTTTTAATGACAACGGCCCCATTTACCCGGGTTCCATTGGTACTTCCTAAATCCTCCAAAATTAGCCGTAGGCCTTTATGATAAATGATTGCATGAAAGCGCGACGCCTTAGGATCCCTCAACAATATGGAATTTTCAGGATGTCGCCCCACTCGGATTTCTTGAGTAACAGCAATATATTCCCGTCCTTGATCAATACCCGAGAGTACTCTGAAAATCCAACGCGGTTCCTTAGTCAAAGGGCTTTCCCGTCTCAAGATTTTCTTGGTTCCCTGTTCATCTGTATTTTCAATCAAAGAATTTAAGGTATTTTTTACTGAACGCCAAGTCACAGTATGTTCACGAAAATCGTTTTGGGAAAATCGTCCTTTCCGCCAATCTTTTTTTACTTTTGTTACCTGAAATATTTTATCGATCCAGCTCATGGTTACTCCAACCTTTTCCCTGCAGTTGACCGCAGGCTGCCGCCAGATTGGTTCCTCTTTCTTTGCGAATTGTCACTTCAATATTGGCGTTCGTTAATTCCAAAACGAAATTACGAATTTGAGCCTGCCTGGATCGGCGTAAACCGTTTTTAGCGATAGGATTCAACGGTATTAAATTTACATGACACAGCGTTCCGGATAAAATTTGAATCAGCTTTCGGACATCCTGCGGACGATCATTGACGCCATCAATCATCGTATATTCAAAAGTCACCCGTCTACCCGTAAGTTCAATATATTGACCAACAGCAGCCATTAATTGATCCAAAGGATATTGTCCGGCTACAGGCATTAATTGTTTTCTTAACTCATCACTGGCTGCATGAAGAGAAATTGCCAAATTAACTTGAAGAGGCTCCCTTGCAAGTTTGAGAATGCCTGGAATAATTCCACAGGTTGAGATGGTAATATGCCGGGCGCCAATACCCATCCCCTTTGGATCATTAATGATTTTAATCGCCTTTAAAGTGGCGTCATAATTGATGAAAGGTTCACCCTGTCCCATCACTACGATATTGTTAATTTTTTTTCCGCAAAGACGTGTCATTAAAAGAGGTTGATCAACAATTTCTGCTGAAGTCAGATTACGAACCAAACCATTTTTTCCTGTGGCGCAAAAGCTGCAATTCATCCCACAGCCAACCTGAGTGGAAATACAGACCGTTTGACGATCACTTTCCGGTATCAAAACACTCTCAATCGTGTTGCCATCTTCAAGTTCGAAAAGATACTTTATTGTACCATCTTCATCTACGATTTGGTCTTTGGGCTTTAATGAATGGACTAAAATCTGCTGATCACCAAAAGAGGAACGCAGCTTTTTGGGTAAATCGGTCATTTCTTCCCAATCCCATGCTTGCTTTTGGTACATCCATGCGTACACTTGTTCTGCCCGATATTTCGGTAAATCGAATGAAGCAAAAAAATCTTGGACTTCCTGTAAATATAAACCTTTAATATTCAAGTCTTTGATTGCCTTTCCATGTCTAAAAAGTCAAGTTCACCTCTAAAACAATTGTAACCCTATCTGCAAAAATAATAATGAGAAAGATATACAATATATAGAAGAAATCCGTGGTTCCAAGATGCGGTTATATACTGTATATCTTAATAATATTGTAAAGACGTTAGCGTTATCCGATTCCTTATAACGAACCCTTGAGAATATTTCTTTAACCCGCTTTTTCCGCTAAACGTAATTTATCTGCGATTTTGGCGATAAATGACGCCGAAGTCGGAAAGCGGTTTTTTTGATTTTCAAATCCGAAAAAATCTTCCATAAAATCAGTATTGCCTCTTTCCCAGCCGATTTCAATCGTATGCCGGATAGCCGATTCCACGCCGCTGGCAGTCGATTGATACTTTTCGGCAATTCTCGGATAAAGATTCTTAGTGATGTTTCCTAAAACTTCCACTTCTTTGGTGGCAATGATAATTGCATCTCTTAAGTAAGCATATCCACGAAAATGGGCCGGTATTCCCATTTCATGAAATAATTTACTAACTTCAAGCTCCAATTCATTGGTGGATTTTTCGCGGCGAACCGGCATGGTATAAGTACCCCGTTCATCCTGTACCCGGCCTACCCGAATGGAATTGTTTTTATTTACCGTAAACTGACGGATTCTTTCGAATAAATTGTTGGCATCAAAAGGTTTTACCATATAATAAGTAGCGCCAAGACCTGTCAGCCTCTGAATCATTGCTTCTTGCTCAAATGCAGTAAGCACAATGACAATCGGCCTTTCGGGAAAATCGCTCAGTCTCTCCAAAACCCCGATACCATCTAAATAAGGCATCGTGATGTCGAGTATCAGTACTTCGGGTTTGGTATTTTCCACCACTTTCAGAGCTTCAAGCCCATCAAAAGCCACACCTGCTAATTCCATATCATCCTGAAATTCTATCAGTTCAGCTAAAGTATTGCATAATTCATGATTATTATCTGCGATAACAATCTTTACTTTTGGCATGTTGCCCCCTCCTTAAGAAAAAAGTGCTTTAATCATTTCGACAGGAGAACGGCAATTCCTCTTCTGTAAACTAGACGTTCAATTCTGGAAACCGAATTAACGTAGCAGTTAGAAAGGGTAATATTTTTTTATATGAATTTGTTATTTTCGAATATTATCCAACCATTTTTTGATAATTTCTTTGATACCAGGTCCCTTTTATTTCCATTAATATAATGTCCTTCCAATCTTTTTCGGTTCGGTGCAAAAGGCCGACCGGCCGAAATCCGTTTTTGAGATAACAGTTGATGGCCCGTTGGTTAAAATCATAAACCCGCAAATAAACCCGGGAAAAGTTCTTTGCCTGAAAAATATAATTCAAAACCAAACTCACGGCCTCGCTTCCAAATCCCCGACCCCAAAATTCCTTTTCGCCGATTCGAATCCGCAGTTCGCTTTCACGTTTACTCCAGCAAATATGGTCCAATTCCATATCCCCGATTAAACATCCATCCAAAGTTTCAATCGCAAAAATCTGATAATGGCGGTCCGGAACATTTTCAAGATACCAACGTTCTAAATGAAAAAGATTATCCGGTAGCGTACAATCGACAAAATTCTGCAATTCTTCATCAATGTTCCATCCAACCATCTTCGATAAGTCGCTTTTTTGCAGTGGACGCAACCGAATGTTTTTCCCGATCAGTTCCATGATATCCCTCCTGAATAATTTGAAGAAAGCGGCAACTTTTGCGGCAACTTTTCCTGAAATATCGGTTTTGGGTTATTACGGAACTAATTTTCTGGTTTTATAGCCTTTTTCCTTTAAGCAATTATAGCCAAGTCATTCCCTTTAATGGAAAGTTGGCAAAATCCCATTCTTTAGGTTACATAATCGATGGTTATTTATTTTTATGTGCGGTCAACTTTCCATGAGCCTCCGTATTCTTCGAATCGAGGTGGTAACGCCCGTATCATCCACCTCAAGAATAACCCCGTTGAATTCAATCGGCCCACTGGCAACTTCAAAGCGGGCTGGTAAATGAGTTATAAATTTTTTGACCACTATCTCCGGGTCAATTCCAAGTACTGAATTGAAAGGTCCCGTCATTCCTACATCAGTGATATAACCGGTTCCTTTGGGAAGTATTCGTTCATCAGCAGTCGTGATATGAGTATGAGTGCCAAGAACTGCTGTTGCTTCCCCGTCCAAATACCATCCAAGGGCCACTTTTTCCGAGGTAGCCTCGGCGTGAAAGTCGATAATAATAATATTGGTCTTCTTCTTAATCTCCGTTATGCACTCATGAGCTGTTTGAAAAGGACAAGCCAGAGGCTCCAAAAACACCTGTCCCAGGATATTGACAACGCCTACCCGTACACCTTTTGGGGTTTCTGCAATATAATAACCTTCTCCGGGAGTTCCGCCCGGATAGTTAGCCGGCCTGATAAGCCGCCTTTCACGTTCCAAAACCTGATAAATTTCTTTATTATCCCAGGTATGGTTGCCCATCGTAATCACGTCAACCCCGGCGGTAAGAAGTTCTTGACAGACCTCCCGGTTAATTCCAAATCCTCCGGCGGAATTTTCTCCATTGGCAATAACAAGGTCGATATTTTCGGAACGAATCAGCTCCGGTAAGTATGTTTTCACTACTCTGCGGCCGGGTCGGCCCTCGATATCCCCAATAAAAAGTATTTTTACCAAAATGACCTCCTACTTTGATTGGTCGGATTTTTCAACCAAAAACCAAATCCTGAATGGAACCAAGCTTTAAGAAAATCAGGACCATTGAAATAATCAATGGTCCTAGATATTGAACTACCATAAATATTATTTGTGCAAATTCGCCCGATTAAATACCAGTACCCGTCCTTCTTCCCGGAAACCAATCAAGCGTTTTTCCTGCCGCGAATCTTTTAAATCCTCCAGCATATGCTCAATCATTTCTTCTTGAAGAACCGTATCCTCTTCTTGCAGAGAGTCCTCTTGATCCAGCATTAAATGCTCTTCGAAGAATTGGTGAATTACACCTGTAATAAGCGCTATTTCCTCTTGAGAAAGGGTTTCGATATCGCGGACAATTTCCAAAAATGTCAAATTATCATATTCAGTATGATTAATTTCGATAATGCCGGATTCCCTTTCTTGCAGCATAGTCATATTATTCAGGCTCAGTAACAGCTGTTCTCTAAAGGGCTCAAGCTCCTCATCGGTAAATGATTTAACCAGCACAAATGAAAACAGCAATGTTTTCTGTTCCGGATCGAAACGAACCGATCCGATCTCAGGATACCTCACAAGCAAAAATGCGATCAAGCTCATCGAGTTAGAGAAGGATTCTCCCTCTTTCCAGAAGATGCCTTTCATGATTCCTCCCCCTTCCAGAAGAGATAACACTTTATTGTTATTATTATAGTAAACTCTTCATCCGGCGTGCTAAGGAATTGTCATAATCTGCACGTCAGTTGGACTATTTGGCATACTCAACCGCCCGAGTTTCCCGAATAACCGTTACTTTAATCTGACCCGGATATTCAAGCTCTTCCTCGATGCGTTTGACAATTTCCCTGGCGATTCTAACCGAATTAACATCATCAACCCGCTCGGGCTTCACCATGATTCGAATTTCACGCCCTGCCTGGATTGCATAGGCTTTTTCAACCCCTTCAAAAGAATCCGCGATGTTTTCCAACTTTTCGAGCCGCTTGATATAAGTTTCCAGGGTTTCACGTCTGGCCCCGGGTCGCGCTGCGGAAACCGCATCACAGGCCTGAACCAGGACAGCTTCTACGGTATTGGCTTCAACATCCCCATGATGAGCAGCGATTGCGTTAACCACTGCAAAACTTTCACGGTACTTTTTGGCTAAGTCGGCGCCTATGGAAACATGCGGCCCTTCAATTTCATGATTGACAGCCTTTCCAATATCATGCAGCAAGCCCGCTCTCTTGGCCAAAGTAATATCGGCGCCAAGCTCTCCAGCCATCAGTCCACAAAGGTGAGCTACTTCAATGGAATGCTGTAAAACATTTTGACCATAACTGGTGCGATATCTTAATCTGCCCAACAATTTAATGATTTCAGGGTGAATGCCGTGAATTCCAGTCTCAAAAGTGGCTCTTTCGCCTTCTTCTTTAATAATGGCTTCCACTTCTTTTTGAGATTTTTCAACCATCTCTTCTATGCGGGCAGGATGAATCCGACCGTCAACAATCAATTTCTCCAGGGCAAGCCTAGCAACCTCCCGCCGGATTGGATCAAACCCGGATAAAATAACTGCCTCCGGTGTATCATCAATAATCAAATCAATTCCCGTTAATGTCTCGAGCGCTCGAATATTACGGCCTTCCCGTCCAATGATCCTGCCTTTCATTTCATCATTGGGTAAAGCAACTACCGAAACCGTGGCCTCCGTGACATGATCAGCCGCGCACCTCTGAATTGCCAACGAAATAATCTCTCGAGCCTTCCGATCGGATTCTTCTTTCGCTTTGTTTTCAAGTTCACGAATTTTAAGGCCGATCTCTTGCTGCATTTCTTCTTCAACATCTTTTAACAATAGCGCCTTGGCTTCCTCACTGCTAAGTCCCGATATTCTTTCCAATTCATGACGGTGTCTTTGATGGGTTTCTTGCAGTTCATTCCTTAATTTTTCAACTTCGCCCTCTTTTTTGGCGAGCGCCTCTTCCTTTTTCTCAATGATTTCTGATTTACGATCTAATGACTCTTCTTTTTGTACTAAACGTTTCTCTAACCTTTGAATATCAGCACGGCGTTCCCGGTTTTCCCGTTCGAGCTCGTTTTTTACTTTTAATGCCTCTTCTTTGGCTTCCAACAAGGCTTCCCGCTTAATGGACTCTACCTCTTTTTTGGCATCCTCCATTAATTTACGGGCAGTTTCTTTAGCAGACTGCAGTTTTATCATACCATATAAAACTGACCCCAAATAGCCTAATACCAATCCGATTATCAAGGCAATGACTATTCCAACCATACTTCACCTCCTAATATTTTATATCGTAATTTTCTTACTAAATGACTTCATGATTAACAGAAGTCCCGTTTAATCAAAAATTGAGAATAAAAGGAAAAAAAGAATACAAAACAAGCCGAGTAAGAACTCGGCTTTTGTTCTGTCCTCCGCAGTTTATTGTAAACTTTTTTAAATACGGTGTCAAGTAGGATCTATGCTAGGAAGACACTGGCGAACAGTATTTTCCGAAAAGCCATTTCTTACCAAATAAACGCTGACTTTTATTTTAGATTTCCCGGGAGTTGCTTTTTTTCTTATTAATGCCGCAGCAATCTCAAGTTCACTCTCTTCAGGGTAATATGCATCCATAAGCTCACGAGTCATTTCTTTGCTTACGCCATGGCTTTCCAGATCATGAAATACAAAGGCGCGGCTTTTCATTCTGGCTTTGAGCTGATGGATTCTGGATTCTCCAAATTTCCGATCATCCACATAATTCCATTTTTTCGCTTGAGAAAGGCTTTCCTCTATTGCTGCTTCAGCAAACCCGGCATCCTTTAATTTCTGAATTAATTGCCGTTCACTGCAAGCATGATGATTCAAATAACTTAAAGCCGCTTCCAAGGAACTGTTCAGAGGCTTCAACGGTCACTTTCCTTTCGCAGTTTCCTTCGAAGCCGCGGTTTCTTTAGAAGTCTCTTTGGGGCCGGATTTTGCAGCCGCCTCATCTTTTATCAATCCTACACCGATACGAACCTTTTTCTCGATTTCGCTTAACAAGTTGGGATCCTTCTTTAAGAAATCCCGGGCATTTTCACGGCCTTGGCCGATCCTGTTTTCGCCGTAAGAAAACCAGGCGCCGCTTTTGTTGATAATATTGAGATCGACCGCCAT
This sequence comes from Bacillota bacterium, assembly GCA_023429995.1. Taxonomy (GTDB): domain Bacteria; phylum Bacillota; class UBA4882; order UBA8346; family UBA8346; genus UBA8346. Next base: position 25,493 of record JAEZCE010000016.1, on the reverse strand, counting down.
GTCTAATATACAACCGGCCTTTGAAATTCCTTCGCCGTATAGGATATCAAACTCTCCCTCTTTGAAAGGCGGAGCCACTTTATTTTTTACAACTTTGGCCTTAGTCCGGCTGCCGATAATATCCGTTCCTTGTTTAAGGGTTTCAACTTTTCGAATCTCAAGCCGTACCGAAGAATAAAATTTAAGCGCCCGGCCGCCCGGAGTGGTTTCAGGGTTGCCAAACATAACCCCGACTTTTTCACGAATCTGGTTGATAAAAATAGTCACCGTATTGGATTTGCTAATGACAGCGGTTAATTTACGTAAAGCTTGCGACATCAGGCGGGCTTGTAAGCCGACATGGGCATCGCCCATCTCCCCCTCAATCTCAGCCTGAGGGGTTAGCGCAGCCACAGAGTCAATAATAATTAAATCAACGGCGCCACTACGAATTAAAGCCTCGCATATCTCCAACGCCTGTTCCCCGGTATCCGGCTGGGAAATCAATAAATTATCAATATCCACTCCCAGTTTCTTCGCATACACCGGATCCAATGCATGTTCGGCATCGATAAAAGCAGCGATTCCTCCCACACGTTGAGCCTCAGCCGCCATGTGTAAGGCCACTGTGGTTTTACCGGAAGACTCAGGTCCATAAATCTCAACAATCCTTCCCCGGGGGATTCCACCTACTCCTAAAGCCAAATCCAACGAAAGGGCGCCGGTAGGTATCGTTTCAATATTAAGTTTATTAGCAGATTCTCCCAATTTCATAATCGAACCCTTGCCAAATTGTTTCTCAATTTGTAATAAAGCGACTTCCAAGGCTTTTTCTTTATCGGCCATTCCAGTTCTCCTCACTTTACCAAACATTTGTTCTGTACCAGTATATCAAAGAGTTGAGTTCCTGTCAATTTTTAGTTACCAAAAGGCTGTTTTTCAAATTGAAAATCTTCAACGCTTTGATAAACAGCTCCGCGTGGATATAAATTACTTTCAATTAATGAAAACCCACAAACCGGCATTGCCGTTTCAAAACCGAGTTTTGGTAAAGGCGCCTCCACCGGCATTCCGGAAGAACGAAAGGATAATGAAAGATTTCCCCCGGGGTAATCCTCCCGCTTAGCCCTGGCGATCGTTACATGTGGCTGAAAAGGTTTATCACTTTTTCCAAAACCCCGTTCCAGGCAATTGCTTTCCAGAAGATTCGCCAATTGTATTAACTCCTGCCCGCCCCTTTCGACTCCAAGCCATATAATACGCGGAGTCCCCCTTTTTGGAAAAAACCCCACATTTCCAAGACGCAATGAAAAAGGGTGGCTTTGGGTTGCAGCCGTCTTCAAAGCCATACTCAGTTCATTCAATCTGTCCTTCGGCAATTCTCCCAAAAATTTCAGGGTGAAATGCAAGTTTTGACGTGTGGTCCATTTCCACCCCAAAATCTCTTCCCTGGAACATTCGATATAGTTCATCACCGCATCCTGAATCTCTTCTGAAAGCCATACTCCAACAAACAGACGCATCGTTTCAAACGGTTGACCGTCGTTATCGACTATTGGTCAATACCTATCAACCAACAGCCGATAACGACGCAAATATGTCAACCTCTCCTTTACATTTCACCTTTCGGTATCGGCCCTTTTCAGACACTGCCACAATAAAGTCAGCGCAGCTTGGGCCGATGCCTCTTTATTGCCCAGCCGGTCCGATTTGAAAAGTCTTTTTTCCACCTTCGCTATTCCCGGCAAATCCACCGCAAAATATACCAAACCAACCGGCTTTTCCGGACTGCCGCCATCGGGCCCCGCGATACCCGTGACTGCCACACCCGCATCCGCTCCCGTAAGCCTACGGATTCCGGAAGCCATGGCCGCTGCAGTTTCAGCGCTCACTGCCCCAAATGTCGCAAGCATCTCTTCAGGGACCCCCAAAAGGTTCATTTTAAGCGCATTACTGTAGCTATTGACTCCGCCCAGGAAATAAGCGGAACTTCCCGATATATTGGTGATGCGGTGTGAAATCAGGCCCCCGGTACAAGATTCCGCAGTCGCCAGTTTCCATCCTTTGTCCTTTAATATTTGGCCAACAACCGTTTCCAAATTATCATGATTATATCCATAAATATAGGAACCCAGGCGCTCTTGTATTAAAGCAGTTACTTGATGAATTAATTTCCGATTTTCGGCTTCATCATGTCCCTTGGCGGTTACCCGCAATATAACCTCGCCGGTTCCGGCATAAGGGGCAATGGTAGGGTTGGTTTGACTGTGAATGAGGTCAATAACTTGTTCTTCCATGGCCGACTCACCGATTCCGACCATTTTGATAAAAAGGGATGAGAGGACCGGGCTGTTTTCTTTGGAAAGCCATTGCACGATTTGAGGTTTTACCGCAGCTTCCCAAACCCCTTTCAATTCCCGGGGCACTCCCGGTAAGGCCACTAAGTAATGGTTATCCTCGGACACCAACATACAAGGAGCCGTACCCAGGTGGTTGGGAATGACTTGTCCGGATTTTGGGAACATTGCTTGACGGCGGTTACTCTCAACCAGCGGTCTTTGAGTATGCTGAAAGTGTTTTTGGATTTGCTCCCAGGCTTCTTCGTTGAATTCTAAGTCTTCATGAAGCAATCCGGCTACCGCTTCCCGGGTTAAATCGTCCTGCGTGGGCCCGAGTCCTCCGGACAAAATCAAAAAATCCGCCCTTTTCCACGCCAGTTCAAGGGCAGCGATAATCCGTTCCAGATTATCCCCCACCGTTGTCTTATGGTATAAATTAATACCGAAAAGGGCCAATTCTTTGGCTAAAAATTGGGCATTGGTATCTACAATTTGCCCTAACAATAACTCCGTACCGATACAAATAATTTCTGCTTGCAAATCCTCACCCGCCTGTTATTGATCAATATTATCTCCAACCAAAACAGCTTTGATTATTTTCTAAATCTCATGTTTACTTCTGGAAAATCCTTTGAATTCCTTTTCCTCCCTCCAGATCTAATCCAATTCGCTAAATTTAGTCATTTGGTTTGTAAAATAAGCGAGTATGCCATGATAAACCGCTTCTGCAATCCGGTCACGATAATTGGAATCACGTAAACGTTCTGCCTCGTCCGGATTTGATAAAAAACCGATTTCGATCATCACACCGGGCATCCTGGTATCATTGATCACCCGAAAATCTCCGGCCTTAGGACGCCGTCTATTGGGGCCCAACTCTTTGACCAGAGAATACTGAATCGCATAAGCCAACTTTTTGGAAAGCCGGTTCCTGGGATTAAAAAATGTCTGCGCCCCGTAATAAATCCTCTGGGGAAAACTGTTGGCATGAATCGATAGAAAAATGTCGGCTTCGCTCCTATTGGCAACCTGTGTACGGTGACATAAGTCCCGCAGCTTTTTGGAAGAAGAGCCCGTATTTTCATCAAAGAAATCCCGGTCCTCCTGACGCGTCATGACGCAATAAACCCCAACCCGTGAAAGATATTTCTTAAGCCGTAACGCCACATCCAGATTAATATTCTTTTCTACTACCCCGGTGCTCGATTTGGCGCCGGGATCACCGCCGCCGTGTCCGGCGTCGATGACCACTTTTTTACCCGAGACCAGTGAAGACAGTGGTAAATTAGTCCATATCGCCGGTTCCCGGAGCATCCAAATTCCCAGCCCCAAAACAAAAGCAATCATCATACCATATAGGGTCTTTGAATGAAGCGTTACCACAATAAGGTGTTTTCGAAACATATCCACCCTCCCTGCATTTTCCTAATGACCAAGATATTCATGGGAGAGTAAAACTAGAATGAAATCCGGACAAAGTAAGTGACGCTGCTGACCAGAGGATTTTTTAAATTGCATTGACATCATCACCGTTATTTGTTATTATAATTTTGTTTGTTAAAGAGTGGGGGAGCGTGAAAAAATCCCGTCCCAATTGAATAATCTCCTGATCTAACATATATCCCGAGGCGAGAACAGCCGGTATTGGACCGGATGCATCATCGGGTAAAGGGAAATCAGGGTGCTTATGGGTCAAAATGTTCTTCCTGACCAGAAGATTTTAACGAAGGAGAGGTTGAGGGGAATGTCGACTTTTGATACTGTAGGTGCTCACGTTCTGGCGGATTTCTGGGGATGCCAGTTCGAAAAGCTCGATGATGCCGAACTGTTAATGGACAGTTTGAGACAAGCCGCTTGCAAAGCCAAGATGACGATTCTTGGCGAGAAATCTTACAAATTTTATCCCCAGGGTTTTACGGGTTTACTTCTTTTGTCCGAAAGCCATATTTCAATTCATACTTATCCGGAGCGCGGGTACGCGGCTATCGATGTTTACACATGTGGTGGCGGTATGACTCAACGGGCTATTGAGTTTTTGAAAGAAGTCCTTCAACCCACCAGTATCCATGAAATGCATGTCCGGCGCGGGCGTCCCGATGCGTCTTTTAAAGTGAACGCATCGTAAAAATTAAAACTGGCCATTCTTTATGGGAATTCGCCAGTTTTTTTCCATTCCCTTGCATCTCATGGAGCTACAGTTTTCTGATGTTAAAATCCATATCGGAGCCAGGTCTGAGCACACCCGGCCTGGTTCCTTTTGTCGTTTTTAAGCCAACCTCAATAGGAACGACAAGATCTCCGGTATCCTTTCAGCCTTTGATCGCCCCTTCAATCATTCCACGGATTACCAGTTTATTAAACCTGGAGTAAATCAAAATCATCGGCAGGCTGACCAAGATCATCGCCGCGGCTTGAGCCGGGTAGTTGGTGGAATACTGGGTCCCAATCGTCGCCAAACCTACTGGCAAGGTATAATTTTCCGTGTTTTGAAGCATAATCAGGGGAAAAAGAAAACCGTTCCAAGCTCCCAAAAAAGTAAAAATTCCTACCGTAGCTGCTGCCGGTTTAGCCATCGGCATCATCACCTTCACGAAAACAGCGATCTCGCTGGCGCCATCAATCCGGGCCGCTTCAGCCAAAGAATCCGGAATATTCATAAAAAAGCCGCGGAAAATATACATGGCTAAGGGAATTCCAAAGGCAACGCCGGGGCCTATAACCGATAAGGGACTATTGATGATTCCCAGTTGACGTGAAAAAATGAATACCGGCATTAAAACCATATGAACCGGTACCATTAACGCGCCCAGGATAATAAAGGCCAAAAGCCGGATAAACCGGGATGAAAACTTGGCAACGACATAACCAGCCATGGCTCCGATGATTAAAACAGCCACCAGGGTGGCAATGGCGATTATTCCGGAATTAACGGCCCAATTCCAGAAATACTGCGCAGTAAGAACATTTTTATAATTTTCAAACCGCAACGCCTGGGGCCAAAGCATTTTATAATATTCATTCAGGTCTTGAAATGAAATATAAACCAAATAAAACAATGGGACAAGGACGACTAAGCTTAACACCACTAAATATAGTTTGGAAAAAACATTGGCATTTTTACGCTGAAAATGTCTTTGGCCGCCCCTCAGCAGCGCCCTCTCAGACTTCATGGGTCCGACCTCCTTTGGTGTTTTCACGTTGCCAGAAGTTTTGAATCATTGTGGCAAGAAGCGCGCAAGCCAAAATCACTACGGCTATCGCCCCGCCGTAGCCAAACTCCCGGGCTTGAAAAGCCCGATTATACATGTAGGTGGCCAATACATCGGTGCGGTGAAACGGACCGCCTCCGGTAATAATCCAAATTAAATCGAAAAATTGGAAAGAGCCGATTAAACTGATAATCAGTGAGACCCGTAACACTTCCGACAACATCGGGATCATGACCTGCCCCACTAATATTCTGCCCTTGGCTCCGTCAATTAAAGCGGCTTCCAGGATTTCGGAAGGCAATGAATTTAATCCCGCCGAATGAATCAGACAGTGGTATCCAAAATATACCCACACCGTCACTACTAAAATGGCTCCAACGGCAGTTTTGGGATCCGTCAGCCAGACATGGGCCAATCCCCCAAGATGAGCAGCCCTCAAAAAAGTATTGACCACCCCGGATTGATAATCATAAATGAACCGCCACAACAAACCAATCATAACCATAGTCAAAATACATGGGATATAAAAAATAACCTTTGATATTTCACCCCATTTACTTTTAACCTTATAAACGATATAAGCTGTAAAAAATGATAACGGAAGCTGAATAAATAGGGATGCAACGATTATCCACAGGTTGTTTTGGAGTGAGTTATAAAAATAGGTATCCTTAAACAAGCGTTTATAATTGTCCAATCCGACCCAGGTCATTTCTTTGGATATACCGTTCCAAGAATGCAATGAAAAATTGAAAGTCGATACAATGGGCCAGTATGCATAAATTAATATCAATATCAAAGCAGGCCCGATAAATAAACCGATGAATAACTTACGCCGCCAGAAACCGGCTAATTTTTTTCCGGATGTTGTCCGATTTATCATAGCGCCTCCTCCTTCATTAGAAAATGACGGCTTTTTCTCATTAAGAAGAGTGGCCGTATTCCGACCACTCCCCATCATGAAAAATGAACGCCCATTAAAATCACTTGGTATTGCGGGCTTGTTCCATAGCGGTTGCCACTTCTTTGGGTGTTTTGGCGCCCGCCAATATTTCCTGCAAACCTTGAAGTAAAGCTTGGGTCATTGGCGCAGACAAATCTTGATCCCACCATAAAGTTAATGAGGAAGCGTCCGCCAATACGCCGGCTATTTTTTTCATTTGAGGAAGAGCTGTTTGGTCCATATAAGGGGTGGCTACGGCCGCCAGAGCACTGGCTTTCTTAAAACGTTCCGCCGCGTTTTCCTTACTGGACATGAATTTTAAAAATTTGACAGCTGCTTCCGGATTCTTACAGGCTTTATTAATTGAAAAACCGTCGGCGGCGCCCAGAATGGCTTTCGGATCACCTTTACCGCCCTCAACCGTCGGATAGGTAAAGCAATCCCATTTATCAAGGTCAGTTTTATTTTCACCCGTGATGGTTATAAAAAGCCAATTCCCCATCGCCATCATCGCCGCTTTATCCTGCATCATTAATTGAGAAGCATCACCATAAGTAAGGTTTAAAGCATCCGGAGGAAAATATCCTTTTTTGACAAGGGTATCCAGCATGCCAAAAGATTTGACAAAGGCCGGAGCGTCAAAACGGGCCTTTCCGGCTTTAGCCGCCTGATATAACTGAAATCCGGCGGCCCGGTCAGCCATATACATGAAGGCATGGAGAATCGTCCAGGAATCTTTACCGCCGACAGCAAACGGAATAACACCATGACTTTTCAATTTTTCGCAGACCGTCAACATTTCCGACCAGGTCTTGGGTGGTTTAAGGCCGTATTGTTGAAACATTTTCTTGTTATACCATACGGTATTAACGGTCGGAAAAAACGGAATGCCATAAATCCTTCCATTATAAGTATGGTTGGAGAATAATGCTTTGGATAAACCCCAGTAATCTTTGCCCAGTGACTTGGTTAAGTCATAAAGCAATCCTTCCCGGGAATATATGGCTTGCGTTTCACCGCCCCAATTGAAAAAGACATCAGGACCGGCGCCGCCGAGCATAGCGACTTGTAGTTTGGTTTTGTAAGCTTCATTTTCAGTATAGTTATATTCGATTTTAATGTTGGGATTGGCTTTTTCAAAGGCCTTAATCTCGTTGGCCAGACACATGCCTACCGCATCGGTGGCGTTCGGCCGTTGGATAGTCCAAAAATTAATCTTTACCGGCTCTGCAGCCCCTATGACGGTTACTCCGGCCAGTAGGATCAGCACCAATAAAACTGCCCCAAATCGCACGGATTTTTTCATTCCGAATATCTCCTCCCTATTGATTTTCAATGAAGAGAATGCATTATTCCGGAACGTCATCTCTTAATTTATTGTAACAAAAAGATTAACACTCGAACAGTGATAAAACATTGTCCTGATATGCCAAATTATTGACCCTTATATATTAAACCGTTTCAAAGCGGCTTTTTACCGTATGCGGCTTCAATCGTAGCCGCAGCCTGTTCAGGACTGCGCCGTCCGCTTAATATATCCTGCAAACTTTGGAGCAGGCTTTGGGTAACCGGTTCGGGAAGATCCTGGTCCCACCATTGGGTCAGTGAAGAAGCGCGGGCAAGCAATTCGGCGATTCGCCTGATTTGGGCACGATCATTTTGACCCATATAGGGGGTTACCAAAGTCACAAGCTTACCGGTCATCCGATAACTGTCGATTAGGCTTTCCCGGCTGCAAAGGAATTTGAGAAATTTAATCGCAACCTTGGAATGATTGGATTTCTTGATTGAAAATCCGGCAACCGCTCCGACAATACTCCGGAAGGAACCTTTTCCGCCCTTTAATACGGGGAAAGGGAAAAAATCCCACTTATCGTAATCCTGGCGCATTTGCAATGTGAGTTGCTGGTACTCCCAGTCACCCATGAACATCATCAAAGCTTTATCTTGAATCATCAGTTGTGTGGCTTCCAAATAATTTAACGATAAGACCTCAGCCGGTAAATAATTTCTTTTGGCGAGGGCATGCAGAAGTTGAAAAGACCTGATAAAATCGGGGTGAGTGAAACGGATTTGACCGGCTTTCGCCGCCGGATAAAGTCCGTTTCCCGCCAGGCGATCCACCAGGTACATATAAGGGTAAAGAATCGTCCAGGATTCCTGCCCGCCCATGGCTATCGGGATATATCCTTTGGCTTTGATCTTATTGCAAAGGGTCATGAATTGATCCCAGTTTTGTGGCGCCTTCCAGCCGTTCTTTACAAAAATCTCTTTATTGTACCAAACAACTTCAGCCGAAGGAAAAAGAGGAACACCGTATATTCTCCCCTTGTAACTGTGCATGGCAAACATGCCCGGGGATAATCCCCATTTATCCTTTCCAAGGTCCGCGGTGAGATCGTATAACAATCCCTCCCTGGAGAACATTGACTGGCTCTCGCCTCCCCAATTAAACAGAATATCCGGGCCTTCGCCTCCGAACATCGCCACTTTCAATTTGATCTTGTAAGACTGATTTTCCCAAAAGCTGTGCTTTACAATAATACCGGGGTTTACCGCCTGAAATTTTTTGATCTCTGCTTCCATCCAATCCCCGGTTAAATCCAACCCCGGCTGATTGATTGTCCAAATCGTAATCCCAGCGCCCAGCTGCCGGGCAGTTGCAGGGAGGGTTATTGCCAAAAATAAAAGTACCGCGAATCCGATTTTAATAATGGATTTACTCCGGAGCCATTGAAAAGTCATACGATTCCTCCATCAAAGTAATTCATGATTCCGATTCTGCGATTTTCGAATTTCCGATCTTATCTGCCATTGGTTGTTGAGGTATCCGCCGATAGTCGGCAGGAGTTAAACCGGTATTTTCATGAAAAACCCTACTAAAATAGCGGCTGTTCCAAAAACCCACTTTAGGCGCTATTTCATAAATATAATCATTGGTAAAGCGCAATAATTCCTTAGCGCGCTCAATTCGTAGGCGCTGTAAGTAATCACTAAAATGTTCCCCGGTATATTCCGGAAAAACCCGGCTGAGATAGCTTTTACTGACCCCGGCGTAATTTGCCACCTCTTCCAGAGAAAGATCCCGGGTAAAATTGGATTGGATAAAGATTAGCGCCTTGCGGAGTGTTAAAGATGTTTGAGGATACAAACTCTCTTTAGCGGATTGCAGGTAACGGGCGAGCATTTTTTCGATCCGCATTTGCCAATCATGAATGGACTCGGCCTGTTCCAGGATTTCAGGAAGGTCCGTTTCCCGGCCGCCGATCTCTTCCCAACGCACCTGATGCTCAAAGGAAACACGCCGTAAAATATTAACCAAATCAAGCATCATCCACCGCGCTTCTTCGGGCTCAAGGCTTTGGGGGATGATCCTTGTAAAGAGGTAGTTCAGGAAATCCGTACCTGTTTCCACTTGAAGTTCCCGAAGTATCTGTTCCCAGTTGGCAAGCAACTTGGGAATTTCGGGGGGCGCCGCCCGGCGTAGTCTTAATAAATCATCTGTTTTAATGTAACATCCTTCCAGGTGATAAAGGCGCAACAAATTGACAGACCGCGTTTCCCGGAAATTACCGGGTAAATCGGAAAACAGGCATAATTTTGCAGAAGCGCTGGTTGTTCTTTTTTCCATATCGTTCAATGCCAACCGGCGAGCTATTTCCTGTAATTTATCGTTCTCTTGCAGTACTGGGGGCGTTCCGCCGGCATAACAGGCTACAACGATAAAATCACCCCGTTTAAAATCAATCATTTCCCAGGACCAGTCCCAATTCCAGATTTCCCGGACTTCGGTTTCAAGCCTTAGGCGCTGTTCTTGTTGATGGTCGCCTCGGCCGCCGGAATATTGTGAAACATGGATATAGATTAACCCGAACCACATAGGGTCGAGAACGATTCCCAACTGACGGGCCCGGATTGTTATCTCGCCCTCATCAGAGGCTCGGGTGAAGACATCGCGCCAGAATGATTCCACTGCCAACGAATGGTAAAGCGATATGTTTCCAGCCAATTCTTCTTGTTTATGCCAAGCTAGATAACGTTGATCCAACATCCCGCCGATACGTTCCAAAAAAGTTCCGGCTGTTTCCAAGGTCGCTTCGGCTTTGATTAAATAATCGGCCGCTCCCAAACGGAGAGCTTCCCGGACATAGGGAAAGTCGTTATAAGCGCTTACAACAGCCACCAAAAGTTGGGGATAATGTTGCCCCAGCCAAGAAATGAAGGCTAAGCCGTCCATTTCAGGCATCCGGATATCCGTAATCACCAAATCCGGCTTAACTTGATCCATTAGCCGGATTGCCGCCTGAGCGCTTTCGGTTTCCGCAACCAACTCAAATTGATACTGATTCCAGGGAAACAACGCAACCAGTTCCGCCCGGACAAATTCTTCATCATCGATCAGGATCACCCGCCACATGCTGCCGCTCCTTAATCAAATATCCTAACGCTACTGTTACCGCTCTTTAAACTAAAAGCCGGGGATTTCATTCTGAACTCTACTGGCTTGCTTTTGCCGGGTCCGTTTCAATATATTGAAATGGAATTCGCAACAAAACCGTGGTCCCTTGCTCCGGAAAACTATTCAGAGTTATTCCGTAACCCTGTCCAAAGCTAAGTTTTAATCGTTCATCGACATTGCGGATTCCAACGCCCGAACGGTTCCGGTCCCGTTTCCAAACCCCGCTCAATTGTTCCCGGGACATTCCTTGTCCGTTGTCGGAAACGGAAATGATAATATCCTGATTATCCCTGACCGCCGAAACATCGATACGGCCCCTGCGGGACTTTAAACCGTGCTGCAGGCAGTTCTCCACAATCGGTTGCAAAATCAGACGGATAGTCCGGCATTTCCGCAATTCTTCCGGCAAATTCAGATCTAAAAAATAACGTTCCGGATAACGGATATTCATCAAATATAAATAATGGTGAATGTGCTCAAATTCATCGGCTAAAGAAACGAAATCGCCATTTTTGCCTATGCTCAGATAAAGAAGGCGCTTTAAAGAACGTAATGCTTCGGCTACTTCTTCGGGAGGGCGTTTGAGGGTCATCCCGGCCATTGCCGCCAGAGTATTAAAAAGAAAATGCGGGGAAATTTGGGCTTGAAGCGCCTTAATCATCGTTGTTTTCCGAGCGCTCTCTTCAGCTACCAAGCGTTTGGTCAACCTGTCCACTTCATGTAACATCCGGTTAAAAGCGCGCCCCAATATTTGAATCTCAAGCGGACCGCCTTCGGGAGCCCGGACAGAAAATTGACCTTCCTCCACCGAACTCATGGCGTTCCGCAGTTTGTTCACAGGTTGGGTGACAAAAAAAGAGAACAAGGTGGCCGAAATAATTGCGATGACTGTACAAATGAAACCAATCATAAACAAACTTTCGTAAATCTGCTCCAGCCCCGTATAAAGGCGCTGGGTAGGCGCGGCTATATATAACTGCCAGGAAGTCCAAGGGACGGGCGTGGCAATAATTAAATAACTTACCCCACGAAATTTATCTTCAAGCGTTTGGGTATCACGGAGCTGCGCCGACAAGCGCTTATGCGCTCTGTCAAGTATCCCGCCCGACGGGTTAATCCACGGAAAAATCACTTGTTGATCCGGACCATAAACCACGGCATCACTTTGAAAACGGCTTAGGGAATTTTCCAGTAACGAAATATTGGTCATAATGGATTCTACGGTTCGGTAGTCCATATGCAGAACAATCCAACCGCTTTGAGGCTGTCCAGGCAGGCTGATAATCCGCGCCGTTAATTCCAACAACCGGCCGGAATTCATCATATTACTGTTGTAATAATTGGGGAGATGCCTCAAACGCCACGCTTTGACTTTCACCGAAGTATCAGGGATTACTTTTTCGGGTAACGGTTGCGGGTCATAAGTTGATATGATATTCCCGGCGGTATCGATGATGATTAACTCCGCACCCGGCAACAAGGAAGATTTATATTGAACCAGCAGCGCATGGAGAGCGGCTTGGGCGGAATCATGAACCTTCTTAGGGGGTAATTTTAAATCTTGTAATAACGGGGCGAGTCTCCGGTCCAGGATTAAAGAATCCACGGTTGTTTCGGCGTTATCAATTACACTTCCCAGCCGATAAGCGGCTTGAGTCAACATTTTACCGCCGAAGCGGGCCGTATGGTTTTTGATCACCTGCTGGGCAATTTTTACGGAAGCAATTCCAATTGCCGAAATTGCACTCATAACAAGTAAAATCAAAAATAGTGACAATTGCCTGCGTAATGTAGCGGGAAATAAGCAGCAAAGTTTCATCACGACTCTCCAGGAGTTGATTCAATTTGCTCATTTAGAGAGACAATTCCATCCAACCAAAGATATTCCTGTTATGGGATATATTATACAACGTAATCCCGTTGACATAAAGATTTTGTTAGCTAAACATTCAACCGTGTCCCCAACAACATCCCGCGAATAAAAAAAAGCGCCCCTAAAGGGGCGCCTTTTAAGCCGTAAATTTATAAATCGTCACCTGGTGATAGGATTCACCCGGATTGAGGACTGTCGTCGGAAAGCCCTGCTGGTTCGGGGAGTCCGGGTAATGCTGAGTCTCAAGGCAAAAACCGCCATATTGCTCATAATAATGCCCGCTTTTACCCTTTAAGGTTCCATCCAGTCCATTCCCGGTATATAATTGGATTCCAGGCTGAGTTGTAAACACTTCCATATTCCGTCCGCTTTTGGGTTCATGAACCTTAGCCGCCAAAGTCAATCCAATTTGCTCCTTGATTAAAACATAATTGTCATCAAACCCTCCGTTATTCTGAGCAAAGCCTGTCCCAAGCGATTTGGATTGGGTAAAGTCTAACGCTGTCCCTTTCACCGCCCGCAGTTCACCGGTGGGAATAAGTTCTTTATCGGTGACGGTAAAACGGTCCGCAGCAATCTCCAATTGGTGATCCTGGACGCTTCCGGAACCCTCTCCGGCCAGATTGAAATAGCTATGCTGGGTCAGGTTGACAAGGGTTGCTTTATCGGTTTGGGCTTCATAAGTTATTTTCAATTCGTTTTGGTCAGTCAAAAGATAAGTTACGGTCACCGTGAGATTGCCGGGATAACCTTCCTCACCGTCTTGCGAATGATAATTCAGCTTGAGAGCGACTCCCTCATCGTTTTGAACCGGTACCGCTTCCCACACGACTTTGTCAAAGCCGACACTCCCGCCATGCAGATGGTTTTTGCCGTCATTATGAGCTAATTCATATTCCTTGCCGTTTAATGTGAATTTAGCGCCGCCAATCCGGTTGCCATAGCGTCCTACCAGAGCCCCAAAAAAAGGATGCTTCCCTTCATATTCCGGTAAAGTATTGAATCCTAAAACCACATCGCCCAGTCTGCCGTTTTGATCCGGGGTCACGATGGAGGTGATGATTCCACCGTAATTGGTGATCTTTACAGTCATATTTTTATTATTTTTCAGTGTAAATAAAAAAACTTCTTTCCCTTGATGGGTTCCAAACGGTTCTTTTTGAATATCCATTTCCTATCCTCCGGTATGTTAGACATCTTCCCCCACCATATTATTGTAAAATCCCAAAATTATCAAGAGTTCTAGAAATTTTTCCCTAAATAAGCCTCTTTTACCTGCTCAAGACCTTGTAGCTCCCGGGAACCGTCGCTGAAAACGACCCGGCCGTTTTCGATCAAATAACCCCGGTGAGCCGTTTCCAAAGCCAGATGGGCGTTTTGCTCAATCAGCAGGATGGTCGTACCTTCCCGGTTTAAGGCCCGGATAACTTCAAAGATTTCCTGAATCACAAGGGGCGCGAGGCCTAAAGAGGGTTCATCCAGCAGCAATAACTTTGGTTTAGCCATCAACGCTTTCCCGATCGCCACCATTTGCTGCTGTCCCCCGGAAAGAGTCGACACGGTTTGTTTTAACCGGGATTTTAAAATCGGAAACAATTCAAATATTTTTTCCAAATCTGCCTGCATTTGGGGTTTTTTCGTCTGACGATACCGCAGGTAAGCCCCGAGTGACAAATTTTCGAGCACCGTTAAAGGGCCAAAAAGGCCCCTGTCTTCGGGAACTAACGAAATACCCAGTTTCACAACGGCTTCGGGACTCAATTTATCGATAGGCTGCTCTTCAAAACGGATCAAGCCGCTTTTATTTTTTAAAAGTCCGGCGATGCATGAAAGAATCGTGGTTTTGCCGGCCCCATTGGCGCCGATGAGCGTTACAATCTCGCCTTTTTTAATTTCAAGGGAAATCTCCTTTAATGCCTGAGCCTGCCCATAAAAGGCGTTTAAATTATTGATTTGCAGCATACCCGTTCTCCCCTCCCAGGTAAGCCGCTATGACCTTCCGGTCTTGGCGAATACTCTCCGGTGTTCCTTCGGCAATTTTTATCCCGAATTCCAAAACCGCTATCTCCTCACAAACCTTCATCACCAGACCCATATCATGTTCCACCAGCAAGACCGTAATCCCGCGCTCCCTGATTTCCCTGATTAAAGTGATCAGTCCGGCTCTTTCCGGAGCCGAAAGTCCCGCTGCCGGTTCATCCAACAATAAAAGATCCGGTTTGGTAATCAAAGCTCTGGCGATCTCCAACAAACGTTGTTGCCCGAACGGGAGCGCCGCCGCATTCAAATCAAATTGGGATGAAAGGCCGACGAAATCAAGAATTCCCATCGCTTCCTTCCTGATTTTTTCCTCTTCGGAAATGGTTTGCGGCAGATTCAATATTACCGACAGCAGGCTGCTTTTTGACTCAGAAAAACCGCCCACCAAAACGTTTTCCAATACCGTAAGATTGGGGAAAAGTTTAACATTTTGGAAGGTCCGGGTCAGCCCCAGACCTGCGATCCGGTAAGCGGGTAAATGAATAATCGATTTTCCGCGATAAACAATATCCCCTGAACTCACCTTCGTAAAACCGCTCATCACGTTAAAAAGAGTAGTTTTCCCGGCCCCGTTGGGTCCGATCAATCCCTTGATTTGATTTTTTTCCACCCGTAAGCTTACTTGACTGAGGGCGTTAATGCCGCCGAAATGTTTACTTACATTCTCGACTTGTAATAAGGGGTGTTCCGTCATTGCCATTCCCCCTGTTTTTCAGTGATTTTCTCATGAAATATCCGGCGTACCCATGGAGTGCGTGTTATCGAGATTATTCCATCCGGCATAAAAATGATGATCATCATTAATATCAGACCATAAATTAAAATGTCAAAATCTTTAAACACCCTTAAAACCTCCGGGATCAATGTCAAAATGACGGTTCCCAAAACCGGACCCCAAAGAGAGCCCATTCCGCCGACCACAACCATTGTCACCAGTAAGATCGAAAAATTGAAGCCGAAAGGTTCCGGATTGATATAGTTGATGGCAAAAGCGTAAAATGCTCCTGCCAGACCGGCTAAACCGGCGCTGATCATCAGAACCCTCAATTTAAGACGGGCCGTATTGATTCCGAGAGACTCGGCAGCCGTTTCATTGGTGTGGATCGCTAAAAACGCCCTGCCGATTTTACCGGAAATCAAATGGATCATCATCCATTGAGTCACAACCACGAAACCCCAGACTAAAAAATAAAGCTGAAAATCACCGCTAAACCGGAACCCGCCAAGGGCCAATTTGGGGATGCCGCTGATTCCCTGAGGGCCGCCGGTTAATACCGTTAACTCCGACATCAAAATTTGAACAATAAAACCAAAACCCAAGGTGGCCATGGCCAAATAATGTCCTTTTAATTTCAAAGTCGGTTTGCCGATAACCCATGCGCCCAGTGTGGTGACGGCAACGGCCGTAATTAAGGCCAGCCATGGATTCCATCCGAATTGCACCGTAAGAATGGCTGCCGTATAACTGCCGATGCCGAAAAAAGCCGCATGACCCAGGGAAATTTGACCGGCATAACCGATCAGCAAATTCAGCCCCAGGGTAATCAAGGCATAAATCCCCATGAGCACTGCAATATTTAAAAAATAACGGTTGGGTAACACCCAGGGCAATATACTAGCAACCAAGGCCATAACCCAAAGGGGAGCATATTTTTTATTCATGGTCCTTTCCCCCGAATATTCCGGATGGCTTCACAACCAGAATAATAATTAATAAACAAAAAGTAATGGCGTTTTTATACTGGGAAGATATAAATCCGGCGCCCAACGCCTCGATGATTCCCAGTAAAAGGCCGCCGCAAACCGTACCCACAAAAGAATTCAAACCGCCGATAATGGCGACTACGAATCCTTTCAGCCCCAGCATGACTCCAACATCGTAACTGGTTAAATTGGTCGGAGCGATCACAATACCGGCGATGCTTCCCAAAGCGGCGCTTAGCCCAAAGGATAATTTAATCATCCATTCCGGCTTTATACCGCAAAGGGAAGCGCCGATTTTATTGACGCTGCTGGCCCGCATCGCCTGTCCGATCAGGGTGAGCTTGAAAAAAAGATGCAACAAAACCATGAGCACAATCGCGATGCCCACAACCACCAGGGAATGGGGAATAACAACGGCGCCGCCGATGATCAGCGGAGGTCCGGTCAGGAAAAGGGGCAGGGAAAATGTACCCTTGCCCCAAAGCAACATGGCAATTCCCCGGATTAAAATGGATGCTCCGATGGTAACCATGATCATCGCAAAGGATGAAGCTCTTTTTAAAGGGTGAATCGCCAGGTGATGGAAAAGCGCCCCGAAGATAGTCGTCAGCAAAATAGCCGCCAGAATGGCCAGGGGTAAGGGAACACCCGCGGCATAAAACGCGACCGTGATCATCCCGCCCAGCATCACAAATTCTCCCTGGGCGAAATTAATGATTTCGCTGGAATTATAAACCACCATAAAACCCAGGGCAATCAAGGCGTATACACTGCCCTGGGTAATCCCGCTAAACAAAAATTGTAAGAAAACTGGCCAACTATACATGGTGTACCTACTTTTTCAATAAAATCCACTTGCCTGCTTTGATTTTCAACATCGCACAGGCATCGCTGGTAAGTCCGTCATGATCCTTGGGGGAAAAATTAAAAACTCCGGCTATTCCGACAAAATTTTTCGTCTTTTCAATCTCATCCCGCAGTTTGCCGCGGTCATCCCCCACCTTACCCAGGGCATTGATGACAATATAAAGGGCATCCCAGGCATGACCGCCGTACTGGTCGGCGGGGATCTTGTATTGCCGTTGGTAGCTGTTTGAATAATCCAGAAGTACTTTGCGTTGAGGATCGGAACCCGGCAATTGGGTGGCGATAGTTAATTTTTCAGCCGGCAATATGATTCCGTCGGCAGCGGCGCCGGCCTGATCCAAAAAGGTCTGATTGGCCATTCCGTGGCTCATAAAAAGCGGAATGGTGATTCCCAGTTGTTGGTGGTTTTTGGCAACCTGGGCCGGACCCGGGTTGGTTCCCCAGCAAACGATGGCTTTGGCTCCGGTGGTCCTGATTTTGGTTAATTGTACCGTCATGTCCGTATCCGTGCTGGCAAAAGCCTCTTCCGCGACAATGGCGATTTTATATTTGGAAGCCAAATCCTTCAATTGATCGCGGCCGCTGGTGCCATAAGCGTTGGAATCATAAATGATGGCGAGCTTATCCAGCTTTTGCCCGGATAAATAACTCAACATTTTATCCGCAATGATGCTATCGGTAATTGCAACCCGGAATACCCATTTTTTCACGGGGTTGGTGATCATCAGACCGGCTGCCATCGATATTTGGGCGACTCCGCTTCCTTCCGCAATGGGCGCTACCGCTAAGGACGGGCCGGTGCCGCTGCCTCCGATTAAGGCGCAAACATTATTCTGGTTGATTAATTTATTGGCAGCCTTGACCGCATTGGTGTTATCGGAACCATCGTCCTCTATGAGCACCTTTAAAGGATGTCCATGAACCCCACCCTGTTTATTCACCTTGGCTTCGATCATTTTCAAAGTATCCCGCTCCGGCGTACCCAACGTCGAATTGGGACCGGTGACCGATACGAATGCGCCTACCACATAGGGTTTAGCTCCCTCTTTACCGGCAAAAGCGACACTGACAAACAGCAACACTGCCATGAATAGTAAAACCCATGTCAACCTTTTTTTCATTACTTATCCTCCCCTATCAATTTTTCTCCGGTAGCACGCATGACAGCCCTTCAAACGGGCTGTCATAAGAATCAATGAAAATAAAACGAACCGAAGGATACACCCTAAACCGGCGAAGTTTTATTTTCATATTAGGTAGGCATAAAAAAACCCAGACATAGCCATGTCAGGGTTAAAGTTTGCGATATGTCCCCCAGGCTACCATGCTACTTATGTTCACTGCGCTATCCAAACCCTACCATGCTACCGTGTTACCCCATTTCTTTTCGACGTCCGGACGAAATTTCCTTCTCAAGCGGATTTGTCTTTCGGAAGTCAACGAATGATGATGATTCCATTCGAAGGGCGGATCAATGCAGCACTGCGGTGAAGGCGCACTACCTGGAGGATTGAGTTCAATGCCTTCATTATTTTTTAAGGCTGTCCAAGGCATCCACGATACCCTTTTTAACGGTCTTGGCCGCCTTTTTGGTTTCGGTTCCCACTTTTCTGGCGCCGCCGGCCACTCCATGTCCCACCGTTCCGGCGGTTTTCCTGGTTTCACTCTTTACTTCCCTGGCGCCGCGGACGACGCCCTGGCCTACCTTTCCGGCTGTCCGCTTGGTAGTGCTTTTGGCGCCCCGGAAAAGCTCAACGATTCCTTCTTTCATCGATATAAAAATTTCCTTGGGACTTTTATTGGCGGTTCCTAAAAAAACGCCGGGTTTTTTCGGGGATGGGGAGTCATTGGCAACGCCGGCCACTGGAACCAGGAGAAAAACTCCCAGTAAAGCAACAAACAAAACGGACAACTTATATCTCATAGCGTTCTTCCTCCGGTTACGTTTACTATCTTGCTTTTATTATACAGACGGATATTGAAATTGTACATCCTTGAAAAAACAATTGCCGGAGGACCAGTTTATGTGTAATTTCAAATATTCCTAAAACCAAGGGATAGCTGAGAAATGTTCGAAAGCTTTTATTTCGACTTCGCTCTTTGATTCCGGTCATACTGGCAAAGAATTGAAGAAAACAGCATACATACTGCGAATAATAGCCTTATTTCACGTGAACGGCCTACAATAAACCGGAAAATCCATTTCGGCATAATTTTCGGAACTTTGACAAGTGGGTTTACCAGTTTATAATCAGGGGTATTGATGGCGAGGTCCTGTTATGAAGCAAAAGCCGGGGTTTTAAATCCCGTCATTGAGGCAATCGGGAAATGCACCCATGAAATCGCCATTGGTGAGGTAATCGGAAATGAACCAAAAATTTGAAGCCCATGGACAAACCAAACTCCACCCGAAAGACATTTCCAAATTTTTAAATCAAGTCAACCGAATTCGCCTGCGTCTGGGTCCGGATAACTGGCGTGATGAATGTAAAGATTATATCCAAAAAAACGGGCTCCAAGACATCGCCAATTTCCGGCCCGCCCTCCCCAAAATAAACCGGCAGGAAATCAACGAAAACCTCGCGGAGCAAATCGTAGCTTTCAGTCTGGATCATCCCGGTTGGGGAGTGAAGCATTTAAGCGCCGCATTAAAATCCCTCAATTTTTCACTCAGCGCCACCGCCATTTATCATATCCTTTTAAAACATCAAATGGGCACCAAATACCAACGCTTACTGAAGCTCCAAGAAAATCCTTCCACGATGACCCCGGAACAATTCGCCATGTTGAAAAAGCTGAAACCAAGCGCAAAAAAGCCTTATGAACAAGGAAAGCGCCCGGGTAAACTTTTGGCCCAAACGACCCTCTTGGTTGGGTATTTTCATAATCTCGGCGAGCTTTATTTGCAGACTGTGTTTGATACTTATAGTAATTATACTTTTGGTGCGTTTCATCTTGGAAAACATTGCGATGATGCGGTGATGATCCTTCATAACGAAGTATTGCCTTTTTTTCGCGACTTGCAAATCCCGGTTTCGGCCATGGTAACGGATACCGGCCGGAAATATTCCGGTAATCCCCTGCAGCATTACGAATTATATTTACAACTGAACAATATCGCGCACCGGCGGATCGATTCAAAGAAGACTCAGGATAATTTTATCAAGCAATTCCATCAAATCCTGGAGCCGGAATTTCCGGACCGGAAGAACCTTTTTAACGGGACGAGCGACCTAGCCACTCTTGAAAGCCGACTCAAAGAGTGGTTAACTTATTACAACCACCGGTGTCCGGCCATGGGTTTTCAAAATGGGGATCAGACACCCTGGATGATGATTGAGGAGTATCGGAAAGGAAAAGGTTAAAGGGGAAAGGGTATGACCATCTCCGCCCAGCCCGGCTTTTTTCTTTTTAACAACTTCTGAGGAGGCAATAAAAAAGGATTTTCCCAACTCTCCCCTCCAGTTACTTAAATGCCGGTAGCTAGCAGTTTGCTTCTCCCCTCCCTTTGACTGCCGGACACAATTTACGTTAAAGGGAGGGGAAGTTCGTTATATTTCAGGTTTACCAAAAAGGGGGCCCAAATCTTGGTCATCTTAAAGGTATAATCCAAGACTTTCCAATCAAAAAATGTCGCTATATATTGCATTATCTGACCTTCCCCTCCCTTTCCCGTTTTTTATGAGCCATCAGTCAAAGGGAGGGGAATTGCCGCCATTTCTCTGGCCGATCAGGTTACTGTTGGGGTGAGGCAGGCATTTCAAACCTTTATCTTCTCCACTCCCCGTGCTACCAGCGCCACCCAATAACCGTCGCACATAATATGTGCGCACATTATCCCGTCCATCAGCGCCGCGCTGTAGATTAGCTCATCCCGGCGGCAAATCTGCGCAAACCAGATGTCATCGTATTCCTCCAGCAATGCTTTGTCTTCCAGCGGTAATTTTGCGGCGGCCAGCTCCAGTAACTGATTTGGGCGCTCGCCTAAGTTTTTGTATTCGGGGTCGGCTTCAGCCTCGTGGTGAGCATGGGGGATACCTCCCTTATAGTAAGTTTGAAGAGTGAAGGGCTAAATTCGAAGTTTAAAATTTAAGTCTTTTTCACCTTTAATTTCTTGATAAATGAATGCCGATTCTTATGGTCCACGGCTTCCACCGGCTGGGTCACTTTTTGAGCGGCCCAAAAGTCACCAAAAGGCCGCCGAAACCTACGGATTTCGGTCTTCCCTTTATTCATCCAGGGTTTTTAGTGGGTCGCGCGCATTTTAATGCGCGACGCCATACCCTGGCCTTTCGACTGGCAATTATATGAGGCTGCCGGGGGCAACCGCCGTTATTCATCCGTAAATAGAGGCGGCGGTTCTCGGCTTCCTTGCCTCAAATATCGGAGAAGTTTGTCGGGTTCTGGGCATTTTTACGAAAAATATTATTATGAAGCATTTGATAGTGAAAAAGCTTGGCATTTCTAGATATTTATAAAAGCTTTTCTGGGTTTAATCTTTACGCAAGTGCGCGCTGCTGCAACGGGGACCGGGGTGTCAATGTCATTAAGCTCAGCTACCGTAAAAAGGGAATCATTGAAACCCTTTATGCTTATTCTGTCCACCCAGACCTGAAGTTCTGGGCTAAGCCTAAAAAAAAATCATTCTAAACCCCGGACAAGCCGGGCTGGGTTATGCTTCGAAGCTGCGTGTACCAATCATACTACACCGAGGCCTAAGGGCCTTTAGAATGCTTTTGATATACCTAGCCCCATCGTTCACGGTGGGGTGAAGATATAAAACCCACGGCTGACAAAGGTTCTGATAATATTTGGCAGTAATCGGTAACGTAGCTTGATGACATTGACCGGGGTGGCCCCGGATAAAATCTCCTTTTTTAACCCTTCCCCGAAGAAAAATTGGGATAAGTGGGCAGCATATTAGCTTGAATAAAACTGCCATCCCTTCATGTTACACTTCAAACTTTTTTTTAATCCCATCTATTAAGCCTTGGCGGTACATCATCCGGTAGGCTAAGGCGTCCCGTTCGAGACAAACTTTATCCAGGTCAACCAGGAGCCGTTCTTTTTCGGGCAGCAGGTTTTGGCCGAGCTGGTCCATGACTCCGTTTAGTTTGGCATTGAGTTTCTGGTAACGCGGGTCCGGCAATAAGAGCTGCTCTTCCACTTCGGCCACTCGGCCGGTGAGAATGAGTTGAATTTTGATGGTGAAAGATTTAAGCATTGGGGATAGCCTCCTTACATCAAATGTTACAAATTCAAAGTTTTGAGTTGAGAGTGCTGGTTTAAGGGCATAAACGAACAAGCTTTCCACGCGCGACTTGAGGGAAAAGATGGTTTGTGATAAACTATTGACAACGTTTATCTCTAAAAATTATTAGGGGATATAGAATTACTCCATGAGTGTTGCATTTTTTACAAAACTTTCTTCCTTCCCATATTTGGAAAGGAAAATAAATTTTATTTATTTCTTTTTTGAAGTATTAAGCTTTTATTTTTGTATTAACTGATTCTCTATAATTTATTATAGGTACCTATTGGGTACCTGTCAATTATTTTTTTACATTTAATAACAACTTTTTTAAAATTTATTGGTAGGTGACTAAATTGAAAGTTAAAACGATATTTGGAATCCGACTCCGCGAGTTACGGGAAGAAGCAAATCTAAGCCAGAGGCAACTGGGTGAGAATCTTGGAACTACCAAAACAACTATCAACCGTTACGAAAATGATTTAAGAGAACCTGAATTTGCAACCCTAATTCAAATTGCTAAATTTTTTGGGGTATCGGCTGATTATTTATTGGGAATAAAGGATTCACGGAATTAAATAAATCAGACACTCCAATTTCTTTAAGACTGGATAGATTTAATTTGACATTAATTTAAATCGAATAAATCTCCAAGCTTATATATCCAAGTATCAGTATCAATTACATGTTGAAATCCAAAATCTTCAATAAATTTAACCATTTTTTTCAATGCATTTTGATATTCTTTTGTTTTTATGAAAAGGTCAATTTCTTCTTGAGTCATGTTTTTTTTCAACCATATCATTGCGCGGGTTGGGATAAATTGTTACAAGAGTATTTCGATTTTTACAGATTGTATTAAGCAAAACCGGCAAAATCATATAACCAATTTTTTGCCCTCTAAACTCTGGTTTCAAGAAAAGACGAGAAATATGTAAAATTCCATCTGCAGCTTTGAGTTCTTCTTGTAAATCTCCTTCTTCAGCGAGTAAAGGTTCAATTGCCGAAACTAAATCCCCGCTACAACAATCAATAATCTCGAGAATGTTTAAAGTTTCTCCATTAAGAGGATCATAACAATCAATAAAATCAACTTGAAATTCACCAACAATAAATTCTTCCCCTTCTTCTTTCTTCGAGAAATCTTCCATTAGAATCGTTCCTTCGTAACTTAAAATATAACTATCCGGATCGCCTCGTTCCCACCAAAACTTAACATTTTGAGAGGCTTCAATTTGAAGCTTCAGATATTTACTTTCAAATTTTTGGTCTATTTTTTTTATGGTCCCATTATACGATCAATTTGTCAACGTAGAACAGTGATAAATCACTTCTCTTCAGGTTGATATCATTGTCTTCAGCCGGCAGCAATCCTTTGATTTCGGCAGCTTCGAAGTTCGCAAACGAGCCTCCCGGAAAGTGCCGGTATTTAAGTCGGGAAAGCTTTAAAAAATGCGGTAGAAAAAAAGTAAAAAACTAACCCGTCCTTCAATGTCAGGGCGGGTTTTATACTAAGTGCATTCCAAAAGACACTTTAATCCAATCAAAACCATCAATACTTGAAATTATATTTGAATTGTTTTCCAAAGCATATAAATCTATAATCAGAGTAACTTCTATAACAGTTAAATCTCGAAAAAACTTTATTGTTAAAACATTTTTCTTTGATCTCATCCTAAACGTGCTCTGTTGGATTTAATTCCGGGCTATACAAAGAATCAATACTCTTTGCCAACTATTCATAAATAGAAATAATCATCACTATCGTCAATTCCTGTTATTTTCTTTTGGAAAATAATTAAGGGAGAAGATAGCCGTTCTGATATACCCTTTTTTAGGCAAAACTATAATTGCCGGACTACTCCATCACCCCAAGTTCCCACAAAAATAGTTCCATCTGGTTTGCCTCCTAGAGCAACCGGACTTTTCAGTCCTTGCGCTACCGGTGTTGAGGTTAAAGTTTTTATATCAATTCTTCTTACCATTCCGGCGCCGTTATCCACAGCCAAAACCTTTCCTTTTGCAATGACGATACCACAGCCTGGCTGTTCGAAATCAGAGATTGTCCTGATCTTTTGATTTGACGAAATTATTGTGATTCCACCTCCATAATTAGTAACATAGATGGTACCATCTTGATCTTCAACCACACCTACCGGAATCTGCAAATTTTTGACAACAGATTGAATAGTAGCATTAGGTAAAGCTCTTACAATTTCATTGCTGCTGCGGTTAGCGATCAACAGTTCGCCTTGTTTATTTAAGAAAATTCCCGTAGGTGTTTGCAATCCCTTAATATAACGGGACACTTTTCCGTTAGGACTAACTTTATAAATGGAATCCTGATAGTCGGAGACGTAAATAAAATCATCTTTATCGCAAGCCAAACCCGCCGGAGAACCGGGGATTGAAACGAAAACTGAACGTTCCCCATAGACATCGATTTTTTCAATTGTGCCATTACTCCAATTAGCTACATACATATTTTCTTTACTATCAAAAGCAATAGCGGTGGGCGCTTGAAATCCTCTTAACAATTTTAGGCTTGTCATACTAGCAGCCTCCTGGTGGATTGAGCTCATTAAGAATATTAATAATGATACAAGCCAGATTCTTTTAACATTCATGTGCGACTCCCCTTTCTTTTTGTCAGACTATTTTTCTTCAAGATTAATCCCCCGCTCAACAAAGATCTTTTTTGTGACTTTAATGGCATTAAGCACCTTTGGAAATCCTGTATAGGGGATACACTGTAAAAAGGTTTCCACAATTTTTTCAGGTGTAACGCCAACATTCAACGCCCCATTAATATGCACTTCCAACTGTGGT
>JAEZCE010000091.1 GCA_023429995.1 Bacillota bacterium | reverse complement strand
GCCAGCAATATATCAGTAAATATGAATCCGGTAAATTATCCCCTTCTTTTAAAACGCTTGAAAAAATGGCTGATACTTTTGGGGTATCAGTAGATTTCTTGCGGACTCGAGAAAAAATTGATCTTTCCAGTTTAAATATTAAGGATAAAAAGCTTCTTGACTTGCTAAATGAATTAAATGATCTCAATGAGGAAGATTTATTAACGGTTAAGAATGTTATTGAAGCGATTGTTTTTAGGAATAGAAATAAGAGCTAACGCATCACCTTCTCTAAATGGTATTGCATGCTATATTACATAATGATTATACGTGGAAATATATTGATACGCAGAAGTATAACTTTAACTTTTCAACAATTAAAGATAAACTTTAATGATTATCACGACTTGGATGAGATCACTTTTTATACCAATTAACTTCACGTAGTAGATATTAAAATCCTAAAAAAATTTAATGGATTAATTTTACAACATAATCTTTATATTTATTCTTTTGTGGGTGCTGCTTCTTGTTCTATAATATCCTTTTTTAACCTCTCAAGTACATTTCCAAAATTAACATATTTTATGATAATATTATTAAAATACACGGGTTCAATATCCTTTAAAAAAAATAGATGCCCAAGAATAACATTACTATCTCCAATAAAGATACCTTAAAAATTAGCAACGCAGTTATAAAGAGCAAGCGAACTGTATCTATTTATATTACTCTCTTCATATACGGTGCTTTCCTTATGATTGAACTAACAAAATAAGTTATCCCAATCGACAAAACACTTACTGTCAAGAACTTGCCCCAAGCCCCGCAAATATTAACTTTATCCAAGCTATACTGCACGACTAGAACGATTGGAAAATGGAATATGTATGAAGCATAAGAGTTTTCGGAAAGATAGTTTAGTAATTTTGAGGTATAATTCATTTTCTCTCTGAAAAACACAATCAGACCGAAGCCTAGGAAAACAGCCAGGAATGATTCGTAAATAGCCCCGTTGGACCATATTGTGTTTTTCACTTCTGGAGGGAAACACCTAATAAAGTAAATAATTAACGCCATCGCAATTCCTAATATGAGTGAACTGTAGCCAGTTATTTTGCGGATCTTGGAAAACCAATTTTTCCGATATGCAATGATTCCTACTGTAAAAAGAACTACATACTGCGGCAAATGCATGGGCTCAGCTTGTATGAATCCTAATAACATTATCCATGTGTCTTGACCATACCATATTCTAACCACTGCCGATCCAAAAGTGATCAATACGGAAATTAGAATTATCTGCATAAACCCGATAGATTTTTCTTCTTTCTTTATGTTACTTTTGGTGAATAGTTTTTTGACGATAATGGATATTACGAAATAAATCAGGGAATATATCAGTAACTGCTCCACAAACCAAAGGTGCCCAAAGTTTAATTTGTACCCTATAAAGGCTTTAAACCATACCGGTTCGCCTCCAATGCCTAGATAAATGTTCAAAAAATACTTAATAAGACTTAACGGTCTGTTGCCGCTGTAATGAATATAATAAAAATAACTTTCCAAAGGTACTATTACAAGGGCGGCAAACAATAAAGGTATTCCATACCTTCTAAGCTTATCTTTAACAGCATGGCTCCCTTTGCGATCGAAGGAACTCGGCAAAAAATAACCCGAAACCATGAAGAACAATCCCATAAAAAATGCAGCATTAACTAAAAGGAAAAAACCCAGCCAGGGAATATTTTCATGCAGACTGCTTTTATATTGCCAAAACCCCCCTACATAAGGAATAGCCGCATGATGTACAATTACTAACATTGTTAGAAATACTTTGAGATTGTCCAGATAATGCAACCTCTTATTGGGTATTAAACTAGCTTCATTCATAACCTTCCCCCTATTTGTTGTTTTAAATTTTTAATAAAGACGCGTAACCCAAATGATGACATTATTTCACTATTTTAGCAATAGTAATCCCAGTACTATTTTTAGAAAACAGCAAAAAACGGGGTAGTAACATTTTACTACTCCAGGGTGGAGATCCAGTTCTCATAATATTTTTGCTTGGTTAATAAAAAATTTTACTTAATTCAAGGCGGTTTTTAACATCCAACTTCTTGAAAATACTATAAATATGGTTACGAACTGTATTGGAAGAGATAAATAGTTTTTTACTGATCTCATGGTTACTGTAACCATTTAAGATTAGTTGCAGGACCTCCAATTCCCGTTCGGTAATATTATGTTCCTTGATGATGGCGACATGCGAAAGCGGCAGATTCTCCTTGTCAAAGGCATGAAGACTGGTAATTTCAGCCTGGATGGCGTTGATATAATTCCGAATGTAATAAAAGATGATAGCTGAATTAATGATAATATAACTCAAGGGGGTAAAGGCCACCGGGTGTTTTAGTTGGACCCGGCACCAGAGAAGATTTTGGATCACCGAAGCAGGCGATGCAGTAAGGGCTATAATTGCAATTATCGCCATCAGCTGTCTTTCCCGATCCAATTTGTTTAAATTCTTGACGGTTACATAAATGCTATAACCAATCATTAAAAATAAAAAAATATCAATAACCGTATCCCCGGTATGAATGGCGGTAGGCTTTATGCCCGGATATTTTTGTGATAAAGGGTAAAGCAGGATTAAGATACCGCCGGTAAGTCCAGCCCCACTCCAAAGTAGGGTCTTAAATTTGGGGTCAATTTCCCGGTTTAAAATCCGGTAGAAATAGGCAGCGATGAAATACGCCAAACCAATGTTGGTGAAAAATGTCCCTACCATGAATGAACTTTGAATCCAGGCACTGTAGTCAAAAGGCCGGAGCATCTCCAATATAAAATGTACGGTAAAGCAAAGATCAAAAAATAGCAATTCTCTTAAAATCAGCGTTTTGTTATATCTCAGGTATTGTAAGATTAATAGAGTGACGGCTCCGATTCCGGTGGTATAAGACAGCAGGTAATACAGGAATTCAAAATATTTCATTGACCGGTTCTAATCCTTTCTTAAACAGCTTTACTCCGGCAAGTAAAACGTAGTTTTTTACTTGACTTTACCCTACTATATAATTGATACATTTAGCCATCGGAGTAATAGGTCGGTTTGCCTTCAAACAGTTTGGATAGTCTGCTTTACAAGGGGTTATTTTAATTAAATTCTTAAACAATTCAGAGAAAACCTTCCTGATTATCAGAAATTTTCGCTAATCTTATCCACCATCCTTGTCCTTCTCCGGTTAGATGCATGTTCCTTTGGCAAGATCAAAGATCAGCACCCCATCACCGCCTTCCCTCTGATGGAATTACCCCGGCTCATGGGTATTGCTCAGCGATCCGCTTCCCTACCTATCTATCTGGAACCCTAGCTTTGTAAGGCTTGTCGGCCATACTCCCTCTGGAAAGATGGTCAGAGCCTCCTGCTCCCACTGTATAACCTGCTAAGGTCTCAAGCCCTAAGAAAGCCGTATCCTAAGCACCATATCGATTGATACGGTGTGCCGGAAATGTAATCCCGCCTCAATCCGGTATTGCAAAATCCGAAACCCCAAATTTGACGATAATGAAGATTTTCCCAAACATAGCAGTGATGTTTGAAAAACACCCGCCACTCAGGAAGGGTGGTTGACATATCACAAAACATGTTTAAGCTTTTTGCCCTAAAAACCAGCTCCGCCATTTGAGGCAGGACGCCGAAAAGCGACGCTTTAAAACAGGATATTTTTAGCGGTTGCCCCCGGAAGCCTCATATAATTGCCAGTCACAATGCCAGGGATGGCGGCGACATTCACAAACCCTGGATGAATAAAGGGAGGTCCGGAAGCCGTAGGTTCCGGCGGCCTTGCCGCTCGCTTGCGAGCGTAGGGTCCTTTTGGGCCGCTCCAAAAGGACCTCAGCCGGTGAAATCCGTGGACCACATTACTGGTCATTCATTTATAGACATCATGAACAAGTAACCCACAAACCTCAATACCGGTCCTTCATTAATCGCCATCCTGAACAAAGCTACTTCAAAAATTATCAAAGAGCATCAAAAATTCGCTTTAAAATTCCCTTGAAATGACGCCCCCAATAACCAATGGGAAGATCCCCCCCGTAGAGAAGCAACCACGACCCGATAATCCCTTAATTTTATTGAAAGCGGAATCAGCCGAAAAAAATAAGCCTGCCGCATCGGACCCACCGGGCTTATTTTTCAAAATTTCATATTCACCGGATCTTCCGGCAGTTAGTCGAGGAAACGGCCATAGAGTATATCAGAAAGCGCAGATTGGCGGAAACATCCGGGGAACCCAAATTATCTTCTTCCCTCATGAATCCCTGGAAATTGCGGCTGCGACCATGGTCCGGAATTTTTCACCGCCCGGTTCTCCGGCGCTTTGGGACGGGTTGGCGCCGGACGGGTTTTATTTCCCCCGCTTAAATTACATCCATTCAGCGCCACCGCAAATACCAGCATCAAAGTAATTCCTAAAACCTTATGATTCTTCAACTTTAGTCCATCCTTTTGATTTTTTTCCTTAGAATCATAGAATAACCGCGAATAACAGTCCAATCCAGGGAAATTGTTGGCAACCACGGCCCAGTCCGCAAATGAAAAAAAGTTATTGACATATGCCAAAAATGTTATATAATGAATTTGTAAATGGCATATGCCAATTATTAATTACCGGAAAGGATGACTCTATGCCAAGGCCCCACAAATGCCGGCGGGTATGTTGTATGCCCCAGCGAAAAATCTTTGGCCCGTTGGATACGCCTAAAACCAGTGTCCAAGTGATCGGGATGACCATCGACGAATTTGAGGCTGTCAGGCTGATTGACCTTGAAGGGCTGACTCAGGAAGAATGCGCCGAGCGAATGGAGGTCGCCCGCACCACGGCGCAAGCAATCTACAACAACGCTCGGGTTAAGTTAGCAAAATGCCTGGTGGCCGGGATGGAGCTACACATTGACGGCGGTGATTATGTTCTCTGCAACGACCGGCCATCGAACTGCGGCTGTAGCCATTGCCACCGCAGAGAAAAATCGGCTCCGAGAGATGAAGAACAATAAATTTAACGTCAACTGCTGTGGCGAGCAGCAAAAATGAAACTGCCGGACCCAAGTCGTTTATAGCGAAAGACTCATTAAAAAAAGGAGATATCATTATGATTATTGCCGTACCTTATGAAGACAAGCAGGTGTTTCAACATTTCGGACGCACTGAAAACTTCAAAATTTACGAAGTAACCGACGGTACAATTACCACTGCCACTATTCGTTCCACCGAAGGCAACGGACACGGTGCTTTAATCGATATTCTTAAAAATCTGCAGGCTACGGTGTTGATCTGCGGAGGGATTGGCAGCGGCGCCCAAAATGGGCTGACCGAAAACGGCATTCAGATTTTCGGTGGGGTCAGTGGCGATGCCGACAAGGCTGTGGAGGATTATCTTCGCAAACAGCTGAAATACAATCCCGATGTTAAGTGCGATCATCCCCACGAAGAGGGGCATACTTGCGGGGAGCATGGCTATAACTGTGGGCACCACTAAATTAAATGCCTTTATAAACCCTCCCCTCCATTTGAGGCCTGAACGCCGAAAAGCGCCGCCTCTTTAAAGGGATGAAAAACTCGGTTTGTTTTTCAAGCCGCCCGGTCCTGCCACCGGAAGCCTCATATAATTGCCAGTCACAATGCCAGGGTATGGCGTCGGGCATTGAAATGCGCGTGACATTCCACAAACCCTGGATGAATAAAGGGAGGTCCGGAAGCCGTAGGTTCCGGCGGCTTTGCCGCTCGTTTGCGAGCGTAGGGTCCTTTTGGGCCGCTCCAAAAGGACCTCAGCCGGTGAAATCCGTGGATCATAATACTGGTCATTCATTCTAGGCGTCATGAATAATGAAAGTAACCCGTCGTGAAAATCCTTAGGTCACGATACTGGACATTCACTTATAGGCATCGTAGTTCATGATAAAGGAGAAAACTTTCAAGCACGACAGCGATATTTAAAACCCGCAACGCCTAACCAATCCCCTTCCAGTGCCAGGATCGCCCTTAGGCCAAATATTATCCCGACATACCTGTATCCTGACAAATTAGAACTAATTAAACACTTCCAATCATATTCTTAAAAAGAAAACGATAAAAGCCATCCCAAGGAGTGTAAAGTCAGACTATTTTTCCTCAAGATTAATCCCCCGCTCAACAAAGATCTTTTTTGCGACTTTAATGGCATTAAGCACCTTTGGAAATCCTGTATAGGGGATACACTGTAAAAAGGTTTCCACAATTTTTTCAGGTGTAACGCCAACATTCAACGCCCCATTAATATGCACTTCCAACTGTGGT
>JAEZCE010000068.1 GCA_023429995.1 Bacillota bacterium | reverse complement strand
TAGCCTGTGCAGCTTGGGTAAGGATGTTGTTCTTGGTGAACTCCATCATTTCCTTAGCCATATCCACGTCACGGACACGTGATTCAGATGCGGTCAAGTTCTCAGAAGAGGTACCCAGGTTTGCAATGGTGTGCTCAAGTCTGTTCTGCATAGCACCAAGCTTGGAGCGTTCAACAGAAACGGTTTCGAGAGCATCGTTGATGGTGGTAATTGCACTGTCGGCGGCATCCTGTGAAGAGACGTTGATACCTGCAGAAACAGTAGCTCTGGTAGTTACTTCACCATTGATACCGACTTGAGCAGCTGTTGAACCAACAGTGGTTACAACCTGAGTTGCATTATCACCAGCGGTAGAAGTTGTAACCGCACCTGCTGCAAAATTAATTTGCATTGTTTCGCCTGTTGCTGCGTTACCGATAACGGCCGATGTAGTGGAATGTCTGAAGGATACTGCAGCACCAATATTAACACCGGCTGCGTCTTGCAGCTGTGCGGTGTAGGAGGCTGCGGTGAAGGTGGAATTAAGGATCTGATTTTCTGCTGCATTAGCTGTGTTATTGTAGGTGCCAGCTGTCCAGGTTATACCGGTAGAGCCAAGTGCTCCGGTGTCTGAGTTAACTGTTGTCCAGCTCGTACCGCCGTCAAGGGAGTAGGAGAACGCTGTTACGGTAGCACCTGCGCCTGCGGCTGAAAATGAATCAAGCCTGATTTGGACAGCAAGGTCTTGATCCCCGGTATAGGTTCCGGAAATGGTACCGCCTGGTATTCCTCCGCCACCAATAAAGGCTGTTGTAGATGCAGCAGTGGCGGTGGTTTCGATTTGGTAGGTCTGATCTGTCAAACCAGCACCATAATTAGATGTGGAGGTAATGCCTGTGTCTTCAGCGGTAAATGCGCCTGCAACAACCCGGCTACCTGCAACACCTAAAGTAAATGCGTCCATGGCTGCAATGGTCATATCAACATTCTGGCCCTGGTTGGCGCCGATGTGGAATCTTGTGCTCAGACCGCCTGCAAGAAGGTTCTTGGTGTTAAACTCAGTGGTGTTGGAGATTCTGGTGATTTCCGCAGCCAGCTGATCAACCTCGGACTGGATCTTTGCACGGTCTTCAGCGGTATTGGTGTCAGTAGCTGACTGAACAGCAAGTTCTCTCATTCTCTGCAGAATGCTGTGGGTCTCATTGAGAGCACCTTCAGCGGTCTGGATAAGAGATATACCATCCTGAGCGTTTCTGGAAGCCTGATCCAAACCACGAATCTGACCTCTCATTTTTTCACTGATGGCAAGACCGGCAGCATCGTCACCGGCTCTGTTAATACGAAGACCTGAGGACAGCTTTTCAAGTGACTTTGAACCACTTGTGGTGTTTGCGGACAATTGACGATAAGTGTTTAATGATGCGATGTTGTGATTGATTCTCATAAAATCATCCTCCTTGATTTTTCGTGGGGAGAATCCTTTCTCCCATTCTTAAGCCCCTACCAACCGGGACTCTGGTTGTGCAGCCTATTCCTCTTTGGCGCCTTGATGGAGGAAATAAGCTTCATGTTAGTTATATCGGAATTTTACCAACAACCTTTAGTCTTAAACAAAAAATTTTCATTTTTAATCTATAAACTCTAGGCTAATTTTTCTCTGAATAATGCCGATGTTATTAATAGAACAGATTCAAGGAGGGATCTTGATATGAGAATTGAAGGCATGGATGCATCATTACGGCCTACAACAAATGTGGGACAGAGTCAGGGAAGGGTTGATACGGCCACAAAAGCAACCGTATCAGAGGAACAAGAGATAGCACAAACTCAAGTGAGTGAGGCCTTTATCAAAAGAGCTGTTGATAAGGCTAATGAAACTATGCAGATGCAAGGGAGATCCCTTGAGTTTAGAATCCATGAGAAGACCAATGAGGTTATTGTCAAGATTGTGGATACAGATACAAAAGAAGTTATAAGAGAAATACCTTCTGAAAAAATTCTGGACATGTTTGCCAACATGCTGGAGCGAGCAGGCTTATTGGTAGACGAAAGAAGGTGACTACACCATGAATGGAATAACCAATTTTACATCCAAGATGAGATTAACGGGTCTTTCTGGTCTGGATACCGACTCGATGGTAGCCGAGCTTATGAAGGCAGAAAGAATACCTCTTGATACACTCAAGCAGAAAA
Source organism: Bacillota bacterium (assembly GCA_023429995.1). GTDB lineage: Bacteria > Bacillota > UBA4882 > UBA8346 > UBA8346 > UBA8346. Next base: position 2,712 of record JAEZCE010000068.1, on the reverse strand, counting down.
AGACCTTGGTGCAATGGAAACAGGAGGCCTACAGGAGTGTAAGCTCTTCGCTTATGGGCTTTAAAAGCAAGTTCTTTGACATCGTCAACCGATCTTCTTATCTTCTTTCTGAGAATTCCATCAAGGCTAAAACAATTAAACTCAATAACAGTGACTATTTTTCGGCCACAGCTTCGGGGAATGCCACTGTTGGGTCACAGAGTGTCAAGGTCATCAAGCTGGCTGAGTCGGCAAAGAGTGTCAGTGAAGGTGCCGAGGGTGTGAGCAAGGCGATCACAGGAACCCTTGATAACACCCACCTGGGAGGCAAGAAAATTGTCGTTTCGTTGGATGGTGTTTCTAAAGAAATAACCCTTGAAAACTATGCCGATGAAAACGAGTTTGCCACTAAGTTCCAGGAGGCGCTGAACAAGGCCTTTGGTGAATCAAAGCTGAAAGTCGATCTCTCCTACAATAGCGCTAATGGAAAGTATAATTTCTCATTGGATACCGTCAATGGTGCCACAAAAGTAACCGTCAATCAGCCCTCGGGTACATCGGGAGGCTTAGGAAGTCTTGGGCTTACCAATGGCGCTTCAAACCGTATATCCTTAAAGAGTACATTGCTTTCAGTAAGAAACTCCTTAGGAACACCCCTAACCTTTAATGATGGTGGAATGGCTGTATTTACCATCAATGGAAAAACATTTACTGCTAATCCCACCGATACCCTGGAGAAAGTCTTTGAAAAGATTAATAACGATGCTGACGCCAATGTTACCATCGGGTATGATGAGATGACAGATAAAATAACCCTGTCTTCAAAGCAAACAGGTGCGGGTGAGACCCTTAAAATGGCCGACAACAGCGGAAGCTTTCTATCCGCATTGGGCCTAGGCACTGTTACCGAAGGCCAGGATGCTGAAATCCTGATCAATGGGAATCAAACAGTTGTAAGAAGTACCAATAACTTTACAGTCAATGGCGTCAATTATTCGCTTAAGAAGGCCCATGATGCCTCTTCTACCGGAGAAACCCTGTCAGTGGAGCAGGATACCGAGTCAGTCATCAAGAATATCAAGAGCTTTATTGAGGATTACAATAAGCTCATTGATGACATCAGTGGAAAAACAAAGGAAAAATATGATAGGGATTATCAGCCTCTCACCGATGAGCAGAAGGAAGGGATGGAAGAGAAGGATATTGAGGCTTGGGAGAAAAAAGCTAAGGCCGGAATTCTTCGTAGTGATAGTATTCTTCAGCAAATCACTCTTTCCATGCGCAAGGCCCTCTATGAAAAGGTGGAGGGTGTGGGTATCTCACTGAGAGACATAGGTATTGAATCCAGATCCTATAACGACAACGGTAAACTCTATCTGGAAGAGGACAAGCTTCAAAAAGCTCTTCTGGAGAAACCCGATGAGGTTGCCAAGCTTCTGACCGGAACCTCTTCCCAGCACCCGACTTATTCCAGAAATTTTACAATCAGTGAAAAGCAGGTGCGCTATAACCAATCGGGTCTCTTCCATAGGATATCGGACATCATCGAGGACAATGTGTCGACCATCAGAAGTGAAAAGGGCTATAAGGGGATTCTTCTGGAAAAGGCTGGCATTGAAAATGATGTTTCAAACACACAGAATACACTCGCTGATGAATTGGACAACTATGATGACAGGATAGACAGCCTTATTGACAAGCTCATTAGAAAAGAAGAGAACTATTACCTTAAGTTTTCAAATTTAGAGATAATGCTCAACAAGATGAACCAGCAAAGTGCGTGGCTTACCAGCCAATTCAGTAGCGGACAGGGATAAAAGCAGGTCAGGGCCATACTCATAGCTATTAAACCATAAGCAGTATCGGGAGGTTTTACCCATGATTGCATATAACGCCTATAATCAATACAAGGAAAACTCAATAAACACTGCCAGCCCTGAAGAACTTACCTTGATGCTTTACAACGGTCTGATCAAGTTTATCATGCGGGGAATGGACAGCATAGAAAAGCGTAACGTTCAGGACGCACATAATAATATTATACGGGCACAAGATATCATCAAGGAATTTATGAATACCCTCGATATGAATTACGAATTGTCCAACAGCCTTTTCTCCATCTATGAATACCTTCTGGGCAGGCTGGTGGATGCTAATTATGCTAAGGACAAAGAGATTCTCGAGGAGGTCCTGGGCTTTGCCAAGGTACTGAGAGACACTTGGGAGCAGGCCATGAGGATTGCCAAGCATCAAGTGAAGAAACCGGAGGCGGCACCCGTCTAAAAAGGGGGCAACATGGAACCGATTAAGATTATTGATAAAATGAATGAGCTAAGCCAAAAAAAACTTGATTTAGTCAAGGAGATGCTTCTGTTTACCCGTAGCGAGAAGGAAGCCATTGTTTCGGGTAGAATGGATGACTTGGAAACCTTCCTGAATGAAAAGCAGGTTCGAATGGATGCTGTGGACAAGCTGGATGAAGAGTTTGTTGCTTATTCCGCGAGGCTAAAAAGCGCCCTCTCTGTTGAATCTCTTGAGGATCTGCCGCGGCACCATCTGCCTGGGGCGAAGGAACTCAAGGAGGTTGTGGTGGCTATCCATCAACTCATTGGAGAGATTAAATCCCTTGAGGATGAGAATATTACCTTGGCTAAAGCCGAGCTTAGAGAAACAAAGGAAAAGATTGACCAGGCCGAGAACTTCAAACGGGTAAAGGGTGCCTATCAACCAGTT
>JAEZCE010000067.1 GCA_023429995.1 Bacillota bacterium | reverse complement strand
CCGTCGAAAGCCGCCCCGGCGAAGGGTCCACCTTCCGCTTCTCCGTGCTCACCGATTATCAAGTCGGCGACACCGCCATGCCCTTCCCCGTCAAAGCCGCGAACCCCATCGCGACCTGATCCGCGAGGAACCCCGGGAGAAATTAGCTTCGCCTCAGGCCTCCGACGGCGGCCGCCCGCGCACGCGTTTAAACGCCCGCGAAAAATGATACGCGTTCGCAAACCCCAGCTCCTCGCTGACCTCTTGCACCCGCATCCGGCGATGCCGCAGCAGTTCCTCGGCCCGCCGCAGCTTCCACTCCAGCAATAGCCGCGCCGGCGACTGCCCAAAGAGCTCGCGACATTGGTTTACCAGATGTCGCGGACTCATCCGCAACGCCGCCGCGAGCTCCGGGACCGTCGGATTGCGCGCCAGATGCTTCATCAACACCGCGCCAATCGCCTCCCGCCGCGCCTCCGCCTGCGGCAGTTGCCGCAGCTGCTCGCTTAGCGACACCGACGGCAGCCCGCGCACGAGCTTCCAGAAAAGGGTCTCCAGCAGCGAATCCTGCACCGCGCCAGCATACGGCCCACGGCCCTCCGCCTCGCGCCGCAACTCGCGCAGGATCCATGCGTCCCGCGCATAATCGCCCCGACAAATCTGTTCCGCCGGCGCCACATCGTCACGAAACAGCGGCGTCACCGGCCGGCCCGCCTCGGCATCGAGCAACCTGAAATGCAGCACGTAGTGCCGCTGGCCATCGCGCAGATGATCCTGATGCCAGTCGCCCGGCTTGATCACCAGCACCTGTCCGTCGGCCAGCTTCAACTCCGCCCGATTCAGCTCGCAGCGATACGGCCCGCGATCGACCAGGATCACTTCATAGTTCGTGTGCTGGTGCCGCGGATACTCGTAGTCGCCCTCCATTCGCAGCAAATGGAAATCATCGAACACCGGCCGCACCCGCGTGCTCGCGTCCGTCTGCTGCGGCCGCCGATATCGATCTTTGTGCACAGGCATAAAACGTAACTCTGAGCGTGCGCGTGTGGTGAATGTGGCTGCGAGCGCCAGCAGCAACCCCGGTGCGCAATTCGACACCCCGTCCCTCGTCGCAGCAAGCACCGCTTCATTCATCGCGTTGCGCAAAACGACATGCCTTTGCCTGCGCGGACATGGTTTCGCCCCGCTCCTTCGTGCTACCGTGGCGCCACACTCGTCTCCCCCAATGTCCTTCCGCCCTCCGCCAAAGCGGTGCCTTCCTGAAAAATTTCCTGCCCGCGTAGCCACTCGCCCATGAACGAAACCTTCATCCCTCACTTTCTCTCCGGCCAGCGCCATCTCTCTTTCGGCCCCCCGCTCCCGCAACTTACCTCTCCCGTCGACGGCCGCTCCCTCGGCGCCGTCCGCCCCGCCGACGCCGCGCTCGTCGACCAGACCGCTTCGCTCGCGCAAAAAGCCTTTACCACGTGGCGCACCACCCCGGTGAAGGAACGCGTTCAGCCGCTTTTTCGTTTCAAACACCTTGTCGAACAGCACATCGCCGAACTCAGCGAGTTCGTCTCGCTCGAAAACGGCAAAACCCCCGCCGAAGCCGAAGCCGGCATTCGTAAGGGACTCGAGGTCGTCGAATACGCCTGCTCGCTTCCGCAACTGATTCCCGGCGAGATCCTCGAAGTCAGCTCCGACGTCGACTGCTATTCTCGCCGCTACCCGCTCGGCGTCTGCGCCGGCATCACGCCGTTCAACTTCCCCGCGATGGTCCCGCTGTGGATGTTCCCGCTGGCGCTCGCGTGCGGAAATACCTTCATCCACAAGCCCAGCGAACAGGTCCCGCTCACGCCCCTTCGCCTCGCCGAATTGCTCCGCGACGCCGGCCTGCCCGATGGCGTGTTCAACGTCCTCCAAGGCGACCGCACCACCGTCGAACTCCTCCTCGATCACCCGGGTATCGCCGCCGCCGCCTTCGTCGGCTCGACGCCCGTTGCGCGCGCCGTGTTCACGCGCGGAACCGCCGCCGGCAAACGCGTCCTCGCCCTCGGCGGCGCCAAAAACCACCTCGTCGTCATGCCCGACGCCGACCCGCACGTCACCGCGCGCAACGTCGTCAGCTCCGCCTTCGGCTGCGCCGGTCAACGCTGCATGGCCGCCAGCGTCCTCCTCGCCGTCGGCGAATGCCAGCCCGTGATCGACGCCCTCGTCGCCGAGACGAAAAAAATCCGCACGGGCTCCGACATGGGCGCGATCATTAACGCCCGCGCGCGCGACCGCATCGTCGCCTACATCGACCGCGCCTCCGAGCGCGGAATCGAACTTCTCGCCGACGGCCGTCGCGTCACCGTTCCCGGCAAGGAAAAGGGCAACTACGTCGCGCCGACGATCATCGACGGCGCCCAACCCGGCGACGAATCCGCCTGCGACGAAATCTTCGGTCCCGTGCTCACCATCATTCACGTGCAGAGTCTCGAGGAAGCGCTCGCCATCGAAAATAACAGCCCCTTCGGCAACGCCGCCTCCATCTACACTCAGGACGGCGCCACCGCCGCGCTCTTCGAACACCGCGCCAACGCCGGCATGATCGGCATCAACATCGGCGTGCCCGTCCCCCGCGAGCCTTTCGCCTTCGGCGGCTGGAACGAATCTCGTTTCGGCGCCGGCGACATCACCGGCCGGGACGGCATCGCCTTCTGGACCAAGACCCGAAAGGTCACCCGCAAGTGGTCCGCCTCGGCCGCCAAAAATTGGATGAGCTGAACTCCGCCCGGACTCCGATCTCCGAAAATGAAAGCCGCCGTCTACGAAGGCAAAGAACAGATCAACCTCCGCGAGGTCCCCACGCCCACGCTCGACGAGGGCGAACTCCTCCTCGCGATCGACGCCTGCAGCATCTGCGGCACCGACCTTCGCACCTATCGCCATGGCGACAAAAAGATCACGCCGCCCCGCGTGCTTGGCCACGAGTTCTGCGGCCGCGTCGTCGAGTCGCGCGCCCCCGACGCCAACGTGAAAGTCGGCGACCGCGTCGTCATGTATATCGTGATCCTCCACGGCACCGACCGCTACGTCGAGATGGGCCGCGCCAATCTTTCCACTCAGCGCACCACGATCAGTTATCATCACGACGGCGCGTTCGCTCCCTTCATGAAAGTCCCCGCCGCCGCCGTGCGCCAGGGCAGCCTCTTCAAAGTCTCCGATGACATCTCGCCCGTCGAGATGAGCCTCGCCGAACCGCTCGGCTGCGTCGTCAACGCCCACTCGCGCCTCCACGTCGGCATCAAGGACACCGTCGCCGTCATCGGCGCCGGCCCCATCGGCATGATGCACGCCGTCCTCTCGGGCTTTCAAGGCGCTCAAAAGGTCATCGTGCTCGACAACAACCCCGCGCGTCTCGCGATGGCGAAACGCTTCGACATCGACGCCACCGTGCTCGTCAAACCCGACGGCTCCCACCGCGCCGAGGTCGTCGAACTCACCAACGGTTTCGGCGCCGACGTCGTCATCAGCGCCGTCAGCGCCGCGCCGACGTTGAGCGACGCCCTTGAACTCGCCGCCAAAGCCGCCCGCGTCTGCTTCTTCGCCGGCCTCCCCAAGAGCAACCCCTTCGCCAGCCTCGATGCGAATCAGATCCACTACAAGGAACTGACTGTCACGGGCTCGTATTCGGAAAAGAAATCCGACTTCCAGGCCGCCGTCGCGCTTCTCAACAGCGGCCGCTTTCCGTCGAAACACTTCGTCACGCACACCCTGCCGCTCGAGCGCATCACCACCGGTTTCCACCTCATGGAAACAGGCGAAGCCCTCAAGGTCTGCGTGCTCCCGCAATCCTGATTTCATTACCATGAATCTCCCTCTCACCGCCGACCTCTTTATCGACGGCCAATCCGTCCCTTCCTCCGACAACCAGCGCTTCGAAGTCCGCTCGCCGCACGACAATTCCCTCGTTGCCTCCGTCTCCGCCGGGACTTCCGCCGACCTTGATCGCGCTGTCGCCGCCGCCCATCGCGCCTTCCTCGTCTGGTCGTCGCTCACCGCCTACGAGCGCGAGTCGCGTATCCGGAAAGCCACTGCGCACGTCCGCACCAAAGCCGACGAAATCGGTCGTCTCATGGCGCTCGAACAGGGCAAGCCCCTCAAACAAGCGAGCTCCGAGATCATCGGCGCCTGCGAGTTCATCGACTATTACGCCGCCGAAGCCGTTCGCATCGAGGGCACGGTGAATCCCACCGAGCACCGCGACTATCGCTCCTGGGTCATCTACCAGCCGCTCGGCGTCTGCGGCCTCATCACGCCGTGGAACTATCCCGTGTCGCTCCTCGCCTGGAAACTCGGCCCCGCCCTCGCCACCGGCAACGCCTGCGTGCTCAAACCCACGTCGGTCACCCCGCTCTCGCCGACCGCCTTCTGTCGCGCACTCATCGAAGGCGGACTCCCCGCCGGTCTGATCAACGTTGTCACCGGCTCCGGCTCGAAACTCGGCGACGCCCTCGTTAATCACCCCGGCGTCTCGAAAATCGCCATGACCGGCTCCAGCGCCACGGGGAAACACATCCTCACCACGGCCGGCAAACACCTGAAGAAAGTGTCGCTCGAACTCGGCGGCCAGTGCCCGGCGATTGTCTGCGCCGACTCCGATCTCGACAACGCCGCGAAGGTCATCGCTTACAAAGGATTCAGGAACTGCGGCCAATCCTGCAGCGCTGTGAATCGCGTCTACGTCGCTCGTGGCGTCATCGAACCGTTCCTCGAGAAACTCCGCACCGCCGCCGAGAAAATCACCTGCGGCGATCCCATCGCCGATCCCTCCGCCGATAACGGCCCCATGGCCACCCTCGACGGCCTCGAAACCGCTCAAGCCCACGTCGCCGACGCCCTCGCACAGGGCGCGCGCCTCGTCTGCGGCGGCGCCGCGCCGAAAGGCGACGTGTATTCAAAGGGCCGTTACTATCTTCCGACCATCGTCACCGACGCCACGCACTCGATGCGCGTGATGCGCGAAGAGACGTTCGGCCCCGTTGTCGCCGTTGCCACGTTCCATCACATCGACGAAGCCGTGAAACTTGCGAACGACACCGACTACGGACTGGTCGCCTATCTCTTCACGCGGGACCTCGCCACGACTCACCGCGTGAGCGAGCGACTCGATGCCGGCACCGTCTGCGTCAACCAAGGCGCCGTGAACACGCCCTACGGCCCCTACGCCGGCTGGAAGGACAGCGGCTACGGTGTCGAACTCTCCCGCCAAGCCGTCTTCGAGTATCTGAAACCCAAGCACATCAAAGTGCAGCTCGAGGCCGCTTTTTCCCGCTAAACACGCGAACCAACGCGAAAACGACCATCACCTTTCGCGTGTTTAGCAGGCGACGTTCTTCCGTTCTCCCATGCTCCTCGACCCGCTCCAATCCCGCGCACTTTTCTCTCACGCGCTGCGCCATCGCTACGCCGTCCTCGCCATCAACGCCGACAGCCACGCGTGCGTCACCGATTGCCTCGAAGCCGCCCGTCAGTGCGACGCCCCCGTGATCATCGAAACCAGTCTCTGGCAGCTCGAAGGCCACGCCTTCGGCTCCGGCGACGCCGTGCTCGGCCTCGCCCGCTACCTCGCCGAACTCAGCGTCCTCGCCAACAGCGACCGCTATCGCCGTGTCCCGGTGATCTTTCACACCGATCACATCAAAGGCCCCAACACAGTCACGATCCTCAGCGCCGCGATCCGCGGCGTTCCCGTCACGTTCGGCTCGACCGAAGTCGACCTCCGCGCCTCCACCGTCTCGCTCGACGCCTCTTCGCTCAGTGACGAGGACAACATCGCGGTCCTCTGCCAGCTCGCCGCGGTCGCCAAAGCCGCGAATCTCCCCGCCACGTTTGAGATGGAAAGCGAAGTCGACGAAGGCCCCACGCCCCCTGAGCGCACCCGCCAGCTCGTCGGCGCCGTCGAGGCGAAACATCCCAACACCATCTGGCTCTGGGCTCCCGCGCTCGGCACCAAACACGGCCTCACCGCCGGCGGGTATCCAAATTTTAACGTCGATCGCATCGAGGAAAACATTCGCCTGCTCAAACAAATCACGGGCCGCGAGATCGGGCTCACATTGCACGGGTCCTCGGGCCTCGGCGAAAACGATCTCTCCGCTGCCGCCCGCGCCGGTGTCGTCAAAGTCAACTGGTCCAGCGAATCGCTCCTCCACCGCTCGACGGCCGCGCGCCAGTTCTACGCGACGCACAACGCCGAACTCGATCCCAAACACGCGAAGTGGAAGGCGACCGCGATGGACCACGGCCTCCAAACCTTCGTCTCGCGCGCCTATCTCCCGCGCGTCGTGGCGCGCCTGCAGCTCCTCGGCGCCGCCGGAAAAGGCGCCGCGTTCATAGCATCGCTAAAGCACTGAATTCAACATGCGCCCCGCCCTCCCCCTTTCTCCCTCGCCTGCCGTCTCCGGACTGCTCGTTTCCCAGATCGGTTATGATCCCGCGCTCCCGCGCCGTGCGATCGTCCGGGGCCCCGCCGGTCATCTCTCTCCGCGCGCGTCGTTTATCGTGCATGATCACACCGGCGCTCCGCGCTTGGACGGCCTGTTCTCCGCCTGGGGCGAACAGTGGGGCAGTCACTGGTGGATCGCCGATCTCGCCCCGCTCACGGATTCCGGCCGCTATCGGCTCACGATCCAAGACTCCGGCTGCCCCGCCCTGGCGAGCGACGAGTTCCTGATCGAGCCACACGTGCTTCGCTCGCGAACGTGGGCACCCGTTGCCATCGACCAAGCCGAACGCCGCCAGCGCATCGCCAACGATAAACTCGGCTGGTATGACGCCGGCACGCACTGGCAGGAGGCCAACTCCCACGCCGCGTATCTCTTCGGTCTCGCCGATTCGCTGGAACGCGATGCCTCACGCATCAGCGACTCGCAACGCACCCGCCTCATCGAACAAATCGTCAGCGGCGCCAATTACCTCGGCGTCCTCCAGGATCTCGCCACCCAGAAGGGCTGGAGCGACGGCACGCTCGTGCATCAAAGTTTCAAATACGACCAGCTGCTCGTCCCCGGCGACGTCGCCAAGGCCGCCGCCGCCTGGGCCCGCGTCGCGCACGTGCTCCCCGACTCCACGCACGCCAGGGAACGCGCCGACTACCGCTCCCGCGCCCGCCGCGCGATCGACTACCTTTCCCGCAACGAACCCACGCCCCACCTCAGTTTCAACTTTCGCGCCCACGGCGCGCCCAAAGACGTCGACCTTCCGCCCGAACCCAGCACGCCTACGCTCCAGATGTGGCTCTGGGCCACCGTCGAACTCGCCCGCGACACGCCCGCCGACATCGAACTTCGCACCCGCGCCTTCGCACTCGCGAATCGTCTCCTCGCCCGCCAGGCCACGCCGGCGCAGGCGCAGGACGGACTGCATGGTTTCTTCCATCTCTACGACCGATCCACGTTCGCAACCAAAGCATGGGCGCACGGCATGACGTTCGATGATCCGCGCATGTCCGCCGACATCGGCTGCACCTTCGGCCTCAATCTTTGGCCTTTGTTCACCCTGCTCGAAACCTGGCCCGACGCCCCCGACGCGCCCCGCTGGCGTGCCGCAATCGAACACTTCGCCTACGGCTACTTCCTTCCGGGCTGCCAGCGAAATCCATTTTTGATTACGCCAAACGGCCTCTTTCCCGGCGAAGGCCTCATTTGGTTCGCCGGGCTCTGGCACGGCGCCAACGCCATCTACGGACTAGCCGCCGCTCAAGCCCTCGAGTTCGCGCGCCGTTTCAACGACCAAACCTTCCTCGCCGTCGCCGCCGGCAATCTCCAATGGATCGCCGGCCTCAACGCCGGACTCACCCGCGAAGCCCTCGGGTCAACCTACATGTTCAGCATGGACGTCCCGCCGAACGTCGCGCTCCCCGTCAGCATGATCAACGGCGTCGGCGGCCGCGACGCCGGCACTTGGCTCAACATCCGCGGCTCGATCTGCAACGGCTTCGGCACCGGCGAACAATTCGTGTGGGACATCGAACCCCGCCGCGCGCACGACGGCCCTCACGCCTTCACCGACGAAGACTGGATCACCCACGCCGGCGCCTGGCTCATGGCCCTCGCCCGCCTGTGACACCTCTCTACACGCTCACACCCATAAACGGAATGTCACTTAATAGGTGACATTTTCCTTTCGGACTTTGGCCATGAACACCTCGCATGTCGTCCTCGTCATGGGTCCGAGCGGGTCGGGCAAATCGACGCTTGGCGCCGCGCTCGCGAAGGAACTTCGCGCCGCCTTCATCGACGCCGACGACTTCTGCCCGCCCGCGGCCCGCACAAAGATGTCCGCCGGCATCCCGCTCGACGACTCGGATCGCGCTCCCTGGCTCCATCTGCTCAACGCTCGCCTTCACGCCCACTCCGAACCGCTGATCGTCCTCGCCTGCTCCGCCCACAAGGAAAGCTACCGCCGTCTTCTCTTCGCCCGTTTATCGTTTCCGCCGCATATCATCTATCTCTCCGGTCCGCCTGAACTGATCCGTCAACGCATGGTGCAACGAATCCATCCTTTCATGCCGCCCGCACTCCTCGACAGCCAACTCGCGCTGATGGAGAAACCCGCCCGCTGCTATTGCCCGGACATAACGCGGCCGATCGACGAAATTGTCCAGGACGCCGCGAACTTCGTCCTTTATCAGATTCGAACCACGTAAGGCGAAGCGCCCCCGCCGAGCCGCAGCTCACCAGAACGTTTCGCCCTACTTGATTCACACCACCCCCGGCACGAACCGATACCGCACCTTCGCACAATACGCCCGATACTCCGGATCGAGCCCGAGATGCCGCTCTTCTGTCCAAGCTCGCAAAAAATAGATCAACGCCAGCCCCACCAGCCCGAGCGCACCATGCTCCGCGAAGACCAACGCGCCCACCAGCCAGCCGAGAATCTTCACCGTATAAGCCGGATGCCGGCAAAACCGATACGGTCCGTGCGTCACGATCCCACGATTGGTCAGATTCGAAGCTTTGAACCCCAACGCCACCGACGCCCACGCGAAAATCACCCAGCTCCCCGTGATCAACGCCTGCCCGATCGTCGTCCAAACCTCGTGCTGCAGCCACTCCAGCCGCAGCGAGATATTCCACGCGTTCGCCGTGAACGGCTGAAACGACACCGCGTTGAACGGCGGATAACACCACAGGCAAACGATCCAGCCGAGAAACGTCGGCTCGACCGATCGAATCCGATTTCGCAGGAACACCGCCTCGACGAGGTAGCCAACGCAGAACACCGCCGTATCCACGAAAATGCACGCCTCGCGCAGGTAGCGGTTGATCAGCGGCCACTGCCAGTCGAGGGAACGCGTGAGGTTTGCCATGTGCTGGGAATTCTGAATCACCCAGGCGCAAAGCAGCGGAATAAAGAAGACCTTCACGGCGCACGTCAGAAATCCCAGTTTGGCCGGCCCCCGCCATTGCCGCACCGCCGCGAATCGCGCCGCTTGAACCGCTCGCATCGGTCCCGAAAACACATACGCCGCACACGCGGCATACTTGTCGTCCCGCCAGGACGTATCGCGGTCACAGAACCATGAATACGCCGGAGAAATCGCCACAACCGCGAGGCCGTAGAGGTCCGCGATCCCGATCGGCAGCGGGCCCTGCGGGGAAAAAAATCGCCGATATTCCGGCCCGAGGGTGAACACTTTCGCGCTATCGAAGAATCGCCCGATCCACGGCAACTGCTGCAGCACCCCGCAAATCGAAGGCAGCTCGCGCAGCACCCAATACCCGAGCAACAGCAGCCAGAACCGCGCGCAAACCTTCGCTGCCCAGTTGCCCACCGCCTTCTCCGGCTGCACCGCACACAACATCACAAACGCAGCGCCACCGCCCAGGAGCAAAAGCACCAGCAACCAGCGCTGCGGCAAAGCCCCACGCGGATAGTCCGCGGAGCGGAAATCGAGCCGCAACGTGCTTTGCACGAGCTGCAGCGCCCTTCCTCCCGCCGCGTCCTCCTGCCGGTAGGCGAAGATCGGATACGTGTTCGTGAAATCCGAATTCCGCCCCCGCACGCGCCACCAGCGCACCTCGCCCCCGATCTCCTCCGCCAGCACCTCGATCTCCTCCGGCAACATGAGCGTCCAGCGTCCTGGCTGTTCGGCGGTCAGCGTGATCGTTCCTTCCTTTTGCATGAACGGCGCGCCGAGCTCCGCCCGGCCCTGCACGCGCCGCGGCGGCCCGACATGGAACTCCCCGACGTGCACGAGCGAAAACCGCTCGCCACGATTCCAATACGCCACCCGCGCAATCAGCGGGTAACTTCCGCGCACCTGCGGCCAGGGCACTCGGAACGGGAACGTCCGTGCCTCGCCCGCCGCCATTGTTGGCGCCTCCGCGTGCGCGTGGATTCTCGATTCGAGCTCAATCGAAACGCCCGCAATTCGCAGCGGAGACCGCGCGGCGTTGCGCACGGTCACGCGAACGTCCGTCCCGCGCGCTTCGAGCGAAAGGTGGACAGCCACCTCCGCCGCGCGCCCGGCGCTCGCACCGCACGCGATGACGACGGCGATGAAGAAGATTCGAAGCACGGCAACCCGCCGCTCGCGACCGACGCGTGGCATGGCCCGGAACGTTTGAACACCCGCTCTCTGGGGTCAGCTTTGTTCGTCCAGATGAGCAAATCCTGGGCGGAGTCCTCCCGCGAGGCGTGCGAGTTTTCTCGATATGTCAGCCGGGCCTCGGACCCACCCTGCTGGCAACGTCTCATGGTGCGACCACCCGCCTTCTTCCGCTCCGTGCCGCCTTCCACGTTGTTCCTGTGGGCGGCGATTGCGACCGGCTGCGCCCTCCGCTTCGCGAACCCGTTTCTCCCGGGTCATAACCCGCTCGATCAACTCTGGAGCGATCCTGCACGCCACTGGCACAACGCCACCGACCTGCTCGGGCGCACACCGCTGCAAGCGATCAACCAGATCGGCTATCAGGTGTGGCTTGCGATGGTCGCGAAGGTCACCTTGGACATTCCCGTTCTTGTCGCGGCCTACGCCGGACTGCTGAGCATCGCGACGACCTGGATCTGGTATCGTTTCTTCCGCGAGTTCTTCCGGCGAAAAAGCACCGCGCTGCTCGCGTGGTGCGTCGTCCTCTACCTTCCCTCGTGGTTCGGCGTTTTCCGGCTGTTCATGTCGGAGACTCTCTTCGTTCCGCTCGTCGGGCTGAGTCTCTGGCTGACGTGGCGCAACAAACGAAAAGCCACGGTCGGCTCCTTTGTGGCGATGGGACTCTGCTGGACGCTCGCCGGTCTGACGCGCGGAGTCGCGATTCCGCTCGCCGCTGTCACCACCCTCTTTCTGTGGCTCTTCCAGGATCAAAAATCTCGCAAGGCCCTTGCCCTCGGCGTGCCCCTCGCCGCCATCCTGCTCGCGTGCGCGTATCGCACGCACGTAATGAGCGGCGTTTTTCATCCGCTTTCGTCCGGCCACTACGACTACGCCTATGCCGTGTCCGGAAAGAAAACCGTGCATCTCGTCTTTCACGAGAACGGAGCGACGCGCTACACGTATTGGTTTGGTAGTCCGTCGATGGGAGAAATGCCCTTTCGGCCCCTCTCGAGTTGGCAAACCGCTCGCGAGGGTCGGCTCAATTTTTCGATCGATCTCCACCGTCAGCGTGAATCCTGGCGCGAGGCGTTCACCGCCGTAGCCACCACCGATCCATCATGGTGGCCCTGGTTGCCCGAAAATCTGATCTTCCTCTTCTTGGGCAGCTCGTGGCCGGACAATAACCCGGCGTTCGTCGTCGACCGTCTCAACATCCATCTGCGCTGGCTTTTCGCGCCTTCGTTCGCGTTGGCGTTCGTCGTCCTCTGGTTTTGCCGTCGCGAACGTCCGCACGATTGCGCGCTGCTTGGGCTCGTATTGTTGACCTGGTTCGTCGTGCAAGGCCTTACGCCGATCGTTCTCAACGAGGGCCGCTATCGAAAGCCCGTCGAAGGACTGGTGTATTGCCTGCCGCTGCTGCTGTGGGATCGTCGCTACGGCACGCGCGACCGTGATCGCGAATGAAGCCCGGCGTTTCCGCCGGGCTCGCTCCTCGGGCACGAAGCTTTCGGGTCGATCGCGCTCGGCTTTACTCGCTCTCCGGCTGAACGAGCGCTGCCTGGCTGTTGATGACCAGCCGATCGCTGCTCACCTCGCCATGAAGCGTCGTCGAGCCGTTCAACGTGACCGTTCCCGCCGGGGCTTCGATCACGCCGTGAAACACGCCGCCGTTGAACGTCACGCCGCCACTCGACACTCGCAGCAACAGCCAGTAAGGCTGCGCAGCGGACCCCATGGTTCCAGCGTTGAACGTGACGCCATTCGGCAGCGTCAGGACCACGGGCCCGAGGATCTGCAAGGTCGTATTCGAATTCAGCACGAGACCCTGGATATGGTAGACAGCCGGTTCGGTCGCCCCGGCCACGCCGAGGCGGAATCCACTGTTGCCGTTGGCGGTGAACGTGCCGTAGGTGCCGGGCGGCACGGTGACGACTGGAGCGTTCGAGTTGAGGGTGAGGTTCCGAAGCGTGCTCCAGCTGCCGACGCTCTGGTTGCCATTGTTGAGGGTGACGTTGCGCGTCCCGGCCGGTGCCGGCGGCGCCGACACGCTCGGCATCGCGATCGGATCGACGCGGCGTATCACGTGGCGCAGCGTGGCGCCGCTGTTGAGCGTCACCGTGTAGTTGCCCGGAGATGACGCGCCGGTGCCGTCGATCGTGCCGCCATAGTTCGGTGACCCGTTGAGACGGATCGTGGGCGTGCCGCGCATCAACAGATCGCCGGCAACCCAGGCGTGGCTGTTGAGGGTGGTGTTCTCGCCATTGAGGAGCTGCAGCGAGCCATCGATTCCTCCGTTGATCGTCGGACCACGCCGCACGAGCGCGGTGACGGTGATACGTAACGTGCCGATCGCCGCCCCCGAGTAGTTCGGCGAATCGATCGTCGCTTCGACGTCATACGTCCCCGGAAGCGTAGGCGCATCGCTGGCGCCGCCATAGGTGATCGTCACGTCGAGCCCCGCCGGTGTGGTCGTCGCCGACACGGTTTTCGGCGCCCCATCGTAAGGCTGCCGCAGGCCGCCAAACACGATCGTCGCATTCGCGGGATCGATCGTCAGCGTCCCCGTCGCGGAGCCGTGGTAGTTCGGATCCGCGACTACGGCTGAGACCGCGTAGCTGCCGGCATCCGAGGGCGGAGCACTGCCGCCATCGTAGGTTAACGCCACCGCAAGACCCGCGGGCGAGGTGGTGGCCGACACAGCTTTGGCCGAACCGTCGTAGGTGTGGTTCAAATTGCCGAGCGTCACCGTTGCCGCCGCAGGCAGGATCGTGAGCGTCCCGGCTGTAGAGCCAGCGTAGTTCGGATCGGTAATCGTCGCGACAACCGCATACGTGCCCGCGTTGATCGGCGGAGTGGTGCTGCCATCGTAGGTCGCCGTCACGTCGAGTCCCACCGGGGTGGTGGCCACGCTGACCTCGCGGGGCGATCCGGTGTAGGTTTGCGACAGGTTCCCGAGAGCGACTGCGCCCTCCCCGACCGCGATTGCGATCGAGAAAGACTGCGTCGCCTCGTCGGACGCGTCGTCGATCTCATCGCTGTCGCTCACGCGCACCACAAAGCCGCCCGCGCCCGCCGCGGTCGGCGTGCCGGAGATTACGCCGTCGGCGGAAAATGCCAGGCCGTCCGGCAGATCGCCGGACGCGATACTCCACACGAGCGTCCCGTCGCCGCCGGTGGCGGACAGCGTTTGTTCGTAGGCGACTCCGACGGTGCCGCCGTCGAGCGTGGTGGTGACAATCTCCGGCACCGAGTTGGGCGTCCCGGCGAGTCGCACCGACCCAAAGAGCGCCGGATTCGACCACGCCTGATCGACGGTGCCGAACCACGCGATCTTGCCGTCGCGCGTCGTGGAACCGGGCGTGTCGTTGTCGTTGATCATCACTTCGAGACCGATGAGATCCCCGGCCGCGGGGGCGATGCCAAGCGTGCTCCAGGGAAAGTGAAACTCGGCGGTGTAGCCGCTTGCGGTCGTTTCGCTCGCCACCGCGACACCCACGAGCGACGGGTTTCCGGACGCGGCCTCGAGGGCGCCATTCCAGCGATAGACGTATTGGCCGACGCCCGTCTGATAGAACGTGGTTTTAGCGTTCGTCGCGTCGATGTAGAGGTCGACGCTGTCGAACATCCATTCGCTGGGATTCGAGCCGGTGGAGTCGGCGACGAGCACATCGTCGGTAACGTCGACGAAGATATACAGACCGCTGGCGTCCCACGTCGCCCGATACGTCGCGCTGAGATCGGCGGGGCCGCCCACCGTCCCCAGGCTCACCGTCGCAAGCTCGAACGCTTCCGCCGCGGTCCAGGCTTCTTCGTTTGCCATCCCGTCAACGGTAACGGCGGAGGACGCGTGTTGAATCGCTACTTCAGATACAGTCAGTGTCGCGGTCCCGCTGTGAACCGTCCCGCTGCCATTCGACACCGCGACATGGTAGATGCTGCCGCTCTGCGCAACTGCGACGTCGGTCAAGGTGAGCGTGGCGGACGTTTCGCCGGCTAGCGGCTGCCCGTCGCGATACCACTGATAGGTGATCGGCGGCGAACCGACCGCGACGACCTGCAGCGGCACATCGGCGCCTGAACCGACCGCCGCGCTCTGCGGTTGCGCCACGATGATCGGCGTGGAACCGGCGCCAGAATCGGGATTGAGTTCAATCCAGTCGGTGAGCGCGCGATGTTTGAAGCTGATGAGGTCCGGATAGCCCACCGAGGGTTTGCTGCCGAATGCGCGCAAGGGCGACCAGCCGGCCGGATAGCTGTAATGCACGAACACCTCGAAATACGGTGCGATCGTGTCGAGGTAGTGCTTGTAGGCGGAATACATCACCGGATTTCGCGACGCGGCATCGGCGAAGTTCACGATGTGCTGGCCGCCTTCGTAAGCGACGAGGGGGATCCCGAGCGGCGCCCAGACATTGTAGTGGGTCTGGATGCGATTGAGCACCGTCGTGTCGATATCGTTGATCATCTGCTCGAGGATGTCCGGCGCGCCGCCGTTGAGGCTGCCCGCAAAGTAGGGAGCGATCGAATACACATCGATGGTCCGGCTGTTTGGATTCGTCACTGGGTCGACGAGCGCGTCGCGGTGAAGCTTCGGGCTTTGCGTCGCACCGGCCTGGCCTGCGAGAACGTGAACGATCTGGTTGTTGGAATCGGCCCCAAAGCCTGCGTCGAATGCCTGATGAAGCTCCAGCGTGCGCTTCACGTAGAAACGCGCGCGGGCGAGCGAGGTGTCGTTCTGCGCGTAGGTCTCCGCCACGTTCTGGTGCAGACCAAGCGCGAGGCCCTGATCGCTGGCGTAGATCGCCTGCGCGAAATCGGCGTTCCAGACTTCATTCGAATACTCGACGTAAACCTTTAGGTTCGGCTTCAGGTGCGCCTTGATCAGCGCGCCGAGTTGCGTCGCATACGCGTCGTTCACCGCGTGCGGGATCGTGAACCACAAGTCGGCGTCAAGGAGGTTGCAGAGACGGATCATCCACTCGACGGCCACCCCATGGGCTGCGCGGATGTTCTCCTCCTGAAAATTCGGATTCACCGTCTGATTCGGATCGTCTGGTTGCTTTCGCTCCGACCAGTCGACAGTCCAGTTATTGTTGGTCGCCACCCAGTCCATGAAGCGCAGGACCTTGAACGGACGGATGTCGTCGAGAAACGCCTCGCTGAACGGATTGCTGTTCTCGTAGTTCGCCCACTCGGCGGCATAGTCGACGCCTTCGCGCCACATGCCCGCGGTGTCGCTCCACAGGCCGTTGCCGAGTTGCATCGACTTCACCGCGGGGACACCGGCGGTGGTCGTAATCTCAACCGGTGCGCTCGGAGCAGACACGTTGCCGAGTCCGTCGGTGGCGGTGATCGTCACCGCATAGGTCGATTCTGGCGAGAACCCGTGGAGCACGACGTCGCTCGCTGTCGACGTGCTCCAGAGTTCTCCGTTCACGTAGATCGTGTAGATCGAAACACCCGAGCCGGCGTCCGTGGAGGGCGTCCAGCTGACGTCCGCCGTGATGTCGTTGACGTTGTCGACGCTCAAGCCGCCGGGGACGGTCGGCGGGTCCGTATCCAGATTCTGGGGAATGCTCGCGAACTCGAAGGTGCCCGCCAGAACCGACGGCGGACCGGCCACAACCACTTCGGGATAGTTGCTCGCGTTGAGCCCGGTGCGCTGGAGCAGCGGCGTCCACGTCGTGCCATCATTCGAACCCTCGAGGCGGAACGCGGATGCGAGAATATAACTCGGGATCTCCAGGCGGATGCCGGTGATGTAGACCGGACCGTTGTTGAAACGGACGGTCATCTCCTGCGGGTTCACGTTGGCGACGTTGTTCGCGTCGGCGGTGTTGATATACCAGTGGGAGTTGACGTTGCCGTCGAAGACGAACGCAGGGCGATCCTGCGAGTTGATGTTGGCCGTGCTGCTGCTGATCGTGTAGTCGGCGTTGCCGGTGTTCGAGGTCGGCACGGTCAGCGGCAGGCGATTCTCGCCCGAAAGCAGTCGCATCTCGCGGAGGAATACCCGGCCGGCGTTGGAACCGCTCGTCACGGCCGATCCGTCGATCCAGACGCGGAGATATTGATAGGGCTGGGCCACCGGCAGGCCGCCGGACGACGAACTCGAACTCGACGAACTCGACGAGCTGCTCGAACTCGAAGACGACGACGAGCTGCTGGAGCTGGAACTCGAGGACGAGCTCGACGACGACGAACTGGACGACGAGGAACTCGAGCTGCTCGGCGGCGGCGTGAATTCGTAGGTCGCCTGGTCGACGCCTCCGATCAACGTGAAGTCGGGCAACGCATCATCGTCGTCCACGAGGATCGCCCAGTTCGCGCCGTCGTTCGACCCCGAGATGCGCAGGCCCGTGAGGTTGTCGTTCCAGCTCAGGCGTGAAATCCTCACGCCGGTCGGCGATATCGCGTTGGGGCCAAAGTCGGCCGTGATGTGGATCGGCGGCGGAGTCGTCGTCGAGACCATGAAGTAGACGGGCTGATTCGAGGCGTTGTTGTGGTCGAACACGCGCCACGCGTTGTTGGGCGAGGCGTAGTTCGACGAGACGACCACCCCGGCGGAATTGTTCGAGGTCAGCGGCGCCGTCGGATGCGCCACCCCATCGACGAGCCACTCGACCTCGCCGAGATGCAGCTGGCCGTTGCCGATCAGCGCCGTCGCTTCGAACCGCAGATAGCGATAGCTCTCTGGCGGGAGTTCCGTGTTGCCGGGCACGAACGCGACGCGCGACAGATCCATCTGGATGCTCGTGGAGGTGTCGGCGACGAAGTAGACGCCAATCGCGTCGACCATCTCGGCGGTGGGCGCCACCGGCGCGGTGAAAGCGACGGCGAAGTTGTTGCCGCCATTCGCGGCGAAATCCCATTCCTGCCATGTCGTCGTGGTCGTCGGGGCCAGCGGCCAATCGCTGTTGGCTGCCGAGAACGATTCCACCGACACGTAATATTTGCCGCCTGCGCGGACGACCTTGTGAAACACACCGCCGGTGCCCGCGACGACGCGGGTCGAGAGGGTGAGCTGCAGGGTATCGAATGCGCCGCCATCGGCGACCGGCCACAACGTGACCGCGTGCGAACGTTTCGCTCCGGCCACGGCGGACTGGAAACGAATGACCTCCGGCGTGTCGTTGCGCAGCACCAGGGCGAGCACGGTCGAGCCGGGGGCGGGCGTCGCATCGACCTCCATGATGAAACCGCCAAACGCCGCCGGCGCCGTGGCCCCGAACGCGAGATCGCCCGTCGTGAAAGCCAGCAGCTCACGCGTGTCGTTCGCGCCGACAGCACCGAGGCCGAGATCGAGATCGGATGAAACGGTGCCGTTCACCTGAATATTGCCCGTCGTATAGAGGTTGAGCGCGCCGTCGAACACGTGCGTGACGGGGGCCGTGCCACCACTCGACGACGAACTGCTGCTGCTGCTCGAGGACGAAGAACTCGAGGACGACGAACTGCTGCTCGAGCTGCTGGAGGAGGACGAACTGCTCGAGGACGACGAGGAGCTGCTGCTGGACGAACTCGACGACGAAGAAGACGACGACGTGCCGTCCGACACTTCGACCGAGTTCACCGTGACGCTGCCGGTGCCGGCAAGTTTTTGCACCGTGACGCCCGAGAGGAAGTTCGCGGGGAGCGTGAACGGATACGCGGCCGTCGAAGCGCCGCTAACAGCGCCCGTGGCGTTGACGATCTCGACGAGTTCGCCGTTCACGAGAATCGCGAAGCTGACGGCGCCCGAGGTCGAATAGTTCAGCGTCGCGGTGTAGTCGTCGCCGGCGACGCTGCGCATGAGGTAGCTCACGCGGCGGCCCACGGACGTCACCACGTTGGTGCCGTTGAACGGACTGACCGACCAGTAATTCGTGCCCGTGAACGTGAATGGCAGCGTCTGGCCGATATCGAGCGGACGCGCGTTGTTCGTGAGCGCGGCGTTGTAGAGCGCCATCGCCCGCGGTGTCCGATCCGAATGCGTGTTGGGATCGATATGACCGAAGCGATAATCCTGGTGCCACACATAGGTGGTCTGGAAGACACCGCCCACTTCCTCGAAGATTTCGTAGCTCTCGATCATCTCGGCGTAGAGCCGCGGGTCGTTGAACGCCTCCTCGGCGAGCGGATGGGCGGAGAGGGTCCCGAGAGGGTCCCCAAACGCGGGACCACCCTCGTAGGTGACGAACGGCAGGCCGTAGGACCCGATCATGCGAGCATTGTTTTCCATGCGCGTCTTGAACGTCGCGCGATCCATCATGCTCGTCGTCCAGACATTCTCGATCGTCGTCCCTGCGGCGGCGGCGCGATAGTTCGCGGGACCGGCGCCCCAGAAGAAATGACCCGGCGCGAGTCCCTCGGACGACGCGTAGTAGCCGCTGACCCAGTCGAGCCCGTGGACGTCGTCCGTATTGTTGCTCTTCACCTGATAGCACCACAGCGGACGCACGCGCGTCATCATCTGATCGGGGAAGACCGCACGGAAAAGTTCGCTCATCTGCGTCGCGCGATAGGCGGAATAACGCAGGCGGAGATTATGGCCATTGCTCGTGATCTGCGCGGCCGAGGCGATGAATCCGTCGTAATTGAGCGGATGATTCAAGTCGGCCGTCACGAGATCCCGGCCCTGATTGGCGACGTAGGTGCTCTGGGGAAAGGCGCCGCCGGTGTTCCAGTTTTCGTTACTGTATTCGACGTAGAGTTTCAGATTCGGATCGAGCGGCGGCCACACGGGATCCTGCTGCGGTTCGGTGTAGGGGTTCACGCCGTCGCTGCCGTAGCGGAACATCTGCGCGACTTTCGTGATGTAGTCGTCGCTCGCCATGGCGGGCAGGCAGATGAACGCGTCCGTCATCGTCGCATTCGCGATGGCGATGATGTATTCCCACGCGACGCCGGTCTCGCGCATGTTCGACCCGGCCACGCTGTAGGCAATGCGTCGATTCTGGAACTTGTCCGGGAGCCGGCGATCGCTCCATGCGATCTCCGGGTTCGCGTTGATGTTGCTCGGGTCCATGTAGCGGATGATGTCCATCCGCGCGAGCTGGTCGCGCATGACGCGATCGACGACTTCCGTGGACTCGTGCGACTCGGCGGCGCCCGGCGCGATCGGACGCATGAGCTTAACGTTGCGCACGCCGCCACTCGTATTGGTGAGGCTCATACGCAACTCGGTGGTCGGGCTGGCGAGCGAGAGACTGACGACGGAGGAATCGGCGTTGGCATCGTAGACATTGCTCTGCACGAGCATCGCGGGACTCGTGAAGGAAACCGTCGCCTGGCCCTCGAACGTGAGTGTATAGGTTCCGAGCCGCGGGTTCGGCTGGTTATGCCAAAGCCAGATGCGTGCGTCGGTGGTCGGCCAGCCATCGGCATCGACCGGCACCGGGTCTTCGGTGGTGAGCTGAGCCCAGATGCGGATGCCCGCCGTGTTTTGAAGGGCGTCGGCCAGGATTGGCGGCAGCCAGTCGCGGACCCAGTGGAGATTCGTCGCGGCGATGCGGGGCAGACCAGTCTCGGGCGTTGGCGCGGGAAGCGGGATCACGGTGACAGTCGCGTCGTCGGTGAAACCGCCATCGTCGGACGTCACGCGAATCGTTGCGGTGCCGGCCCCCACTCCCGTCACCCACCCGCTCGCGTCGATCGTGGCAACGCCGGGGTTCAGGCTGGTCCAGGTCACGGTTTGGTTGGCCGCCGCTGCGGGCAAAACCGTAACGGTCAAGGGCACCGTCTGGCCGATCATCACATCGCGGGAGGCGGGCGAAATTGAAACCGCGGTGACGAGTGCGGGAGAGACGTCAATCGTGGCGCTGGCCGCGAACCCACCCTCTTCCGTGGTGACGGTGATCGTCGCCGATCCCACGGCAACGGCCGTGACGAGACCGGCGGCGTCGACCGTCGCAACATTCGGGTCCGAACTTGCCCAGGTCACGTTCTTGTTGATCGAACTACCGGGCTGAACCTCCGCCGTGAGCTGGCCCGTATAGGAGACCTGCAGCGGAAGAGTTGTAGGCGAAACCGTGGCGCCGGTGACCGTCGGAAGCGTGATCGTGACTTCGGACGAAGCGGTGAAGCCCCCATCTTCAGTCGTGGCCGTAATGGTGGCCGTGCCAACGGTAACGGCGGTCACGGTGCCCGAGGAATCGACGGTGGCGATGTTGTTGTCGGAGCTGCTCCACGTGACAGTCGGGTTTTCCGCGGTTGCGGGGACGACATTCGCGACGAGCGTGCGCGAGCTGCCGGGCAGCAGATAGAACACGGTCGGAGACACCGTCACGTCCGAGACCGCGGAGGACGCCCAGCCCAGGCGCGAGACGTCATGCACGATCGCGCTGTTGGACGTGGTGACGAAATACACGCCAATCGCATCGACCGGGTCGGCGGTGGGAGCAACGGGCGACGAAAACGTGACGGCGAAATGATTGCCGCCGTTGGCCGTGAAATCCCACGGCTGCCAGGTTGTGCTTCCGCTCGAGGCGAGCGGCCAGTGAGCGTTGGTGCCGGAGAAACTTTCGACGGAGACGTAATACTGCCCGCCAGCGCGAACGACTTTGTGAAACTGGCCGCCCCCGCCGAGGGTGACGCGCGTGTCGAGCGTCAGCTGCAGGTCGTCGAATGCGATCCCCGTCGCGGCCGGCCACACGATCACGCCGTGAGAGCGCTTCGCGGCGGCGACATTGGCATTGAAACGAATCACGTCGGGATTGTCGGCGCCGCGCAGCGCGATTGACGCGACGTATTGGTCGGGCGCGCTGGCGACATCGAGTTCGGTCGAGAACCCGCCGAGGCTCGCAGGGGCGGTGCCGCCGAACGGCAACGCGCCGAAAGGGCGAAGGACGCGCGAATCGTTGGCCCCCGGCGTGCCGAGGCCGAGATCGAGCCCGGTCGTCGCCGTGCCGCTAAGGTTGGGATTCGATGTGCCGGTGTAGGCGTTGAGCGTGCCGTCGAAAACGTATGTCTGGGCCACGGCGGTCGCCGCGGCGAGTGCCGCGAACGCCAGTGCCACGCCCGCCACGCGCAGCAGCGAGCTGCGCCGGCGTCCTTGCGCGCACGAAAAACGATGATCGGAGGGAGGGTTGTTCATTGGTAAAAGGGGCAGACGATGACTCAGTTCGGTCTGGGGTGATGCCGACCACGACCCGCGGCAAATGGCCGCGCTCGGTCGAATCCGGGATGTTCTCGAAAGGAGCGAAACGCAGCGGGCAGCGATGCAGGCTGCGGGAGGGGGAACTGAATGGGCGGGGGCCCGCCTCAGGGGAATTCCGTCGAAGATAACGGCGAGGGGTGAACGGACTAGAAACGCGCTGGAGCCAACGAAGCGGCGGAGCCGCGGTCAGAACGGGACGACGGCCGCCCGTTCGCGATATGTATCCTGACTTTGGCTACGGAAAGAAGCGTGCCATTGGGTAGCCAGCGTCCGGCACGGGTTTGAGTTCGAGATCGGGAGGTGGAAGAAAAGCCGGGCGGGCAAGCGGCGGCCGGACGAAATCCGACCGTCGCTGCCTAGCCCGACAAACTAGAACGTGAACGAGCTGGTGATCGCCCAGCTGCGGCCCTCCTGGATGCGCATCGCGCCTGACGTGCCGTCGGGCTGCGCATTGAGGGGGATGAGTTTATTTTTTCCGAACGCGTTGTAGACGTTCAGCTGGATGCGCCAGTTGATCTTGTCGGTGAGGCGGCGGTTGTAGCTGAGCCACAGGTCGGCGCGCGTTTCGGAGCCCGTGCTAAACGCCTCGGCCAGATTCGGCCGCTCGACCCCGTTGGCATCCACCATCGGGGCATAGTCGTAAATCGCGCCATCTTCGTAACGAAACGCCCCGCCCACGCCGACGCCGCGGAGGAAGCCGCCATCGAAGCTGTAGTTGGTGACGATGTTCGCGCGCCATTCGCGGATCTCCGGCTGCTGCTGACCATTGAGATTCCGGACCAGGCTATACTGGCCCCAGAACGGCGCCCACACGCGTCCGAAAACGCCCTGCGGGTTGTTGGGCTGGCTGAAGATCGGCATGTCGCCGGCGGGCGTATTGCGGAATCGATCGTCAATGAACTCGAGGAATTCGACGAGCGACTGGCCAGGCACCTCGTCGCGAATCGCCTGGGTTTTCGAGGCGTTGATCGCGACGCGCCAGTTGGGAAGCGGATTCGCGGTGAACTCGATCTCGACGCCCTTCGACAGGGAATTCTCGGTGAAGACATGCGTCGCCGGTCGACGCAGCCGAACCGGTGGGCTGGAACTCGGGCCGTCGGGTCCGAAGAGCGTGCCCTGCCAGACGGCCGCGGGACCGAACTTCGGAAAGGTCGCATTCAGGTCCGCGAGGAAATCCGCGTAGGCCGGCATAACCACGTTCACGAGCGCGTCGGGGCCGCCCTTCGCGTCGGGGAATCCGGTGGGCGCGAGTTCGCCGCGCAGGAGGCGGCCATAGGTTTCCGCCGAGGACCACATCGCCTGCTCGAACTGGAACCAGTTCGACAGGCTGCGTGTGAGCGTGGCGACTTTCACCTCGGTTTCGTATTTCGTGACGCGCAGCGAGTATTTGTTGTCCTTCGTCGCGAGCAGCACGCCGTAGTCCGTCGTCGTGCCATCGGGCGGAGGGAGGAGATCGTTGAAGAAGTCCGTGCGCCCGGCGGAGGGCTGGAACGATTCGCCCTCGTTGTAAAACAGGCTCACGTTGAGCGGGAGACGGTCGCGTCCGAGCAACCGGTGGAGATGCGTCACCGCGCTCCAGTTGCGCGACTGGACGGTCTGTTTCTGCGGCTTCACCGCGTCGTAGTTGAAGACCGTTGGATCGACGTTGGCGTGACCGTCCGCGCGATTCGGTGCGGTGACGATCGACGCCTGGGATTTGTCCTCGCGCCAGCCGTAGGTGAGGACGATCGAGTCGTTCCACAGGTGGCCCTGCCAGACGGCCACGAGCGAATCGACGTTGAAACGGTTCAGCGTCGCCGAAGCGGACGAGTAATCGAGGCTCGCCTGCGTGCCGTCGAGCGGATCGATGAGATTGAACGTGCCCGTCGTCCAGCCGCGATAATTCGCCGGGTTCTGGGACTGGCGGGTATACTGCGTCTGGTTGAAACCGAGGCCCGGCGACCACGGATCGCCCGGACTCACCGAGGCGGGCGCGATCCAGGTCGTATCGAAATATCGGATAGATTGGCTGCCGGCGGCCGGCACGACGTAGCCCTGGATGTTGTCGAGGTGCAGCCCGTTGGCGAGCGAGGCGCCGCGGAGATCGCCGCTGATGTAGTAGCGGGTGTTGATCCGCGCCGGCACGGCGCTGATCGCATTGGCGGAACCAATCAGCGTGGTGAACGCCTGGTCGGGCTGGCGCAGCTGGAAGGTGCGTAGCTCCGAGTCGCGATTGTCCTCCATCGCCACGCCCGTCAGGCGGTGCTTGCCGAGAAGACGGCCGAGGACCCCGTCGTTGTTTCGCCGGAAATCATACTCGCCGAAAATCTGCGCCCGAAACGCTTCGCGCTCGGTGCGGGTAAGCCGGTTGCCTCCGAACGCCTCTTCTTCGACATACGCGCGGCCCACATTGGGGTTCAGCGTGTCATCGGCGTTGACCTCGTTGACGTCGATCTTGATGCGGTTCCACCACGAAAGAATGCCGGTCTGGCCGTTCGTGCTTTCCTCGCGGTGAAACGTGACGTCGTAGCCGAGGCGGTTCTCGAAGAACGTCTGCGAGAGGCTGGCGTCCCAGGTGTCCCAATCCGAGAATTCGTGCTTATTGGGGCCGTCCAGCAGCTTGTTGTAGAAGTCGAAGATGGCCGGATCGGAGATCGCCTTCGCGTCGTAGGCGCCGATGCCGTAAAAAGGCAGCTGCTCGCCTTGCGCGTAGGCGGCGGAATTTTCGATCCAGAACGGCGAGAACGCGCGGCCCCAGACGGTCGTGTTGGTCGCCGCGATCAGATTCCCATTGAGCAGACGGTCGACTCCGACCACCCGGCCGGCCGAGTCGAGGGCGCCCTGCGCGGGAATGTTGGGGTAAACCCAGTGAGCCCCCTGCCCGGCGCCGTTGTAAACGTAGCGCGGGCCGAGTTCAAAGATCGGCGCGAGCCACGCATTGAAGTTCGGATCCGTCGTGGCGTTGTTGAAAAGGTAGTGATTGAACGTCTGGCCGCCCTGCCCGCCCGCGGACTTCGGCACGAAGAACGGCGTGATCTGATCGATCGGCGCGACGAAGCGCGGGCGATTGCTGTCGATCTCGCCATGTTCGAAGTTCGCGGAGATCTGCAGCGTGCTCGCGCGATTGTTCAGGAAACGCGGCCGATATGTGACCGCGCCATAAACCCGCTCGTCGTCCTCGAAGGCGGGATCCTGGCGAAACTTCGCGTAGTCGCCGAGCAGCGCGACGCGGATCGCGAGCTCCTGCGGGATGAGGACGTGATTGTAATTCAACGACGCCCGCTTGCTGCCAAACTGGTCGTAACGGAGTTCGACGCTGCCCGAGCTGCGCGCGAGATTCGCCTGATCGGTCGTCGCATTCACGACACCGGCTGGGCTGCCCAAACCGAAGAGGATGGCGTTGGGACCGCGCTGAAGGTCGACGCGGCTGACGTTGTAGCCGTCCCACGGAACGTCGGTGAGGAAGTAGTTCCGGGTGTTGTCCGCTGCGGTCAGGCCGCGCACGCGAGTATTGGCGTTCGGATTGCCGAAACCGCCCTGCTCTTCTGTGCGCTCCGAGCCGATGGCCGCGCCAGAGAAGTTTCCGCGCGGCCCGCCGACTTCCGTGCCGACGACATACGCGAGCAGCGACTCGTTGTCCGTGGCGCCGATGTCCTGGAGAAACTCCTTCGTCACCACCGAGATCGCCGAGCCCACGTCGGCGAGATCCGTGCGGATGCGCGTGCCGGCGAGAGTATCGGCGGCCTGGTATCCACGGTCGCGTGACGACGACACGGTGAACGGCGAAAGGACAACCACCTCATTCTCTTCGCCGGACGTGGCCGTGTCAGCGGGCGCGGATTGCGCATGGGTGGAGGAGATGCCGATGACGGCAGCCAACGAGGCGGACAACGTGATCCGCTTCGTCGCGAATAGCCCGGAGCGGAATGCCCGGACAGGATGCTTGGGTTGATGCATGGGGATGATCTGGGTTGGACTCGGCACTCGCGCTGTAGCGGACGCGCAGTGCGGAAGATGATGAGCTAGGGCAGCGGAGGTGGGCTGTTTCTCTTCGGCTTCGGGAGCGGCGTCACCCCGGGGGCGGCGCGTGGGAGGGGAATGGCCGCAGTGTCGTCCAACGTTCGCTCGCCTCAACCGCCGCACAATTCGTCCGGTTGAACACGCACGTAAAATCTTGTTTGCGGGCAGTCGTTCCTGCGTCACGTATTTCCGGATACACGTATTCCGCGGGTGCGGTCGTCCCGTCTCCGTCCGCCAGACCGATTAC
Source organism: Bacillota bacterium (assembly GCA_023429995.1). Classification (GTDB taxonomy): domain Bacteria; phylum Bacillota; class UBA4882; order UBA8346; family UBA8346; genus UBA8346. The sequence goes on along the minus strand of JAEZCE010000067.1, from coordinate 7,962 downwards.
CACACGAATAAAAGCCGCGTGCCGAGCCACGTGAACGCGACGAGGCCGGCGGAAGCCAGCACGATTCGCAGCATCCCCGGATAATACCAGGGCAGCTTCGGTTCGCGTCGCAGCTCCAGCGCGCTGTGCGCGCCCAGAAACTTGTCTTCGGCGTCGAGTCGGTCGAGTCGGCGGAGTTCGTCGAGGTCGATCTTCTCGGGGCCCGCCGGAACCAGGCCGGCATCGACCAGCGCGGGAAGCTTGATTCCGGCGCGCACCAGCCGGGCTTCGTCGCCCACGGACGTGTTGACCACCACATGAAAACGGCGCACGCGCGTCTCCTCCTCGGCCCGCCCCAGAAGCGTGCCCAAGAGCATTCCGACCAACGCCGCCGCGGTGGAAACGAACACCGTGGTCGCGAACGAGCGCTCGGCAGCGACGAGCCAACTCACGTCCTGTTGCACCGCCGTCGTGACCGAGACGGCGAGGTAGCCGAACGAGCCCGCGACCAGCGCGCACCACGCGCCGAGCCGGTTCGACCGCCGCCACAGGACGCCGAAGTAAATCGGGACACCCAGAAAACTCAGGAGATTGAACGCCAGCTTGATGTATTGAGCAATTGAGGACAGCCAGAGCGTCGACCCTGCGGCGACTACGATCGAAACCCCGACCCAGATGCGCGCCGCGCGCAGGTAGTCCTCCGGCGCGCGATTCTTCGCCACGAAGCGCCGGTAGACAAAGTCGACGAACATCGCCGAAGAGGTCGTGGCGTAAGTGCCGGCGCTCGACATCGCCGCCGCAAAGAAACTCGCCAGCAGCAGGCCCACGAAAAACGGCGGCAGGATCCGGTTCATCACGATCCCCCACCCGAGTTCCGGATCGGCCGCGAGCGCCGCCGCGAGCGCCGGCGCCTCCACCGCGAGAATGTCTCGCTGGTAAATGAAGAACTGCACGCCATAGAGCGCGAATAACAGCGTGATCACGCGCTTCCAGAGGTGCCCCCAGCCGCACTGCGTGGCCGCGCGTTCGTCGCGGGAAACGGCGATCCAATTGTAGATCCATGGCGCGGCGATGCCCCCGACGATTGCGGCCACGTTCAATGCGATCACCGTCTCCAGCCCCATCGACGACGAGGTCATGTTCCACGTTTCCTTCGACAGCGAGCGGAGTGCGTCGAGCCCGCCCGTTTCTTTCCAGAGAAACGGCAGGCCGACGAAGCCGAGCACGAAGAGACACATGAGGCCTTGCAGGATGTCGTTGATCAGCGTCGACATCATGCCGCCCGCACAGACGTAGATGCCGACGACGATCGCGATCAGCCAGACATGGAATTGCACGTTGGCGGCCGGATCGGAGAAGAGCGGCAGCATGCCCGCGAGGATCTTCCCGACCGCGAGCAGAAACATCCCAATGAAGAGAATGCACAGCCCGCCCGCGACCACTCCGTAAAAGCCCGCCAGCCGGTCGCCGTAGCGCATCGCGATGAACTCCGCCGCGCTATAGACGCGCGCACGCCGGTAGTAGGTCGCGAACGCGTAGTAGATCGGCGTGGCAAAAATGAAGCTCCACCAATACCACACGCCGGACAAACCGCCCTCGTAACCGCCGCGAGCGACGACCACCGCTTCATTGCCCGCAATGGCCGACGCGAAGATGAAGATGAACGATACCCACGGCCCCCATTTCCCGCCCGCCACCAGGAAATCCCCGAGTTTCTTGGTCCGCCGCCCGCCGACGAACATGCCGAAGTAAAGCACCGCGACGAAATACAAACCAAGGACGGTCCAATCGAGCCAGTGCATGAATGCAGACGGTGCGGTTTCCGGGCTTCCGTGTCGGACGCGTCTCGGTCCGCCCTACTCCGGCTTTGATGTTGGGTTCACGCTTTCCGAGGGCCGCGCCGCTTTCGCCGCTCGCATCAGCCCGCGCAAATAACCCGCCGCGAACAGCCGTCCGAGCATCTCGTAACCCGGCGTCTCGTTGGTCTCCCCCGCCATCGACGGCGCGTGATCGGGTCGGATCGTGCCGCGATACCCGATCCCTTTCAGTGCGCGCACCACGGCCGCCATATCGATCTGCCCGTTATCGTGCCAGGTCTCCACAAAATGTTCGGCGGTGCCGCGAACATTGCGCGCGTGGAAGAAAAAGATCTTCTCCGCGAGCGACCGAATACCGCCGAGCAGATCGACCCCCGCCGGAGCGAACGAACCGACGCAGTAACAGAGTCCGTTCACTCGACTCGGGACGAGATCGATCACCCGTCGAAATGCTTCGTTGGAGATGATGATCTGATCCTGGCCGTTCACCGAGGGCAGCGGCGGATCGTCGGGATGCAGCGCAAGCTTGATCTCGGCGTCCTCGGCCACCGGCACGACTTCCTCGAGAAATCGCTTCAGGTTGTCCCACAGCTTCGCCGCCGGTGTCGGCTGCGCGGGCCGCCCATCGGCATCGGTGACGTTGCGCCCGACTTGTTTCAGGTTGAACTCGGTCACCTTCGCCCCGCCGCGCTCGAGCACGTCGCAACTCGTGCGCTGCCAGTCCTCGGCCGGCATCCAGTTATAACAAAGCACCGTCATTCCGACTTCGGCCATGTGGCGGATCAGGGTCTTGAAATTCTCCACCTGCGACTCGCGTCCGGGCAGGTCGTGCACGAACGCGAGATGGGGAATCTTGCGCTCCACGTGAGTCAGACGGACGCCGAAAGATTCCACCCGGCGCTTCGTGTCCCGCAGTCGCGCGAGATCGGAGCCGGGATACGGGATCACCAGTTCTTCGACGCCAACCTGCGCGGCGAGTTGGAGATTCCGCTCGTTGAGCGGATTGACGATCATGGAAAGGCGCATACGCGGGGCGACGTTTCGGGGGCGAGGGGCGCGTGGCAATAGAACGCTCCGTCCGGCACGGGACACAATCGCCACCCGATTCGTCCGGATGAACCTCGCGTTCCTTGCCGCGCGAAAGTGCTTCGCAACGTTGGGCGCCGTCTCTGCGGCGGCTTTGCGCCGGCATCCTGTTCTCATGCTTTACCAAGCCCTGTCCCTTTTCTGTTTCACCACCGGCTTTGCAGTCGCGGCCGAATCCATATGGGTGCCCGCGATCGAAGGCGATTGGTGGCAGGTCGCCAGCCAGCCCGACTTGGGCGAGATCAGCAGCCCGCGACAGCAACCGGTCGACTTCGCCATCTGGCAGGCGCGCGATGGCACGTGGCAGCTTTGGTCCTGCATCCGCTACACGGCCGACCCAAAAAACACCCGGCTGCTCTACCGTTGGGAAGGTCGCGACCTCACGCAGCGGGATTGGACGCCGATGGAGATCGCCCAAAAGGCCGATCCATCGGTGAACGAGTTCGAAGGGCGCATCGGTGCGCCGCATGTGGTCGAGGACGGCGGACGTTTCGTGATGTTTTATCACAGCGCCGGCTTCCACGCGCAGGTCAGCGACGACGGCAAGCGATTCACGCGGCAGCTCGCCCCCGACGGCAGCGCACGCATTTTCGGCGCGAGGTCCGGCACCTACGGTCGCGACATCATGCTGACACGGATACAGGACAAGTGGCACGCCTACTACGGCGGGTCGACCGCCGATCCCACCGGCCGGCACTACGCCGCCATCCTTCTAAAAGTTGCGCAAACCGACTCGCTTTTCGGTGAATGGAGCGACGAATTCATCGTCAACTCCGAGGGCCAGGCCGGGAGCGGCGGCTACAACGCCGAATGCCCGCAGGTGATTTTTCGCCATGGCTGGTATTACCTCTTCCGCACCGAGGTGTATGGCGCCAACAATCGCACGCACGTCTACCGGGCCCGCTCGCCCCATAAATTCGGCATCGATTCCGACGCTTATCACGTCGCCACACTGCCGATCGCCGCTCCCGAAATTTTCGAACACGACGGCCAGGACTACGTCGCGGCGTTGAATCCGTCGCTCGACGGTATTCGCGTCGCCCGGCTCGGTTGGCGGGAGACGACGACGCGCTCCGACGTCGACATTCCGTTCAACGCCGAAACGGCAGCCGCGCCGGCGCTCCGCCCGACGCTGGCACCCGAGACTCTGCTCCTCGCCACGCCGCCCAATCTCGGCGCTCTCGGCTTCGCCCCGGAACTCTCGGGCGAATTGGCCGAGCACACAATCTTTCGTGACGCGCGCGGCGTGTGGCAGCTTTGGGCGGCGATCCTCTCCTCCGATGGCCGCAGCGTGCTGGGGCGCTGGAGTCGTCCGATTTTTATTCGGACCGCGCGTGGCACTGGACGGGAGAAACCCTGCCTCGGAGCGAGCAGGCCGCGACACCAGCCACGTCGCTTCGCTCCCCTTTTGTCGCGCAACACGATGGACGCTGGTGGCTGTTCTTTACCGCGACGGGCACCGATTCCTCGCCGGAGGAACTCCGCGTCATGGTCTCGTCGGATGGCCGCACCTGGGCGCCTCATCGTGGTTCGAACGGCGACGGCGTCGTCTTCGCGAGCCCGGGCGGCGTGCGCGCACCGTCCCTCGTCAGGTTCGACGACCTTTGGCACTGCTACTACGCGGGTCATTATGACGGCGACGGAGCCAACGCTGCCGTGTTCGTGCGCACATCGCTCGATCTGTTGCAATGGTCGGACGCGAAGATCGCGCACGAAGATTACGAACCTGCGGGCGGTCGCCGCGCCGGCACCCACGAGTCGCCCGTCGCACTCCACCGCGCCGGCTCGCACTACCTCTTCCGCACGGCGGAAGGCGACGGCACTTACGTCTATCGGAGCCGCGATCCACGAGATTTCGGTCGCGGCCACATGGGCAACAAAGCCCTCGCAAAACTTCCCCTGGCGCACCCCGAAGTCGTGGTCGGGCCCGACGGCCGCGACTATATCACGTCCGCCGGCAGCGATGCCGACTGTAACATCCGCATGTATCGAATTATTTGGCACAACGAAGGAAACACCCGGTGAACCGTTCTCTCCGGCACCCCGCGAGAACCTGGTCGCATGACGCTGCGGCTTAATCGGCGCGATCTCCTCCGCATGGCTGGATACGCTACGATTGGCCTCCCGTGCCCGCGGTCGACCGCCCGCAGTGCACGCGTATTTCCGGGTGACGAGGAAATGGGCATCGCGGGCGCCTGGCCCATCTGGTGCGACGACCATGGCACCGGCCGCAATGTCTTCGCGCACTTTCGTCTGGCGGTGGCGCTCACCGCTCGTCCGTCCGAGGCTCGCATTCACCTGTTCGGCGACACCCGCTATCGTCTTCGCGTCAATGACGCCGTCGTCGCCGTGGGACCTTCGGCCTGTCTCGTCGCGTATCCAGAATTCGACTCCATCGATCTGGCGCCGTGGCTGCGTGCCGGGGAAAACAGCATCGCCGTCGAGGTGAACGCACGCGGCGACAGTTCGTTTCAAGCCGAGCCGTCCCGCGGCGGTTTCATCGCGTGGGGGGCCGCCCGTGACGCGAGCGGGGGTCTGCTCGCCGATTTCGCCACGCCTGGCGACTGGAAGGTGCGTCAGCCCCACGCTTGGTCCTCCGGAAGTCCGCCTTTCAGTTTCGCGCAGGGTCCGGTGGAAATGGTCGACCTGAATCTGTTGCCGCCCGGAGGGCAAGTCGTCGACGCCGACGCGTTCGATTGGAATACGCCTGTCGCCGCGCCGAAGACTCACTGGGGCAACTTTGCGCCGCGCTCGGTTCCGCTGCCGGAACTCGATCTTTGGAGGCCGGTGCGAGTCCTCACGCTTGCCCCCTTGGAAAGCCCGCTCGAGCGCGTATCGGCTTTTCGCGGCGTGGTCGCGCCCGAACGCTTCCAACCGGATTTCCGTTTCGCGTGTGTCCTCTGGCTCCACGCGGCGAAGCCCACCGCCACGACGCTGTCCGTCTCGCCGGGCGAATACTGGTTGAACGGAGAACCGGCCCCTGAAGCTCCCCGCCCGAACCGACCCGCGGAAGAGCGCCTGCAGGTGGACCTCCGAACCGGATGGAATCTCCTCTATGGCGAACTGCGCCCCTCCGGACGTCTGATCGGATCGATCGTCGGCTGGCCGCACGCCAACGGGCTCCGCGCGTCGGCGTTCCCCGACGCCGACACCAGTCCGCGGATACGGCTCACCGACTCGATGACGCCCGCCGCGCTTCATGCCCTGCGCGGCGCCGTGCCGGCGCGCGCGAGCGATTTGGAGCGTTTCGGCAATGCGCTCGACCTAGGCCTGGATCATACTTCCTTCCCATCGCGCGAAGTGGCGTGGGACCGGCCGTTGACTACGCCCGCCACAAATTCCGCCGACATCGACGATCGCGAAATCCCGCGCAGCGCGAGCGGCGAAGGGGTCGTTGTTTACGACTTCGGACGCGAGTTCATCGGCCACATCGTCCTCGAGATCGACGCCCCGGCTGGCGGGATCGTCGATGTCACCAACGAGGAACTACAACGCCCCGACGGGGCGGTGCGGATGTTTCAACCGAATATTGGCGTCAATCCGGTGGAACGGCTCCAGCTTCGAACCGGCCTGAGCCGCTGGGAAGGTTTTCACGCTCGTGGTGGGCGCCTCGTCCAACTCACCGTGCGCTCTCCTGGCCCCGTCACGATCAGACGCATCGCCTTGCGCAACGCGCTCGTGCGGGTGCCGTCGTCGGGCGAATTTTCGTGCAGCGAACCGATCTTCGATTGGGCGTGGTCCGCAGGGGTTGCGACCCTCACGGCCAGCCTCACGGACGGCTGGGTCGATCCGTGGCGCGAACAAGGACTCTACATTGGCGACGTTTTCGTCGAATACCTCGCCCATCGGGCCTGGAGTCGCGATCGTTTGCACATCGTGCGGGCGCTGCGGATGTGGGCGCGCGCGCAACTGCCGAACGGCCAGCTGCAGGCCGTCGTGCCCAGCTGGTTCCTCCGGCCGCATGCGGACTACTCGCTTTTGTGGATTGTCATCCTGCGCGACTACGTCCGCCACTCGGGCGATGCGGCTCTCGCCCGCGAACTTTGGCCGTGCGTCGAACGTATTTGGCAAAGCACGACATGGCGCGCCGGACCGCACGGCCTCTGGGACGCGGATGGCACCAATGTGTTCGGCGACTGGGGTGCAACCGAGGCCGCCATCGAAGGCGACGCCAACGGCATCCTGAACGCGTTTCGCGTGGGAGCACTCGCAGCGAGCGCCGAACTCGCCGACGCGATCGGGCAAGAAACCCGGGCCAACGCTCTCCGCGAGGAGCGCGAACGCGTCGCGGCAGCCTTCCGCCGCGTCCTGTGGGATCCACGTAAAAATTCCTTTGCTCCGTGCCTCGCCGCCGGCACGCCGGTGGCAACGCCCGCCGCCCACGCCAATGCGCTCGCGCTGCTCTATCGCATCGCCACCCCAGATCAGGAATCCGGCGCACTCGCCGTCGTGCGCACCGCCATCGCGGAAGCCTCCGCCGCGCCCGAACGCTGCACGCGTCGCGGCGGCCACATCGAACTCTACTTTCTCCACTACGTTCTCGAACTCCTCGGCGAACGCGGCCTGCACGCCGAAGCCGAGGAGATGGTGCGACGTTTCTGGGGCCTCCAGCGCGATCATGGCGCCTGGTGCGTTTGGGAAGCCTTCTATCGCGGCCTGCGCCAGCAGGAAAGTCAGTGTCACGGTTGGTCCGCCGGACCGAGTGTCTACTTCCACCGCTTCGTGCTGGGAGTCGATGCCACGTCCGAGCGCGTGACGATCGCGCCCTCGGCCGCAACGCTCACGCACGCACGGGGCGTTCATCCGCATCCTCGAGGCGACATCGCGATCGCGTGGCACGTCGCCGGCAACCGCTTTCACCTCGATGTCGAGTTGCCCGCGGGGCTCGTTCACGATGTTCGCCCCGGCCGCGCTTTCGCGCATTTGGAACCTCACGTGACCGTGCGCCCGCGCTCCTGAGAATTGCCCCTGCCCGCTCGATCGAGCGGTCCGCTCCGTTTCACTTTCCTCCGGCCGGCCCGCGAGGTGCGTTCTCCGGCCCCGCCGGCGCGTCGGTGACGGTCTTCGGCCGGCGCTGAAT
>JAEZCE010000061.1 GCA_023429995.1 Bacillota bacterium | reverse complement strand
TTCCTTTCTGAGCGGCCAGAAAGGAACCAAAGAGCCGCCGAAACCTACGGATTTCGGTCTTCCCTTTATTCATCCAGGGTTTCTAGTGGGTCTTCGCCTTCCATGGCCTTTCGACTGGCAATTATATAAGGCTTCCGATCGCAACCGCCGTATTCATCCTGAATAGAGTCGGCGTGGAATCGCCTTCCTCCTTGAAGGCTTACATCTTCTGTATGTAATTTCAGCCTATATAATTGCTTATTCTAAGTTACTCATTTAACTTCAAACCTACAGCTTCATTCATTTTACCCTTTTCTCCTTTCCCTTTTAAATTTATAACAATCCTTTTTCCTTCAAACTGCAATAACTCCGCTCTCCCGTTATCACATGATCCAACAGTTCAATGCACATGATTTTCCCGGCCTCTCGGAGTTTACGGGTGAGAAAAATATCATCCTGGCTAGGTTCAGGTGATCCACTGGGGTGGTTGTGGAAAGCGATGATGGATTTGGCGTTGTTCATCATGGCGGCCATAAAAACTTCCCGGGGTTCGATGTAAAGTTGATCCAGGGAGCCGGTGCCGATTATATGAAGGCCGATGATTTTGTTTCGAGTGTTCAGTGAGATGATGCCAAACTTCTCTACCGGTTCGGATTTGAGATCGAGGAGATATTGGAGGACTTTATAGCAGATCAAAGGGCTGGTGATTGGATGGTCTTCCAGATCATAGCGATGGCGCTGGGTACGGATTTGTTTGAGGGTGTAGATGTTTATTGAAATGAGGGGCATGAAAAACAACTCCCAAAATATTTTGTCTCCATTTGGTGACTGATTATTTAAATTATATATCACCATTTGGTGATTGTCAATCAATAAATTGCTTTCCCATATTCCGTATGATATGATCTATTTTAGGTGGTGAATAATTAGTTGGAGCCAAGGGAAGTTTTTGCAAAACGTTTGAAAGAACTACGGGAGAAACATCTATTAACCCAAGAACAATTAGCCGATAAAATCGCAACAAATAAACAAACCTTAAGCCGTTATGAAAAAAATCAAAGAGAACCGGGAATTAATATAGTAACTAAAATTGCTGATTTTTTTGAAGTTTCAGTTGATTATCTAGCGGGAAGAAAAAATCAAAAATAACTTATATTATCTTCTATTATCAAATCAGCGTTTCTTGTTTTACCTTATTAACAAGATCTCTACACTTTCCTTGATTCTTAAAGAGCGTAGGTATGACGGCGTTTTTATAATATAAATCAATATTTTCTTTCAATTTTTTGAAATAATCCTCAGTAAAAGATTGTATTAAAGTATCATCCAAAACAGTTTCGAATTTAAAATTAGGATTATTAAATTGATTAGTATCTAATTCCGCAAAAACTAAAAATGAGATTATTCTATTGCCATGAACTGCAACACTGTAATCTCTTCCACTTTCAGTTATATTGATAATATTATCAATAAATTTATCGATTTTCCTTTGTATTTGAACACAGCGCCACACATATAGACCCGATACACCAGCATTGAATAATTGTTTGTATGGCGGCTTTTCAATATTTTCCCATAGCTTCCCTATTTCACGTTTCAATTGCACTGCCAACTGAACGTTATTTGAAGCACAGGCCAAGGCAGTCGTACTTTCTATTAAGTCGAATGATTTCTCATTTTTTTCAATTGTTTCCGAGCGTAATACCTGATAATTAATACCATCTATAGCTAACTCTATTCTTATTCTGCTTTGTTCTGTATCTAATGATACAAAATCACGGTTTTCAATTTTGTTTTGAGTATTATTTGCTTTGGTAATCAACTCGCCAAATGTCTCAATACAATTATTTAATGAAATTATCCTAATAGGAACAAAAACTTTTTCCAAGTTGTTTTTTGTCCTCTCACCATATTTCCCAATAGTTCCGACAGTTTGTGCACCGTTTACTATACTAATGTCTTTACAAATAAATTGTCCGAAATCTCTATCATTTCCACCTATCATATTTTTTTCTATTTCTTTACATACTAATGTAAGACCATTATTAAAATACCAAAAATTCTCCGGACAATTAGATATCGTGTTTTCTATTTCTTCGTTTACATCACTTTCTCCAAGAATACCTCTTAGATTTTTTGCAAATAATCTCGTTCTATATTGTTCCCACCAACTAGCAACTTCTAATCCATTAACATGACCATAGTAAGCTTTATTAGGTTCTAATAATCGTCCCCAATATTTAATTCCTATTGTTATGTTAATTGGATCACCCGAAACCCCACTTGTTAAGGAGCTATGGATAGCCCTTTGATTAAAAACGATTAAATATACTATTTCACTGGCATCATTCATCTCCAATGTGAAATCGTCAAAATCGCGTTTAGATGGTTCCGATAAATCTTGGATCCCTGTGTAAGTTATTATTATTTGATATTTAGTTGTAGGGTCACTCATTGCTTTTTTTATTAATTCTTTTTGTTTATTTACCTTTTCGTTAAATCTTTCAAAGCTTAAATCAAATAAATCACGTATACCGCTTAGAAATTTTTTTACATCTCCGTTTTCAGGTTCGCCATTTCCACTATGTATCCACTTTGATTGAACTATATATAATATTTTTTTCCTCTCGTTATAATAAATCGCATCAATACCGTTATCGCGGGCACCATCAGTAATTGATTCTGCAGCAATATTTGAAGATATTTCAGCATAATATTGAATAGCATATGCTGCCAATGCCCTAGTAAGAAAGAAATTTTGTTTTTGTTCCTCTCCTGGCCCTGCATCACTACTATCAACAATGTTTTCAAATACTCTTATTAAATGGGTTTTAATCTGGTTAACATGAATAATACTCATTATTTCAATCTCCTAACTTATCTTCGAATTTCCATAATAGGACATTTTTATTAATTGAAAACCTCAATAATTGACAATTATGAATTATATTAATTCAATAACTACCCATTCGTTACTTAAAATCATTTTCCTTCTCTTTGATTTCAATTAGTCACGTAATGATAAACAATGCTTTCTTCTTATTTTAAGCAAATTAATAAGCTATTCTATCCTATTCTCATTTATAAGCAATCATCACAAGTCTTAGACAGGTTCCCAATAAGATTATTATATAGATCCTTTAGGAAGGAATAAAGAAGGAGAGTTAACCCAATTTCACTCCAAATGTCGACGTCAGAACATTATCAATAATGCTTTTACACAGTCAATAAAAAGCTCGCAAGAATCCATTATCTTTAAGATCCCCAGCCATATCCTCTTTTACTCGCCATCGCCTATACTCAAAACACAGCTTTTCCTTTTTTTGCTTCTGGAAAAAGAGACGTCGAGGATCAGTTGCTTTACTTCAAACATTCCTTCAACAGTTCTACGCACTCTCTTCACTCGGATCATTGGTAACCCAACTCACCCAGGAAAGCCCAGACAAAAAATCGTTTTTTTATCAAGTGAATTTTATCTATAAATAAATCTGAATAGGGTCAGATTAAAGTCAAAAAAGCCTATTAATTCATACTTCTATTTAACCGCATTAAATAATTCCTTAAAACTTGCCAGTCCTGCTTCTAAATTTTCAATGATATCCTCAGCTAATACATCCGGGTCGGGCAAGTTATCCAGGTCGGCTAAGGATTTATCTTTTAACCAGGTGATATCTAAACTGGTTTTGTCTCTGGCGATGATCTCATCATAAGTAAACTTTCTCCACCGGCCTTCGGGGTTTGTTTCGGCATGAAAGGTTTCTTTCCGATTGTGCCGGTTGGATGGATTGTAACAAGTAATGAACTCTTTTAGATCATCAAGTTTTAACGGGTTTTTCTTTAGGGTGTGATGAATGTTGGTCCGGTAATCGTACACCCAGATTTCCTTGGTCCAGGGATCTTTACTGGCCGGTTTATTATCGAAGAATATTACATTGGCTTTGACTCCCTGGGCATAGAAAATACCGGTTGGTAAACGAAGTATGGTATGCAGGTCGGTTGTTTCCAATAGTTTTTTACGCACTGTTTCACCGGCTCCGCCTTCAAACAATACATTGTCAGGAACGACAACGGCTGCAGATCCGGTGGTTTTTAACATGGTCCGGATATGCTGGACAAAATTCAATTGTTTGTTGCTGGTTGTTGCCCAAAAGTCCTGCCGGTTGTAGGTTAAATCGTCTTTCTCTTGTTCGCCTTCTTCATTGGTAAATGTCTGGCTGCTCTTTTTCCCAAACGGCGGATTCGTTAAGACATACTCATAAGTTACGGGTGAAGCGGCAATCAAGGCATCGGCAGGAGATATAAAATTATCGCTGTCGATGTCGCCAATATTGTGTAAAAACAAATTCATTAAGGCCAAACGCCTTGTTCCTGCCACAATTTCATTCCCAAAGTAAGTATGGAGTTTTAAAAACTCATTTTGTTCTTTGTTCAATTTATGATTCGATACCAAATAATCATACTCAGCCAGAAAGAACCCGCCGGTGCCACAGGCCGGGTCGGCAATGGTTTTCATGGGTTGGGGTTGAATACATTCGACCATCGCCTTAATCAATGGCCGTGGGGTAAAATATTGCCCAGCGCCGCTCTTTACGTCTTCGGCATTCTTCTCCAACAGCCCTTCGTAGATATCGCCTTTAACATCAGCGCCCATCACCAGCCAACTCTCGCTGTCAATCATATCAATAACCTTTGCCAGCATTGCCGGGTCCTGGATTTTATTTTGACTCTTAGTAAAAATCTGCCCCAACATTCCTTTTTGGGTGCTTAGTTCCCGCAGTAATGTCACATAATGCGACTCTAACTCTGCGCCTTTTTTGGATATCAGACTTTCCCAATTGTATTCCGTTGGAATGTTCAGTTTACGGTTATACGGCGGTTTGCTGTATTCATCGGCCATTTTTAAAAACAGCAAATACGTGAGTTGTTCCAAATAATCACCATAACCGACGCCCACATCACGCAGGGGATTACAAAAACTCCATACTTTGCTGACGATACTCGCTGTGTTGTTAGTCATACCAATTTCCCTTCAAAAGCCTTTTTTAAAATACTCTGTCTGAGTGTTTCCGCTTGTTGCAAACTGTGATTGATGGTTTCTTCTATTTTATCGCAAATGGTGAGTTTGCTTTCTAATATTTCAACAATGCGTTGTTGTTCTTCAAAGGGTGGTAGTGGAATTTTAGATTTAATTACATCTTCCAAATTTAATGTTTTTCTTGCAACTTCATGTGAACTATCATTATGTTCCTTAATTTTGTTAGGAGACCTTAGCATGGCTTCAACAAATTTTGCAGAAACATTCTTTGATACGGGTATGACTCCAACAGCTCTTGCTGTATTTGCTCCTTTTAACGATGCTGGCACAACCGCTGTTCTTCCAATAGCACCGACTAGCGAAATAACAACCTCACCGCCTTGTAAAAATGTTCTATTAAACTTGCTGGCAATAGATGGTGAAATTCTTTTCATATTGCCTCGATTAATTCTTCCATAATCATCAATATCACCCACTCTCAAAAGTGTTATTCCATTTTCGACATGATCGCCAGGAACCAAAACACCATAAGAGCATTTTCTATTTGGATCGCAAATTTCTCCAAGTGTTACCCACTTCCACCCTTGCGGCAACTCTCCATCTTCCGCATCTTTATTGGTGAGTTTCCCTTCAAACGCCCATTTTAACAAACTCTGGCGGTAAATTTTCAATTGCTGCCCAGCGGTTTGCAATTGTTGTTTACCGTTTTCCAAATCACTGAGTAGTTCTTCTATTTTTGTTACGATGGCGTGTTGTTCGGGGAGAGGCGGGATGGGAATTTCTTCTTTTTCCAAGAACTGAAAGTGCCTTGCATAACCTTTGTCGGGAATTTTAACTGTATGAATTAGGTAGAAAAAAAACTTTGGGTCATAAACCGGATGAGGCTTTAAAACTTTTACGCCATCAGCCCCAGCAATGAATTTAAAGTTGATGAATTTTTTTACTTTCGTGTGGTCTCCAAATATTATATATGGTGGTTCAGTTGGAACAACTAATTTTTCATCATTATAATAACCGCCTATTATTTCTTGCCCTTGGTCAACGACAGGAAAGTTGCCTTCTGTTAAGTAATCTTTCTGCTTAATTTTAAGTCCGTTCAAAGATATCTTATCACAAACATCCCCCAACTTCTTTACTTGCCAATGTTTTGGTACATTATTTTCTTCACTCATCATGCCGCCAACGCCTCATTTAATTCGTTTATAATTTCATCTTTAATTGTCTGAATCAGGATTTGCTTGATTTTAGGATTTACAGGATTCTTTAAACCTGTTTACGGTATCTAATACTGCTCATCCTCTAATCCTGAAAATCCTGATTCAGACATTTTTTAGGCCGCCAACGCCTCATTCAATTCATTAATGATCTCTTCCGTCTTTTCCCCAAACAACTGCCACATTTTACCCAATCCGCCTTGGGCGTTAAAGGGGTTTAAATCAAAATCGTCTTTATCGATATGGAAACTACTAATCACATAATCTTTAATCATCCTGAGCCACAGCATTTGTTCTTCGTTAAACTTGGTGGCTCCGGCTTGTTTTTTAAAGACCCAATCCTGAAAGTTCTTATCCACTGTCTTATCATAGGCGGTAAGGGTGCTATCCAAGCCGCTCACTTTACGGATCAGTGAAACAATGGCGGTGAGTTCATTTCGTGCCGAGCCGTTACATTGTTCCAAGGTTTCGTAAGCCCTCCAAACGTGCATCGGTGCCAGTGAGGGTTTATCTTGTTGCAACTTGTCCAAGACTTCTTTGATCATGGTATAGGTAAGTTCCCGTCTGCGGAAAGGCTGGTTGTAAAATATCTGCAAAGCTATCAATTCGTCTTTGTGTTGTTGCATCCACGCGGTAAAATCCTTGACCAGTTCGTTAGCTTTGTCTTGGTTTTCTTTGTCCCAACCAACCTTGATCACTTCATCGGGATTGGTTAAGTCGATCCGCTGTTCATGGGCCTTACGAACATTTTCAATAAATTCGTTCATCTCGCCAGTAAACACCTTGGCGGCTTTGTTCTGTAACTTCTCAGTCTCTACTTTAATAGCTGCTTCAATGACAACCGATGACGCCCCAATGTTTTCTTTCCTTACTTTGGTCTCGATTTCTTCCAGCACATCGGGATTAAATGCATTTAACAACTCTTTGGCGACCTCTGAAATGCTTTTGCCGTTTGCTTTTTCGGCAAATTTGATCTTCTCTTTTTCCGAAAGCTGTTTATCCAGGCGGATCAGTCTACTGGCGATGGATGTAAATAATACTTCATCTCTAGCGCCGACCGCAACGGCTTGTAACAAATCTTTTAACGGCACGCCGGGCTTTTTCTCTAAGGGCCGGCTGTCGGTTTTCAAGCTTTTGGTGACCCCAATGGCATCCACAATTACAAAATGGTCTTTGGTATATTTGGCAGTAGGCGTAACCTTTTTCAAACTATCAAAATCGACGGTTCGGGTGCCCCTGCCTTTCATTTGCTCAAAATAATTTTTGCTTTTTACATCCCGCATAAAAAGCAGACACTCCAAAGGCTTCACATCGGTGCCGGTGGCAATCATATCCACCGTTACGGCAATACGCGGGTAATAATCGTTGCGAAACTGCGCCAACGTGCTCTTGGGGTCTTCCCCTTTTTCGATAATGTGATCATCCGCATCCTTTTTGTCTTTCACCGAATTGTAGGTGATCTTTTTGCAAAAACGGTTTTCCTCGGCAAATTCTTCTCGGACAATATCAATAATATCATTGGCGTGGCTGTCGGTTTTGGCAAAGATCAAGGTTTTCGGCACTTCAAAGTTGCCGTTTTGATCATAGCGATCTTTAAAAATACCCGGCAAATTTTCTTTGAAGGTCCGGATGATGGTTCTGATCTGATTGGGATTCACCACATCGACATCTAATTGCTTTTTTGAATACTCTTCATCTTCATCCTGCAATTCCAGGCGTTTTTTCCGGCTCAGCCTTTCCCGATGCTCAATGTACTCACCTTTCCAAAGGGTCGCGCCTTGCTGGGTGATTTTCGTATCAATAATAAACACTTCGTACCCTACATTGACCCCATCGGCAACTGCCATCTCATGGGAATATTCACTCACCAGATTTTGGTTGAAATATCCAATGGTGCGTTTGTCGGGGGTCGCCGTTAAGCCAATTTCAAAAGCATCATAATATTCCAACACTTGTTTCCAAAGGTTGTAAATGCTGCGGTGACACTCATCGATCACGATAAAGTCGAAAAACTCAATCGGCATCTTCGGGTCGTATTCAACCGGCGGAATTTCTTTGGGTTGATATTTTCGTTCGTTGGGGTTTTCTTCCTCCGCCTGTTCGTCTAATTCGGTTCCTTTCAAAATAGCATATAAACGCTGAATGGTGCTTATACAAACCTGACTATCAGTGGCTATATAACTCGACTTTAAACGTTGAACATTATATAATTCAGTAAACTTACGATTGTCGTCATTGGGGACAAAAGCCATAAATTCCTGTTCGGCTTGCTCACCTAAGTTTTTAGTATCGACCAGAAATAAGACCCGCTTGGCTTTGGCATGTTTCAGCAAACGATAAATGAACGTGATGGCCGTAAATGTTTTTCCAGAACCGGTAGCCATTTGGATCAACGCTCTCGGCCGGTTTTCTTTAAAAGAAATTTCCAATTGATTGATTGCGCTGATTTGACATGCTCTTAAGCCGTCCGTTTGTAAGGCAGGTAAGTCATGCAATCTTTTTCGAAGCGACTTATTTGTTTTCAGCCAATCCCTCAAGGTTTCAGGCCGGTGAAAACTAAACAATTCCCTGGCTCTTGGTTTCGGGTCGGTGAAATCGGTAAATATCGTTATTTCGCCGGTACTGATGTAAACAAAAGGCAACGGCTCATTGTTCAGATGCTTGAGTTTTGCATTGGCGTAGTATTCGGCTTGGCTTTCATGAATACCGATACGATGTCCCTCTTCTTCCCGTTTTGCTTCAATGACTCCGCAAGGTTTACCGTCCACTTAATTCCCTGGATAATCCAGCCACAAGCCAGCAGTTGGCGATCAATATTGTCTCTGGCGATTTGTTCGGGATTTTGATTCATTGATACCTACCAACTTCCTCGTATTCTCTTTATATCGAAGGCATAATTTGGCAAGTTTAGTATAATCTGAAGTTGAATGCTTTTCGTCACGTCTTCCTGACGCCACGTTTACCTTTTCATTTCTTACACCAATCGACTAAGCTATGACTCCTAAACAACTGAAATATTCGCCTGACTTTCACATTTATCCTGTTATTACTCATTTACCAACTGGGCATTTCGTTAAAAGCATAACACCGCTGGCTGACAAAGGATGGTCAGAGAACGGGCGTTTGGATAAGAAATTTTTTTAATATAAACAAAAATTATATTTGCTAATTTCCCCGTGTTTCCTGCAACAACTTGTGAGAGTATTAATTTTACTGGGCTTTTTATTGCGAGTATTTAATTTGGGCCGTTTTCTCTATTAAATACCAATTGAGATCGTAAATCCTTTCATTTTCAAATGCCCTCCTAACTTTTTTTCTTCCGCTTTTTATGATTTTTGACCCAATTATCCCTCCCCGCCATTTGAGACACGACGTCGAAAAGCGCCGCCTCTTTACAAGGATGTAAAACGGCGGTCGCCACCGGAAGCCTTATATAATTGACAATCGAAATGCCATGGATGGCGGCGCCATTCAAAAACCCCGGAGGAATTGCAGGAGGTCCGGAACCACGCGGTTCCGGCGGCTCTTTGGTTCCTTTCTGGCCGCTCAGAAAGGAACTCAGCCGGTGAAATCCGTGGACAATCATAATCGACATTCATCTAATCTTTATTAAGCAATAATTTCATCCTCAATTCACGAGAAAATCCTTATCAACCCACATTGCCTTTCATCTTTTGTTCACGAACGAAGTTTCCTTTCTGTTCGCTCCAGTCACTTAACCGGTGAAATCCGTGGACCATAATACGGGTCATTCATTATAGGCATCATAAATAAACTAACTCGCCGCCGCAATCCGTGTCCCCCAAAATATCATTCCTGATGATATTGAAAAATCCGGAAACAATTATTACGAAATATACATATCTTTCTACAACACCCCCTCTGCCCCACATCGCCCCTAAACCCAATCCCCGTCAGGTTCTAAACCGTGGGGCCACCCTTGGGCGAGGCGTTTGGAAACAAACCATTTATGATTTCATTTCTCCAAACCTTTTTTCCATTTCTCCCTTGGATGATTTCATTTCTCCCTTCCTTTTTTCCGTTTCTCCCTTTGGAGATTTCATTTCGCCAATCCTTTTTTCCGTTTCTCCCTTTGCTGATTTCATTTCATCAAACCTTTTTTCCATTTCTCCCATTGGAGATTTCATTTCTCCAATCCTTTTTTCCATTTCTCCCTTTGGAGATTTCATTTCTCCCTTCCTTTTTTCCGTTTCTCCCTTGGGTGATCTCCCTCCGAAAAACATTTCTTTCGTTCAAGAATTCATTTTCAAAATGCCGGGTGTTTGGAAAAGCCAAAAAATTAAAACGGTCAGTATATATTGAATTAAATTCTCTGAAAAATTGGGCTGCAAAAAACAGATCATTCATAGGGATTTTAAAAAAATCCTGTTAATCCATTAAATCATGTTAATCCTGTTTCAGTTCTTTTCACTTGGGTTTGCGTTCACTCATCTATAGGGAACGATGGGGCTAGGTATATTAAAAAAACTTTTTCATTTCAACACCCTCATGCCCCTCATCGCCCTCATCCAAGCCGGTTTCTCCGGGTTCATCATGGATTGAATAATTTGGACTCCAGCAGCTTAAATCTTCAAATTCACTGGCAATCTTCGTGGAAGGCATGAGGGGGATGAGGGCGATGAGGGGTAAAAAATATGAAATAACCAACGGCAATTTTTTTTTAGAAGAGGGTTTAACCGTTTCAATCACGAATTTTTAGCCCAAACTATTGAAAACGATGAAGGGATGATTTGGAATGGCCAGAATCAATGAAAACTACTTGCAATTGCCCGGCAGCTATCTTTTCTCGGAAATAGCCCGCCGGATCAACAAATACAAGGATGAGCATCCTGAGGCGGATATTATCAGGCTTGGTATCGGCGATGTGACCCGGCCGCTTGTTCCAGCCGTGGTTGACGGATTTCAAAAAGCCGTAGCCGAGATGGGACAGGCAAGCACTTTCCGGGGCTATGGTCCGGAACAGGGCTATGCATTCTTAAGTCAAAAAATCATTGAAAAAGATTACCGTCCTCGCGGCATTGAGTTAAGTGAAGACGAAATTTTCATCAGCGACGGCGCTAAATGCGATACCGGCAATATCCAGGAATTATTCGGCCTTGATAATATTATAGCGGTAACCGATCCGGTTTACCCGGTCTATGTCGACAGCAACGTTATGGCCGGCCGGGCCGGCAAGTTAAATAAAGACGGGCGTTATGAGAAAATTGTTTATCTCCCTTGCACTTCCGCCAATGGTTTAAAGCCGGATTTGCCCAAGGAAAAGGTTGATTTGATTTATCTTTGTTTTCCCAACAATCCCACGGGAATGACCCTGACCAAGGAAGAACTCAAACCCTGGGTTGAGTATGCCCGCCAAAACAAAGCCATTATCCTCTATGACGCCGCATATGAAGCTTATATTCAGGAACCGGATATCCCTCACAGCATTTACGAAATTGAAGGGGCCAAAGATGTGGCCGTTGAATTCCGCAGTTTTTCCAAAACCGCCGGTTTTACCGGCACCCGTTGCGCCTTCACGGTTGTGCCCAAATCCGTCATGGCTTACGATTCCGAAGGCAAGCCCCACGACTTAAACCGTTTCTGGTTACGGAGACAAACCACCAAGTTCAATGGCGTCTCTTATCCGGTTCAGGCGGCTGCCGGGGCTGTATATACTCAGGAGGGGCAGAAACAAATTCAAGAAACCATTCATTATTATATGACCAATGCCCGGATTATCCGGGAAGGGTTGCAAAAAATCGGTTTTACAGTCTATGGCGGCATCAATGCCCCCTATATCTGGTTAAAAACTCCGGACACCTTAAATTCATGGGAATTTTTCGACTTATTATTAAATCAAATCCAGGTCGTGGGGACTCCGGGGGCGGGATTCGGGCCTAGCGGAGAGGGATATTTCCGCCTGACCTCCTTTGGAAGCCGGGAAAACACCGAAAAAGCAATGGAAAGAATCAACCGATTAAAATTTTAATCCGGGTACAGAGGCTGGCGCATAAGAGAACTTACCGAATAGAGATTTACTACGATATGGATGTCTCTTCTTTAATTGACGTTAAATCTAGTATATCTCACTTTTGCAACAGCCTCTTTTGGCAATTGAAAAGTTATTGACGCTTGGTGAGAAATCGATATATAATAAAAAAGTAAAAAACGTAAATAAATGGAAAACACTCCATTCGAACCTTAAATATTGAGCAATAATATTGGGATATGGAAAAGCAAAGTTAAAGCAGATGGCTCATGAATAAGTCGAAACGAAGATTTGTACTTAATAACAGTCGAGCAACTTATTTACCCTTTGGTTATCGGATAGCGTCCGGGTCCATGAAGCATTGTAAAACCCCGGAATAAGCATCCCGACAAAAAGTTTATCCTTATCATCAACCAGGGCGCTTAGTTTTTCCTTGATTTGAATGGGATTGTCAAGCGTGCTGACAAGCCAGCAGTTTTCGGTTATTTTGCAACAGCTGGGATATTTTTTTTGGATGGATTGATCCAATTGTAGATAGTTTTCACCCCGGCAATGATGAAAATCGTAACAAATGATTTTGGCCATTCCGCACCCTCCTTAGATTCTCTGGAGATCTTCCCTTATTTCATTTTTAATTGCTATTGCTATTGTACTATGGGAACCTAAAATCTTCTGGCCAATTTCATTGTTTAAACAGACAGTTTTTGCCTTTTATCGATACTGAAACTTTCAATAAAACTCCGGTTTTTTAAAAATACCCGAGTTTAAACTGAATAACACCCGTTTCGCTAAAAAACAATGAACATTTTTCTCGAAACCAGAAATTATCCATCTGATTTTCCGGTATGCGCCTTTTTCACCCAGGACAATGATTTTATTGCCCATTCCCATATCGATGTGGAAATCGCATTGGTGTGCGAAGGCTCTATCCGGATCGGCGTCAATCAGCAATCCAAATTATTAAACCAAGGGGAAATGGCGGTTATCGGCAGCACCGACATTCATTATTACGATAGCCACGGGTTGCATTCCACCATAATTGTGGTTATTTTTCGTCCGGAAATTATCGGGGCAGCCGGCGGGTGGCCGGAGAATCTCTATTTTAATCCGCCTTTTTTATCTCTTTTGGACCTGGATGGGGCCACCCAAAAAACCTTTTGGGAAATTTTCAAGAACATCTCGAAAGAACTGAATGAGGCTAAACCTTTTTCCTATCCCAAAGAAGGCGGCTTAATCATAACCTGTCCGCAACCTTTGGACCCTAGACTCCCTTATTACGATCTCATTGTCAAGGGAGAAATTTTCAAACTTTGCTCCCTCCTGCTTCGGCATTTCCCAACATGTACCCTCAATCCAAAAAAGAAAGATCGCAGAGGGCCGGATATCCAAAAAATTCAATTTGCCATCGGCTTTTTGGAAAATAATTATATGAATGATATTGGCCTACAAGAGATTGCCGCCAAATCCAATTTGAGCCCTTATTATTTTTCCCGTCTGTTTGCCAGATTCACCGGGATGAATTATAAAGATTACCTTACAAAGATCCGGATAACCAAAGCCGAGCAACTGATTGGAGAGGGTCAAAAATCAATCGTGGACATCTCTTTTGAATGCGGCTTTAACAGTGTCCGTACTTTTAACCGGGCTTTCAAAAAAGTAAAAGGATATCCTCCTTCCGGAGTTAATCGATGATCGTCTTCATGATTTGGAAATTACCCCAAGATACCGGATATTCCTCAAAGAAATAGCCCAAGTCTGCCTCCAACCATCTCCCCCATCAACCTTATGTATTAAGATATGATATTTCTTTCGATTCATAGCCCATAAATATTTTGCATAGAAGGGAAATAATTCCTGGTAACGAATTAATATACCAGAAATTCATAAAATTCATAGAAAGGTTGGATTCTCGATGGCTACAAATAAAACCTTTCCGACTGCTTATTGGATAAAAGTCCTATTCCTGATTTGTTTTTTTACCATCTTCTTATCCATAGCAACATTTACCGGATATGCCGACAATACTGTGCGTATTACCAAGATGCAACCCAGTGGTGAAGTTGCCCCCAAATCCAACTTTTTTTTTACTTTTTCCGCAGATATCGTTCCTAAAAAACGAATCGGTAAAGTAATGAGCAATAACCGTATCCGGTTTCGCCCGGCAGTACCCGGTAAAATCCGTTGGGACTCTCCCCGGAAACTCCGTTTCTTACCGGAAGTCGCTTTGCAGCCTTCAACCGCCTATACAGTTGAGTTTAAATCCGATTTTTTAGAAGAACTCAAAAAAAAGTTAACCGGTGATTTGAAATTCAAATTTACTACCGAACGCTTTCGGGTCACCGATTCCAATTTAAGCTTTGCCTATAATCCCGACAGGAAAAGGGGCATTTTTTTTCAAGCCCGGATTAGTTTTAATTACCCGATCCAGGCTGACAATTTGCAGCGCAGCTTAGGTTTGATGTTCATAGATAAAAAGGCGCCCATTAAATTCAACGTTAATCTGGAAAATGGCGGCCGGGATGCTTTTATTACCAGTGAATTGCTAACCCGCAGCCAAAGCGCTCGCAAGATCGAACTCAGCCTTCCTCAGGGTTTCCTGTGTAGCGGGGCTACCATCGGTTTAAAAGAACGTTTTGTCAAGAGTGCCAATTTTCAGGAAAAACGCGCTTTAACCATCAATGACATCAATGCCGAATCCGACGAAGGCGTCAATGTTATCAATATCCGCTGTTCAGAGCCGGTTGATCCCGATACCGTCGACAATTTTATAACCATTAAACCCAAGGCCAAGTTGAGGATTTACGTCAACGGCGAAACGATTTCCTTATCCGGGGAAAAGATACAACCTGGTGAGACATACAAGGTGACAATAGCCAAAGGATTACCCTCTTTAAACGGAAATCCTCTGGTTAATCCCTATGAGGATGAAGTCACTTTTCCTGATCTGGAGCCCAGCATTAATTTTAATGCGCCCGGCCGTTACCTTTCCAACCGGGGAAATATGAATCTGGGTCTGGAGTCTGTAAACATTTCCAAAATCGATGTGGAAATCGCCAAAATATTTCCGAATAATCTTGCCTCCTTCCTGAGCAGTCTCAATGATGAAGGATATTGTTACTCCGAAGATTTGGAACGATTCGGCCGGCGGGTCAAAACTCAATCCCTCACCATTGCCAATGAAACCAATGCGGTTACCACTACTCCGATCAATTTAGGCCAATATCTCAATGACAAAAGAAAAGGCGTTTTCCAAGTCACGGCTTATGATCCGGAAAACCGCTGGCGTAGTGCTGCAAAAGTAGCCATTGTCACTGATTTGGGCATTTTAGCCAAACTGGGCCAAGATGATTTAATCGTCTGGATTAATTCTTTGGATGACTTGGCGCCAAAAACCGGGGTTAAAGTCAGTTTAATCAGCTATAACAATCAAGAAATTGCCAGTGGGGTCACTGACAATCAAGGAATGTTGGTTTTAAGCAACCTAAGGCAACAATTGCAGGATTTCCGTTCTTATATGATCATTGCCGAACAAGGCGACGATCTGTCCTTCCTCCGCTTGGAAGACGGACTGGTGGATAAAACCGATTTTCCGGTGGAGGGGCGTCCCCCGGTAACCGATGGTTACGAAGCCTTCCTCTATACCGACCGTGGAGTCTTCCGGCCTGGGGAAACCGCCCATTTGGCCACGATCATTCGCGGCGCAGGCAGTCGCATACCTCCGGAGTTTCCGGTGCTTTTAAAAATTATGGCTCCCGATGGCTCCATTTTCCGGGAATATAGCGCTAATAGCCAAGATAACGGTATCTGCCAGTTCCAGGTGAACATTCCCGATTACGCCCGTACCGGCAAGTATACCGCCTTTCTAAAAGCAGGTGGAGAGTCTATAGGCAATACCGCTTTTAATGTGGAAGATTTTATGCCGGATCGCATCAAAGTAGAAACAACTCTGGATAAAGGGCGTTATCTCTCCGGCGATAAAGCCGCTATCAACATCCGGGGAATGAACTTGTTCGGGCCGCCGGCCGCAGGGCGCCGGGTCGGTCTTAGTATCCACATGGAAGCCGTACCTTTTAGCCCAAACAATTACCGTTCTTACCAATTCGGTGATTCCGACCGTGAATTCAAAGTATTTGAGCAACCAGTCGGACAAGGAGAATTAAATTCCAACGGTCAAATCAACTTTAGTTACGATTTTCCCAATAACATAACCCCGCCGGGATTCATCCGGGCTATTTTCCAAGCCACAGTTACCGAAGAAGGCGGTCGCTCCGTCAGTAATTATAAGGCCGTAGAATATCACCCTTATGACACTTATATCGGATATAAAACCAATGGTAATTCAGGGGTTAAAACCGGTGAAACTTATCCCATTCAACTGGCAATGGTGGCGCCAAACGGCAATGCTGTTCAGAGTTCTACGGTTCAAGCTGAAGTTTACGCAGTAACCTGGAATTCAATTTACCGCCGGGATAGCCGCGGCAACTATACATACCATTCCGAACGCCAGGAGACCCGGATTGCCAGAGACACCATTAGACTCACAAGCGGGGAAGGCAGCTATAGTTATAAAGCCTCAAATTATGGCTGTTACAAAATAGTTTTCTCTGGAACCGGCAACTGTGCCCGCAGCGTCTGTGAATTTTATGTTTCCGGCTGGGGTTATTCGCCTTGGGCGATGGATCACCCGGATCGCATCCAGCTGGGCCTGGAAAAAAATATTTTTAGACCGGGTGAAACTGCTAACGTACAAATTAAAGCGCCTTTTGCGGGCCGGGTCTTGGTGACCGTTGAACGGGAAAAAGTTTACGATACCAAGGTTATCGATCTAAAAGAAAATACCGGAATGATCGCCATTCCTATCAAAGCCGAATATAAACCCAATGTTTATGTTTCAGTGCATTTAATCCGGACCACCAAAAAGCTGGAGAAACGAGCCCCTACAAGGGCCTTTGGAACCATCCCCCTGATGATTGATACGAGTTCGAACCGAATCGACCTTGCGATTACCGCGCCCGCTGAAATTCGCCCAAACCGCGACCTGGAAGTGCAAGTATCCGCACCGGGCCAAAGCGGTCAGACTTTTTTAACATTAGCTGCGGTTGATGAAGGTATTTGCCAGTTAACCGATTTCGAAACTCCCGATCCAATGGGATTTTTCTATGGAAAGCGTTCCCTCGGCTTAGAAACATACGATCTTTACGGCATGCTCTTACCCGAGTTGGAGGGAGTAACCTCACCCAACGCGCCATCGGGAGATGAAAACCTTGAAGGGGTCCGCCGCCGGAACCTGAATCCGGTTTCCCTCCGCAGGGTCACTCCGGTTTCACTCTGGTCGGGTTTGGTTAAACTGGACAGTTCGGGAAAAACCACAGTTAAACTTTCAATCCCTCAATTTAACGGCACTCTCCGTTTGATGGCGGTTGCCGCAGCGGGTCCCAGTTATGGCTCCGCCACCAAGAAAGTAGTGGTTCGTGATCCGATAGTCCTTACATCAACATACCCGCGATTCTTAGCACCCGGCGATCGGGCCGTAATCCCGGTTACTCTTTTCAATGGCACCGGGCGAAACGACGTTTTTGAAATCAAATTGGATGAAGATGGGCCTGTGCAAATTGACGGTTATGACCAAAAGTCTTGTACCATTCCTGATAAAGAAGAACGGACCGTTCATTTTGCCGTTGTTGCTAAAAATGCCACCGGGGCTTGCCATTTTTCATTACAGGCTAAAGGAAACGACGCCCAGGTAACCGAAAATACCGACCTAACGATCCGGCCGCCGCAGACAGTGACCTCTAAAATCCATGGCGGATCTTTTAATGCAGCTAACCCATTAAATCTGGATTTGAAAAATGAATGGCTTTCCGGAACCGGGGAGTATACTCTTTGTCTTAGCCCCATACCGGCCATCCGTTTTGCCGGGAGCCTCAAATATTTGCTGGGATATCCATACGGTTGTTTGGAGCAGACCACTTCCAAGTTATTCCCGCTTCTTTATTTTGAAGATCTGGCCCGTGCCGCTGAACCGAGTCTTTTTACGGGTAATCGAGGCAAGCAATTTTTGGTTGAGGGCATCGAAAAAATCGAATCCATGCAACTGCGTGATGGCAGTTTTAGTTTTTGGCCCGGCACGGACGGCAGTTACGAATGGGGCTCTGTTTATGCGGCTCATTTCTTGGTTGAAGCCAGAAAATCGGGCCATATCGTTTCCGACCGAGCCTACAACCAAATGCTAAATTTCTTATGGCAACTGGCTAAAAGGCGTTCCGATAAATCATGGGATCTTCAAAAACGGGTTTATGCCCTTTATGTACTGAGCCTTGCCGGCAAACCCCAAATAAGCAGTATGGCTTATATTAAAAATCAAAGGGTTGGTGATCTTTCCGCCGACGCCCGGGTTATGCTGGGAGCAGCCTATTTTTACAGCGGTGATAAAAGGACGGCCTTTGGCTTAAATCCAACTACGATTTCTTTCTCCAACTTCAAACGCGAGAAAAGCGGCAATTTGAATTCTTCAGTACGGAATGCAGCGATTATTTTAGCTTTAATGGCCGATATTGACCCCCACAATCCGGCAGTACCACGCTTAATCGACCATCTTATGAGTGGATTAGAGATTAACCGTTGGAGCACCACCCAAGAAAATGCAATGGCCTTTATGGCATTGGGGAAAATTTTAAAAAATAGTGAAAGTCCCAATTATACCGGGGAAGTTTACCTTAATAATCAAAAAACAAATTCATTTGACAGTCACTCCTTAAAAAGAATCTCCGGCTCCAGCCTCGCTAAGGGTAAAATCGGTGTAAAAATCACCGGAACCGGCGCCTGCTATTATTATGCCGAATCCAGTGGTGTTTCGCTTCAACCGGTAGCCGATGCCAGTAGTGGAATCACTGTAAGGCGAGAGTTCTTTGATCATTATGGCGGGAAGGTCGATTTGAAACATTTGAAACAGGGAGAGCTGATCATTGCCAAAATCTCAGTAAAAACCGCTGAGAACGATACCAATAACGTGGCGATTGTCGATTTGCTTCCTGCAGGACTGGAAATCGAAAATCCCAGATTGGCATCAAGCGCTAAAATCGACTGGCTTGATAAGGATACCTTCACTCCAACTTATATGGATATCCGGGATGACCGTCTGATTCTATTTGCAGATTTCGATGAAGCCGGTACGCAAACCTTTTATTATGCCCTCCGGGTTGTAACATGCGGTACCTTTACATTACCCCAGATCAAGGCTGAATGCATGTATGCCCCGGAAGTGTTCAGCATCAACTCCGGTGGCGGCATAACGGTGGAGAAATAAAATAAATTTTACCTGAGGCTGTCTAAAAAGCAATTCGAAATCAATAAGAAACACAATATATAGCTTCATCGAACAAGTGAGTTTCAATATATTGTATTTCTTTATCGTTAAATTTCCTTTTGGGACAGCCCCCTTTCTGAGGAAAAGACAATGGATACCAAAACGATACTTCATAACCTCAAAATCTATAGATGGATAGCCCTTTATAAACTTCCGGGGAATCGGATGAACGGCTTTATAAAAAATATGAGTGGCCATTATCATTCTTTATCTCCGGGATGGAAGGGTTGGAGCCGGGCCGTTTTCATTATAACAGCCCTTTACCTGCTACTAAAGATCACTGCATGGGTTATTCCTTTACCGGACGAGGCTCTGTTCCGGCCTTCTTCCACTTTGGTTTTTGATCGCTCCGGTCAACTGCTCAATGCTTATCTTTCTGAAGATGACATGTGGCGGATTCGGACCTCATTATCACAGATATCGCCCTATTTGCAACAATCATTGTTAGGTTTTGAAGATCGTTGGTTTTATTTTCATCCCGGAGTGAATCCATTGGCTTTGGTTCGGGCTCTACGTCAAAATATCCAATCAAGACATATAATATCCGGCGGTTCGACCCTCACCATGCAAATTGCCAGAATGATGGAGCCGAAAAAAAGGAATTACGGCAATAAATTTTTGGAAATCTTCCGGGCTTTCCAGTTGGAATTGCGTTACAGTAAACGTCAATTATTGGAGATTTATTTTAACATCGCTCCTTATGGGGGAAATATAGAAGGGGTAGCGGCGGCTGCCTGGCTCTATTTCGGAAAAGAACCGTCACAGCTCAGCTTAAGTGAGGCCGCTCTGCTGACGGTGATCCCGAATTCACCCAATATATACCGGCCGAATTTGGATTACAAAAAATCCTTGCGAGCCAGAAACCGGGTACTGGAACAGTTGTTGAAGCGGAGAATCATATCCAAATCATCCTTTCGGGAAGCTATCCATGAGGAAATTCCCGAATGCTGGCAAAAATTACCTCATAAAGCGCCTCATTTTTGTTGTGAGTTGCATTTGGACTTTCCAGACAAACCCCGCATATACTCAACCCTGGATTATAGGTATCAGGCAGTTGCCGAAGATTTGCTAAGTATCCATTTAAACAGTTTAAAAAACGAAGGAATCACCAACGGGGCCATTGTCATCCTGGATAACACCCGGCATGAAGTTTTGGCTATGGTTGGTTCCGGAGATTTCAACGATTATTTTCATCAAGGCCAAGTCAACGGGGCCCTTGCACCCCGTTCTCCGGGTTCTGCTTTAAAACCTTTTATCTACGCCATGGCCATTCAAAAAGGTTTGATTACTCCGGCGCATTATTTAGAAGATGTGCCAACCGATTTTTCCGGTTATGCCCCGGAAAATTACGACCGCACCTTTACCGGAATCGTCTCCGCCCGGGAAGCCCTGGAGCGTTCTCTCAATCTGCCTGCAGTAGATTTGGAGCACAAGTTAGGCGATGAAGGCCTTTATTCCTTGTTAAAACAGGTTGGTGTGTTCTCACTGCGTTCCCGGAAAAATTACGGATTATCCATAGCCATCGGAGGCTGTGAAGTCAATTTACTGGACTTAAGCGCATTATATTCCAGCCTGGCAAATGGCGGCCAATATTACAAACCCCGCCAACTCTCCGATGACCCGCAGTCCAACGGAATCCGCCTTTTCCATCCGGGTACAGCCTATATTATAACAGACATTTTAACCGGGCTGCGCCGGCCCGATCTTCCCACCTGTTGGGAATTTACATCTCTGCCCCAAGTCGCCTGGAAAACCGGGACATCCTATGGACATCGCGATGCCTTAAGTATCGGTTATAATCCCCGATTTACAGTTGGTGTCTGGCTTGGCAATTTTTCCGGGGAAGGCGCCCGTAATTTGGTGGGTGCGGAAGTAGCTGCGCCGATACTGTTTGAAATCATGAATTATTTATGCCGGGGCAAACAAATTCAATGGTTTGAAAGGCCCGAGAACGTTGGTTCCAGAGAAGTGTGCAGTTTAAGCGGAGAATTGCCCGGCCCGAACTGTCCTCAGACAGTAAACGAATTCTATTTAATAGACCGGACCTCGGATAAAGTTTGTTCAATGCATCAGTCGATCCAAGTCGATAACCGCACCGGTTATCGGCTCCCACCCGATTATGCAGGAACTCAGCCCAGTCATGCCCAATCCTTTGTTCAGTTGCCGCCCCGGGTGTTTTCCTGGATGGAAAGCAATGGTGCCAAAATTGACAGATTGCCCCCGTTGCTTCCGGAATGGCAAGGTTTACTTCCGGGGTCTCCTCCGATAATCCGTTCCCCTTCCCTGGACTGTCAATACCGGCTACGGGAAGGCATTCCAATCGGGTATCAAAAAATTTGCTGTGAAGCTTCAGTCAGCAACGACGTTCAAAAAGTATTCTGGTTTATCGATGGCGCTTTATTGGGAGTAGCCAAACCCGGCGAGAGGCTGTTTTATACGCCCAAAGTCGGCCGTCATCGTGTGGTCTGTCAAGATAACCTGGGGCGGAGTACTTTATTTACACTGGTCATAGAAAAAGCGGATTAAGGCAAAATAGCATGAAATCCTTATGCAATTTAGATCGAAAGATCTTGCCCGGTTCAAAAAATCTACTTATAATTAGGTTACCCGCTTACTAAAGATTTTCCAACGATAGCTAAAAATATCATAGGAGTACTCCCTATATGAAAAAAGCCCTGATATCCAATCAAAGCCTGCCATGGATTTTATTAATATTGGTTACCGTTACTTTTTTGATCTTATTTATCAACCGTTTCCTTTTATTTGAAAAAACCATTAATTTTTTTAATAAAGTGAATGTAATTTGGATGGGCAACACCACCCAAAAAATAGTCGCCCTCACCTTTGACGATGGTCCCGACCCTCTCTATACTTCCCAAGTCTTAGACCTGTTACAAAAATACCATATTCCGGCTACATTCTTCCTGGTAGGGAAGAATGTCCAAAAGTATCCGCAATTGGTGAAAAGAGAAATTGAAAACGGGCATACCGTTGGCAGCCATACATTTTCCCATCCCCACCTCAACACCCTTTCGGTTGAACAAATCCGTTCCCAACTGGACAAAACCGACCGGACGATCGAAACAATTTCCGGTAAAAAACCATCGTTTTTTCGGTCTCCCTATGAAGAACTCAATGAAAATATTTTACGAGTCTCTCATCTGGAACATAAACAAATTATATTATCTACCATAACTCTTGAGCATGCGCTCGCCAAAACACCAAAAGCCAAAGCGGAACGGGTTGTCCGGATGATTTTTCCCGGGGCGATCATCCTAGCCCATGATGGCCGCCTAAACCGGCATTCAACGGTAGCAGCTCTGCCCTATCTCATTCAAGGGCTGCAGGCCAAAGGTTACCGGTTTGTTTCCTTGAAGGAATTGCTGCATAAAAGATTATAGAACTCATAATCCCTAGGGATTTCTTCTATCCCTTCTTTTTCTGGTTTTCATTGTTCCCCGCAGCCGTATTAAAAATGGATTCAATTCCGGCTATTTCGGCATAAAGTGAATCCACAGCCACTAAATCTTCCTTCGTTATCTCCCGAAAACTGCCCTTTCCGATGACCCGGACTGTTTGCGTCATTTCTTCCATACAACTTTTCAAATAATGATATAGATGCTTCGCGCCCAATTCCGGATTGAATTTGGAAGCCGCTTTCCCTTGATAATAAATCAAGCCGGTCGGCGGTTCCCAGGGAATTGACTTGGTGATTTGAGTATGAGACATCGCCAGGCCGGCTATGGTCCCTATCGCTACGGCATCAGCTCCCAATGCCAGACACTTTAAAAAATCCCCGGGTGTATATAACCCTCCCCCAATAATGAGGGAGATTTTGCCCTTTAAATTATGTTCATTCAAAAATTGAACCGCCCGGCACAGCGCAGGTAAGGTTGGCAGTCCAACGTCGTCCGATAAAATCGGCGGCGCGGAGTGGCTTCCACCCTCAGCGCCGTCGATAACTATAATATCAATGCCGCCTGCAACGAGCAAGTTCAACTCTTTCTCTAAATGGTGAGTCGCTCCGATTTTGACTCCGATGGGCGCCCCCCCGGTTGCCTCTTTTAAGTGGAGAATTAAAGTTCTCCAGTCTTCCGGGCTGTCAATTTGCGTCAACCTTGATTCGATAAGAATATCCAAACCCTCAATCGTGTTTAATTCCCGGGCATAACGGCCCTTAACTTTTTGTCCCTTAATCCGGACCGGCGCAGAGGACCAAGCCCCATGCCCCAGAGAGATCTCGATCATATCGACCCGGCTTAAAACCTCCTCCGATTTGGCCCAATAACCTCTCGAATATTGAAAAATGAGTTTCTGGGCCAACGCTCTTTCTTCTTTTAATAAAGGACCGCTCCCGGTATTGGCGGCTGTTCCAAACAAGGTAGCCGCTTTTGCCAGCGCGCTTTTAGCCCTTTGGCTTAATGCGCCACCATATGACATCCCGCCAATCAAAATAGGATAATCTATCCGTAAAGGCTTTTTAGCCCCCGGTCCGAGTATCACCGAAGTCTCAATGGGAATATCCATTTTCAAAGAGGCATTGCCCCTCCTGACCCGTGATAACGCCAAAGGTTGAAGTAAGATTTGATTCCAGGAATAAAAATGAATGGGTGTCCCAAAAGGACGCTCCAAAGCTTTTCCAGTCTCAGCTCTTAACTGGCTTTCAAAATAAACCCGCCAGGTTATTTTGCTTACCAGGTTCAACATTTCTATCCAAGAAGGCGAGGAGACAAATTTTTTAATTTCTTTACAGGCCCTTTTATAACCTTGGCAAACTATCACCAAAAATAAACTGAAGATAAGGACTGTTAAGGAGAACATCACTAGTAAACCATTTATCGCATTCATTTTCTTACGGCCTCGGTTTGGAAAAAGCCAAATCAGCACCGGTAATTTGAGCGATTTCAGGCGTTATGGCGCATACATCCTCAATCGTCAACTGAGATAGAGATGTTTTTCCCAAAGACCGCATTGCCAGGATAATTTCCTCATTGCAGCTTTTTAAAAAATTAGCAAGGTTGCGCGCTCCTTGTTCGGTACAAAATTTTTCTTTGGCCCCTCCATTTTCATATAAAAGCTGAGACAAAGGTTCCCAGGGCAGTACTTTGACAATCTGACTATGGGCTAAAGCAACCAGAGCGATTGTTCCGATATATACTGCACTTGCCCCCAATGTCAATGCTTTTAAAAACTGGCCGGGGGTAAACAA
Source organism: Bacillota bacterium (assembly GCA_023429995.1). GTDB lineage: Bacteria > Bacillota > UBA4882 > UBA8346 > UBA8346 > UBA8346. Next base: position 61,453 of record JAEZCE010000061.1, on the reverse strand, counting down.
TCCACCGGAAACAATAAGGGAAATCCGGGATTTCATTTTTTTATTTTGAAGGAAGGTTGCAGCCCTGCAAAGCGCCGGCAACGTTGGTAATCCTACATCATCTTCTAAAATGCCCGGCCCGGAATGAATGCCGGCTTCCTTGCCGTCAATGGTCAAAAAATCAATCTCCTTATTGGTAATTACCTCCAATTCCTCTTCAAGATGATGGGTGGCTCCAATCTTAACTCCGATTGGAATTCCCCCGGTTAATTTCCGAAGATATTGAACAATGTGGGACAACTCGAATTTCCCGTCAAGCTGAAATACTTTGCTATTGAAGGCTAAATATTCATCAGGACTCAAATCCAAACCCACGGGGGGTTCATCGCCAGATTGGTGGTGAATTTTCCGGGGGTTTTCGACAAGCGACGCCGATGCTAAAGCCCCATAACCCAATTGAATTTCAATGGCATCAGCTTGCCTAAGCCATTCTTCTTCATTTTCCCGCTCACTGCAAGGGTATTGTATAATCAGTTTCCGGGTTTGTTTCCGAAGCTCCGGAAAGCACGGACCGGAACCGCTATTCATGGCCGTTTCGGCTTTATCCGCCCCTTTTGCCAAAGCTAAGACGGATTTGGAAGATAAAGCGGTTCCCCACGACATCCCGGCGATCATTACCGGCATGTCGATGATCAGGGGTCTTTTCGCTTGAGGGCCGATTGTAACTTGGGTCTTTATTTCAATGGATTCCACGATCGGTTTCCGGGAAAAATAAACCGGATTGAATAACAATTGTTCCCATTTGGAGTAATGGATGGATGTCCCAAAAGGACGCTGCAAAGGTTGTCCGGTAGCGCCACGGATATCAGCCTCCAGGACATTCCGGACTCCTACTTTACGGAATACATTATACATCTCGGTGATATTTTCGGGATAGGGATCTTCCAGTAACCGCTTTAAAAACGAATCAACCCAGCCATTTATAACGGGTTTCCAAAGCAACCACCCTAATAGTGCTGCCAAAATCAAACTTATTCCGACTGTTCCTAAAATAATTAGCCCTAATTGCATTCACAGACCCCCTTACTTATTCTTTGCCAAAAATTGTCCGATGTAATCGTCAATTATTCTTCGATTGGTTTTCCGTTTTCGCCACAATAAAGTGGTGTGGGGATAACCATAAATCGAATTGAGGCGCTGGATATGCAATCAAAACTTTCCTGGGACCATTGGGATTTTGAACTATAGGAGATTCGCGCCATTCCATCCAAATGGATACAGGGACGCCGGAAAAGAGGATTGGATACCATGGTGAAATCTATGGCGCTATTGCTTCATACTTTGGGAGGCGGCAGCGGAATGGAGGTTGTTCCCATATTATGTTCTCGATATAAGGTGAAATAAACTTTTGAATGCTGAACGTTGAACGCAAACCCAAGTGAAAAAAAGGTTTTAAATCAATGAGATATACAATATATTGCCCGGATCGATAGGGAAAAACCATATTGTATATCTCGATCGATGCTTTCCCTTTTACTTACCGATAATTATTGCGGGGGCGAAAACAATCCCGACATAAAACTTCCCGGTCCGGCTTGGGTTGGAAAGGCACTTGAGTTTGGGCTCCGCACCGGGAACATACCGCATTATAAAGGGTTTTTTCCCCTTTAAATCCTCCGCCACCGCTGCTTCTGCCACGGCCGCGTTCATTGTTTTTTCTAGCCTGACGGCAACTGGGGCAACGTCCTGGTTCATTGGTAAACCCTTTTTCGGCATAGAAATCCTGTTCACTGGCAGTAAATACAAACTCTTGGTTGCAATCTTTGCATACTAACGTTTTGTCGCTGGACATTCATTTCTCCTCCTTAAGCCTATCGGCAAAATTGACGCTTGAGCGAGCGCCGTCTAATTAACTGGCTCAAGTTGGAGAGAAAGTAATTCAAATCTAGCCGAGTTAAATTCTGACAAAAAAATTATAACATAACTCCCTTCGTTCTACAACTATTGAAAGTACTCCGGAAACGGGATCTAATCTTGACTTTCACCGCTTTACTTTGGAAAAGCTCCATACCAAAACGACTATAGGCCCAAAGCTTCATTTTATACTTTAAGTTTTGATGTTCCGGGTAAATTTTATCCTTGAAAAGAAAGTATACCGCTTGAATAATGCTGGTGATCGCTTTGAATATCCTTTAGGGCATTCTGTAAAACTTCAACGGATAGCCGGTCGCCCTGATAATGTTTCATCATCCATGCCGGATGGATAAATTCCACTTTAACCATAACCGATTTTATACCAAGAAGTTGGGCTATGGACAAACGATGTCGTCCTCTGGAAGTTTTTATTAATTCTCCATTTCTTCCAATAGCGACCAGCCCAGGATTATTTTTATTGGGAATATAACCCTTTTCCTCCATGCTCTTAAATATTTCGATATACCGTTTGAAATAATCCTCGATTACATCCTCTTTCGATCTCATTTTAAAATGTTTGTGCGCTATAACCTCGCCAGTTTCAATCTTATCGATAAGTTCCCGATAACGTCTTGTTTTTAGATAATCAAAATTGTTATCGAATAGCTCCTTCATATATTGATAAGTTGGGTAGTCGCGAAAAAGAGTTTCGGTTTTATCCCACTGGCCTGGAATTAGATAAAGCCGTTTAAAAAAAAGATCCTGGTCATGAAAAGAACTGGTTAAGGATTGGAAGAAATTTTTCTCTTTTATCCAGTAATTTTTATAAATCCGTTGGGGCTCCAGATTATAGAGCTTGATTTCAGCCGGATCGACATTCAAAAATATGGGATCCCCTACTCTTAAATCAATCAAAAATTTGATGCTTTTTGCATATCCACAAGCACGATTTGTCAAGACAATATCCCTCTTTTTTAGCCAAAGAAAAAATCTCCCCTTGCCTGCGATTTGATTTTTAGATTGGTAAGAATAAAATGATTAAAAACAAGATCATACTTCGTCATCATCTGGTTTTTAACTTACACATAATATCTTATTAACGAATTATTGTATCCTATATTCATTGATTTTTGATTTATTTACAAATATGTAATATATAAAATTCCCTTTATTAAAAATAAATGAATTTTATTCCCACCCAACGAATTACCCCATCAAAAACGCCAGCCCCATTAGATTCAGCTCAAAATACATGCTTGGAACTTTGATATTCCTGGACTATATCCAGGGTCTCTCCAAACCGTTGAAAATGGACGATCTCACGCACCCGTAAGAAGTTTAGGGTATCTTTTAAATCAGGATCATCCGTCAAATCAATCAACCATTGATACGTAGCTCTGGCCTTCTCTTCCGCCGCCATATCTTCATGCAAGTCAGCCACAGGATCCCCTTTGGCCTGGATATAAGCCGCTGTCCATGGATTACCCGTAGCGTCCGTATAAAACAGGGCTCGATCATGATCCGTATAATGGGCTCCCAAATCGACTGCTTTTAGCTCATCAACACTTGCATTTTGGGTTAACTTATAAACTAAGGTGGCGATTATTTCCAGGTGGGCCAATTCTTCGGTGCCGATGTCGTTCAATATCCCTTTCGATTGTCCGGTCGGCATCGTATACCGCTGATTTAAATAGCGAAGCGCCGCAGCCAATTCTCCATCCGGCCCTCCATATTGCGAAATCAAATATTTGGCCATTTTCAGATCGGCCTTTCCAACCTTCGCAGGGTACTGCAATTTCTTTTCATAATGCCACATTTCATTTCCTCCCAACCATTAATAATCGATTTCCCATGGCCAAGGCTCTTCTATCCATCTCCAGCACGACTGGTTGGCGTTATCTTCCGCCGTCAACGGCCCATAATTGGTTGCATACATATTCTTAAGACGCTGGACTTCTCTTTCCGCCCTTGAATACTCCACTAACGCCCGCGGGTCGTTAGGATGCGTATCCAAATATAAATGAAAATCGTATCCTGTAAATTCCCATGCCTGAAGATCCATTAACATCTTTAACTGAGCATTATGCATTCGATAACCTCCTATCTTTTACCATTATAAGCACGGTATAATTCCGGAAAAACCGTTCCCATCGCTAAGGCCTTCATGGGATCCCAACGGTTTGTAAAAAACTGAAACGGCACATAAGCCTGTGCAAGCCGCATATACATTTGATTTCCAGCTTCCATATTAACCTCCCATCATGCTTTTGTCTTTAATTTATTCGCCATATAGGACTTTGGATCTGGGCCAATGTCCCAAAAACAAAGGATTAAGGCATAAATTCTAAATAAGACAAGATACTTTTGTACTGGGATCCGTTCCCGAATGATTCTGAATGAAATTGGGGGAGACTAACTGAGTCGCGGCAAAAAATAGAAAGGAGGGTTTAAAAATGAATAATTTTCTCAGAAATTTATTGGGCCTTAATAAAATCGATCAGGAGAGCGGAAAATTTGAGAACGCAATTTCCTGGGAACCAGCACAGCCGCGACATACTGATACTTTAAATATCCACTACCGGGGATTACTCAAAGATTCGGGCGCCAGCGAAGTTTATCTTCACTATGGTTTTGACAGTTGGAACCGTTCTATCAACACCGTAAAGATGGAAAAACAGGACGATGGAAGTTTCTATAAAGAAATAAAGGCTGAAGAAGCTCAAGAAATGAACCTATGTTTTAAAGACGGGGAGAATCATTGGGATAATAATCACGGCCATAATTGGAACTTGCATTTCCATGAGCATCCATAAACCAGTGCTTTATATAGGGTCAACTTTTCAGAAGCGGTCCGGGCTGTTTCTCCACTTAATTTAAACAGCCCTTATTTTTTACTTTTTTTCGTTTGAATTGAATCTTTTCCGGTAAAACAATCTTCTCCACTTCGATCGCTGCATAATCCGCATCACCAAGACACCGGCAACAATTATCGCAGACTTTGTTCAAATCCAAGTCGCACATTTCGCATTCGCCACAATCATCGCAAACTTTGGTATTATCCAATACACATTGCTTTTCCCTGGCACTCAACTCTATCACTCATTTCCAGTTTTATTAATCATTTATTTCCACTCTATTTTATAAATTCCTTTCTTGGATAATTAGGATAATTCTGCAGGAAACCGCATGAATTCCCCGAATTTTAAAAACGAGGTGATTTCCAATGTTGTACGCAGCATCCGTCCGAGTCACTTTCAAAAAAACTCAGCGCCGTCTCGATATCATCGTGGAAGCAGAGAGCTTAGAGAGTGCAAAAGAAAAAGTATTAAAACAGGCGCGTAAAATTTACGCACCCGGTAAAAAAGCTGTCTATACAATTATCGGTACTGTGAGTGAAACAGAAGCACTCAATGATTTTCCTAAAACCAATGAGGGTACCACCGCTGAATCATCATAAATTTAGCCCTGCATCCGGACAGCGGTTACCCCGTATCTCTCCCGAAGCCCCTTTGTTCATGGATTATCTTCTGTAACACAACCATTCTCTTCTAAACATTACTCATCGATAGACCTTATAAACAAAGGCCAAATCGGCAAATCCTCTTTTAGTAGATTCTCCCGACCCGCCGGAATTATGCGCAGCTTATAAAAAGGAGTGCGGGGGGAATACTACAACCACTGAATTAACTTCAAAGCTAGGGGGATGGAAGATGCCTGACGAGTCCAAAATATCCGCCATTATGAGTTTTGTTACCAAACACCCTGAAAGCACGGCCTCTCGCCGCATCTGCCGTGAAGTTCTAGGTCAAGCAGTAGAACATTTTAATGAAGAATTTGCTCTGGAGCTTGAAACCGGGCTGCGGAACCATGATGACCAAATGAATATGTATTATAGTTTAGTGCGCTAAAAACCACTCCATCGTTAAACGCAGGCCTTGTTCCAGAGTGGTTTGGGGTTCCCATCCAAGCACTCTTCGAGCTTTAGTGATATCAAATATGCTATCACGGATATCTCCGGGACGGGTTGGTAAATATTGCGGTTCGATACTACTTTGGGTTAGGCTTTTGATTTGTTGAAATAACTGGTTGACACTTACTTTTCTTCCGGATCCGATATTCAATATTTGATGGCTTCCGGTTGACAACGATTTCATAATGGCCCCGGCTACATCTTTAACGAATACAAAATCCCGTGTCTGTTCCCCATCGCCGAAAACAGATAATGGCTTGCTTTTTAATAAATTATCGGTAAAGACGGCAATTACGCCACCTTCCCCTCCCGCTTCTTGCCTGGGACCATATACATTCGCGAACCGTAATATGGTATAATCAAGGCCATAGCTATGAAAATATGTTTGTAAATAGTGTTCGGGGGTATGTTTGCTGATTCCGTAAAACGACATTGGCTCTATCGGGTGTTCTTCGGTAATGGGAAGAAACCGTGGACTCCCATAAACAGCCGCTGACGATGGGTAAATGATTTTTTGAACCCCATTTTTTTGGGCGGCTTCCAGCACCTTGAGAGTACCTAAAATATTGGTTTCCAGATCAAAGATGGGGTTTACAAAAGATTCCGGCACGTTAATTTGAGCTGCTAAATGGATAATAAACTCCGGTTTTTCCTGGGCGACAATTTTTTGGAACTCTTCGTCTAGAATATTCATTGGATAAAAATGAACATCCTGTAAAATAGGCGCTCCTTTCCCGGTTGATAAATTATCCACCACTACTAAACGATGAAGGGGTAGTAATTCTTCCAGTAGATTAATTCCAATAAAACCGGCTCCCCCTGTAACCAGAATCTTTGCCATTCCAAGTTCCTCTTTCAATTATCATATATCGCGCAAAAAAGTTTAGTAAACCCGCTGACATGCTCTTTTTCTCGATTCATAATGAGGGTCAACGAATTTAGGATTATCGGATTCGCAGTTTCCTTTAATTGCTTCTGATAAGCATTGATCGCTTTCAGTTCATCCCGGATTGCATTTTGTAAACATTCCATCGTTCGGTCATCGGCCATATACATTCTTTTTTCATTGTAATCATGCCGGCGCCGTTCCGGCTTAAGACAAGTTTGACACTGAAAAGGGAACCCCGACCCAAAAGGATTGACGCTTTCATTACCGCTCAAAAATTCCGAAAAACCAGCCCTTTGAAATTCCTTGGCCTGGAACGGATCCATTTGAGCTAATATTCCCATAAGGCGCATAAAATGTTCTTTTTCATCATTGGCTATTTCCCGAAATATCGAACTGATACGGTAATCCTTCACTAAATCCGCGCATTCCAAATACCCTACGATAGCGCCTAATTCATCAGCAATATCTTCCCTTAAAAAATAAAGGACCGGATCGGATGTAAATTGAGAAGTACCGGGAGAATTTGCACTGGGCTGATAAGTTTGATCCATTGGAATTCCTCCGTCATATAATCAAAGCCAAAACAATTTTACTAACTGCTGACTGCTATGATTATATGTACAAAAGTCCCGAAAAGTTCATGCCCTTATATAGCGTTTCATGAGTTCTTCCCTTGTTATCCAGACCTCGAAAGCCTCTTTGGGTTTCTGAAATGTAGCCTTTTTTGGGGTTTTATAGGAATAAAAGATTCTCCGCAAAATACTCTCCCAAAAGCCCAACCACCAATGGTTCCAGCCTTTCGGTATCGGAACTAAAGTAAATCCCAACCGCTTTGCTCCTGGTGCTAATACATTAACTCCATAAAAACCCTGAACTTGCCCGGAAATTATATTATTCGAACACGCCTCAGCCAAAGCGGTAAATTCAGCCTTAAGTATTTCCATCAGCCGCCACTCCATGGAACGGGATGAATCCTCCCTCCCCATTTCAGCTATACGTTTATTGGACAAATGAAACTCTGCGATAGAATCCCCGGGATTAATGATAGTGCCGTTAATATCAAGCTTCGTTTTGCCGTGATAACCATGAAAACAAATCAACAACAACTGATTTTTTGATCCGGGAATCCCTGTTGCAGCAACTTTTTTTAAATACCGGCGATCAATAGCCATGCCCAGTCTTTGTAAAATGGTCATATCGCTCATCGTGAAGTTCTCCTGTTTTTAGTATCGTTGCATCCATATCAAGTTAACCTTGAATGGCTGTTAAAGTAACAAAATGATAGCCTTCTGCCTGAGCTTGCTCAATAAATTCAGGCAAAGCTTCCAAAGTATGCCGGGGCGCACCCGGATCACCCCCTGCATCATGGATTACAATGATACAACCGGGTTGCAGTTTTCTTTTCAGGCGCTCAACAATTTGCAACGGAGTCGTCTTTATGTCCCAATCGATCGCATTCGCGGTCCATAAAACAATTTTAAGATTAAAATGTCTTACTGCTGCTAACTCAAAAAAATTTAAAGCCCCCCATGGGGGCCTGAACCAAACCATTGATTTTCCGGTGATATTTTCTAAAATTCTAATACCCCGCCTGATGGTGCTGATACTCTTATAAGCAAACATGCTGTAAGCATGACAATGATCATACGTATGAACACCAATTTCATGACCATGCTTTAAAATTTTCTTTACCAACTCCGGTGAACGTTCAGCCCGATAACCCACTAAAAAAAAGGTTGCCGGGATATGGTACCCTGCCAAAACATCCAATATTTGCGGGGTAATTTCAGGATTCGGGCCGTCATCAAATGTCAGGCAAATAACGGGTTTCCCTTCCGTCCCGCTCTTGCCGGAATGTCCTTTTTTGAGGACCTTTCTTGAAAACCAACGCTGCCCGTAATCGGTTGCCGGATATAATAATGCCCAAAATATAACGACCGTTAGCCCGATGATCCACCAAACCATCTTACTCAACCTCATCCTGATAATGTCGAAATGGATAAACCATATAGACGATCGCCATTAAAACCAAACAAAAACTACTGAAATAAAACGGCGCCACCAAACCGGTACCGCCTAACAATCCCAAATCCTTACTGCTCAAAGTGCCAAGATATCCTCCAACCAATGGGCCAAAAGCAAATCCCGCTCCTTCCACAGACATAAATAATCCCATAAGCACGCCACGTTGGGCTGAGGGGATCGAACCTGCCAATAGTGAATTCCAGGCCGGCTGAATCAAAGCATAGGAAAGGCCCACAAAACCAACCAACCACCAAACGTTATGACTGTTGCCTTGTGAAACCAAGATAAATATCGAACCTGCCGCTAGCAAAAATCCGGCAACCAGGAACGCCCGTGGTCCTTGACGATCGGCCAAACGCCCGACCGGAATCATAAAGGATACTACTACAATTCCACCTATAAACAGCAACATACTATACTGGGCTTCCGTCAGATTGAGCTTATCGGTAGCAAAGGGTAAAAGATTTGGCAACAGCATACCTAGAGATAATGTTTGAAAAAACATTCCCGGAATTAAACCTTTTACTTTCCAAAGTCGTCTTACAATATCTTTGATCCGCTCCTTAGCGGGAACCTGAAGCCTAGCCTCGGTATTCTGTTTAATATGCGGTACCCGGTTCCAACTCCACCATCCTAAAATACATATAACCACTGCCAATAAAGCGACCGCAGCTAATACCGCAAACCCGGTCCGATAGGCATCAAAAACAGGCAGATGAACCTTTAATAAAAATTTGCTCATTCTACTGTCAATTAAAAAACCCATTAAAATGGGTCCTAATCCCCCGCCAGCCAGCCAAATAACGGAAATGACACTAATAATGGTTGCTCTCTTTTCTTCACCGACTGTCTCTATAGAACCTGTAATCGCTGCCGGCCATGTTGGTGAAACACCGATGCCAATTAAAATTGCAGCTAAAATTAATACCAAAAGGCTTTGATGAAAAGTCATGATTAATAGAACCCCGGCAGCTGTTGCAATGCTTCCACAGAGTAACACCGGCCAAGGCCCCTTATGATCGACGAGCCACCCAATGGCGCTTTTAGAAAAATTATCTGCTAAAAGATTGGCTGTAAAGACGGCTCCAATCGTGGCCGTCGTATAATGTAAATTCTTCAAAAAGCTGGGCAAAAAGGTCAAAAATAAAGACATCCGGATAAACTCGATGGATGAAATAATAGCCAAAAAGGCAATGATCACCGGATGTTGAAATAAACCTTCCTTCTTATGAAACACGGACTTCTCCCCTTACCATTAACGGATGAAATTTTTGCTTCGAGTAACCGGAGTCAACATTTTTAAGATAGCATTTGCCGCCATTGCTGCTGAATTGGGATGCCCTAATTTTAAGCAATTTCTTTGAAACAACACCCGAAATTGTTCATCACAAACCATCCGGTGAATGGCTGTTCTCACCCGGTGTTCTGTTTTAGCAATGATAGCGGCCCGGTGACGCCATAGATAATTGGCGTTGACCTCTTCCTGTCCCGGTGTCGGCTTATAGATAACCATCGGCAAACCACTTGCCAGAGCCTCTGAAATTGTAATCCCTCCAGCTTTGGTTATTAGCAGATCAGCCATTTTCATTAAGCCAGCCATATTTTGGTTAAACTTTTCCACCTTGAAATTAGAATACCTTCCCACCAAGGGCTGAAGTTTATCATATAAATCATGATTATACCCCGTTAGGATTAAAGCTTGGACGCCATCGGGCAATTGTTCCAAAGTACGGTGGAGTTTAAAGCGGGTTGCTCTGAAAATGCCATCACTTCCACCCATAATAATGATAACCTTATCATCCGGTTTATACCCAAAAGCCGCCCGCAGTTTTTCCTTATCAAGATCCTTATTAAATTCCGGAAGAATTGGAATTCCACTATCCATTATTTTTCTTCGCGGCACTCCTCTTCCAACTAAACCTTCCGCCACTTCCGAAGAACCTACGATATATAAATCGGTATTTGGATGAATCCATTGACTATGGACACACATATCGGTAATCACGGTTACCACCGGCACGTTTAAATGCCCGCTTGCCTTCATTTCCGAAAGAACGCCTGCAGGGATGGGAAAAGTTGAAATAATCAGTCGCGGACGCAAATTATCAACCAACATCATGAGTTCAGAATAACCGATTTTATTCAGGTGTCGCTGCCAAAAAGAGTCTGGAGATATTTTTCCAGTGGCTTGATAATATAATGCATAACCTACCGGAAAATGTCTAATACTTTGCATATAACCAAATTGGGTCAACCGGTTGAACAACGGGACTAGCAGATCACAGTAATCAACGGTAATAATTTTCATTCCGGGGGCTTGTAATTGAAGGGCCGCTGTTAATGCTCTTGCGACTTGGTTATGCCCCCCACCATAGCTGGCAGATAAAATTAGAACATCGCATTCTTCCTTAACCAAATTACACTCCTCTATCAAATCATTTATCGCCATATTTACTTAATTTGACAAGTTTATTCAAATTCCTGCAAAATTGTTATGTTGGTCGTTTTAAGGAGTACAAAGATCACCACTATTAGGTGATTAACGGGACTTATGCTAAAAAGTTTCTTTCGATTTTAGGATTCGTCCATTTTTTATAAATGGTAAGTTTTTCATAAACCAACTTAAAGTACCTGATATTGATTGACTGTTCATTTGGAAATCTACTTGGGAGAAAGGAGGGAAGATTATATGCTGTCATGTGAAGTCTCATTATTCCCGTTAGAAGTTGTTAATTCTGACGCTATTATTAATCAATCTCTGGAAGCCCTTAAAACGACCGGTATTAAACACGAAATCGGCAATCAGAGCACGTACCTTTACAGCGAAAGTCCTGATCAAATCTGGAATGGTCTTCAAACCATTTATCGCGAAGCTGCAAAAGGGGGAACTGAATTCTCCATGGTTATTAATTTGAGTAACAATACTTAAAGAGGTTTGGTCATTTTAAAGACTGCCAAATCCTAGTAGAGCGGATCGTAAATAAATGGTAATCAGAACTGGGGAAGATACGCTCTACTTAAGTAAAACGTTCACAATCGTTGAGTAGTTATTTAGAGAACGTTTTACTAGTTGGCTGCCGGCTGATTCAATATTGTTTTCTTTCACTCTCGGCCAAAACGGCCAGAAATCTCTGATTATAAAAATCTTTAGCCGATGTCTGGCGTTCTTTAACATAGTCACTGATGGAATTGTAATGGTCAAATAATAACTCAACAATTTTCGGTTCAAGTTTGTTTTGGTTCGCTTCTTCTTTCAGGACCGAAAAAATTTGTTTTTTATTCATTCCAGGGCGGTAGGGACGGTCCTCCGCCAAAGCGGTAAAAATATCTGCTACGGTCAATATTCGGCTTCCGATGTCAATTTCAAAAGACCGGCAATGAAAAGGATAGCCGCTGCCGTCCAATTTTTCATGGTGGTAGGCGGCCCATTCAGCAATATTACTTAAACCGCCGATTGAATTAATCACGTAAAAGGTGTAATAAGTGTGACACCTCATAACCGCAGTTTCACTCGGAGTGAGCTTCCCCTGTTTTTCCAAGATGCTGTTGGGAATCACCAATTTCCCGATATCGTGCAAATTCCCTGCTATCCTCAGCCAATGAATTTCCACATCGGTCAGACCAAAAAGAGAACCCATAATTTCTGCGCAAGCAGATACTCCGGAGGTATGGGTCGCTGTAAAGGCGGATTTGAAATCGATAATATCCCTGAAAAGATCAGCAATCAATGATATACCATTCATGTCAATTTCAGCATTGCGATAGGGGCCTTGACTGAGCAAAACATGATACAAACGCGGCGAAACCAAATCAAGCCAAAATTCCTCACGGGCGGCAACTTCCAAAAAGCTCCGGACAAGCTCTCCGGCTATTACCCTGTCCTGCATTCGTTGAATCTGTTCCATGATGATTTCGTTTTGGTGTAAAATATACTGGTCCTCTTGAATCATTCTTTCCACAGAATCGGCTAATAAAATAATTTGCGAAGTTAGCACCAGCGGATTATCCAGGCTATCCTCCCAATCTTTCCAGCTTCGGTGGTGGTAGCGGACGGCTTTCGCTATTTTCTGAAACCAAGGGATTTTATTCAACAAAATCTCGCCTTTAATACAATGCACATCAAGATTGACGTCTTTGCCTTTATGAACAGCCAGCTTTTCCTCAACCGTAATAGCGCCTATATCGTGAAACAAAGCGGCTATAAATATATTCTCCAGAATATCGTGATGAACATTGAAAGCTTTAGCAATCTCAATCGCAATGAAAGCTGTTTTTTGCTGATGCTGAGAAACAAGAGGGTTCATTAAATCTGTAATTTCGGATAGAGATAGTAATAAATTGCCGAGATTGACCGTGATTTGTCTCTTCATGATGTCTCCAGAGTCTATTTGATTTCAGGTTAGTTAATTTCCCAAGCATGATCGTTTTCGGCATTTAAAAACCATTCTTTATATGAAAAAAATTCAGGTAAGGGTTATCTCTTCAGTGTAGCCCAATAAAAAAGTAATTACCTTGATGCTCCATCAAAAGTAATTACTCCATTCATATTTCCTATTTCATTGAGAACAAGGCCCTTAATCCAGTCGGTTTCAAAAAAGCGGGAGACTGCCAAATCGAAACTCACAATAAGTCATACTAAATTTTCCGGATTTAAAGCTTCCAACTCAGGTAAGACAAAACGTCCATCTTTACGAATTAGTTTCTCATCCAGATATATTTCCCCGCCCCCGTACTCGGGCTGTTGAATAAAGACTAAATCCCAATGGATAGCTGAACGGTTGCCGTTATCGCATTCTTGATAAGCCTGACCCGGAGTAAAATGAATACTGCCGCAAATTTTTTCATCAAAAAGGGTATCTTTCATTGGTTTTAAAATATAAGGATTGACCCCGAATGAAAACTCCCCAACAAAACGGGCTCCTTCATCGGTATCAAAAATGTGGTTCAAACGAGCCGGGTCGCTACCGTGAACTTCGATGATTTTACCGTTTTCAAAGCGAAGTTGAATATTCTCATAAGTAACCCCCTGGTATACGGCGGGCGTATTATAAGTAATCACACCGTTGACGGAATTTTTGACAGGCGCGGTAAAAATCTCCCCATCCGGAATATTCATGGCTCCCGCACATGGAATAGCCGGTAATCCCTGGATGGAAAAAGTAAGGTCAGTCTCACGCCCGGTCAACCGAACTTGATTGGTGCGTTCCATCAATTTTTTCAACGGTTCCATCGCTTTAAGCATTTTACTGTAATCCAAAGTGCAAACATTAAAATAGAAATCCTCAAAAGCCTCAGTACTCATGCTGGCAGCCTGAGCCATCGATGGTGTCGGATAACGCATGATGCACCACTTGGTATGGTTAACCCGTTGGTCAGTCACCGGCCTGGAGTAATATTTCATATAAGCTTGTTGTTGCTCGCCGGGGACGTCGGCAGTCTCATTGGCGTTATCCGCCGCCCGGATACCGATATAGGCCTGCATTTCTTTCATTTGAACCAGCTCGAAACCGGCCAATTGTTGAAGTTGGTCTTCACTGGCTCCTAGCATAAATTGCCGGTCAATTTGCTTATTGCGGATCATGGTAAAGGGAACACCCCCAACCCGATACGCTTCTTTGACTACGGCCAATGCCAGCGGGATACCTGAATCGATGACCTCGATCAAGATTTTTTCGCCTTTCTGCAATCTGACCGAATAATTGATGAGTCCTTCCGCCATCTTGGCCATACGAGGATCTTTCATCCCAATCACTCCTATCGATTCTTTTATTGTAACCAATTTTAAAAACAGTATATTGTTATTGTCTTCTTTTAGACTATGTGCTCCGGGAATTTATCAGGGTTAAGGATACGGCCCTCACAAACATACAGTACGTTCGCTTCCCCGCCAAAGCGCTCTCAAAAAACATCAACTCGCAGAGTTGCCGCCTATGAAAAAAGACCCCCTGTTGGAGGGCCTTTAGATTTGAATAATGGCGGAGCCGATGGGACTCGAACCCACGGTCTCCAGCGTGACAGGCTGGCATGTTAAACCGACTACACCACGGCTCCGTTTTTTGGTTACTGGAATGTTCATGACGACCCGAGCATTCTTTGTAAAACTGTTCTGGTGGTCGCGACTGGGCTCGAACCAGTGACCTCTGCGATGTGAACGCAGCGCTCTAACCAACTGAGCTACGTGACCATACTTGGACTTCGTCACTCGAAGTATTATTCAAACGCATTAAGATTATATCACCCTACCGTTAGATCGTCAAGGCGTTAATTTTTACTAAATATCTCAATGCCAGTAAAAACCTTATTGCCCATCATCGACCTTTGTAATCCTGAGCAAGAATGCCGAATCCTTGGGCGATTGCATTGAGATCAAATAACGACCAAGGATGTTTATCGGGTGGTATTGACAGAAAGACAACCGCCTCATTTTTTGTAGGGTGCTTGCAACAAATTTGGGTCGACCATAAAGCGATTTGCTGTCCCGGTTTACTGTACGCCGGTCCATATTTTTGATCCCCATAAAGAGGATGCCCGATGGCAGCAAATTGAACCCGGATTTGATGAGAGCGACCCGTTTGCAAATTGATCCGCGCCAACGTCATTTGATCATGGACACTTAAAATTTCATAATCTAAAACCGCCTCCTTAGAGCCGGCTCCGGGGGAATCAACCACTGCAACCTTATTCATCCGGCTATCTTTCAAGAGAAAGTGTCTTAAAGTCCCTTGACTAACTGGAGGAGTTCCATACAACACCGCGAGGTAGGTTTTTTTAAATTCTCCGTTTCTGATTTGAGCGGACAAACGGGATGCCGCCTTTGAGGTTTTCGCAAATACCATGACCCCCCCCACCGGACGGTCCAAGCGATGCACCAGGCCAAGATAAACCTGACCCGGCTTTTGATACCGCTCTTTAATATCCTCTTTTAAAACGGACAAAAGGTCGGGATCGCCTGATTCATCGGCCTGTGAAGGAATATTTACCGGCTTCTCCGCTACCAATAAATGGTTATCCTCAAAAAGAATTTTGGGTTCCACCCGGTTCATAACTTGGCCTCCCAGCGGCCGGCAGCTCCACAAGGAAGCGCGATGCCCGAAGCGGTTACAGGCAAACCCACTTCTTCGGCGTTCACTCCTCCCCCGAAACTATGAACAAGCGTCAAGGCAAGAATATTCTTCAAAACAGTGGGCGCCAAACCTGTCGTATAAGAATTAATAACAAAAAAAAGCGGCTCAGGCGCCAATACATCGCTACACTCTTTTACTAGGTTATAGATTTCATCTTCGATTTTCCAGATTTCACCGCCCGGTCCCCTCCCAAAAGATGGGGGGTCCATAATAATTCCTTCATACTGTCGGCCCCGTCTTTTTTCGCGCTGAACGAATTTTAAAACATCATCCACAATAAAACGAACCGGGCGGTCACCAAGTTTCGATAAGGTCAGGTTTTCTTTCGCTAATGCAACCATACCTTTTGCAGCGTCTATATGGCATACAGCGGCCCCGGCTCCGGCTGCAGCCACAGTTGCTCCGCCCGAATAAGCGAATAAATTTAAAACCCTGATTTCCTTTTGCCTGCCCTTAATTAGCCGTGTAAACCATTCCCAATTGGCGGCCTGTTCCGGGAAAAGCCCGGTATGTTTAAAACCCATCGGTTTGATATAAAAGGCCAAATCACGGTAGTGGATAACCCATCGCTCCGGCAATTGCTTCCGCACCTCCCAACTACCCCCTCCGCTGGCGCTTCGGTGATAGTAGGCGTGGCAATCTTCCCAAATCTCAGAGCTCTCTGTCACCGGCCAAATAACCTGGGGATCAGGACGTCTGAGAATATATTTGCCCCAGCGTTCCAATCGTTCTCCATTTCCAGTATCAATCAGTTCGTAATCTGTCCATCCGTCTGCGATAAACATCCGTGATCCTCCAATAATTATCCTTTGATTCTATAGGGTACCTTAGTATAGACTAGTTTTGGCTTTCGTTTCTAAGAAAATCGGCAACATCAATATACCGCCCTGATTCTACCATTATCATTTCCCAACGTCAACTTATTGCCGGACCGGCTCCCTTGCTTCAAAGGCAAAACGCCAAAAATTAAATTTCAAACCGGATAGCCAAAAAACAAAACAATTGAGACTACTGCAAAAAAGGGTTCTCCAAAGAAATGTCGAATAAAATAAAGTCATTTTTAATTTCGTTATCTGGAGGAAAAGTATGGCTCAAAAAAAAGATATTAAATTGGATCTGCGTTCGGAACCTGACGTTATAACCAAATTTATCGGTAAATTTGCGGGACTTTGTTGGATATTAACTTTTCTGGCTGTTATTATTACCGCTCTTGCTTTACCGGTAATCCGCAATGTTATCAGTACCATTTTTAACCTTGATCTAAAACCGACATGGAGCAAATTGTTATACCATATCGATTTTTATATCTTAACCGCAATTTTTGTTGTGAGCGGTATAGGTCTGTATTTTAATTCCATTCGCCACCGTAGACGCACCGACAAATATGATCCCTCTCTGATATATTTTTTGATTTTATCGGCCTTGTGTATGGTCGGATATCTTGTTTTCTTTCAAAAGATTCTATGATGAAAAGGCTGTCTTAAAAAGTCCCCGCTGATAAAGATATTCACTTCACGGCTCAAAGTCCTGCGTTCTCTCTTGAATATCTTATCCCATTTGGAAAATTTTTAAGACAGCCCTTTTTTACTTAACTCAGTGTTTAATAATTCTAAATCTCTTTTTCTTCGCTTCATGCCTTTTCTTCTGGTACCATCCCCTCAAGGGAAAGCCATGGTTCCAGGCCCAAAAACGCAAACCATATCCGAGGGTTTTTCCCCGAAACAAATACACTACCAAAATACCGCTAATCGCAGCAAAACCCATCAGCCAGTGTATCCTCATATATTGAAAAAAAATGAAAGCCGCATTGATCCAAGCGAGCCACTGGGCTTTAATCGGAACGATTCCAAAAAAAAGCATTTCCCGTTCCGGATACACTCCCGACCATGCCCAAGTTATGGCCACCAAAGGCAACCAAAGATCAAAAATTCGAAAATCTCCTCCCAAGAAAAAACAGGCCACAACAGACATTGCCATTCCAGTTAAAATCGTGGCCAGAGCGGTCAGTATAAAGTACAATGTGCTGCCCCAAGTACGTTCCAATGTTCCACCAATAAACCATAGCCACAATAAACCGAATATCAAAGAAAACGGGTCTGGATTTAACAGAGGATACGTAATCAAAGTCCAAGGCGAATGAAAAACGCCGGCCGGGTTCAATACCAAAAAGTCAGCGAAAAATTCATAATTCAGCGCCTGGAAAATATAATATAACAGGAAAAACAGCCCGCATAAAACCATAATCCCCTTAGTAACCGGAATGGAGCCTTGATACAAAAAACGCTTAAATTTGCTAAATGCCTGCAAGTAGGACCCTCCTGTAAGTAAGAATCTTCCTTCTTTTAACTTCTTATCAATATCATACATTAAATATTCCCCGAAAGAAATATCCAATTTGAACCTTTATCCAGATCTACTTTCACACACGTAAGTCTATCAAATTATTCAATCATCCATTCAAATTCACTCTAGCAAGTACATCCTTAAAAGCAGGATTTTCTCAACTTTGAAAGAAATAAAAGGATACATTCAAGTCTTACCATTCATTGCCCCATCCCAGATAGAAAAGCCACTTCCTGGGGTATTTACCCCATGTATATGCTGAATGAATCTTTTCCAAGGTGAGCCCGGGGGGGATCACTTATCACAAATTTTGGAGGACCCTATGATCAGAATTATCAGCGATACCACTTGTTCATTAACTTTTGACGAGTATCAAGAGTTTGAGATAACCCCAGTCCCACTTTATGTCAGAGAAGGGGAAAACGCCAAAAAAGAATGTTTGGAACTTTCTTATGAAGATTTTTATAAAGCCCAAAGAAAGGGCGGGAAGTTTACCACATCCCAGCCAGACCCGAACTCATTTTTAGAAGTCTTTCGTCCTGCTGTCGAGGCTGGTGATGAGGTGATTTGTGTAACCTTATCCCATAAAATTTCCGGGACCTTCAATTGTGCGAATGTAGCAAAAGATATCCTCGAAACAGAAAAAATATCTGTTTTTGATTCTTTTCAAAGCGGATTTGGTCAGGCATCCTTGGCGATTCAGGCTGTAAAACTAGCAAAACAGGGACTTTCAAGAAGCGCAATCTTAGATAAGCTTGAAAAGCAACGTTCCTTAACGAAGGTTTACTTTGTAGTTGAATCCCTGCGTTATTTGTACGAAGGGGGAAGGCTCAACGGCGCCGAAGCCCTGATTGGTTCTCTCATTCAAATTAAGCCCATTATTTGGTTCGATGATAAGGGCTTAATGACTGCTTTTGAAAAGGTAAGAACTTTAAAAGCCGCTAAACAAAGGGCATTGGAAATTATTCGTAAACAATCCCAAAGGGGTGCTGGTGTTGAAAAAATCGGATTGCACTATGGCGACAATCTCGAAGAGGCAAAGCAATACGCTGAACTTCTCGAAGAAGCTTTTCAGGTGAAAGTTCAACTCATTCAAATATCACCGGTTATTGCTTGCCATACCGGACCGGACATTTTAGGACCATGCATCATTACAAAAGAATAATCCGTGTTGTCCGCGCTGTGCTGTTACCCGAAGGGTATATCCAACTTTTCTTTCGCAGGCGCGATTATTCAAATAATTCTTTCATTAAATCCTGCGCTTTATTTTTACGATTTTCGGTTTCATGCTGTAAAGTCCTGATCTCTATAATATCCCCCTCTTTTACGTCAGGTTCTAAAAGCTTGATGTCCATATTAACTGTCGTGTTATTTGGCAGTTCTACCACAGCAAAATCCCCTTCAAACCGGTCAATGATAACTTTCATTCCGCAACCCGCCTCTGCCGCTTTTTTATAAGTCAAAACAACACCCGAAAGAAAAAATAAAAGTAGGAGGCTCAGGTACAAAACTTTTTTCAAGTTTGACTCCTCCTTTTTAGGATGCCAACGCTTAAAAATTTAAGATATAATTATCAATTATAGCAATTATTATTCAATCTGTAAATATTTGTAATTCATTGAACGATGACTATGAACTGATTATTCTCTGAAACAATGGACAGACATTCGATTACCATCGGTTGTAATTTGAATCGTGCCATTTTGGTCCGTGCGATAAATCTTAGCTCCAAGTCTTGCTAAACGTTTTAATGTTGGCGAACTGGGATGATGATAGTCATTATGGACGCCGACCGATATTACGGCAATATCCGGAGCAACTTTTTGCAAAAAATCATCACTACTGGAACTGTTGCTACCGTGATGTCCTACTTTTAAAACGTTAGCCTTTAAATTGTACTGCCGATTCACCATTTCTTTCTCCGAAATTCTCTCCGCGTCCCCAGTCAGCAGAAAAGCTACTTTCCGGTATGACAACTTGATTACAACGCTATAGTTATTAAGATCTTCATAGGATTCATTGTTCGGGGCCAAAAAGTCCAGAAAGAGTTCAGGCGCAAAATTCATATGGAACCCGGCTTTTGCGCTATTAATTTTTAACCCTTTGGCCTTGATTGCCATCAATAACCCTTCGAAGACTCTGGTATTTGCTGATGCTTTCGGCATAAACACTTTACCGATATCGTAATTTTTGATAATTTGCGCCATACTGCCGATATGGTCTTCATGAGGATGTGTGGCCACGACCATATCTAACCGGGATACTTTATGACGATTTAAATAATCCCGGATAACCGGAAAATCTTCGCGATTTCCGGCGTCGATTAATATGTTTTGATTCCCAGGGGTATGAATAAGAATGCAATCGGCTTGACCAACATCAATAAAAGAAACAACAAGCTCATCCCCATTGGTGATTCCGTCAGAAACGCTCTGCGCGTTTGCACCAACTTGCATTAAGCAGAAGGTTACTATCGTAATCAGGATGAAAATACGCAAATTACTTTTGAAAATTCTGTTAAGCGGCATTGTTACGTTTCCTCTCTCAGGAGATATTCGTTTTAAATTTTCAACCTCTTTCTACCGGATAAACTGCTAGAATATTCTTCCTAGCTAACCCAGTTCCTCTTTTTGTTTAGCATCCAACCAAAATCAATTCAAAACCATGTCCTCTAAACAATAAAAAACAAGGGATCAGCGAATCCCCTGTTTGATAATTCAATAATTAGCCTCCTTCTTAAGGGCCTGTTGCATCCTCCTAAGGTTACCCGATAGACATGATAAATACTGCCAATATAATCAGCCAACATCCTTGCCTGAAATCAAAGTCAGATGACCCCGCTGTTTCTTGGGCTCCAGAACTCCATGATAAGTCTCATCGATATTAAACTGCACGATTTGGTTGTTGAGTTTAATAATGGTAATTGTACCATCCGTCAAAGAGCGCAATGCATCCAATATCCCTTGCTCAAATTGAGCGTCTATTTCCTTATCCGTTGCCATTTTTAGATCCCACCCGTATCAATTCAAAGCCTATTGATTAAAGCCTCACCCAAGAGATTCTGCCGAACTTATTAATTTCTTGGTACTATTTTATTATCAACCTCGGCTCATATTTTGTCAACCAGTCTCACATATTCTTCTGAATCCTTACCCCATAACAAAAAAGGTTTTTCATCCGAAAACGACATCTAATTTTTCTTGAATATTTTTGTAGAATTATTGACATTTTTGTGCTTTTGTAATAATAATTGATCGATTTACAAATATCAATGTACCACTTGACCTTAATTTGGGTGGAGGAATGGCAATGGGCGAAACTCTAATCAGTTTATCGAATGTTTCAAAAGACTATAATGGAAGTGAAGCAATAACCGACATTAATTTAAATATTACTAAAAACGAGTTTCTAACCATGCTGGGGCCAAGTGGATGCGGCAAAACAACAACCCTGCGGGTAATTGGCGGTTTTGAACATCCTTCCAAAGGTGAAATCCTTTTCGGCGGTATCAAGATTAACGATATCCCTCCTTATAAACGCAAAGTAAACACTGTTTTTCAAAAATATGCTTTGTTCCCCCATATGAATGTTTATGAAAATATCGCTTTCGGTCTTAAAATCAAAAAAATGGCTAAAAGTGAAATTAATAAAAAAGTAAGCGCCATGCTCGACTTGGTAGCTCTATCCGGGTTTGAAAAAAGATCCGTTAATTCCTTAAGCGGTGGGCAACAACAACGGATTGCGATTGCTCGCGCTTTAGTCAATGAGCCTGAAGTTCTGCTTCTGGACGAGCCCCTCGGCGCGCTCGACCTTCAACTCCGTAAAGAAATGCAACTTGAACTGAAAACCATGCAAAAACGTTTAGGGATTACCTTTGTATATGTCACTCACGACCAAGAAGAGGCTTTAACCATGTCCGATACCGTTGTGGTGATGAATCAAGGCCAAATACAACAAATCGGAACGCCGGAAACAGTTTACAATGAGCCCGTCAATTCTTTTGTCGCCGGTTTCATCGGAGAAAGCAATATTGTTCATGGCATGATGCTGGAAGATTTTCTGGTAAAATTGGCCGGCAAAGATGTAAAGTGTTCCGATAAAGGTTTTTCTCATGACGAACCGGTTGATGTAGTCATCCGACCCGAAGATCTAAAAATCGTTGACGAGTCTGAAGGCATTTTTACCGGGGTTGTTAAATCTGCCATTTTCAAAGGCGTCCATTATGAAATGATTGTTGAAGCCGATAGTATTCAATGGATCATCCATAGTACCCGCTTAAGACCTTCCGGAATGAACGTAGGACTTTATGTTGATCCTTTCGATATTCACATCATGAAAAAGGGGGCAGCCTCGTGAAAAAAAATTGGGTTGCCTACCCTTACGTTTTCTGGATGATCATTTTTACGATAGTCCCTTTGTTTTTAGTTTTTTACTTTGGTTTAACCGTTAAGACTCCCCATGGAATTGTTTTCTCATTCGCCAACTTTAATCGTTTCGCCGAACCCGTCTATATCAAGGTATTAATTCGCTCCCTTATTTTAGCGGCTGAAAGTACGCTTTTTTGTTTGATATTAGGTTATCCCGCAGCCATGATCCTGGCCGACCGTAAATTGAATTTCAAAAGCACCCTGATTTTACTGATGGTTTTACCGATGTGGATGAATATGCTTGTGCGCACCTATGCTTGGCTAACGCTGCTTGAGCGGAAAGGCCTTATCAATATGTTGCTGGGACATATCGGTTTACCTCCTTTAAACTTGCTTTATAACGATTTTGCGGTCATCATGGGTATGGTTTATAATTTTTTACCTTTTATGGTATTACCCATCTATTCCGTTTTAAGCAAGATTGATTACAGGTTAATTGAAGCCGCTGAAGACCTTGGCGCCAATCCTCTTTATACATTCCGAAAAGTAGTTTTCCCCTTAAGCCTGCCCGGAGTCACTTCCGGGATTACGATGGTTTTTATGCCCGCAGTCACCACTTTCGTTATTTCGAGATTACTCGGTGGCGGTCAGTATACTTTAATAGGGAATCTTATCGAAGACCAGTTTTTAACGACCGGTGACTGGAATTTCGGTTCCACAATTTCCCTGATCATGATGCTGATTATCTTGGTAGGAATAGGATTCACTTCACGATATGAAACCCAACAGGAAGGGGGCGGTTTGTGGTGACTGGAATATTAAAGCGCGGTTATATTACCTTGATGTTCATTTTTTTGTATGCTCCCATTGTGGTTCTTGCCCTATATTCCTTTAACAGTTCCCGTTCGCGCGGAAGTTGGGATGGATTCACCTTTAACTGGTATCTGGCTATGTTTCAAGACCGTCAAATCTTGACTTCTTTATATTATTCCCTATTAATCGGTCTGATCGCCTCAATCACGGCAACAGTTATCGGCACTGCGGCAGCGTTCGGAATTAATAATATGAAACCCTTGCCGGAAGCGACAATAATGAATTTAACCTATATCCCAGTCCTTAATCCCGATATCGTTACCGGTATCTCTTTTATGCTTTTATTTATCTTTCTCCATTTTCGTTTGGGCTTTATTACATTGCTCTTGGCGCATATTACTTTTAATATCCCTTATGTAATTTTATCTGTGCTTCCACGGGTCAAACAATTGGATAAGAGTTTATACGAGGCTGCGCTTGATCTTGGCGCCACACCCGGCCAAGTGTTTCACAAAGTCGTCTTGCCTGAAATCATGCCGGGCGTCATGACCGGCCTTTTATTATCCTTCACGCTTTCCCTTGATGATTTTGTGGTTAGCTTCTTTACCACCGGATCCGGAGTTTCCAACCTATCCATTATGATCTACTCAATGGCCCGGCGTGGGATCAACCCTAAGATTAACGCCCTCTCCACCATGATGTTTGTGGGGGTGCTTATTTTATTGATTATCGTGAATGTCATGATGTCCAAACAACAGTCAAAAACTGTAAAATAAAGGAGGTATAATCATGTTGAAAAATTTAGTTCGCATGTTTTTTATCTTGACATTAATCGTCTCTGCGGTGGCAGTCACCGGATGCGGCAAGCCTAAAAACGAGCTTAATGTCTATAACTGGGGCGATTACATCGATGAAAGTGTAATCAAGAGTTTTGAGAGTAAATATAAAATTAAAGTCAACTACGATACCTTTACCACGAACGAAGATATGTATGTAAAATTAAAAAACGGCGGCGGCCATTATGATGTGGTCATCCCATCCGATTATATGATTAAGCGGATGATTGATGAAAATATGCTGGACAAGTTGGATTTTGAAAATATCCCCAATTATAAATATATCGGCGTCAATTACAAAAATCTAGGTTATGACCCCCATAACGAATATTCAGTCCCCTATATGTGGGGAACAGTCGGTATTCTTTATAACAAAAAAATGGTAACCGGGAAACCGGATAGCTGGAAGTATTTATGGGATAAAAAATATGCCAAACAAATTCTGATGCTCGACAGCCAACGAGACTCCATCGGGATCGCCTTAAAGATGCTCGGATTTTCACTAAACAGTAAAAACCCCCAAGAACTTGAAGCGGCCAAAAAAGCCTTAATCGAGCAAAAACCCTTAGTACTCGCTTATGTGGTGGATGAAGTCAAGGATAAAATGATATCCGGTGAAGCCGCCATGGCCTTGGTGTGGTCCGGGGATGCCTTTTATTGCATAAAACAAAATCAAGATTTGGATTACTCGATACCTAAAGAAGGTTCAAATTATTGGTTTGATGCCATGGCCGTTCCAAAAGAATCGACTCATAAAAAAGAAGCTGAACTTTTCATCAACTATATGTGCGAAACGGACACGGCATATAAAAATGCCGATTATATCGGCTACGCTTCCCCTCAAACTGAAGTCCTCAAAAGACTTCCGGGAGAGCTCACCCAAAATCGTTCAGCATATCCCCAGCCGGAGGATTTAAAGAAAAGCGAAATCTTTGTTAATCTGGGAAGTACCATTTCCTTCATGGACAAGATTTGGACTGAAATCAAATCCGAATAAAATTTGATCCGCTAAATTTTCCAAAACAAAAAGCCTTCAGCTTATTGAAATATTCATAGGCTGAAGGCCTTTTTCATAAGCCCGTATACTGGTATGGCTCTATTCAAGGTGATGACTTTCATAAAATTGTTGATAATCTTTTAACATACCCCGTAAAATTTCCGGCGTATCCAGCTGGTATGGGCAATGTTTTTTACACTGTCCGCAATTGAGGCATTTGCTGATCAGAAGCATTTGATTATGCCACTCCTCCGTCATAAATTGCTGATAGGGCATTCTACGAAGCAACAATGACATCCGGGCCGCTGTAGGAATAGGAATCCCGGCCGGACACGGCATACAGTATCCACAGGCCCTACAAAACGTCCCTGAAAGCTCCTTCCGATCATTCTGAATCATTTCCATCATCGATTCGTCCAGCAAGGGAGGATTTTTCTCCATGGCAATAAATTGATCCAATTGCGCTTCTTTTTCCATCCCCCATATGGGTACTACGTTATCATATTGCCGTAGAAAGGAAAATGTCAAGGCGGCATTGGTAATTAACCCCCCGGATAACGCTTTCATAGCAATCAAGCCAAGGTCATATTGCTTGCAAACCTCGATAATTTGCAGATCATCATCAGACGACAAAGAGCTCAGCGGGAATTGAATGGTGTCGTATAAACCGGAACGGGCGGCAGAGAGCGCAACTTCCAAACGGTGATTGGTAAAGCCGATAAAGCGGATCATTCCTTTTTTCTTGGCTTCCAATAATGCGACATAGGAACTGTTTGAGTCATTGGGATCCGGGAGTGTCTGGGGATTGTGAATTTGATAAATATCAAGATAATCGGTACGTAATTTTTTTAAGCTGGTCTCTAAATCCCGCATAACCCCTCCCCGGTCTTCACTGGGCGTCTTGGTCGCAATAATGATCTCTTTCCGTACATCTCCCAAAGCATGGCCGATTTTCTCCTCACTGTCGGTATAACTTCTGGCAGTGTCAAAAAAGTTAATCCCTTCAGCATATGCTTTTCGTAATAAACGGTCCGATTCGGGGACACTGATTCGCTGAATTGGAATGGCCCCGAAACCGCTCCGGCTCACTTGCAAATTTGTCCTGCCAAGCCTAATCTTGTCCATTTGGATTTCCCCCAATTAAATGATCGCTTTTTGGTTAAAATAAGATTTCGTTGGTTTTGAATTAAGTCTACGCCAAGCCTAATTGTTTTTATTATATCACAGCCAAAAACTTCCCGCCCATATGACACTTTGATTACTAATTCAATTCTTTATTGCTATTCGTAAGAAATGCCCTTATAATTTTATATATCTGTAAATTATTTATATATCATAAAGAAACCAACCAAAGGATTAACAAATGAGCAACTTAATATTTAATGAACTTAACCTCTCCAAAGAAGTACAAAAAGCCATCTCCGAAATGGGTTTTGAAGAAGCGACCCCTATCCAGTCCAAATCGATCCCCCATATTCTCGACGGCAAAGACGTAATTGGACAGGCGCAAACCGGCACCGGAAAAACCTGTGCCTTTGGAATTCCCATTGTTGAAATGATCAACCCGGTTCTGTCCGGGATTCAAGCCTTAGTTCTCTGTCCCACCCGGGAACTGGCAATTCAATCGGCAGAAGAAATAAAAAAAGTCTCCAAATATAAAAAGGGCTTAAGAATACTCCCTATTTACGGAGGCCAACCCATCGAGCGCCAAATAAGCGCCTTAAAACAGCGTCCCCAAGTGATCATTGGAACTCCGGGACGGATTATGGATCATATGCGGCGAAACACCCTGCAATTTACGAATCTGAAAATGTTAATCCTGGATGAAGCCGATGAGATGCTAAATATGGGATTTCGGGATGATATCGATATTATTTTGCAAAAAGTTCCCGCGCAAAAACAAATGATTCTTTTTTCCGCCACCATGGCGAAAGAAATCATGGATCTGACTGCCAAATATCAAAAGGATCCCATTTTAATCAAAGCGGTCCATCAGGAATTAACTGTGCCCAATATCGAACAATATTATTTGGAAGTCAGGGAATCAACCAAGCTGGACACTTTATCCCGCCTGATTGATGCCAATAATATCAAACTTTCACTAGTCTTTTGCAATACCAAAAGCAGGGTTGACGAATTAGCATCCCATTTGCAATCCAGGGGTTATTTGGCGGAATCATTACATGGTGATATGCGCCAAGCCCAGCGGGATAAGGTAATGGCAAAATTCAGGAAGGGCGCCATCGATATCTTAATCGCCACTGATGTGGCTGCGCGCGGTATTGATGTCGACGATATTGAAGCCGTTTTCAACTATGACCTGCCCAATGATGAAGAATACTATGTCCATCGAATCGGCAGAACCGGCAGAGCAGGGCGCACCGGCAAGGCTTTTACCTTTATATCCGGCCGGGAAATTTACAAATTGAAGGATATTCAACGTTACACCAAATCCAAGATTTTGCCGAAAAAGGCGCCTTCCCTTGTAGATGTCGAAGATAGTAAAATCAACAAAATCATGGAGGATTTGAAAGGCGCCATTAAAGAAGGGCGTTTGACCAAATATGTGGCCACAGTTGAGAAATTTTTGGAGACAACGGAGCTTCAAAATGAGCAAGATAATGATATCACCACACTGGATATTGCCGCAGCCTTCTTGAAAATGGCAACCCAGCCGAATGGAATCTCAATCGATGCCGAATCATATACCGATTCGGAGCACCATGGTAACGGAACCAATAAATCAATGAGCAGGCTTTTTATAAATGCAGGACGGGATATCAAATTACAACCCAAGCAATTGATTCAAGCCATTACCAGCTGTACCAACATTCCCGAAAAACTGATTGGTGATATCAATATCTATGAAAAATTTTCTTTTATTGAAGTCCCCGCTCAATTTACAGATGAGCTTCTAAATACCATGAAACACTATAAAATCAATGGACGGAAAATCAATGTGGAAAGAGCCAATTCAAAATAATCATTCGGCTTGTTCCAATTGAAATTTCGCAACATCGTCCACCAACTTTCCGGCCATCTTGCGCAATTCCACAGCCAAATCTTTCAGCTGCTCGGCTGAAGCTGTTTGTTCTTCCGATGCGGCTGATACTTCTTCCGCCGACGCCGCCGTTTCTTCAGATATGGAACTGATATTGCTCATGGCTTGTCCGGTTATGTCTTTATAATCATTGATTCTATGAATCATCCCGTTGACCTTGCCGATTCTATCAACCACTTCGGACATGGAGCCGATAATTTGATCAAATGCTTCCCGGGTCAAATGAACCGCCGCCCTCTGATCGACCAATATCAAATTTGCGCTCCCCGCGGTTTGAGCTGAAATTACAGCTTTTTCTCCAATGGTCTTCAAGATATCATTAATAGTCTTCACTGCTTTTCGCGATTGGGAAGCTAATGTGTTGATTTCATCGGCAACCACCGCGAAACCCCGTCCGGCTTCTCCTGCTCTGGCTGCTTCAATATTGGCGTTTAATGCGAGGAGATTCGTCTGCTCCGCAATATTGGAAATCACTTCCGTAATATTCCCAATCGTCTCGGCGCTTGTTCTTAACTCATTGATATTATTCAGAATCTCACTGGTAATTTTATCGGTGTCATTGGTTCGCTGGATTAACTGCTCCACCGCTTCTTTGGAACGAAAACTCAGATCCTTGGCATTGGCGGTAATTTTTTCGACTTCAACCGCCTCCGTTGCCACACTTTCAATTTGGGAGGCAAGATCCGTCATTTGCCGGGATGACAATTCGGTTTCGCGGGTCTGCTCCAAAGTTCCGTGAGAAATCTGGTCCATGGCCACAGCGATGTTTTCGGCTGTTTGCGCAGATTGGTTTGAACTATCTTCCAAAACGGTACTTTGGTCTAAAATTTGGGCAATCGCTTTTTTGGTTTCAATAATCAAAGCGGCGATTTTTTCAAGCATGCTGTTAAAACTATTCCCCACTTCTGCTAATTCATCCTGCGTATTGATGTCGACTCGGACCGCCAAATTCCCATTTTCAGCTTTTTTCATTCCATTTTTCATCTTGTCCAAAGGAATGGAAATACTCAGCGAAACCAACAACGAAACGGTTATCGCAATGATGCTGATAACAATCCCTAATAAAAATGTGAACCAACCTACCGAATTCGTTTCCTTATATAAATAAGAAGTTAAAGAGATGCCCATCAGATACCAACCGGTATCCTTCATTTTATGATAGGTTATTAAGACATTTTGGTTATGAATTTTATCATAAAAAAGCCCTTTTTGAGCCAGATCTTGCCCTAAAATCTTCTTTTTGCTTTGATTATGTAATAATTCGCTGACCTTTGCTCCAATGTCGTCGACATTGGGTGAAGTTAAGATTTCCCCATTGGTCTTTACAATCACCGTATAAGGAAGATCCCGGACCGACGCATTGGCAGTATCATACCGGGCCGGACTCATTCGTTTTGTGAGCTGATAGCCGAAAAAGACCACACCATAAATTCCAATGGGATTCCCCGTGGTAAAATTGTTAATCACTCTGAGCATGACAACGTCTTTTTCGTAAATTCCCCAATATATTTGATTGTCAGACCGGAGGGCCTCTTTAAAAGCCTTAGTTTGCTTAATTTTCCCAAAAAGATTATTATTATGGGGGTCCTCAAAACCAGCCCCTATACAAGAACCGTCATTCAAGGAGCCAATAAAGATCGAACGTATATTTTCATCCATGGCCGCAGTGGTTCGCAACAACTCTTTTAATGGTTCGGAGCCTGAACCGTTATTGATAAAAGACACCATCATGTTGTTCTTTTCACTGTCTACGATTAATTGCAACGATAAATCCTGATATTTTTTAAGAGTCAATTGAAGACTCATTGAGGCCTGAATCAAGCTTTCCTGGGAATAAGTGGCGATCTTGCTGATAATTGCATTTTTTGAAGATTGATAAGCTAAATACCCAATAAAGGTAATAGGGATAATGGATAGTGCTAAAAAAGAGAGAATAAGCCTGCGTCGTATGGATATTTTACATATTATCTTCATCATATTCGAATATCCGGGTATCGCTTCGATGTATCTCGTTAAACTGGGTTTTGTCTTAGATGTCCCTTGAGCCTGATAATTCTTAGCTCCGCTCCCCATTAGGATCACCTCTTTTAAATATTATTTTATCCCTCACAAGAAATCCAGTGAAATAAAGGGGAACCAATTTTTAGAATTACCCCGGTTCCCCCATACATCATTTCTCTATATAGTTGTTGGCGCTTTTTTTATTTCTTGGTTAAATATTTCCGGATATCGACAGCAACAGCAAATATAATGATTAACCCTTTAATAATTTGCTGCCAGTAAGGATTGAGGCCGATAAAAGTGAGTCCATAGTTGATAATGGTGAGAATAAATACGCCGGCTAATATCCCTTGAATGGTTCCAATACCGCCTGTCGTGGAAACTCCGCCGACGACACAAGCTGTAATCGCATCAAACTCATAACCATTCCCATAGTTATTGGTAGCTCCGCCTGTTCTGGCTGCTTCAAGCACACCGCCCAAGGCGAATAAACCACCGGCGATAGTGAACATCGCCAATATATGCCGGGATACATTAATACCGGAAACTTTGGCGGCGTTAATATTTCCACCGATAGCATAACAGTTTTTTCCAAAACGGGTTTTATTCATTAATACGAACATCAAAAAGGCGATGATGATTGCAATAATCAAAATATACGGGATGGAAAAAGCTTGAGGACCGATAGCGCCGGTGCCTAATTCGGTAAAATCAGCCCGCAGGCCGCCGATAGGTTGGGAACTGTTAGGCGGCATGTCAAAATAGATTGAATTGATACCATAGATGATTACCATGGAGCCTAATGTCGCAATAAATGGGGGCAAACCTAATTTAGCGACTGCAAATCCATTGAACATGCCAAATAATATACCGACGAGGATAGCAATTAAAATGGGCAACAATAAGGGAAGTTGCGGCATATTCGGATAAAACAGCCGTAAGTAAGTAGGCGCTTGTAACATTGAAGCGGCGATAACCGCGCCAAAACCCACCATACGTCCGGCGGAAAGGTCGCAGCCCGCAATCAATATTGCAAAAAAGGCGCCCATGGCAATAATAATACGGGTTGAAGACTGAAGCAAAATATCCCGAAGGCAAGTCAGAGATAGAAAGCTGGAATCAATGAATGCAATAACAATCACCAAAAGCACTAATACAAAATAAATTGCATGATCGCTGAGATATTTTAAGATCCTTTTGAAATCCATAAGTTGAAACCCTCCTTCAATTAAGCGATAAACTTAGCGGCCAAACGCATAATCTCTTCTTGTGTCGCATTTTTTCCATCAACGAAACCGGAGAGGCGTCCTTCACACATGACCATAATCCGGTCGGACATTCCAATTAATTCAGGCATCTCGGATGTAATCATAATAATACTTTTGCCCTGTTTTGCCAAATCCGCGATAAGCGTATAAATCTCATATTTTGCCCCGACATCGATACCCCGGGTCGGTTCGTCAAGTAGCAAAATATCCGGTTCCGTAAGCAGCCATCTTCCAAATAACACTTTTTGCTGGTTGCCGCCGGATAAATCTTTAATCAGTGTCTTTACGGATGGCGTCTTTACTTTAAGTTGCGCGACGGTCTTGTCGGTATCCGCTTTTCTCTTCTTACTGCTCAGCAAACCATACCGGACATAACGGCCTAAATTGGCGATCAAAGTGTTCTCCATCACCGACAACGCGCCAAAAATTCCCGATACGCGCCGATCTTCGGTCAACAATGCCAACTTATATTTTTTGGCTTCTTCCGGCGAAATTATCATAACCCGTTTTCCATCCAGATAAATATTGCCGGAGGCAATGGCCCTCAATCCAAATAAAGCCTCAATTAACTCGGTGCGTTGGGCGCCGACCAAACCGCCGACCCCCAGTATCTCCCCTCTGCGGAGTTCAAAAGAAATATCTCTGAATGATTTTGGCGAAGGCGAAGTGAGCGCCTCAACTTTCAAAATTACTTCCCCCGGTATATTGCTGCGTTCCGGGAAACGATGGGTTAAATCACGTCCCACCATTCTGGAAATTATTAAGTCAGTAGTCATTTCTGCTGCAGGCCAGGTGCCAACGAGCTGTCCATCCCTCATAATCGTAACCTCATCGGAGATCTGCAAAATCTCCTCGATTTTGTGAGAGATGTAAATAATTGCAACACCACGGCTCTTGAGTTGCCGGATAATCTTAAACAAATGATCCACTTCATTTTCTGTTAGGGAAGAGGTCGGTTCATCCATAATGATAACTTTGGAATTATAAGAAACCGCTTTAGCAATTTCCATGGACTGCACTTTGGAAACAGACATATTGCCCACAACCGTAGCGGGGTTAATATTCATTTCTAGACTTTTAAAAAGCTCTTCGCTATCCCGGTACATTTTTTTATGATCAACCAATTGAAAAGGCCCGAATTTTTTCAATGGGAAACGGCCCAGCCAAATGTTTTCCATAACGTTTCGATATGGTATCGGGTGCAGTTCCTGATGAATCATGGAAATACCGTTATCTAAAGCGATCTTTGAATTTTCAATCTCAATTTTTTCACCGTTTAGCAATATATCCCCGGAATCTTGTTTATAGATCCCGAAAAGACATTTCATCAATGTTGATTTACCGGCGCCGTTTTCACCCATCAGTGCATGCACAGTACCGGGACGCACATGCAAAGTTACGTTATCAAGCGCTTTAACACCTGGAAATTCCTTTGAAATATCATTCATTTCAAGCAAAAAACCTTTTTCACTCATTGCAATGCCCCCTGCGGTCAAAATCGTGACAACGGAATCAGATAGAACCCCTAATTAAGATAGGAACAATTTTAATCATTATCTTTATTGAAAGGAATAAGAACATCCATGATTTTAAAGAATCCCATTTTTATAATCTCTAGGATAGTCAGAAAACAGGGGAGCAAAATCAAGCATGACTGCTCCCCTGCTTTTTCAAAAATTGGTGATGAAAGATTTATTGAGCATCTTTCATATTGGCTTTGGTGATGGGTTTGTAAGGTACCCAAACATATTTGCCATCGGTGATTTTGTAGCCAATGTTGGCTTCGGTCGGGATTTTACCTTGAGATAATACCATGGCAAGTTTAGCAGTCACTCTGCCTTGATTCTTGGCATCATTCAAAACGGTTCCGAGCAGGGTGCCGTCTTGAAGAGCTTGAAGAGCAGGAGCAGTTGCATCAACGCCAACAACCGGCATATATTTGTCGCCTTTGAAATAACCGGCGGCTTTTAAAGCTTCAATAGCGCCAAGAGCCATATCGTCATTGTTAGCAAGAACAACGTCAATCCGTTTGCCTGTTGCTAAGAATGCAGCCATTTTCTCTTGACCTTTCACGCGATCCCACATACCGGTATCTTCAGCAACTTTTTCCACTTTGAAACCAGCGTCGGTAATAGCTTTGATAGAGAATTTGGTCCGGAGTTCAGCATCCTGATGACCGGGTTCGCCCTTCAGCATTGCATAATGGATAACACCGTCTTGGGTCGGATGGGCTTTGAAGTAGTCGATTACCAATTGGCCTGCCATCGTTCCGGATTGTTCGGCAATCGCGCCAACATAGTAAACTTTGTTCCATTTGGCCATGTCTTCTTTGAACGGTTCGCGGTTGAATAATACTAATGGAATATTAGCTTTTTTGGCTTTGTCGATGATAACGCCGCAAGCTGCACGGTCAACCGGGTTAATTGCCATTGCGCTGACCTTCTTGGTGATAAAGAGGTCAACTTTGTCATTACAGGTGGCCTGGGAATTCTGTGCATCAACGATATCAATTTTTGCGCCTTTGACTTCTTTCACAGCGGTTTGAATGTTCATCCGGACACCGCTCATGAAAGTATCGTCAAATTTGTAAATCACGCAACCGATATTGATCGGTTTTGCTGCATTGACAGCCACGCCAACGAGCAGCACGACTAAAACCATTGCTAATACTAAAACTTTTTTCAACAAAATCCCTCCTATATATTTACATCTGAGCATCTGCTCGATCGAATCATATCATTCTTTTAAATGGCCCAGCAAGAGTAAAATCTTCGTCCCGAATATTACAGATCTTTTACAAAACAGTTGCAAAACCTTAATAAAATATATATTCCGGCTGCCGGTCATGATGAGGTTTGGAAGCATTTGAAGGTTAAATTTTTTTATTGATTGCAATACCGGGTTGTTGATGGGGGCAAAATTGATTGACGGTAACCCGATCCATCATTTCTTCCAAAAACCGTTCGTTCTTCTTAGGGGATTATTAAGGAATTATTTATTCCCTGTAAACAACTGACAAATGCCTGCTCGCCTATACCGAAGCGTTACTTAGAAAACGATAGCCAATTATTTTTTGCAATGAAAAAGCTATCTACAAAAATTCCCGCTCACTTCAAGACTTCCGACATTTCTTTAGCTCCATCAAGGAACCTTCGAAATATACCGGCGCGAAAAGAAATTTTTAATAGACAGCTATCGAAAACGATTTTATGAATTGGGCGATTGATTCAAACATTAAAACGAAATAACGTTATATCGCCGTCCTGCATGACATAATCCTTGCCTTCCTGTCGTACCAAACCCTTTTCCTTGGCTACATTATATGAACCACAGGCCATAAGGTCTTTAAAACTTACAATCTCCGCCCGAATAAAACCCCTTTCAATATCGGAATGGATCTTACCGGCCGCCTGAGGGGCTTTCGTTCCTTTGGTAATCGTCCAGGCTCTGACTTCAGGCTTTCCGGCGGTTAAAAAACTGATTAACCCAAGGAGCCCGTAACTCTTTTTAATCAATTTGTCCAAACCGGACTCCGCAATGCCTAATTCCTTCAAATATTCTTTTCTTTCGGCCTCATCCAGTTCGGCGATTTCTTCTTCAATACGGGCGGAAGTGACCACCATTTCTGCTCCTTCCACTTTAACCAGGGACTCTAATTCTTTAACCAAAGCATTCCCGGTCCCGGCATTTGCCAAATCATCTTCCCCTACGTTGGCAGCATAAATGATCGGCTTATCCGTCAACAAAAAAGCCTGGCGGATAATATCTTTCTCTTCCGGGGTGAATGGAAGAGCTCTGACCGGCAATCCACTTTCCAATCCGGCCTTAACACGGCCATAAATTTCCATTTCCGTCTCATATTGTGCTCTCAATCTGGCATCTTGGACTTTCAGCATTTTGGAGGTCTTGTCCATTCGTTTTTCCAAAGTTTCCAAGTCCGCGAAAATCAATTCCAGGTTAATGGTCTCTACATCCCGTTTCGGTCCGATCGATCCGTCAACATGAACAATATTCGGGTCTTCGAAACAACGTACCACTTCAACGATGGCATCCACTTCACGGATGTGGGCCAGAAACTTATTCCCGAGCCCCTCTCCCCTGCTGGCCCCTTTAACCAGTCCGGCAATATCCACGAATTCGATTGCAGTCGGGGTTATCTTTTCCGGGTCATACATTTCAGCCAGTTTCTGAAGGCGTTCGTCGGGAACGGAAACGATTCCCACATTCGGTTCAATCGTACAAAACGGATAGTTGGCGCTCTCAGCGCCAGCCTTGGTAATCGCGTTAAACAAAGTGCTTTTTCCTACATTCGGTAGTCCGACAATTCCTAGTTTCAACTAAAAAACATCCTTTCTCAGTACATCAAAGTCCCTATGAACTTTTCGAGTCAATCCATTCCATTAGCCGGTAAAAAACCGTAAACTCCTTGCCAAATATATACTATAAATCATCTTGGAAGGTTATTCAATAGAAAATAATGCGCAGATAATTACCAGTTCGGCATATCCTGCGGAAGCTGAAACTCTGTAAATTCCACATCCTCCTGGGCTTGTAGTTCTTTTTTGACGATCTGCACCGCTTCGTAGGTAACCCCTTTACGGGGACTGCCGTAAATCATTACAATTTTCATGATCACCTCGCTAAAAATTGAATTCCTTCACGCTCCTTTTCTAGAAAAACGCAAACAGTTCTTTATTCCCTGGTAAATATCAAAAAACAATAAAAAAGTAATCATTGGAAAAAACAAAAAGGATAAGGCATTTAACGAAAAAGCAGTCCGAAAATTCCCATGGACAATCTGCCAAAATGCCCTGGTCATCCCGCAGCCTAAGCAAGGCGCTCCAAAAATTCTTTGGAAAGGACACAAAACCGGGCCTTCGGATATTACGCGCCAAGGCGCCCAATAAAACAAGAAAAAACAGGCTAGATACAGACTTAAACGAATCAAAAACCTTTTCGAATACGGCAAATTTTACCCTCCCCTCTTGGAGATGATTCTTCCCTGAAGGATAGACCTAAAGCATTTCCCTGACATACAATAAAGTATCGGAGGTATGAAGCATGTTTTGGAAAAAAATATGGCATTCCCTATACCGCTTATGGGCCCGGTTTGGAAATCACCGTACGACTGCTAAAAGCAGTAGCACTTTAGACACCGTAACCATCAAAATATTCGGGCAGGAAATCAAAGTCTCCCGTGAAATACCCCTTAACGGTCCACCTTATGAACTAACCGTGGTCGTTCCCAGGGCGGAATTACGCTCCAATTTCAAGACCGGCGCCCGGGAAATCATTTTAAGCAGTATAACCGTTGCCCACTCGCCCAGATTTGAGGGAAAATCAGGGACCGCCAAAATTACAATTCCGCAAACCCGTATCGCTTAATTCGGCTCAGATAAAGTATGGATGGACTAAAGTCAAAGCCCTTTTGAAAAAAGGTCCCAAAGTCCTTTTAGAGAACAGTTTCAGATATCGATTTTATTATCGGTCTTTCAAAAGTTTTCATGACAGTCATCGTTTTTTTACAGTCATCGCTTCTTTCACAGCCATCGCTCTTGAATTGCCTATATTTTCAAACATACTTTTAGCAGGGAATATCGATCCTTGGCAAGAATCTAGCCAGTTAAAATCCAAGGGCAAGATCATTCAAGCGATTGGAATTTAGAATGCTTGAAATCAACACCGATAAACTATGGAGAAACTTTCGTGAACAATACTTCCAGCCAACTCAGAAAAAAAATAATGATCCTCCTATTATTAATGATATTTTCTTCCATCGCCGTCCATACCATCTTTGCCGTCTCCACGCCCAAGACCTATAAAATTATAAGCTACCTGCCGCTTTGGAAAAAGTGGCAGGCCAAGGATATTGAGGTCCAAAAGCTCACCCACATCAATCTGGCTTTTGCCGGAATCGCCGAGGGAGAAATCAAAGATACCATCGAACCGGCTCAACATCGCGCTGTTAAAAAAATGAAAAAAGCCAATCGCGAGTTGAAGGTGCTCATTTCCATCGGCGGATGGGAGGAAAAAGGGTTATCGGCCATAGCAATGAGCGACGAATCCCGTATCAAATTCGCAAAAAGCGTGGCCCGTTTCTTGCGGCGCCACCGGTTGGACGGAGTGGATATTGACTGGGAATTCCCGGTTATCGGGAGCGATGGTCAAAAAGGATTGCCGGAAGACAAGGAAAATTTTACCCTGCTCATGCAGACCCTCAGGGAGACCCTCAATCAGCGAGGAAAAAAAGACCATAAAGCTTACCTTTTAACGTTTGCCGCCAACATCAGTCCCTTTTACATCAACGCGGTCGAACTCGAAAAGCTTACTCCCCTGGTTGATTATATCAATTTAATGACATACGATTTCCATGGCAAATGGGAACGTATCACCGGCCTTCACACCAACCTTTATTCATCGCCCGAAGCGGCAGCCTCCCTAAGCGCCGATTTGGGTGTCAAACGCTACCTGGAAGCCGGTGTGCCACCGGAAAAGCTTATCCTTGGCGCCGCATTTTACGGATACGGCTGGAGTGGGGTAGTCAATGCAAATCATGGGCGCAATCAACCAGCCTCCGGTGAATGTAAAAGCTACAGTTATCAAAACCTGGCCCGGAACTATATCAACCGCAACGGTTTTTTACGCCGTTGGGACGACCAGGCCAAAGCGCCCTATTTATGGAATGGAGATACTTTCATCACTTATGAGGACGAAGAATCCCTGGCCAATAAAACAATGTATATTCGCGCCAATCAGCTGGGCGGCCTGATGATCTGGGAGTATTGCCATGATATGAGTGGCGCTTTATTGAATAGAATATTCCGGGAATTGCAGGATTAGAAACTCCTTGCCCAATACCCGGCCCTTTCATAACGAACTGCGGGCATATTTCCTATCGCTCGCAAATATGATATTTCAGCAAATAATCCCCGAAAATCAACCCCTTCCCCCCTTTTTCACCAAAATTTCCTCATTATCAGACTGGAAGTTTTTGGAGAAATGTTCAATAATTATCATGTATCATTATAATTTTATGCCGACAAGGAGCGCTGATAAAGAGACCCCCAAGGAGGAAAACCATGAAAATGTCCCAGTCGATTTTCGATAAGGAACATCCATTCCTTAAAAATTCAACCATACCACCTAAAGACACCTCCCGCAAGCCGCTTCCTCCCCATGAGCCGGAGCAAAAAAATATCAAAAATCCCAATCTTCCCCTGGATAAGGTGAGCTTTTCGCCAACGGCATTGGATACTCTTGAGCGGGAAGGAGCCCAAAACAATTCCCAACTCCCGGATTCTGCCGCAATTCAGGATCTTTCACTCGACGAGGGCCTTAAATATCACTTTTTGCGGAATTTGTTCCTCTCGATGAGCGGCGAAAATTCTTCGACAGCAGCTTACCTGCTACCCCCACCATCCAAAGATTCCATGGAGAAATTAAAAATGTTGATTCAAAAAGTCCAGATTTCACCCAAAAAAAATC
This sequence comes from Bacillota bacterium, assembly GCA_023429995.1. GTDB lineage: Bacteria > Bacillota > UBA4882 > UBA8346 > UBA8346 > UBA8346. The sequence goes on along the minus strand of JAEZCE010000061.1, from coordinate 22,381 downwards.
ACCCCTTTTCGAATCAAATTTACAATATCCAGATCCGCAGCACTCACGCGGTTTTAGAGAACGGGCAGGTCACATATTCGGGCAGCGGCGTCATTCACTCAAAGGATGGTCAAAAAATCGGTTTTGATATAAAATTAAACTTATCATTAGAATCTGCCGAAACATACGGTATACCCATTCCCTCCGGAAAATCGGTTCGAAAGATTTTTTGACGGCGCACTGAAGAAGATCGATAATGAATGGGTGGTTTAAAAAAATCCTGTAAATCCATTAAATCATGTTAATCCTGTTTAAGTTCTTTTAGTTAGGCCTGCGGTATAGTTTAACTATGCTCGGTCAGGCTCAAAATACTTATTTCAACGTATATAGAGGAAGGAGGCGATTGATTTGAAAGTTGAAATGCAATCGCTGGATACCGCTTCGCTTAAAAATATGACCCCAATCAATCCGGGAGAACCATCACCGAGTGTAAATATTCAAAAAAACCCGTCAAACCTCGATCACCTATCGCCAATGGATCGTTTTTCTTTAAAAAGAAATGTTTCGGAGGCAGTATCCAATAGCCAGCAGAGCGTCCAAATATCGAGAATGATGCAACATACGATTTCAAAAGTGCAAACTTCGGATGAGGCTTTGCATAAAATACAAGCCGCTTTGGAATCCGGTAAAGCGTTAGCCGTTCAAGCCAGCCAGAAGAACTCCACCCTTGAACAGAGGCGGGCTATGCAAGAACGAATTTCCCGGATCAATCAAAATATCGATCAGGCCAATCAGATCATTTCCCGTTCCGGAACCAGCCTTATGAAAGGATTTAATCCCGACGACGCCGACATTGTACAATCGTTAAAAAGCGACTGGTTCGAAGCATCCGAAAATTTAGTGGAAAAACGTTATGGTTTAACCGGCGACGGCTCTGTTTTAAATGTGGTTCTTGAACAATCCAACCCGACGTATTTGGCAGCCGTTGATTATCGAACCGACGATACCGGGAAAGCCGCCATTCAAACTCTCCACATCAATGCCAAAGCCGCACTCCCCGCTACTTTACCCAACGGAGGGCTGGCTCCCCAATATGACGACCGGGTCATCGCTCATGAAATGGTCCATGTGGTTATGGGAAGAACCATGAATTATGCATCTCTCCCCTCCTGGTTCAAAGAAGGGGTAGCCGAATTTTTGCCTGGCGCCGATGAAAGAATCGCCGCCAGCTTAAGCAATAACGGGGGCGGAATGGCCGGCGCCATTGCCCTTCAAAAAGATTTCGGGGACGGAACCAATAAAACCTGGAAAGATGATAGCGATCATTACTCCGCTGCCACATTGGCAGTGCGTTTTCTCCATGATAACATCAAATCCAACGGCCATGGCGGCGGTATCCGAGATTTATTGGCCGATTTATCCGCCAATCCCGCCGAAACCTTGGATGATGCCCTTGGTCACGTGTCCAGCTACAAAAATGTCGATGCCTTTGTAAATGATTATGTTAAACAAGGAGCGGGGGCCGACTATATCTTCAAATTATATCAAAACCATGCCTTTTCCAACACGGATGTCGGAGCCATCGGAGGGCAGGATGTTGACGGCGGGCCAACCCTTACAGCCGAAACCGTGGTCCCCGATATTAACAATTATAGCGAAGCCCCCCTTAAAAATTTCAAAATTGAGTGGCCCAAACAATTCAAAACAGCTTCTTTGAATGCCGTAATCAAACATGACAGTCAATATACCGGTATTTCCAGGCAATTTGATTGCCCGGCTTTAGATACCCAAACCATCGATCTGGTGAATAACCCGAAAGGTTCCATCGACCGGTTTGGTAAAGCCTTATCCGTGGTATCCGCCGAGCGCGTCCGCCTTTCCAAAGTGAAAAATCAATTGGATTATTCTTTACGCCAACAAATTCGCGGAACCGGCGGCCCTGATAACCAACATTTTTTGCGGGTACGAAAGGAACTGTCCAGTCCGGACCTGTTGGCCGCACAAAGCGATAAAAAGCCCCAAAGAGTCGCTGCCCTTCTTTGAGCGATGTCACAAATATAGCTTTAAAATAAATCAAGAGGCTGCAAAATGAGCCTCTTTTTTGTCCCGGGAAATTTTATGGACATGCTAATCGGCAACGGCCCTTTGAGTGCGCGGCCGCGCGCCAACCAATCCAATCAAAACGCCACCGAGAATTATCATGCCTGCAAATTCAAACGCAATATCCTTGTATTTCAAATCTTATCATAAAATCTTTCCTCATTCGATACCTCACAAGTAAACTAAAAGATCTGAATACCTACAATACATTTTGAAACTCGATCAACCAGCAATTCACTTTTGCCGTCCCAATGGAGTCCCTTGGTTAACTTGTCCACGTAATTTCTTGCCGGTTAAATCATCCACGTAAGTTTACCAAGGTGTTTTTCCCTACCACGCCCCTTATGACCGACTGACCAAAGCCGCGCCACATATGCAATTTTAGTCCATGTTGGGTAAATGCGGTTTTCAAAATATGGGTGTATATTTCCGATACCCTCCATCGTTGGGTTTAAATCCGAGCCACTTGCCAAATCATTCTCTCCATTATTCGATGAATTACTTCCCTCACAGAAATAATTCTTTCTGATTATAAACTCAACTTTCGCACCTTAAAAATCAAGATAAACCAGTTGATTCATTAACATTCCAGCGAATATAAACAAAAAAATGGACTGAAAAAAATAAAATACTCAAATTAAAAACAGCCGGAGCGCAAAGTTTCCAATAATCCCGTAAATCCTGTAAATCGTGTAAATCCTGTCTAAGTAAGCTATGAACTTAGGCCTAAATAAAAGGACTTAAACAGGATTAGCAGGATGAACAGGATTAAAAAAACGTTATGAATCATGAGAATTTAATGAGCATGGCCCCTGCATACTGATAATGTCCAACAAATTCATTATAAGCGTCAACTCCATAATTGATTTGCTGGTTAACCTAATTATATCAAACTTTATTTACCGAATTGATACTGCGAAAGTTGAATTATGAAGTTAATTCAGCAGATTATTTGGATGTAGTGGTCTATCAGCTATTTAATGATTTAAAGTCAAAAGAATATCTCCCGCAAAGGCGTCAGCGCCTTTTGGTGCTTCAGGCGCAGAGAAATGACGAAGCTTTTTGAGACTATGTTTTCTGGCCTAGACGTATCCTATTCACGCGTTGGCCCGATATCACGAATTACCAAAATATCTTGCAAAGCGCATCTCGTACTCTGCGCCTTGGCGCCTCTGCGCGAGAATAAATAGGCGACTTGAGTTGGACTCAAGCTAATTTATCTTTATAACCATTTAATTCTTTCCGCCATTCAGTGAATTCATTCCGTCACGGAAATGATTCTTTCCGTCATCCAGTGAATTCATTCCGTCACAGAAATAATTCTTTCCGTCATCCAATGAATTCTTTCCGTCACAAAAATCATTCTTTCCGTCATCCAATAAATTCATTCCGTCACAAAAATCATTCTTTCCGTCATCCGATGAATTCATTCCGTCACAAAAATCATTCTTTCCGTCATCCGATGAATTCTTTCCGTCACAAAAATCATTCTTTCCATCATCCAATGAGTTCATTGGACCTGGTTAACGTAGATTCCCAAATGTTTTCCCGCTGCCGGTCCCCATTGAATCCCATAAAGATCGCTTCACCCGCACTCTTCCTCGACAAATTTGGCCAATTCCCGGTTAAAGCGTTCCCGCTCATCATAAAACAACCCGTGCCCGCTGTACTGAAACGGTATTAGCCTCGAAGCGGCGATTTCCTCATTTTGCGCGGTTGCCAAAGGGAATCGGCAGACCTGGTCATGAATGCCGTGCAAAATCAATGTGGGAACCCGGATCTTCCCCAGATCGGAAAAAAGTCTTTCTTCATTCAGCCAGGTCTCCGCCACGGCCACTGTTGACCACCCCGCAGCCTCCAGTCCCATTTGGAAGAACCAGTCCGAGAAGGCCCTTGTAATGAACCGGTAGAAAAACATTTCGCCAAAGTCCCGTAACATTTTGGGCCGGTTCTGATTAGCCCCGGCGATAATTTTTTTCACATCGGCTTCCGATAACCCATATTGGAAATAAGGACGTTGAATGAGGCTGGGAGCGGCGGCGGCAAAAAGCGCCAGTTTGGACACGCCCCATCCTTGATGACGGGCCATATAGCGGATGGCGATTGCTCCTCCCGTTGAATGCCCGCCTAAAGTGATATTTTTTAATTTCATGGTTTCCATGACGGCCCGGACATCATCGGATAAACGGTCATAGTCATAACCCCGCCAGGGTTTATCGGAACTGCCGAACCCCCTGGTATCAATGGCGATACACCGGTACCCCATTTTAGGTAGTTCGTTCAATTGATATTCAAACATCCGGTGACTGGCGGGCCAGCCATGGATGAAAAAAATGGTTTTCCTTCCCCCGGGATTCAAATCTTCAACATAAATATTGACCCCCGGCTCCACTGTAACGTAAAATCCCACCCCAAAGTCCTCCGTGTATTTTCATTCGATTCCCTATCATGATATGCAAAAAGCCGGGGAAAGTTCGTCAACGGCTTGGAATACGGAGTTGGGACAGAGATGGATTACCCAGGAGAAACTAAAGGTAGAACGATTTAAACGATTGTCGGATAGCCCAAAGGCCGGGTTTGATGAAAATGAATTCGCAAAAGCCTATATCAGTCATTTAGCGAATTGCTCCTTTATCCAAGGGGGAATAAACTCGGGTATCGATACATGCTGGTACAATCCAAGTAGAATGGTGAATCAAACGGATATAATCCCTGTTTATAAGATTTCAAACTTGATGGAGCTTAGGAATATCCTAAATGGTTGATTGTACAATTTATGCCAAAAAAAGGGCTCCAAGATATTATTGATTCTTAAAACCTGTTAATAATGCCAGGCGAAACCCAGATAGGGTCCATTCAAACTTTTGCCGTTGGTATCAACCGAACGGTATCCAAGCTTGATCGAAACAAATTTTCGGGTCAGAACCAACGACAACTCGTTATCATTAATGAGATTATCATTGATCCAACTATATGTAGGTTTAAATTGAATTCCAAATGAGCGGTTCAGGTAGAACTTAATTGGGAAAATAACTGAAAAACCGGAATGTTGCCCGTTCCCCGAAAGATAAAGAGTCCCGACTCCGATTCCATATTCCTGTGAATGGTTCGGAGAAATCCGGAGTAATACGTGATATTGGGTTAAAGTCAGATTATCCTTGGGGTTTGTTTCTGAAAAAAAAGTACTATGGCATTCAAAACCTAACGGACCATTGCCAAGCTCAAAACCGACATCATTCGCAATGATATCCGAGTTTACGCGCATATATTTATAGTCTATTTCATAAAAAGGCAAAGTCGGTTCGCCGGTCTGACGAATTTCAATTTTCGCCGGGTCAATGTCGGTTGCCCCACCAACCCGGGCGTAACTCATTTTGGCTCCTTCACAGGTAAAATAGAAAATATAATCGAGCATTTCCATGAAAAAATCGAAGCTCTCCAAAGAATCTTCAGATGAATTTTTATCTTGATCCTTCTTCTTTTGATCATGGGAGTCTTGTTGGGAATCATCCTTGGTAGCGGCTGTTTCAAACTCATCCAGCGTGGATCCCAAGACAGGGACGGTAGCAACAAAAGTCAATATTGTGACGGAAAATATAATTGCAAGGCCAACGACAACCGAGGTTATTCGGACATTTTTCTTGAAGGAATAAGCATGCATAATTACCCTACTTTCACCGATAGCCTTAGCTTCCGCTGGGCTTCAAATGCTCTAGAATTGAAAAACCGTTTATTGGGGTTCCCGGTTAACAATAACTGGATGTATTTATTGTATCATACATGGAAGAAAATTACTAACCTTGTATAATTCTAATCATATTCTGCTGCAAAAGGCTCAATCCCGAACTATCAATATAATCCTGTAATTGCCGGCGCCATTCTATGGTATCGTATATCTGCGGCTCGGTTGTCTCTCCCATCAAAAGATCGATCAAATGCCGCGGCGCTTTGCCGCCGATATGCATGGATTTGATGTGGGAAACAGAGTAGACGCAAACATCTTGACAGGGCATGGAATCGGCCCGTTCCTTCATTTTTTGATGAACCTTTTCCATGGGCAGCTTGAGGTAAAAGTCGTCGCCACAACATTTTGAATGGATGCCATTAAACGTTGTTTCCACGACATCCATGTTCATTTTTTTAGCAGATTCCGCAAAACCCGGTGAACTTGCAGCCTTTCCCGGACGGGACAAGGATCATGGACCGACATCTTAAGCCCTTCATAATCCGGATACTGAAATGAATCCAATCCGTCAAGCGCTTCCCATAATTTTGGTTTAGAAATTTTAATATTCTATTTTCAATCCATTTTTATCCGTTGTCTGCCCAAAATCCGCAATTTAAAACCCCCACTCTTGTTCTTCCCTACCACTTTTTAAAGGAAAAACCGATTGATTGTCTAAAAAATAAGTAATTGAGATTGAATTGTGAGAAAACGGCTATGGTAAAAGCCAATAAGTAACTTGGTAACCAGGAAGGGAGATTCAAAAGATGCAGAAATTCTTTTTCATGGTTCTTGGAATATTTCTATTTTCCGCATGGGGACTGGGCGCCGAAAATGAAGGCAAATCATACATCAGCATACCTCTGGCGGGCAATTATGATTTTCAACAAATTGGCCTGGGCGACCTGGATGGCGACGGTCAACTTGAATATATCATCAAGACGCCCAACTTCAACTGCGATCCTTCCCAAAGCCCGGGCTATTGGAAACCAAGCCCCACAACTTATAAACTAGAAGCTTACAAACAAAACGGCGCCCTGCTCTGGACCTACGATATGGGCTGGGCGATTGAAGCCGGTATTTGGTATTCTCCCTGGATTGTTTATGACTTGGACGGTGATGGAAAAGCGGAGGTCTATTGCAAAGCTGGAGTTGGCGACCCCCGTAATGAAAAGGGTCTTGTGGAATCAGGGCCTGAATATCTCGTAAAAATAGACGGTTTAACCGGGAAAATTGTCAATAAGACCGATTGGATCTCCCGGGAAGGTTATCCGGATTATAATTATTACTGCCGTAACTTTTTAGCCATTGCCTATCTCGATGGAAAAAAGCCGTCCCTCATTATGCAGCGCGGTACTTATAACATCATGAAAACCTGGGCTCTGGACCGGAATTTCCGGGTTTTATGGAAACACGACGTTTTGGAAAAAAACAAAGACAAAAGCCAAAATTATTATGGTCAGGGGTCTCATGGCATCATCGCCGCCGATATGGATGGAGACGGGAAAGATGAGCTGATCATCGGCGCGGCCGCCATTGACGATAACGGCCAAGGGCTTTGGACTTTAGGAATGGGGCATCCGGATATTTGTTATTGCGCGGATATTGATCCGGGTCATCCGGGGTTGGAAATTTTCTATGGTTTTGAAACCCGCCAGGCTACCGATGGAATATGTCTCGTTGATGCGAAAACCGGTCAAAAACTCTGGGCCCTTCATGAAAAAACTTACCATTTACACAGCCAGGGAATGTGCGCCGATATTCTGGCCGGCTATCCCGGGATGGAGGTTTATTGCGGCGAGCGGGATTATCCCAAGCGTTGGCTCTATAGCGCGGATGGAAAATTAATCCAATTTATGGAAAAGGGTGATCTTACATTAAGGCCCATTTGGTGGGATGGGGACGACCAAAAAGAGATTGCTTCCAGAGGCAGGATCGGAAAATGGGGTGACTCACCCCTGTTCAAATATGAGGGAAGACCCGTTTTAATTGTCGATTGCCTTGGCGATTGGCGGGAAGAATTAATTACCTCTGCTAAAGGAGAGATCCGCATCTATTCCTCTCCGGTTCCCTGCGCCAAGAAACGTCCGTCCCTGCTTTCGGACCGTCAATACCGTCTGGGAATCGCCAATCAAACCTCGGGATATTACTATCCGGCCCAATTAAGCCTGGGTTACCGTTTTTAAAACAGGATTCCCGGAGTAACGGGAAAACAGAGCCAAAAACATCCAAGCCGCCAGGGACGTTCACCGTTTCATCCGCGCATCTGTCTCTACATTCTTTTTGCAATCCCCGCCACACACTCGATGTGGTAAGTCTGAGGAAACATGTCCACCGGTTGTATCTCAAGCGTCTTGTATCCTAAACCTTCCAATATTTTGAGATCCCGGGCCAAAGTACTGGGGTTACAGCTCACATAGACGATCCGACTCACTTGATTTTCGGCGAAGCTTTTTAAAACCTCTTCCTCACAGCCGGAGCGGGGCGGATCGACAACGGCTACCTGAAAAGCTATTCCCTCCCGGGTCAATTGGGGAAGAACTTTCTCGGTGGCTCCCACGATAAACTCGACATTCTTTATCCCGTTTAAAACTGTATTATCCTGCGCATTTTTAACAGCCTGTGTTACAATTTCGATTCCATATACTTTTTGGGCTTGTTCGGCTAAAAATAAGGTCAGACTGCCTACTCCGCAATACGCGTCGAGTACGGTTTCCCTGCCGGTTAATCCGGCAAACTCCACCGCCTTGCGATACAACTTTTCGGTTTGGAGCGGATTGACTTGAAAAAAAGACTCCGCTGCAATTTTAAACTTGAAATCGCCGATATGTTCCGTAATGGTATCCTGCCCCCAGATAATTTTGGTGCTTGGCCCCAGGATTACATTACCCCGGGTATCATTAATATTTTGGGCCACACTTTTGATTTCCGGGAAAATACCGACCAACTCTCCGGCAATCTTTTCCCCGGCCGGAAATGGCCGGTTACGGGTTATAAAAACCACCATCACTTCCCCCGTTTGGGAACCCTGCTTGATCAAAACATGACGTAACAATCCCGAATGATTTAACTCATTGTAAATGGGTATACGGTAAGTTTCCACAAGTTGCCGGACCTTATCGGCTATCCTGTTACTGCCTTCACTCTGTAATAAACATCCTTTTAAAGGTGCGATTTCGTGGGTCCCTTTTCGATAAAATCCCATCACCACAGTATCATCTGAACTACCTAAGGGATATTGGGCTTTATTTCGGTAATGCCAGGGCTCAGCCATTCCAATGACCGGATGAATCGTGACTTCTCTAAGGTCCCCGATTCGTTCGACAGCGTCAATTACCCGTTGGCGCTTAAGAGTAAGCTGATTTTCATAGTTCAAATGCTGTAATTGGCAACCGCCGCAAACCGCGGCGGAAGGACAAAGAGGCAAGACCCTTTCCGGTGAAGGTTCTAAAATCTTCATTACAATCCCCCGACCGAAGTTTTTCCTAACCTCGGTGATATTGACTAAAACCAGTTCACCCTTTAAGGCTTCCGGGACAAAAACGGTAAAATTCCGACAACGCCCGACCCCTTCCCCTTCATGGCCGTAGTTCTCGATCCGGATTTGAACTTTTTCACCAACCCTAATTGGAGCCGCTTTCGATAAATCTTTCAAATTTGATCCATCCTTTAAAAAGCCTTGAATCCTTCCTGCATCGCCTAGCTGTCCCTATACGGTGGAAAAGATTATCCTTCCGCAGCCGCCTGCTTTGCTTCGATTTCAATCCCCTTCAGGGCCAACGCACATTCCAACCGTTTTCGCTGCATACGGCAACCGATGGGATCGGGTTTATAAATCGAGCCCTTCATTAAGTGGGCATTGGCATGACATCCGCCACTACAATAAAAACGGGCCCAACAGTTGGCGCACCCTTCTTTTTTATATAAAGTCGCAGCCCCAAACTCTTGCCGCAAGGATAGATTGGTTACCCCTTCATCGACATCGCCCATTTTAAACCCAGTACGGCCGACAAACTGGTGGCAAGGATATAGCTCTCCTTTGGGGGTAACCGCAAAATAATCAAATCCCGCCCCACATCCGGTGAGCCGTTTCGGTAGACATGGGCCATGGTCCAGGCTTATTTCAAAATGGAAAAAGGTAAAACCCTGACCGGTTTGTTTTTTTTCTAAATAAAACTGAGCCAGTCTATCATATTCCTCTTCAATCCGTTCCATTTGCTTTTCAGTCAGACGGTATTCTCCGTCTTTTTCTACAACCGGTTCCAATGATAATTCACGAATGCCCAGATCGTATAAATGTTTGACATCTTCGGCAAAATCCAGATTATTGGCGGTAAAGGTGCCCCGCAAATAATAATTTTTATTTCCCCGTGTTCTTACTGTTTCCAAGATATTGGGAACTATTCGCCGGTAGGTGCCGTTCCCGCGCATCGCGTCATTAACTTCCGGGCGACCGTCGAGCGACAAGACCAATTGTAATCCTTCTTCATTCAAAAATTGCCGCGCTTCTTGATTCAAATTAACGCCGTTGGTCGTCAGTGTAAAATTGATGATTTTATCATACTTCTGGGCCGCTTCCTTTCCATAAGCCACAATTTGCTTGACCACAGCCAAGTTAAGCAGCGGTTCTCCTCCGAAAAAATCCACTTCAAGGTGACGCCGGGAGCCTGACTCCCGCAATAACAAGTCCAGCGCTTTTCGGCCAACTTCAAAGCTCATGTGCTCGCGGTCCCCGCCAAAAGGCCCCGTGCCGGCAAAACAATATTTACATCGTAAATTACAGTCATGGGATGCATGTAAACACAGCGCTTTTAAAGACGGTTTTTTTTCAAAATGGGGAATATCTTCTTTCTGTTCTTGTAAAAGCCCCATTCCCCGCAACTCCGCCAATTCAGACTCAACCTGTTCTTTGATGGACTCGGGAACCGCCTGCCCGTTTAAATATCGATAAACAACTTCTTCAATTTGAAATAATGAATTACTGGGGACGTCAAACAAAAAAAATCTGCCTAAAGCTTTAAAAGAATGCCAATTTGTCAATACAAACAACTCCCATCACAAAATATCCGAATCCGCGCATCGTTACATAAAGAACAGCCATGCAAAATCCATGGCTGTTTTTAAAATTCCAATAATTTTTCCAATGATAGTGTTCAGAATTTCCCAAAATAATAACTATGTAAGTATAGAAAACCATCTGCTCTCAAAAAATGGATTCGAAAAGCAGCATGCTGTTAAATATTATTTCTCACAAACTTGATTTCCGACTGTACAAGAAGTTTTACACGCCGACTGACAGGAATTCTTGCATGAGCCGCATCCTCCGGTCGTCACGGTTGAAGCAAGCTTGCCCTTAACAATCGTTTTAATTAACGTCATTTTGTTATTACCCTCCATCGATAATCAATATGGTGGACCTGAGGCTTACCTAACTTTATCCGCCCACATTACCAGGAAAGAACTATACGAAATTTATTGGGGTGGTGGTTCTGTTGAGCTAGGATAAGTTATAGATAATATATTCGGTCCGATTTAAAAAAATTTCACAAAAAAGAAGTCTGCCAGGACTTCGATTTTATTCCCTAAACCGGGAAGGCTTGTCATTATTGAATTCATCTTTTTAATAATAACACACCTCCAACGGTTTAGTCAAGTGCACCCAAAAACAAAAATTGGAGGTTTACCGAATGTTAACAAATAATGATAAATTGCCAGATCCTATAAAAGTTCTAACAATTTACATAAAAGGAAAAGAACACAAAACAAAAAACCCCGATTAACTCGGGGCCTTTCCTTTGCCAGGGCGGTTATGATTATTGGTTGTAATAATTTTTTTGTTTTTGATTTCAATTGATAGATAGGCTATGTTCTTCGGTAATTCACCTGCTTGCGATATCATATACCAACCCCCTAAAATTTTATTAATCCAAACATATGTTCTATTATATCATTGTTTTTTCATTGTGGATCGTTTTACATTTTTTTCCTGGTGTATTTACGATTGTCAACTACAATATATGGGATTTAAAAATCATTGACCGAAACATCGTACTTTGATATACTTGATTCAATGATTCAACCCTTATTTTAAGGGTTCCGAAACGAGGAATATGTCCACGGCCAAGTGTCTTATATTCCTCGTTTTGCTTTCAAACTATTAAATTGTCGGTTTTATAATGGTTTCATCGCATCACCTAGATTCAGAAAATTTATAGGAAATGATTTAAATGGTGAAGAGAAAACGAAAAATAATTCACTTCTTAGATTTGTCGAGACTAAAGAACCCCAAACGAGGGGTTCTTTTTTTATGCCTTTCAACCCGGTTTTAGATAGGTTTGAACCGGGTCACACCTTTATTTTAGGAGAATAGAATCATGCCATATGACCGCTCAACTCACACCACATTAACCGTTGTAATGCCAAAGAAAACAAAAATCAAATTTCAAGAACTGGCGAAGGAAAATTTAAGAACCCCGTCCGCTCATGCTCTATACCTCATTAACAAAGCCCTCGAAGAATCCGAAAACAAATCTAAGAAATAATCCATCATCTGCCTATATGTTTGCGTTAACATCATCATCGTAAGCCCATCTTAATAAAAAAGCAAGTAAAACATAAAAATTGAAGGAAATAAAAAAATATAATAAAGGAATTCATATTCTTTCGTAGAAATATTTACCAATAAAGGAGGGGATGGGTCATGAAGAAAGCAATAAACATTTTATCTATCTTGTTTTTATTGTTTTTTGCGGGAATAAATTATTCGTTTGCGGCTGCATTTCCTAATGTTGAAATTAAAAACGTTAATATAACTGAAATCACAGACGTTTTAGTATCTCATATGATGGATGATGGATTTAATATTTTAAATAAAAGCGATTATCAAATATCGTTTAGAAAAGACGTTGAAAACATGGCTTATTCAATAGCATACGGCGGCGGAGCTACTCAAGAGCTGCGAATTTTTATCAATTTTGTCCAGTTAGGCAACGATGTTAAAATAACCGCCGAAGGGAGAATGGTTGTCAAACCAAATACTGCCTTTGAAAATCAAATTGCTTTGAATGGAAATCAAGTACAACCTCTTTTGGATGCGATTAAATTTGAATTTAATGGTGATGTAAGATTCGGAATAAATTTCGACCACAAAAAGAAAAATGGCTGTTACCCTATAATTGGAGTGGTTAAAAATAGCAGCACGGAAAAAGCCGGGATTGAAATCGGGGATCTTATCGTTGCTGTTGATGGCAAAAAGTCTTCATCGATGAATTACAAAAAATTCGATTCGTGTTTTATAGTTCCCGAAGGAACCTCCTTAACTTTGTTAATTAGGAAACCATCTGGCGAGGAGAAAGAAGTTATCATTACGAAGGAGTTCGTTCCCGGAAAACATCAAAAGGAATTCCTGCAAAAATAAAACCCGGCATATTCTACCGGGTCCTTTTAATCTCTGGCCAGAGGTTAAAAATTACTTATATGATTTATTGTTGTAGAAATCTGTTTTGCCACATCGTAACATGTTTTGGCACATGATTTATTTCCGCTAATATTTTCTTTTATTATCTTCTTATCACTAAGGATTTCGGCTAACATTTCGCCAACAATTAAAGATTCATCCATATGATCGCGTAAGTTTGCATCGGCGGGAAGATTGCTATTTTCAAGATATTTCTTTCTGGTAGTTCCCAACATGGCGCAATTAATATTGTTAGCGCACATCGAAAAACCAACTCCACCAACCCCATGATCTTTTAAAACTTGACGATGCTCAATATTAACATCCATTGATTTAAGACGATTATTAATCCATTTGTCATCACGGCCATGAAGCTTATAACCTCGTATCGCCCTTTCACGTCCTCTGGAATAAGCCAGATCGGGACTCCGTTCTTCTTCAAGGCGTTCTTTCACAACTTGGTTTGTCCATATTGCTAATTCAGGAGATAAATAACGAGCATATTCAAGGGCTATCTGCCAATGTGCCCAAGTCCCTCCACCCTTACCGGGCTTTGTTCTTAAAAGGTGATCTACACTCACCTTTTGGGAATCGGCGATAGTATTGATAAAATTCTTACCTTCAAATCTTATCCATTGCTTTGGTTGCTGACTCGGATTTTTCCCACTGGCTTCCCATAAACTCGTAAGACTAACATTTTCTTTTCCCTCAAACGCTACCGAAACGCCATTATAATCCACTTTAACTATACCTTTCATCATATACCCCTTTGCATTTTTATGGATATATGAACAGGATATTTCCTGGAACATCTTTAAAAAATTCTAAAACATTATATTTCTCAAAATCCCTCCTGTTAAAATTTATAACAGACCTAATTCACCTCCTTTGTAATATTATACCATATTTTAGATAAAAATAAAACCCGGTCAGGCCGGGTTAATCGAGTTTGGAAAGGAACTTATCGATATCGGAAATGTTAATGTTATATTCATCGATACCATCTTCGCCACCGTATACCGATTTTCTTATATCACCAATTAATAATTTCGCTTCATCAACCAATTTCAGCAATTCGGCGCGGTCTTGGTGAGCTTGCGGAATCTCCATGGGGTGAAGCTGAGCAACTCTTAAATACATTTCGCTATCGGCTTTATGCCTATTCTTAATACCTCGGTATGACATCTTCATTACCCTTTCTTTTCCGGATAATAATAAACACATTTTTCAACGGCTGAATTGTTATTGATTGTCCCATCACAATGCCCATCATAATTCGGATTCCAATACGAACATTTTTGGTTATTACAATTGATTCCTTCCAGGCGTTCGGATTGATATGGAATCATCTTCATTCCCCTTTCGGTGGTTCTGGTAATGGTTGCCAATGGGTTACTTTGTCATTTCGGCAAGCGTTTCCGTGTTCCTGAAGTGTAAAATCGTTAAAGGATATTCCGTTAAAATAACCTATGCTTCTGGCATCTCCATCCCAAATCAAAACATCAATTCCGATTTCTGGTAACTTCTCGCTTACTTTAATCCATTCCATTTAAAGACCTTCTTTCTGCCCACGAAAGGGCTAGGCTAATATTGAAACATTTTCCATCCCTGCCGCCTCCATCAGTTCGATTTGGAAACCGGATCGGCTCCGGTTAGGCTAAAAAATTAATTGGTTAATACTTTCTCGAAAATCTATATCTGAATTATATCTAGTAACTAACTCATCATTTCTGGTGTGAACTCTCAACAATTCCTTTTTGACTATCTTTTCTAAACCTATTTGGAAATGTTCAAAATCATTATTATATGCAAGATTTTTAACATCATCATTATTGGTCAATGACATAACAACTTGTTCTAAAATGGTCCCTTTTATTAATGCCTGTTCGTAAATTTTTTTCATTTCCTACCGCCTCCATTTCTTCTTACAATCTTATTATACCACAAATTAAATAATTTGCAAGCATATTATTTAATGTTATTGACATTATTTTAAAATTAATGTATACTAATAATTGAGAGGTGATAAATTTGGCAGCATTAAAACGAAAAAGGATTTCGAGCGCGGTTGACCCGGATTTATGGGCAGCTATACAAAAATTATCTGATGACACCAGAGTGCCGGTGGCTCAATATTTGGATGAAGCAATGAAAGATTTGTTGGATAAATACGGGAGGGAAAAATAAAATGCCAAAGGTAAAAGTAACTATTGAATTTGAATATGATTTAAATCCCAAAAATTATCCGTCGGAATTTGATATTAAAGAAATGATCGGCGTTGACATGAGAAGCTTAGCTGATGGAGTAATCACCGTAGATGAGTTTATCGGGGACGGTGATTTTTTTGTTAACGGAGAGTTGGTAAAATAAATCCTGAATCGGAGGTCTAACCATGTACTTCAATTATCACGCTCGTCTGCGTGAACTTTTAAATACCGAGCCCTATATCATCGAGCCGGCATCCGATCCATTTTGCATGAGGTTTAATTTTCCACAGTTTAATAAGAGTTATCCGATTAGGCCGTATAGGTTGGATGAGTATAGGAAGTATTGGGAGGGGAATATTTGAAGGAGGGGTGAAGATGGAATATAATGCATGGCAAGAGCTACAGAAAGAAATGGCAATCGAAACAATTGCAATGGATTTGAGAGATTGTTATATCGGCTTTGGACGGGAAGCGAAAGAAAACGCCAAAAGATTTTTAGAAAATAAAGATCAAACAGCTTTAAACGTTGAATATAGAATGGGTCAAGCCATAATCGCCTTAGAAAGTTTGGGATATAAAATAATCCGGCAGGAATAACCTACAATAAAAATAAAACCCCTTACGCCTATCGAATGAAACGGCATGAAGCCGACTTTCGGACGTAAGGGATTTCCTTATAATAATTTCAACAAAACTATAACAATTCCTTCCCCTATCGAAATTATTTTCAGCCACTTATTTTGCCTTTGGTAACTTTTCAATAATTTCTTGGAGTTGTCGCAAGTCTTTTGAATCTCCACCAATTGCTGCTGTAAGTTTTCCAATGATATCTCGCTGTTGCTGACCAAGCTCTGTAAGTTGCTTAATTCTTGATTCTGCTTGTCGATTATCTGCTGTAAGCTTATCAATTGATCGTTGCTTAATTTGTTCTGAGTCTCTAAGCTTTGCAATTGTTCCGTTCGCTGAGTTAAGTTGATCTGCAAGTTGTTGATTAAGTTCAGACACTCGGTCCGCTCTGCCTCGGTCATAATATAGGAATCCGCCAAGCAGCAAGAAACCGATAAGAAGACAAATAAGAGAACAAAGAAAATGTTTTTGCACACGGAATCACTTCCTTTTTAAAATAGGTCTTTAGTCCTATTGATTATCAAGATAATCATGATATAATATAATCAAGAGGTGAGGGAAACGGAACAACCTAAATACATAAACCTAACCACCGAACAACTGGAAAAATACCGAGAAAAATTACTACTGCAAAATACAACCGGAAACAGAATAAGGACCGAATGGGTAAACAAAGAACTAGCGCGAAGAAAACAGAATCCCAGCTCCTAACTGGGAAATAAAAAATTAGGAGATGTTGAAAATGAAAAACGTTATAAGTAAACGGTATTACCCATACTACCATGGTAAAATGAATACCCAATATAGTTATCGCAGTTATTATGTTGGTGGTAATATTAGACCTGGATCATCCGATTATATTGTTGGCCAATGTCCGGACAGTACTCCCGATGGATGGGCTTTAGGTAAAAACAATAACCCTTTGCGCCCTGGTAATAATCTTAATATCCTTGGATTTATAAAAAAAATAAGCAGAGTGGCCCGGATTCATCCGGGTTAATGCTGGGAGCCGGTCACAACCCCGGAAAATAAAATTTTAGGAGTATACTAAAATGAAAACATATGATACTTTTAAATCTCAAGGTGGTTATGCGGTAGCTTTAGGTGTTTACAATGATTGCCCTGTTATTGGCTCTTGCCGCTGGTTTGAAAACGAAGCGGGCGCCAAGGACTACGCCAAAAATATACAACAATACAAAAACGATTACGCCGCCTCCGAAGAACAACTTAATTCTTGTTGTAGTCTTGATGAGGTTGATAGAATTGTTTTCCCCCACAAAGAAAATTACGATTTAGAAAAAGGTATTCCTTTTTAAAAGCAGAGAGTGCCAGTCTTCTGGTGCAATGCGTCAGCGACCGTCTCAATCCGGCGCAAAAATCTGAAGGAGGTTTTATCTATGTCAAACACCTGTCAAGCTTGCGGAAAACCAGTTCAAGGCGGAATATCAATGGGCGGCGTTTCACTCTGCCGCCCCTGCGCTGCCGATATTGAAATCGAAGTTAAACAGCTCCACGAACAAGGGAAACAAGTAAATGTTGCTAATATTGCCCGTAGGATTTTCAGAGAAACCTATTCCTCTGGTGATTATCTACTTCGAGACATCCCAGAAGAGTTGTGGAATCAGGCTAAACATTTATCGGTCGATAAAAATTTATCGCTTCGGGAAATAATTTTAGAAGCCCTGCAAGAATACATTAAAGCCTCCCAGAAATGAGAGGCCCTTTAAAATTACCGACACGTTGCCGGGGTGGTTCCGGGGTGGCATCATGTTTTTGATATTGCCTGCCCGATAAATACAAAAGTTGCTGCCCCCATAAACACTCCCAATTCAGCGGCTGGCCTGCCCATAAAAAAACCGATTGTCGCAACAAGCAAACACCACACACCAAATACTCTTTTAGATGACACTCCGCCCTCTCCGTCCGAAAATATGGAAGGTATTTTCATGCAAAATCACTCTCCTTTAATAATGTATAACTAAATGAGTTACCCCAATTGTCACGAGCTTTCCGGCAATCAGTCATAAAATTGTTGAAGTCTTCGAGCCGTTTAAACACTTGGCATCCAGCCGACCAATTATCTACCTGTACCGAATCGGTTCCGGCATGATGGAAATTAATCCCGAACATTCCGGTTTCTTCTCGACCTGAATTATAGTCAAGTTCCCCGTCTCGGTTAAAGTCCCGAATCACGGTAAAATTTCCACGCTGGACTAAAGCCTCATATTTTCCTTGATGCAATCCGATTTCCCATACTCCCGGATACTGCCCGGGCTTTAATATAGCCGTTCCATTTTTATTACAGGGATTCTCCAAATAAAAAAGCCCCGGATCTGTTGTGATCGAAGCTTGTTTCATGGCCCATCCTCCACGATATTTATAAAGCCAAAATATCATATCGTTAAAAATATTAGGAGTATGATCGCTTGACCGGACCCCTATGATGTTAAGGTTATACGGTTTGAAATCTTTTTCAGCTACTTTATAGCCTTTATTTTTCATTGTGGTTATAAGTTCATTGATAGTTAATTGTCGCATTAAACAACCGCCTCCACTTGTTTTACTCTGCCATATAACATTATAGGTTTGGTTCCCTTTACCCCTGGTCTCATCATCATCCGCATTGCATAACCGGCATAGTCCTGCCAAGCCGATGCGACAATAGCCCGTTTTTCCACCTGCGTTACTTTATTGTTTTGCAGATCAAATCTCAAAGAAGTAAAAGCCGAGGCGCCACGTTTGTGCACATGTCCAACGATTACCCCATCACAATTCTCAATCCCAGCAGCATAAGTTTCCGTCTTGTTTAACATAGAACCGATCTGGCCCCCTCCGCCGTGGCCGTGTGTAATCCAGAAAGAATAAGCTATATTCTTGCCGTTAATCCCTTTTCCGAATGATATCTTAATGGCCATTGCATTATCAGAAAAATATTTAACCCTAAGGATTTCGGATAACCATTCAATTGGTGACATATCCACGTCTTTGATTGTGCGGTGTTCATGGTTTCCTGAAACCATGCAAAGGATTCTGTCTCTAATCGGCTCAAGTTCCCTAGTTAAAAATTTCCTTTGCTCATTGGGGCTCATTGAATCATTATAAACATTACTCACACTTGTTTTTAACGCGTTATTAAGCAAATCGCCAACCAGGATTAGTTGACGATTTGGTCTTTCTTGTATGAACTTGACAAAGTTTTTAAATAATCGAATATCGGTATTGCTATCACCAATATGCAAATCATTTAATGGATACAGTTCCAGCTCGTCCCATTCTTCTGGAAACGAAAAAGGGATTATTTTCGTTTAATCCTCCCGGTAAAAAAACATGGTGCCAATGATAAAATATTTTTGCACAGGTTAATCATCTCCTATTTTTTCATTAAATTTTCCCAGAAGCCGCAAACCAGCGCCAATACTGAATTATTACTTTTACAAATTTTTATGCCATTTTATTCAGTAATGACAATGGTTTTCGGCTACTATAAAAATATTTTTTTGAAAATTGAACCGTTCAACGACCAATTACCCAACGGTACAATTCTGCTTGTCTCCAAAACAGCGTAATGGAAAATGGCTGATAGAAGTGGGTAAAACCAAACATCATTTCACTTCCTCTTAAAATTATCCACAATTGTAATTCCAAAGAACGCCAGCCCAGCAATTAAGAAAGCATAGATGATATTCAGCGCCACTTCGGCATTAGCTAATTGCTGCTTGTTCAGCGCTACTAAGAACCCCAAAACGATAGCCGCCTGGATCAATTCGGTACCGTTAACCCGTTTGGAAGATACATCACCGCTAGTAGGATTAGTAAACATGCTATTGAAAAATTCCTTGATGTCTGTGACCAACTTGGTAATAACGTTGATTAAATTTATAACAGCGTTAAATATTAATTTCATTTAATATCACTCTCCAATAATAGAGCATAATCCAACAACTTATTTGCCGAACTCTTACAATTTTTCATAAACTCGTTGAAATCAGCCAACCTCTTGAATGCTTGACATCCTGCGGACCACTTATCGATTTGAATTGAGTCCTCCCCGGCGTGGTGACAATTTATCCCAAACATACCCGTTTCTTCCAGGTCAGAGTTATAGTCAAGTTTACCATCCTTGTTATAGTCCCTGATTACGGTTACCTGGCTAACTCGTACTAACGCCTCGTAAGTTTTATGAATCCCAATCTTCCATAATCCTTTGTAGAACCCTGGCTTAACAATGGCGGTCCCGTTTGAATTACACTGATTCTGCAAATAAAAAAGCCCCGGGTCTGTTGTCCCAGGAGCTTGTTTTAACTTTCCATCTTTAAGCCACAATAGCGCATCATTAAAAATATTCGGTGTCGATCATTTGACCGGACACCGAATACAGTTAGAATATTATCGCCTTTGTCGATTTGATATTCCTTGTTGGCACATGCTTGCAATATTTCATCAATCGTAAAATTCTTTATTTATTTGCCTCATTTTTCAATGAAATTTTGTTATGATAACAGCCACTACCCCGCTAAGTACAACGGAAATAGAGGTAATAATAAAAGCGTCCCATTGTTTCCCTGGACGCTCTTTCAACTCTTTAATCGATTCCCGCAACTCTTTAAAATTGTCGCTGAAATCTGTCTTTAACTCTGTCATGGTAGTGGTCAGCCATTGAAGGCTAACCGCTACACCAGAGTGTTGTTCTTTCAATGAATTTATTTGCTGCTGCATCTCGGCAATTCTTTCCTCGTGCCGGTCAACTGCTTTTTCAATAGCTTCTTGATTCATTATTCATCCCTCACTTTTTCGGTTTCTTAGGTTTTGGACCTGGTTTTTGCCAAATCCTTCCGACTTTTGGGAGTTTAGGCGCTTTTGGTGGTTTAGGTGGTTTGGGATCCTTTTTCATTTATTTTCCCCCTTTGTGTTGATAACATTACTACTTTGATTTTGTATTTGTGTTTGTGGAGCCCCATAATCGGAATTAAAATACCAAAAACACATCCAACATATTTCAAATAAAAAACATAAAGAAACCGCTATCGCCGTAATAAACCAACGTTTATTATCCTTCGAGACAACATCCACAGTTTTCTTTGCCAGTTCAATCGTATCATTCACTTGTTGATCAGTCATAATATCGCCGCCTTCATCTCCTATTTTTAAAAATATATAAAGTTTTTTCGAAGGCTGTCGATAATAAAAACAGCCCTCATTCGTCGAGGGTTAGGCTCCCTTATCAACCTGCGTCAACAGGATGGGGAGCCGCTTACTAATTACGATTCGGGAGCAGGGTATTCATCCGTTGGGGGAGTAACAAAAGCACAGTTAGTGCAATACCAACATGGGAAACCGCACCCGGATGCAACGCCATCTGCATCCCATACCAAATCAGTTCCAACGCACACCGGACAATTATACGTTTCATTAGCCATTTAAGATCGCCGCCTTTTTTGTAGAATATTCAGCCATTAAAGCCTTATATTTAGTCGCAAGCGTTGCCTGCGTTGTTGTAACTGTATCGCCATCCGACAGGAAAGCCTTGGCAAATTGCAATGACATAGCATTATATTTTTCGGTGTAAGTAGAATTCAATGCTGTAATTTCATTTGCTTTAACCATTGTGGCATATCCTGAAAAAGCATTTTTTAACATGTCGGTTGTTATTTCATTCATATTAGACATATTAAATAAAACTTCCCCACTTTGGGCTACATAATCACTTGCAACTGCCCGAATACTTAAACCGTTATTACTTGCTGCAAACATTTTCAATCATCCCCTTTGTTATTTTTCAATCCATCCATAACACAATAAATAATTTGTTGAAGCATTCGAAGCATAATAAATATTACTACTTAATAATGGCATAGTTGTTTCTTCGGTTGTGACATAAATGCCACCAACATTTTTAAAAGGTGGATTTGTTGATGAATTATACGCGCCGTATAAATCGCTTGGAGCTACTAGTATACTTCCACTAGAACCATTATGATTTAAACCCAAAATAATACGTGATGCTGTGGTCGAAACAAAACCACCAACAGCAACGGTATACCATGTCGGAGCGGTTATGCTGCCCAAAGTTCCTGATGCGATAATTCTCGAACCGGTTAAAACAGTACCATCTACAATATAATTACATTCTTTACCAGATTGATTGATAATATATAGTCGGCTACTACTATCCGTGAATCTTCCTCCAAGATACCGGTAATAATCATAGCTTGGAGCCGTGGTGGTAGTAGTCATTACCAAAGTCGTTGTATTGGTGCTCGTAGTATGCACCAGCCATAAATAATAAG